>NZ_VJMG01000047.1 GCF_007004135.1 Affinirhizobium straminoryzae
GGTGAACCTCAGACACCGCGGCTGCATCCAGCGGTTCTGCCCGCCGCACCTCGATGGACAATGTCTTCATGACAACACTCTGAACCTGTCGCCGCCCCTTCCATCATTCCGCAAAGGAACGACGGTACGGCTCACGAACGTCATGCGTGGAACCGCAACCCGAAGTTAACGCTTTTTTAATCTGACGAACAAGCCCGCCCGCAACGCGGCGCACACAAAAAAGCCCCGGATTTCTCCGGGGCTTTTTCGGTATCGATGGGCCGGATCAGGCGACGCGCGACTTTTCGAAGCGCTTGCGATCGTTCGGATCGAGATACATCTTGCGCAGGCGGATGGACTTCGGCGTGACTTCCATCAGTTCGTCGTCCTGGATCCAGGAGAGCGCGCGGTCGAGCGTCATGCGGATCGGCGGGGTCAGCTTCACCGCTTCATCCTTGCCGGCGGCGCGGATGTTGGTGAGCTGCTTGCCCTTGAGAACGTTGACTTCGAGATCGTTGTCGCGGGAGTGGATGCCGATGATCATGCCCTGATAGACCTTTTCACCCGGCTCGATGATCATCGGACCGCGATCTTCCAGGTTGAACATGGCATAGGCCACAGCCTCGCCCGAACCGTTGGACAGCAGCACGCCGTTGTTGCGGCCGGCAATCGCGCCCTTGAACGGCTGGTAGCTGTGGAACAGGCGGTTCATGATGGCGGTGCCGCGCGTGTCGGTCAAAAGTTCCGACTGGTAACCGATCAGGCCACGGGTCGGCGCCAGGAACTTCAGGCGCACGCGGTTGCCACCGGAGGGGCGCAGTTCGGTCATTTCGGCCTTGCGCTCGGACATCTTCTGCACGACGACGCCGGAATGTTCTTCATCGACGTCGATGACGACTTCCTCGATCGGCTCCATGGTCTCGCCGGTCGTCTCGTCCTTGTGCATGACGACGCGCGGACGCGACACGGCAAGCTCAAAGCCTTCGCGGCGCATGGTTTCGATGAGAACGGCAAGCTGCAGTTCGCCACGGCCGGAGACGAAGAACGAATCCTTGCCTTCGGCTTCCTCGATCTTCAGCGCGACGTTGCCTTCGGCTTCCTTGAACAGACGGTCTCGGATGACGCGGCTCGTCACCTTGTCGCCTTCGGTGCCGGCGAGCGGGCTGTCGTTGACGATGAAGGACATGGTGACCGTCGGCGGATCGATCGGCTGGGCAGTCATGGCTTCGGTGACAGAGGGGTCGCAGAAGGTATCGGCAACGGTGCCCTTGGAGAGGCCGGCGATCGCAACGATGTCACCTGCATGCGCTTCATCGATCGCCGTGCGCTCGATGCCGCGGAAGGCGAGGATCTTGGAAATACGGCCGGTTTCGATGGTCTTGCCGTCCTGGCCGAGAACCTTGACCGACTGGTTCGGCTTGATCGAACCGGAGGCGATGCGGCCGGTGATGATGCGACCGAGGAAGTTGTTGGCTTCCAGGATCGTGCCGATCATGCGGAACGGGCCTTCTTCGACCGTCGGCTCCGGCACGTGCTTGAGCACGAGATCGAGAAGCGGGGCGAGACCCTCTTCCTTCGGACCTTCCGGGCTGACATTCATCCAGCCATCGCGACCCGAACCGTAGAGGATCGGGAAATCAAGCTGCTCGTCGGTGGCATCGAGGTTGGCGAACAGGTCGAAGACCTCGTTGATCACTTCCTCATGACGGCCGTCCGGACGGTCGATCTTGTTGATCGCGACGATCGGGCGAAGGCCGACCTTCAGCGCCTTCGAGACCACGAACTTGGTCTGCGGCATCGGGCCTTCGGAGCTGTCGACCAGAACGATCGCGCCATCCACCATCGAGAGGATACGCTCGACTTCGCCGCCGAAATCGGCGTGGCCGGGGGTGTCGACGATGTTGATGCGGACACCCTTCCATTCCACCGAGGTCGCCTTGGCGAGAATGGTGATGCCGCGTTCCTTTTCGAGGTCGTTACTGTCCATCACGCGTTCTGCCACGCGCTGGTTTTCGCGGAACGAGCCGGACTGCTTCAGAAGCTCATCGACGAGGGTCGTTTTTCCATGGTCAACGTGCGCGATAATCGCGATGTTGCGAAGTGCCATCTTGGTTTCTCTGGGGCTGTGGCGCACACTGGGAGCATAACGCGCCAAATTTCGTTGGCGCGCTCATACCCTGTTTTTCGCATTTGCGAAAGGGGGAGGCTGAACGCACGGTTAAGGGCAGGGTTGCGGGCGCGATCATCCGCCCCCGCCCTGGTAGCGATGGAGGCAGAACCGCCAGAAGGCGGCAGCCACCACGACGGAAAGCGGGCCAGCCGCAAGCGCCGCCAGTTCCGCGGCGGAGGCGAGATAGGGCACGGGCCGGCCGAGCAGCACCGAAACCGGCACATAGGCCATGTAGCCGAGCGGAATGACGGAGAGCAGCGCGATCTGGAACGGGACCGCAAAGATGCTGGCCGGATAGCGCGACAGTTCCCAGAAATCGAAATAGATGCCGAACAGGTAGCGCGCCCGGCCAAGCACCATGGCGCAGGCGCCGATGATGGTGATCATCGAGGCGGTAATGAGCGCCGCGCTGATCAGCCCGCCCACGAAGAGCGCGAGCGTCGCGGGCGTCCAGACGATGGGGAGCTGCGGCAATGCCCAGGCGATCAGCCCGGCGCCGAGCGCGATGTGGCCGCCATATTCGATGTTGAAGCCGGAAAAGACGAGATAGGCCCAGGGGTTCAGCGGCCGGACCAGCAGCGTGTCGAACTCGCCGCCCAGCACGATCTCTTCCATGCGCCTCAGCTGCACCAGCGTGAAGCAGGCGCCGAGCGCATAGCCCAGCGTGTGGAAGCCGAGAAGCAGCGCCATCTGCGGCCAGGTCCAGCCGCCGATGTTCTCGAAGCGGGTGAGGATCAGCCAGATCTGCGTGAAGACGCCGGCATAGCCAAAGGCCTGCGCCACCCAGGCAATGACCAGGCTGGCGCGGAATTCCAGCCGGGTGCGCACCCTGAGCCGGACGAGATAGAGGAGCAGCGACAGCGTTTCGCGCATCCCTCAGCCTCCCTGCACCACGACCTGACCGCAGGCCCGCGACCAGACGAAGGCGACGCAGGCGCCGAGCGCCGCCGTCCAGCCGCAACCGGCGGCGAGCGAGAGTGCCGAGGCGGCCAGATCGCGCTCGCCGAGATAGACCGCCATTGGCTGATAGGTGATCCAGGAAAAGGGCAGCGCATGCGCGACCTCGGCCAACCCTTTCGGGAAGAACCAGATCGGCACCAGCCCGCCGGAGAGCACGGCCAGCAGGCCGCGCATGAACCATTCGAGCGAATGGGCATCGAAGACCCAGAAGGAAAACAGGCCAATCAGGATACCGGTCAGCATCAGGATCGCGAGCGACACCACCACATGGCCGAGAAAGAACATTGCATGGCCAAGGCTTGCCGGCGGCTCGATGCCGTAGATGAGGCCCATGATGACGATGACCGGCAGGGAGACCAGCAGCCAGTCGAAGAGGCGCACGCCGAGTTGGTCGGCCAGCAGCATCAGCGGGTAACCGACCGGCCTCAGCAGCGAACTGCCGATCGCACCGGTGCGGATCGTCGCACCAACATCGCGCACGATCATCGTGGCATCCCAGCTCGACAGGATGGTGCCGCCGATCAGCGAATAGGTGATCATCTGCGACAGCGTGATGCCGTAGAGGGCCGGATGCGCGCCGAAGGCTGCCTGCCAGATGGAAATCCGGGCAAGAATTTCGACAAGGCTGCCGAGAATACGGAAGACATTGCGCGAGTGATGCTCGGACTCGCGGCGGAAGGCGGCGCGGATGAGGGCAAGGAAGGCGCTCATGCCGCCCTCCCCGTCTCGATCCTTCTCTGGTAATGGGTGCGGATGATCTCCTCGATGCCGGGCTCGTGCAGGCGCACGTCGCGCAGATCGGCATCGGCCTGAAGAGCCGCCAGCAGTTCAACCAGCGAGCGACCGTCATCGTTCAGCAGGAAGCTGCGGAGGTGCCCCTCGCCGCCATCCGGCTCGGCGCCCGCCAGATGCACGAAGCCGGGTTCGCGGGAAAATTCCAGCACCAGCCGCCGGCGCGCGCCAAACCGGGCGCGCAGATCAGCAACCGCTCCATCGAACAGCAGCTTGCCCTCATCCACCATGATCAGGCGCGGGCAGATCTCCTCGATATCCTGCAGATCATGCGTGGTGAGGATGATGGTGGTGCCGCGCTCGCGGTTGATGCGGGAGAGAAACTTGCGCACCACATCCTTCGCCACCACGTCGAGGCCAATGGTCGGTTCGTCGAGAAAGAGGATCTTGGGATCGTGCATGAGCGCCATGGCGATCTCGGCGCGCATGCGCTGACCAAGGCTCAGGTGCCGCACGGGCCGCTCCAGGAAGGAGGCAAGCCCCATCATCTCGGTGAGATCGGCACGATTGCGGGCGAAGACCTCGGACGGCACGCGATACATGCGCCGGTGCAGCTCGAAACTTTCCGAGAGCGGCAGCTCCCACCACAGCTGGGTGCGCTGACCGAACACCACGCCGATCTGGCGGGCATTCTCCACGCGGTTTGCCTGCGGATGACGGCCGAGCACCATCACTTTACCGGAAGACGGTGCGAGGATGCCGGTCAGCATCTTGATCATCGTCGATTTACCGGCGCCGTTCGGGCCGAGATAGCCGACCGCCTCGCCCGCCGCGATGGCAAAGGAGATGTCGTCGACCGCATTGACCGGCCGCGTGACCGGCGCAGCGAGATCGCGCAAGCTGCCCAGCAGGCCGGGCCGGCGCACCCGCTGGCGGAAGACCTTTGTGACATGCTCGGCGCTGATAATGGGGGCCATGGCGGGGTGTCCTTGAAAAGGAACTCCCCACTAGGAGAGTCGCATGAAGACTATGCGACACCCGCTCGTTTTGCCCGCGACTTCTTGTGATGGATCACATTCCGACCGGGAATGGCCCGTCACACCCTCAGCCGTCGCTGCCGGCCAGTTCCGCCATGACGGCAAGGCCCCGCTTCTTCAGCATTGCCTCCGGATCCGGCAGCTTGCCGCGGAAGGCAAGATAGGCCTCTTCGGGATCGATGGCGCCGCCGACCGAGTAGATATTGTTCTTCAGCTTGCGCGCCATGACCGGATCGAAGGGATTGCCGCTCTCCTCGAAGGCTGCGAAGGCATCGGCATCCAGCACTTCCGACCACATGTAGGAATAGTAGCCGGCCGAGTAGCCGTCGCCGGAGAAGACGTGCTGGAAATGCGGTGTGGCGTGGCGCATGACGATGGAGGACGGCATGCCGATTTCCTCCAGCACCTCGGCCTGCACCGCCATCGGATCCTCCACCGGGCCACGGGTGTGGAAAGCCATGTCGACCAGCGCCGAGGAGGTGAACTCCACCGTGTTGAAGCCGGCATTGAAGGTGTGGGCCGCGAGAACCTTGTCGAGCAGCGCCTTCGGCATCGGCTCGCCGGTCTTTTCATGCACGGCATAGCGGGTCAGGATGTCCGGCACCGTCAGCCAGTGTTCGTAAAGCTGGGAGGGCAGCTCAACGAAATCGCGCGACACGCCCGTGCCGGAGACGGAAGGATAGGTCACATCCGACAGCATGCCGTGCAGGCCGTGGCCGAATTCGTGGAACAGCGTGCGGGCATCATCCAGTGACAGGAGCGCCGGTTTGCCTTCGGCGGGCTTTGCGAAGTTGCAGACATTGTAGATGATCGGCAGCTCGCCTTCGGCGCCGTTCTTCAGCGTCAGGCGATGCTGGCTCTGGAAGGAACTCATCCAGGCGCCGGAGCGCTTGGATGAGCGGGCAAAATAGTCGCCGAGGAACATGGCCTTCAGCGTACCATCCTGATCGCGCACCTCGAAAACCCTGACGTCAGGATGATAGGCGGGCACGCCCTTCACTTCCGTCAGCGTGACACCGAACAGGCGGTTTGCCACGTCGAAGCAGGCCTCGATGATCTTCTCCAGCTGCAGATAGGGCTTCAGCTCGGATTCAGAGAAATCGAACATCCGCTCGCGCAGCTTTTCGGCATAGTGACGCCAGTCCCAGGGCTGCACGGGACCGTTGATCCCCTCCTCCGCCATCAGGCCGGCGAGCGAGGCTTCCTCTTCGAGCGCGCGGGTGCGCGCCTTCGCCCAGACCTTCATCAGGAGGCCGTTCACATTGGCCGGCGTCTTGGCCATGGTGTCGTCCAGCTTGTAGGCGGCGAAATTGTCATAGCCGAGCAGTTGCGCCTTTTCGAAACGCAGTGCCAGCGTTTCCCGGACAATGCCGATATTGTCGGTCTCGCCGCCATTGGCGCCGCGCGTCACCCAGGCCGCAAAAGCCTGTTCGCGCAGGTCGCGGCGGCTGGAGAAGGTAAGGAAAGGCTCGATGATCGAGCGCGACAGGGTGACGGCATAGCTGCCCTCTGCCGCGCCGCGATCACGGGCGGCAGAGGCCATCGCATCGCGCAGGAAGCTCGGCAGGCCGGCAAGCTCCTCCTCGGCCGTCAGGATCAGCGACCAGTTCTTCTCGTCCGCCAGCACGTTCTGGCCGAAGCGTGCGCCAAGACCGGCCAGCGTCTCGTTGATCGTCGCCAGCCGCTCCTGCTGATCGCGGCTCAGTTTGGCGCCCGCGCGCACGAAACCCTTCCAGTGGCGTTCCAGCACCCGCGTCTGCTCCAGCGTGAGATCGAGCGCGTCGCGCTGTTCCCACAATGCATCGACGCGGGCAAACAGCGCCTCGTTCATGGCGATCTGCGAATAATGGCGCGACATCTTCGGCGCGATCTCGCGCTCCAGCGCCTGGACCACCTCGTTGGTATGGGCGCCGGCGCGGTTCCAGAACAGGGCGGAAATGCGCGACAGCTCATCGCCGGCAATCTCCAGCGCGGTGATGGTGTTGTCGAACGACGGCGCCTCGGGATTGCCGGAGATTGCAAGGATTTCAGCATCATGCAGCGAAAGCGCGGCATCGAAGGCGGCTGCGAAATCCTCATCCCGCACCTGATCGAATTGCGGAAGGCCGTTCCTGCCGCTCCAGTCCACGAGCGCCGGATTGATCTTCGAATGCACTGTCATGTCACTGTCCTCTAGAGCTGTTCTTTTCGTGTCCGCGCGATGCCGGATGATGGCACCGGCGCAAGGGTTCAACCATGGGCATACAAGAAATATTAGCTGATTATTGATAATTGACCGGTTGTACGCCTCGGTTATGTTCTGCAACCATATCCCATGAAGGTGGATACTGGCCGTGGAAATGAGTTCCCTGCACTGGTCCGGCAGCTTGCTTCATCGAGAGCATGCCCGCAATACCAGGATCGAAAAAGCCCTGTTCTCGCCAAGAGCGGAAACGCGACCCGTTTTCGAGCTGCAGGACATGCAGCGCCAGACACCGGACTTTTCCGCCATCTCTCCACGCCTTCTGCGCGAACTTGCCCTTCAGAAATATATCGCCGGCGACATCCCGCAAGACGTCTATATCGCACTCGCGCAGGAATTGCCGATGCAGGCAGTCAGTGCGTCCGGTGCGGTCGAGGATCTGTCCGACGTGACCGACGATACCGAGTTCGATTTCCGCCGCTACTTCCAGAACCAGAAGGTGCTGGCGACGACGCTGGGTGACGAGGACAAGGCCCAGACCTTCGAATCCGTCCTGGGCTTCCTGCGCACCTGAAGGACCACCTGTTTTCCACGGCAGCAAGACCGTGCAATGCGCATTGCCGCTTGCCTTGGGGACGAATAATCGTAAGGGTGCCTTATCAATCGGCACGGTAACATGCACCCCCAGACCCATCACGACAGTCTCGGCTTTCTCCTGACGGATGCCGCACGCCTGCTGCGCGGCGCCTTCGAGCGACGCATCGCCCAGGCGGGCCTCGGCGTCACGCCCGCAGAAGCCCGCACGCTTCTCAACATCCGGGCGCTTGGCGACTGCCGCCAGCTGGAGCTGGCCGCCCGCATGGGCATCGAGCCGATGACCGTTTGCACCTTTCTCGACAAGCTGCAGGGTTTGGGTCTGATCGACCGCCAGCCGGACCCCAACGATCGCCGCGCCAAACGTGTGACGCTGACGGCGGCCTGCGAACCTCTGATCGAAAGCCTGAGAGAAGAGCTGGATGCCCTTCTGCTGATGGCCACGGCAGGGATGACGCGCGCTGAAGCCGATGCGCTGAGCAGCGCGCTGGGGCAGATCAGCGCGAATCTGCAGGCCGATGCCCTGGCTCAGCCGGACCCCGCCGCATGCTCCTGAGATCCGACATGTCAGGCGGACAGCCACCCCGCATGAGCGAGGCCCGCGTGACCTTCCTCGGCGCGCTGCTGACGACGCTCGGCCCGATCTCGATGGCGATCTACACCCCTGCCATGCCGCAGCTGGTGCATGCCTTCGGCACCACCGAAGCGGCGATCAAGATGAGCCTGTCGATGTTCTTCGGCGGCTTTGCGCTGGCGCAACTGGTGGCCGGCCCGCTTTCGGATGCGCTGGGCCGCAAGGTGGCAACGCTGATCTTCATCGCCATCTACCTTGTCGGCTCCGCCATGGCGGCGCTCGCACCGACGGTTGAGGTCATCCTCGCGGCACGCCTGATCCAGGGTATCGGCGCCTCCGTCGGTGTCGTCGTGGGACGCGCCATCGTGCGTGATCTCTATGTGGGCGCCGAGGCCTCGCGGATTCTCAACACGATCGGCATCTTCCTGGCGGTCGGCCCCGCCATGGGACCGACGCTCGGCGGGCTGACATTGGCCGCGTTCGGCTGGCATGCCGTCTTCCTGCTGATGGTCGGTTTCGGCCTGCTGGCGGCAGCGAGTACGGTCTTTCTGATGCGGGAAACCATCATCCCTGATGTGCGCCGTCTGGAGCCGGCCCGGCTGATCCGCGCCTATGGCGAGGTGGCGCGAAACCGCCAGTTCCTGGCCGCCGCGATCGTACTGTCCGGCTCGATCGGGGCGCTCTACACGCAATCGACCATGCTGCCCTTCGTGCTGATCAACCGCGTCGGGCTGACGCCGACGCAATTCGGCATCGGCATGCTGATGCAGTCCGGCTTCTACCTCATGGGCTCGCTGACGCTGAAGATGGTGGCAGCCCGCATTGGCGGACAGCGTGCCGCCGAGATCGGCATCGCGCTCTGCGGCACGGGCGGCGTGATCATGGCGCTGTCGGTGGCCCTGGTGCCGCCCTTCTTCCTGTCGATCATGGGGCCGGTCGCGATCTGCACCTTCGGCCTGGCCTTCCTGACACCGCATGTGGTGACGCAGAGCCTGGCGCCCTTTGCGCATGTGGCCGGCTCCGCCTCGGCGCTGACTGGGTTCCTGCAGATGAGTTCCGGCTTTCTGGGCGGCATCGCAGCTGCCGCCATCGGCGATCCGCTGACCGCCTTCGGCACCATCATCCCCTTCATGGAACTCTCGGCCGTCGCAGGCTTCCTCTGGCTGCAACACCTCTCCCGACGGGCATGAAAAAGCCCGCTCTCCCGAAAGAGAGCGGGCCAATCACGTGGGTGGCGATCCGGCTTACTTGCCGAGATTGCGCTTGGCGAGCGTACGCAGACGCAGCGCGTTCAGCTTGATGAAGCCGGCTGCATCCTTCTGGTCATAGGCGCCCTGGTCGTCCTCGAAGGTGACCAGCTGGTCGGAATAGAGCGACTTTGCCGATTCGCGGCCGATGACCATGACATTGCCCTTGTAGAGCTTCAGCGTCACTTCGCCCTCGACATGCTCCTGGCTCTTGTCGATCAGCGCCTGCAGCATCTCGCGCTCCGGCGAGAACCAGAAGCCGTAATAGATGAGTTCCGCATAACGCGGCATCAGCTCATCCTTGAGGTGGGCAGCACCACGATCGAGCGTGATCGATTCGATCGCACGATGGGCGGCGAGCAGGATGGTGCCGCCGGGTGTCTCGTAGACGCCGCGGCTCTTCATGCCGACGAAGCGGTTTTCCACGAGATCGAGGCGGCCGATGCCATTGTCACGGCCATAATTATTCAGTTCGGCAAGCAGCGTGGCCGGGCTCATGCGCACGCCGTTGATCGACACGGCATCGCCCTTTTCGAAGCCGACCTTGATGATCGTGGCCTTGTCGGGAGCAGCTTCCGGCGAAATGGTGCGCATGTGCACGTATTCGGGAGCTTCCTTGCTCGGATCTTCCAGAACCTTGCCCTCGGAGGAGGAGTGCAGCAGGTTGGCGTCGACGGAGAACGGCGCTTCGCCCTTCTTGTCCTTGGCGACCGGGATCTGGTGCTGTTCGGCAAATGCCAGAAGGTCCGTGCGGCTCTTGAACGACCAGTCGCGCCAGGGGGCGATGATCTTGATGTCGGGGTTCAGCGCATAGGCCGACAGCTCGAAGCGGACCTGGTCGTTGCCCTTGCCGGTCGCGCCGTGCGCGATGGCATCTGCGCCGGTCTTCTTCGCGATCTCGATCAGGTGCTTGGAGATCAGCGGACGGGCGATCGAGGTGCCGAGCAGATAGACGCCTTCATAGACGGCATTGGCACGGAACATCGGGAAGACGAAATCGCGCACGAATTCCTCGCGCACATCCTCGATGAAGATCTCCTTGATGCCGAGCATCTCGGCCTTCTTGCGCGCCGGCTCGAGTTCCTCGCCCTGGCCGAGATCGGCGGTGAAGGTGACGACTTCCGCGCCAAGCTCCGTCTGGAGCCACTTCAGGATGATGGAGGTGTCGAGGCCGCCGGAATAGGCCAGCACGACTTTCTTCACGTCTTTGGGGAGTGCCATGTCGATTGCGTTCCGTCTGGAGGGCAGGTCGCAGAACCTGCCGCTTTAAGTCTGGGATCGCGGCACTTTTAGCGAGTTTGCGGCGGGGTGCAAGGGCATGCGCAAGCCCAAACCGTCACAGATGCCGGCCGATGGTCTTGCGCTGGTGAAGGATGCGGATGACCCCATGGCGCCAGACTTGACTTGATCGGCGAGCGGCGATGTCTCTCTCCGATGAAAGCATCAACGTCAAACGGGTGCGACTCTCCGGAGGCTTCGCCCGCCTTCGATGGCGGCACGAATGGCAGCAAGGCCGTCATCATGCCCGCGCAGGAGGAGCAGCGAGCGCCTCAGCCTCGCAAGCCTCATCGCCGGCCACGACCTCGCCGTCGACAAGCGCGGCAAGGTCTGCGGAAATCATCCCGGTCACCATCCTGCCCATGGCGAACGCTTCCCGACCGCACCCCGCCATGTTGACGATGTGCGGGCAGCGTCCCATATGCGCCACGACGTGTGAACATGACGCCACCGAAGGAGACATTCCAATGAGTGACCAGATGACAACCCCGCATCCGGCCCTGCAACAGGGACATGTCGCCGTGGTAACCGGCGCCGCATCCGGCATCGGGCTCGCCGCTGCCAAGGCGTTTGCCAGGATGGGTCTCTGCGTCGTGCTCGTCGATCTCGACGGCGACCAACTGGCCGAGGCAGGCCGCGCGGTGGCCGCCCTCTCTGCCGGCGGAGAGGCCGATGTGGTGGCCATCGGCACCGACGTGTCGCGGCTCGACGAACTGGAGGCGCTGGAGCGCGCCGTGATCCAGCGCTTCGGCCGCGTGCATGTGCTGATGAACAATGCCGGCATCCAGCCGGGCAGCGCGCTGTTTGGCCCACAGGTGGCCTGGGATAGCGTTCTCGCCGTCAACCTGATGGGCGTGATCCACGGCACCCGCGCCTTCGGTCCCGGCATGATCGCCCATAAGGACCCGGCGCTGATCATCAATACCGGCTCCAAGCAGGGCATCACCACGCCACCCGGCGACCCAGCCTACAATGTCGCCAAGGCGGGCGTGAAAGTGTTTACGGAAGCGCTGCAACACGAACTGCGCAACACCGAAGGCTGCAACGTGTCGGCGCATCTGCTGATCCCCGGCTTCGTCTTCACGGGGCTCACCGCCCATGGGCGCACCGAAAAGCCGGCCGGCGCCTGGACGCCCGAGGAAACGGTGGACTTCATGCTGCGGAGCCTGACGGGCGGCGATTTCTACATTCTCTGCCCCGACAACGAGGTGGACCGCAAGACCGACGAGCGGCGCATCGCATGGGCAGCCGGCGACATCATCGAAAACCGCCCGCCGCTGTCGCGCTGGGAACCGGCACACGCGGAAACGGCAAAAGCCTTCATCAGCAAGCGAGACTGATTGGCAAGCCCGGCAAGGCAGGGTAAGTCTCGGCGACCATCATTCGCCGAGGCCTTCCATGGATTTTCTGCCGAGCCTGCCCACCCTCGTGACCTTTACCGGCATGTGCCTGCTGCTGGCCATCACGCCGGGGCCGGACATGACGCTGTCAATCAGCCGGGCGCTGTCGCAGGGGAGCCGACGGGCGCTTTATGTGGTGGTGGGCACCACGATCGGCGTGATGATCCACACCATGCTGGTGGCCTTTGGCGTGTCCGCGCTGATCACCGCCTCGCCGACCGCCTTCTTCCTGCTGAAGACCGGCGGCGCCGGCTATCTGCTGTTTCTTGCCATCCAGGCGGTGCGGCAGGGTTCGAGCCTGAAGGTGGAAGCGGTCGCGGAACCGTCCGGCTCGGTCTGGGGCAATATCTCGACGGGGCTCTGGGTCAACCTCCTGAACCCCAAGGTCATCATCTTCTTCATGACCTTCCTGCCGCAATTCGTCACCGCCGGCGATCCGGCCGTCACCCACAAGCTGCTGTTCCTCGGCTTCTTCTTCATCATCGTCGGCATGCCGATCAACATCATCGTGATCTTCGCCGCCGACCGGCTGGCCCGCTGGCTGCAGGCCAATCCGAAGGTACTGCGCGGCATCGACTATACCTTTGCCGGCGTCTTTTCCGTGTTTGCCGTGAAGATCTTCATGACGCAGGCGCGCTGAGGGCACCCGACCCTAAGCATTCGCTCAGGCGAGATCGAGGCCCATCTGCCAGAAATCGGCTTCAAGCCGCGTCGCATCGCGAAAGACATTGGATAGTGCAGCCATCCGTGCTGCATCGAGCGCCGAAAGCCGTTCATCAAGCCACTGCAGCTCGGAGGCGACGAGCGCCTGATATTCGTCGCCGGCATACATGGCGATCCAGTCGGCGTAAGGATTGCCCTCCAGCACCGTGAAGGGCTGCTGCAGAATCCAACGTGCGATCTCGCCATAGCCGATGATGCAGGGCGCGAGCGCCACATGCAGGTCGACCAGGTCACCACTCATGCCGGCGTCCAGCACATAGCGGGTATAGGCGAGCGTGGCGCGGGATTCCGACAGGTCTTCAAGCGCCGCCTCGTCGATGCCCCACTGCGCGCAATAGCCCACATGCAGGCCAAGCTCCACCTCGACGATCGCCTTCAGGCTGTCGAGCCCCTGCCGGATCTCGGCAAGCGTGCGGCTCTTGTAGACGGCAAGACCCCAGACGCGGGCGAACTGGATGAGAAACAGGTAATCCTGCCTGAGATAGTGCCGGAAGGCCGCCTCCGGCAGCGTGCCTTCAGCCAGTTCCCGCACGAAGCGGTGCTGCGTATAGGCCTGCCAGTCCGTCGCATTGGCCTCGATCAGACGCGCGAAGGCACCGGACATCGGCTCAGTCGTCCTCGCCATGGCCGGCGATCATCATGGCTTCGAAGGCCAGACGCTCGGTCTTGCGCATGCGCTCGGATTCCGATTTCAGCTGGCCGCAGGCGGCGAGAATGTCGCGGCCACGCGGCGTGCGGATCGGCGAGGCATAGCCAGCCTGGTTGATGAAATCGGCGAACTTCTCGATCGTCGCCCAGTCCGAGCACTGGTAATTGGTGCCCGGCCAGGGGTTGAAGGGAATGAGGTTGATCTTGGCCGGCACGCCCTTCAGGAGCTTCACCAGTTCCTTGGCGTCTTCCAGGCTGTCGTTGACATCCTTCAGCATCACATATTCGAAGGTGATACGGCGGGCATTCGACAGGCCCGGATAGTTGCGGCAGGCCTCGATCAGCTCCTTCAGCGGATATTTCTTGTTGATCGGCACCAGCATGTCGCGCAGTTCGTCGCGCACCGCATGCAGCGAGATCGCCAGCATCACGCCGATCTCGTCGCCGGTGCGATAGATCTCCGGCACCACGCCGGAGGTGGAGAGCGTGACGCGACGCTTGGAGAGCGACAGGCCGTCGCCATCGGTGGCGATCAGCAGGGCGTCCTTCACATGGTCGAAATTGTAGAGCGGCTCGCCCATGCCCATCATCACGATGTTCGTCACCTTGCGCTCGCCGGTCGGCACGAAGGCGCCGGGCGGCGTATCGGTGCCCGGAAAATCGCCGAGGCGATCCCGCGCCAGAAGCAGCTGCGAGAGGATTTCTTCCGCCGTCAGGTTGCGCACCAGCCGCTGGGTGCCGGTATGGCAGAAGGAACAGGTGAGCGAACAGCCGACCTGGCTGGAAATGCACAGCGTTCCGCGGCCTTCTTCGGGAATGTAGACGGTTTCCACCTCGACAGGACGGCCGGCACCGCGCGGCGGAAAGCGCAACAGCCACTTGCGGGTGCCATCGTTGGAGACCTGCTCTTCCACCACTTCCGGGCGGGAAATGGTGAAATGCTGCTTCAGCATCTCGCGCATGTCCTTGGCCACATTGGTCATGGCGTCGAAATCGGACACGCCGCGGATGTAGAGCCAGTGCCAGAGCTGGCTGACACGCATGCGCACCTGCTTTTCCGGCACGCCCTTCTCGACCAGCGCCTTGCCCATCTGCTCGCGGGTGAGACCGATCAGGGAGGGCTTGCCGGACATCAGGTCCGGGCGGGGCACCAGCGGCTGCTTGACGGCAAGACCGGGTACGATGGCATCGGTAACGGACATGTTCGTTTTCCACTCGACGGCTGCGCGTCACGGCGCGTCGCGCCGAAGGCAGTCCGGACTGTCTGGTGTGAAATGCATCGGGCGGCCTGTTGCCCATGGCATGCCATGGCGGAGTTCGACCGCAGTTGCGGCGCCCTTTAGCATCAAATGGCGCGCCCGTCATCAGCAAACGGAAAAAGGCCGGTCATGCCGCCGGCCTTCCTTCGATTCTGGCAGGGTGAGGCCGCGTTGGCGGCCTTACTTGCAGGTTTCGATCTGCTTCAGCGCCTGCGAGAGGCCCGAGAGCGAATAGGAATAGCTGGTGCCGGTACCACGCACCGACGTCGCCTTCACGGTCATGGTCGAGCCGCCCTTCATGGCGGACACCAGAGCCGGTTCCTCGGCGGCGTTTTCCACCCAAGCTGCCTTGTCCTTGACGAACATGACGAAGTTCTTCTTGTCGATGGTGACGTTGACCTTCGAATCCGGCTTGAGCGGATAGCCCATCATCGCCTGCGGCTCGTAGGAAATGTTCTGGCCCGGACGCTGGGAGACGATGAAGAAGATATCTCCATGGTCCACGCTGGCCGGCTCCTTGGTGGTCGGCATGGACAGCACATAGCAGACAGTGCTGTTGCCGGACTTGTAGGAATAGGCGCCCCAGTTCTTGAACTGGCCGATGAGGTTGGGCGCCTGGGCCGAGGCGAATGCCGTGCTGGCGAGCAAAAGGGTCGACGCGATGGCGATCTGTCTTACAAACATTGTGTCCTGCCAGTTTCTCATTGAACGGCCGACCGGACGGCGCAAGCCGGGCTTGGTCGAAATCCGTTCAATTTTGACTTAATTCTGGTTACCAAATCGTCAACAGAGAGGAATCGTCGGCTGTTTGGCATGCGGACTGGGAAAGGTGCAGGCGAAAAGACCTTTTGACAGGACATGGATCGCAACAGCCCCGGATCGTCGTCCGGAGCTTCAATGATGGGATGAATCGGGCAAGAGTTTGGCCGCCATACGCTCTGAAGCGGCATGCCTTCGCACACTGCGACCGGAAGAGGGAAAAGATACAGCCACCTCAGCCTGTGGCTGCAGTCCTCGTCGGATCGAGATCGGGATCGTTGGCGAGCGCCCGGTCGGCCGCCTGATAATGCTCGTCCTTGATATGCGCCTGGATCATCCGGAAGGCGGCCGCCAGAACGGCCACGTCATCGGTGAAGCCCACCATCACGAACATGTCCGGGATAAGGTCAAAGGGCAGCACGAAATAGCCGAGTGCCGCAAGAAGCACGCCGCGTACGCGGGTCGGCGTCTGCGGATCGATCGCACAATAATAGGCGGCCGCGACATCGCGGCTGAAGGGGATGACGCGCAGCGCCTTCTTCAGCGTAGGCCAGAACGAGCGCCGTACCCGGGCCTCCTGACGGGCCTGGGTTTCTTCGTCTCCCGGCATCAGAATTTCCCCGATCTTGACCTCATCCACGGTCTTCATCCCTTCCACGTTCAGCATGGTGCTGGAACGCATATGGGAAGGCAGCGTTCCCGCGTCAATTGCGGGCGCGGGCGGCCTTGTCCATCAGCCGGGCAAGGCGAAGGTCGCGCTCGGTCAGCCCGCCGCTGTCATGGGTGGTGAGCGTCACGGAAACACGGGAATAGACATTCGACCATTCCGGATGATGGTCCAATTTTTCCGCCGACAGCGCGCATTCGGTCATGAAGGCAAAGGCGGCGCGGAAATCGGCAAACTTGAAGTTTCGCAATATCGAACGTCCGTCCGGCGCCAGTTCCCAGCCCTCAATTTCCGCAAGCGCCGCCTCGATGGCGGCGGGTTCGAGAAGGGGATCACGCACGGTCGCAACTCCCTCAGTAAAGCTGGCTTTCGGCGTGCCGGCCGGCGTCCCGCCAGGCAGAGCGGCTTTCCTGCAGCGGAAACACCTCTTCCGTCAGGTAGGGACCGCCGCCCACCGATTCCTTCGACGACATCAGCACGAAACGCCCGACGGTGAAGGGCGTGGTGTGGAAGTTGCCGCGGCCTGAAAGATAATGCACGACATCGTCCAGACGGGAGGACTTCAGCCGGGCCAGCGTGACATGCGGGGTGAACTTGCGCGGATCCGGCGGCAGACCGACACGCTGGCAGATCCGCTCGATTTCCGCCTGCAGGGCATTCATCTCCGGCGAGGGAGACACGCCCGCCCAAAGGGAATGAGGCTTCTTCGATCCGAAGGAACCGATGCCGCTGAGGCTGATCTGGAATTCCTCCCGATCGATCCTGTCCAGCCGATTGACGATCTCGTCGGCAGTACGGTTGTCGATATCACCGATGAAGCGCAAGGTAATGTGGTAATTCTCGACGTCGATCCAGCGCGCACCTGGAAGTCCGCCACGCAGCAGGGAGAGGCTCATGGCGGCATTGCGCGGGATTTCGAGGGCGGTGAAAAGTCTCGGCATAGCGAACCTCCTCGAATCTCTTGCGATAGCCGTAGCGGAACACGCATCGGCCTTGCGCGCAAGCACCAATTTTTGCCCTGCACAATCAACCGTCTTTGGGCAGAGCCTTGATGAAGGCCTCCACGGCCGGCAGCGAACGGTCGACCATCACTCCGACACCCTTCTCGTTCGGGTGCATGCCATCCGAGAGTTGCAGCTCCTTGTGCGTCACCACGCCGTCGAGGAAGAAGGGGTAGAGCGGCACGCCATATTTCTGTGCAAGCCGCGGATAGATGCCGTTGAACTTCTCCGCATAATCGCTGCCCATGTTCGGCGGCGCCATCATGCCGACCAGAAGAACGGGGATCTTGCGTTCCCTGAGGCGCGCCAGCATGGCGTCCAGATTGCTTTCGGTCTGCTCGGGCGGAATGCCGCGCAGTGCGTCATTGGCGCCGAGTTCAAGGATGACGCCATCCGTGCCATCTTCCACGGACCAGTCCAGCCGGGAAAGGCCGCCAGACGTGGTATCGCCGGATACGCCGGCATTCAGCACAGCCACGTCATGACCGCGCAACTCAAGTGCGCCTTCCAGCTGCGCCGTGTAGGATTGCGAGGGCGACAGCTGGTAGCCCGCCATCAGGCTGTCACCCATTCCGACGATCTGCAGGGTCTTCGCCTCTGCCGATGCAAGGCCCGCCATCGCAAGCAGGGCAATGACAATCACGTGAAGCCGGGCTGCTTTGAATTTCATGAAATCCATCCCTAGATTGAACAGGTCCGCCGTACTGCGGCAAACGTAGCTTCGAAACAGTTCAGTCGCCAATATAGGATCGTTTGCCGTGGCAAGAACCATCATCACCCTGAAGAAGGCTGATCTGACGCTCGGCAGCGCGGCCGCCGCCGTGCATGTGCTGAAGGGCATCGACCTGAAAATTGGCGAAGGTGAGGCCGTTGGCATCGTCGGGCCGTCCGGTTCAGGAAAGTCGACGCTGCTGATGGTGCTTGCCGGTCTCGAGCGGCTGGACAGTGGGGAGATCCACATGCTGGACACGCCGCTGCACACGCTCTCCGAGGATGCGCTGGCGGATTTTCGCGGCCGCAACATCGGCATCGTCTTCCAGTCCTTCCACCTGATCGCCAACATGACGGCGATCGAGAATGTTGCCGTGCCGCTGGAACTGGCGAACGTGCGCAATGCCTTCGATATCGCAAAGCGTGAACTGACGGCGGTGGGCCTTGGCGAGCGTCTGACCCATTATCCGGGCCAGCTCTCCGGCGGCGAGCAGCAGAGGGTGGCGATTGCCCGCGCGCTCGCGCCCTCGCCTGCCGTGCTGATTGCCGATGAGCCGACCGGCAATCTCGACACGGAAACCGGCCGCCAGATCGCCGACCTTCTGTTTGCCAAGCAGAAGGAGCGCGGCATGACGCTGATGCTGGTGACGCATGACACGGCGCTCGCCGCCCGCTGCACCCGGCAGATCCGCGTGCGCTCCGGCGAGATCGCCGCCGACAGCCTGAACAGCGTCAGCCCCGCGGCGGCCTTCGCATGAACGGTGCCGGTTTTCCCCGTATCTCCATCGCCTGGAGGCTCGCGCTGCGCGAGCTGCGCGGCGGGCTGTCCGGTTTCTATATCTTTCTGGCCTGCATCGCGCTCGGCACGGCGGCCATTGCCGCGGTCAATTCCGTCTCGCGCGCCATTACCGGGGCGATCGCAACGCAGGGCCAGTCGCTGCTTGCCGCCGACGCGCGCTTCGAGCTGAACAACCGGGAAGCAACCGCACAAGAGCGCACCTTCCTCGACACGCTGGGCCAGGTCTCTGTCTCCACGGGGCTTCGCTCCATGGTGCGCCTGCCAAACGGGTCGCAGCAGGCACTGGTCGAGGTGAAGGCCGTCGACGGGGCGTATCCGCTTTATGGCGGCGTGGTGACAAATCCGCAGCGCCCGCTCTCCGACCTGCTTGGCAGAGAGGGTGATGCCTTCGGGGCGGTGGCGGCGCCGCTGCTGCTGGAGCGGCTCGGCATCGAAGCCGGGCAGGAGCTTCTCATCGGCAATGCCCGCATCCGCATCACCGCCGCCCTGGTCACCGAGCCAGATGCGCTGTCTGAAGGGTTCGGCTTTGCACCACGCCTGATGCTGAGCCGCGAGGCACTGATTGCCTCGGGCCTGATCCAGACCGGAAGCCTTGTCGAGCACTCCTACAAGGTGAAGATGCCGGCGCCCCTGTCCCGCGCTGCCCTGACGGAGAAGGCCAACGCCGCCTTTCCGGCCGCGGGCTGGTCGATTCGCACGGCCGACCGTGCCGCGCCGTCGCTGACGGAGAATGTGGAACGCTTCTCGCAATTCCTCACCCTCGTCGGGCTGACAGCGCTGATCGTCGGCGGCGTCGGCGTCGCCAATGCGGTCAGGGCCTTCCTTGACGCCAAGCGAACCACGATCGCGACCTTCAAGTGCCTGGGCGCGCCGGCCTTTGTCGTCACGCTGATCTATCTCTTCCAGATCCTGATGATCGGTGCGATCGGCATTGCCATCGGCCTCGTGGTCGGGGCGGCGGCTCCCTTTGCTGCCCTGGGTTTCCTGAAGGATATTCTCCCGCTGCCAAAGGAGACGGCCTTCTACCCGTCCGCGCTCGGCCTTGCCGCGCTGTTTGGCCTGCTCACCACCTTCACCTTCGCCGTTCTGCCGCTTGGCCATGCACGCGAAGTGCCGGCAACCGCCCTGTTTCGAGAACAGAGTTTCGACCAGAGCCGCCTGCCCTCCTGGCCCTATCTGCTCGCCGCCGGTACGGCACTTGCCGCGCTTGCGGGCCTTGCGATCCTCGCCGCCGAGGACCGCTTCATCGCGGTCGTCTTCCTCGGCGCGGTGGCGGGTGCCTTCGTGCTGCTGCGGCTGGTCGCGGCCGGGATTGCCGCGCTCGCGCGCCGCGCGCCGCGCGTCTCCTCCCCGGCGCTGCGGCTGGCGATCGGCAATATCCACCGGCCGGGCGCGCTCACGCCATCGGTGGTGCTGTCGCTTGGGCTCGGCCTTGCGCTGCTCGTGACGCTGTCGCTGATCGACGGCAATCTGCGCCGCCAGCTGACAGGCACGATGATGCAGGAGGCGCCGAACTTCTTCTTCGTCGACATCCAGAGCAACGAGCGCGAGGGCTTCCTCGACGTGCTGGAGCAGCAGGCACCGAAAAGCGCGATCACGCAGGTGCCGATGCTGCGCGGTCGCATCATGGCCTTCAACGGCCAGGATGTGGCAAAGATGAACGTGCCGCCCGGCGGGCGCTGGGTTCTGCGCGGCGATCGCGGCATTACCTATGAGACGACGCTGCCCACCAATTCGCGGCTGACGGAAGGGAACTGGTGGCCGGAGAACTACGAGGGCGAGCCGCTCGTCTCGTTTTCGGCGCGCGAAGCGACGGAACTCGGCCTGAAGATCGGCGACACGGTGACGGTCAATGTACTC
Organism: Affinirhizobium straminoryzae; assembly: GCF_007004135.1. Classification (GTDB taxonomy): domain Bacteria; phylum Pseudomonadota; class Alphaproteobacteria; order Rhizobiales; family Rhizobiaceae; genus Neorhizobium; species Neorhizobium straminoryzae. The sequence goes on from NZ_VJMG01000047.1 coordinate 20,581, forward strand.
GGCCGCAACATCACCGCCCGCATCGCCAATTTCCGCGCCATCCAGTGGGAATCGCTGTCGATCAACTTCGTGATGGTGTTCTCGCCGAACACCTTCCGCGGCGCGCCGCATGCCTGGCTTGCAACGCTGAGCGATGCCTCGCTGACCCCGCAGCAGGAAGGCGCGATCCTGCGGGCCGTCACCAATGCCTATCCGACGATTACCAGCGTACGGGTAAAGGACGCGCTCGACATGGCCGAAGGCCTGCTCGGGCAGCTGGCGACGGCGATGCGGGCGGCGGCGGCCGTCGCGCTGATCGCCTCCGTCCTCGTGCTGTCGGGGGCGCTCGCGTCGGGCAACCGGGCCCGCACCCATGATGCGGTGATCCTCAAGACGCTGGGCGGCACCCGCGCCATGCTGATGCGCGCCTTCAGCTACGAATACATGATCCTTGGCGCCGCCACCGCCATCTTCGCGCTTCTGGCGGGCGGCCTCTCCGCCTGGTTCGTCGTCAGCCGCATCATGCGCCTGCAATCGACCTTCCTGCCGGACGTGGCGGCGGCGACGCTGATCGGCGCGCTGATACTGACAGTCGGCATCGGGCTTGCCGGCACCTGGCGGGTGCTGGGCCAGAAGGCCGCACCGGTGCTGCGGGAACTCTAGGAGCAATCGAGGGTTGTCGACGGCGCCGCCGGATTAAATCTTCGTCACTTTCGCGAATCGGAGCTGATTCGGGTTCCCGCCACTTGAACGCACGGGCGGGACAGCGCATATTTCAGGCATGCTTGCTGAGGCTCCGCAGCGGCGCCAGGGTTTCAAGGCCCGACACCGTAGCAACACCGGAGCTTTGAGAGGACGATATGTCTGAACGTTACAACTTCCAGAGCCGTGCCCAATCGGCCGCAATGATTGACGAAGGCCTTCGCAGCTACATGCTGAAGGTCTACAACCTGATGGCGCTTGGTCTGGTCATCACCGGCCTGGCAGCCTTCGGCACCTGGCAGCTTGCCGTCGCAGACGGCCATCTGACGCCGTTCGGCGTGGCGCTCTACACGAGCCCGCTGAAGTGGCTTGTGATGTTCGCTCCGCTGGGAATGGTCTTCTTCCTCAGCTACCGCATCAACAGGATGAGCGTGTCAGCGGCGCAGACCACCTTCTGGGTTTATGCCGCACTGATGGGCCTGTCGCTGTCCTCGGTCTTCCTCGTCTTCACCGGCCAGAGCATCGTGCAGACCTTCTTCGTGACCGCCGCCTCCTTCGGCGCCCTGTCGCTCTACGGCTACACGACGAAGCGTGACCTGACGGCCATGGGCTCGTTCATGATCATGGGTCTGTTCGGCCTGATCATCGCCTCGATCGTCAACATCTTCCTGGCCTCCTCGGCCGTCGCCTTCGCCATCTCGGTGCTGGGCGTGCTGATCTTCGCCGGCCTCACCGCCTATGACACGCAGAAGATCAAGGAAATGTATTTCGATGGCGACGACGCCGCCGTGATGGGCCGCAAGGCGATCATGGGTGCGCTGACGCTCTATCTCGACTTCGTCAACCTGTTCATGTTCCTGCTGCAGTTCCTGGGCAACCGCAACAACTAAGCGGCCCGAACGGAAATCGGTTCGACACCAGACGGAAAGGCGGTCCTTCGGGGCCGCCTTTTTTCATGGCGAGGGAGGTCGGCCGGACGCGTTCAGCCGATCACCGTGACCATGGTGCCCGACCGCAGATGCGGCAGCAGACGGCGCATGTCGCGGAGACTGACGGCAATGCAGCCGGCCGTCGGCTCATAGCCGGGGCGGATCAGGTGGAAGAAGATCGCCGAACCGCGGTTGCGGCGGCGCTCCGTCACGTTCCAGTCGAGCACCAGGCAGATGTCGTAGAGGCCGTCGGTGCGGGAAAGCACCTCATGGCTCGGCACGAAAGGGGTTCGAACGGGCCGGTTGTAGGACGAATGGCCGGGATCATCGCACCACAGCATGTCCTTGCGGATGCGTCTGAAGGGCAGCGCCGTCGGCGGCAAGCGCAGGCGATCGCCCCGGACAAAGCCGTAAAGCAGCCGCATGGTGGCGATCGGCGTGGCACCATCGCCCTCCCGTTTGCGAGCGGTTGTTCCAGAACGGCCGAGCGCTGCTGGCACCGTCAATGGGCCGATGCTCACGAAACCGCGAGCGCGATTTGATGGCGCGGTGCGAACAACCAGCGCATTTCCCTTGCGAAGGGGGTTTATCCCACCCATTTCTCACACACATTGTTGCTTTCGACAGGAATTCGTTTGAAGTGATAGCACAATGTCACGTGCAACGAAGCGCCTCTCCGCCATTGGCGGACGGGCCAACGGAAAGGCAAAGACGGCATGGCAGCCCGCACCATTCTGCTGGTGGATGACGATGACGACCTGCGCGAGACGCTGGTGGAACAGCTTTCCCTCTATGAGGAATTTGCGCTGGTGCAGGAAGCGAATGCCACGCGTGCCATGGCAACCGCGAAATCCCGCCAGATCGACCTGCTGATCATGGATGTCGGCCTGCCGGACATGGACGGCCGCGAGGCCGTGAAGCTGCTGCGCAAGGCGGGCTTCAAGGCGCCAATCATCATGCTGACCGGCCACGATACGGATTCCGACACGATCCTCGGTCTGGAAGCCGGCGCCAACGACTATATCACAAAGCCCTTCCGCTTCGCCGTGCTTCTGGCGCGCATCCGCGCCCAGTTGCGCCAGTACGAGCAGAGCGAGGACGCCACCTTCACGGTCGGCCCCTACCTGTTCAAACCGAGCCAGAAGCTCTTGACCACCGAGGACGGCAAGAAGATCCGGCTGACGGAAAAGGAAGCGGCGATCATCCGCTATCTCTACCGCGCCGGCCAGAAGGTGGTGACGCGCGACGTGCTGCTGGAAGAGGTCTGGGGCTACAATTCCGGTGTGACGACCCATACGCTGGAAACCCATGTCTATCGCCTGCGCCAGAAGATCGAGCGCGATCCGTCCAATGCGGAGATCCTCGTCACCGAAAACGGTGGCTACAAGATCGTTCCCTGACCGGAAGGACAGCCCATGGCGCTCAGCGACGACATTCGCCTTCTCTCCGAAGTGCCCCTCTTCCAGGGGCTCGATGAAGACCAGTTGCGGCTGGTCGCCTTCGGGGCGGAGCGGCGCAATGTCAGCAAGGGCCAGGAACTGTTTCGCGAACGCTCGCCCGCCGAATGCGCCTTCGTGGTGGCGCGCGGGCGTATCGATCTCTACACCGAGGGCCGCGACGGCATTGCGGACCTCAGCCGCTCGGTCGGTCCGGGTACTCTCCTCTCCGAGCTTGCGCTGGTGACCATGGTGGAGCGAAAATTCACCGCGATCGCTGCAGAGGATGGCGAGGTTCTGCGCATCGCCCGCACGCTGTTCCACCGGCTGCTGGAGGAATATCCGTCGGTGGCCGCCGTCTTGCAGGAGCGGATCCGGCAGAACCTTGCGCGGCTTGCGGCAGAGGCGCTGGCGCAGCAGCATCGCTTTGCCTGAAGGGCCGAACCGGCCCCTTTGTACGAGGTTGCCCGGCATGCGCCGAGCGCACTGGAAATGCCGGCATTTTTCCGCCATATAGCCCAAAACGACGGACATCGGTCCGAAAGGTGGCTTTCCATGGTACAGACGGTCGAATTCGCGAAGATGAACGGGCTTGGCAACAAGATCCTCGTCGTGGATATGCGCGGCCGTTCCGACCGGGTGACGCCCGAGGCCGCGATTGCGCTGGCAGCCGATCCCGAGACCGCCTTCGACCAGATCATGGCGATCCACGATCCGAAGATCGCCGGTACCGACGCCTATATCGACATCGTCAATTGCGACGGCACGCGCGCCCAGGCCTGCGGCAACGGCACGCGCTGCGTGGTGCAGGCGCTTGCCGCCGAGACCGGACGGAGAACCTTCACCTTCCAGACGCTGGCCGGTATCCTGACGGCAGAAGATCATGCCGACGGCACGATCTCCGTCGACATGGGCAAGCCCGTGTTCCAGTGGGACAAGATCCCGCTGTCGGAGGAGTTTGCCGATACCAGCCGCATCGAGCTGCAGATCGGCCCGATCGACGCCCCCGTGTTGCATTCGCCCGCGGTAATGTCCATGGGCAATCCGCATGCGGTCTTCTGGGTGGATCGCGACCCGATGAGCTTCGATCTCGACCGCTTCGGCCCGCTTCTCGAAAACCACCCGATGTTTCCGGAAAAGGCCAATATCACGCTGGCCCAGGTGATCTCGCCGACCGAAATGGTGACACGCACCTGGGAGCGCGGCGCGGGTCTGACGCTCGCCTGCGGTTCCGCCGCCTGCTCCGCCGGGGTCTCCGGCGCGCGCACGGGACGCACGGGCCGCACGGTCACCATCACCGTCGCCTCCAGCCCCAATCGCGGCAAGCTGACGATCGAGTGGCGCGCCGACGACCATGTGATCATGACCGGCCCGGCCGAATGGGAATGGTCCGGCCGTCTCGACCCCACGACCGGCCGCTTCGCGCGCGACCCGGAGGCAGCCGAGGCCATGGTCCCGTGAGCGGCGTCGAGGTCATCACCTTCGGCTGCCGGCTCAACACCTATGAATCCGAGGTCATGCGGGCGGAGGCCGAAAAGGCGGGGCTGAACAATGCCATCCTCGTCAACACCTGCGCGGTGACGGGCGAAGCGGTGCGCCAGGCGCGGCAGGCGATCCGCCGGGCGCGGCGGGAAAACCCGCATGCCCGCATCATCGTGACCGGCTGCGCGGCCCAGACCGAAGCCGGCACGTTCGGCGCGATGGCGGAGGTGGATGCGGTTCTCGGCAATGAGGAAAAGCTGAAAAGCGCCGCCTATCGCGCCCTGCCGGATTTCGGTGTCTCGGCGGAAGAGAAGCTGCGCGTCAACGACATCATGAGCGTGAAGGCGACGGCGCCGCAGATGGTGCGCCACATCGATGGCCATGTGCGCGCCTTCATCCAGGTGCAGAACGGCTGCGATCACCGCTGCACCTTCTGCATCATTCCCTATGGTCGCGGCAATTCCCGCTCCGTGCCGATGGGCGCTGTGGTGGAGCAGGCCCGCAGGCTTGTCGCCGAAGGCTACCGCGAAATCGTGCTGACGGGCGTCGATGCCACAAGCTACGGCGCGGACCTGCCGGGCCAGCCGACGCTCGGGCTGCTGGCAAAGACGCTTCTGAAGCAGGTGCCGGACATAGAGCGCCTGCGCCTCTCCTCCATCGACAGCATCGAGGCGGACCGTCATCTGCTCGACCTCATCGCCGAGGAGGCGCGCTTCATGCCGCATCTGCACCTGTCGCTGCAGCATGGCGACGACATGATCCTGAAGCGCATGAAACGGCGGCATGCGAGCGCCGACGCGCTGGCCTTCGTGGAGCAGGTGCGCCGGCTGCGGCCGGAAACGAGTTTCGGCGCCGACATGATCGCCGGTTTCCCGACCGAGACCGAGGACATGTTTTCTAATGCCGTGCGGCATGCCCAAGACTGCGGCCTCTCCTTCCTGCATGTCTTTCCCTATAGCCCGCGCCCCGGCACGCCGGCGGCGCGCATGCCGCAGCTCGACCGCGCGCTCGTCAAGGAACGGGCAGCACGGCTGCGCGCCACGGGCGAGCAGTTGACCGCGGCCCATCTCGACCGGATGGTCGGCACGCGCCAGACCCTTCTGGTGGAAATGAGCGGCTTCGGCCATACCGAGAATTTTTCGCTGGTCGCGGCACCCGGTTTGACGCCGCGCGATCTGGTGCCGGTCACCATTACCGGCCACAATGGCAAACATCTGACAATGCAGGTTGCCGCTGCCTGTGCAGCGTGACGGAACGGATCATTCATGGCGCTGGGTTTCATCAAAAAAGTCTTCTCGTTCGGCAAGGACAAGCCGGCCACGGAAGACGACAAGGCACCGGAAGGTCTGACGGTCGAGGAACAGGCAGCCATCGCCGCCGAGGCCGAACCGCATGCCCGCAGCGAGGATCTGCCGGTCTCGCCGGTCGACCCGGTCTCGCTTGCCGAAATGGAAACGGCCGGCGGCCCGGCGGATGACGATGCGGATGACGCCGCCGATCTGCTGACGGCAGCCGCAGCCCCCGGCGACCTCGGTATGGTGCCGCTGGCGCTGCTGGAGGCGGAAGAAGACGCCGTTGCGCACCCCCCTGGTGATGTGCCCGCGACGCCCCCCTCTGCCCTGCCGGGCATCTCCCCCTCAAGGGGGGAGATCGACTCGCAGCAAGGGGACGGATCCCTCACCGACGCTGCGCATGTTGAAGCGTCACGGGAAGAGCCGGATTCCTCCAACCGGGATTTGGTTGGGGAAAGCAAAAGCCCGGAAGCGATCTCCCCCCTTGAGGGGGAGATGTCCGGCGGGACAGAGGGGGGTGACGCGTCTGCTGCCGTTTCCTCTTTCTTGACCGAGGCGGAAACACCACCGCTGACCGCCGACCCCGCCCTTCCCAAGGGTTTTGCCACGCGCAAAGTGGAAGCGCCGGTGGTGGAGGCAGCGCCGCAGCCAAAACTCTCCTGGTTCCAGAAGCTGCGGCAGGGCCTGTCGCGGACGTCAGCGCAGCTGACCGGACAGATCGCCGCCCTCTTCACCAAGCGCAAGCTGGACGAGGCCACGCTGGAGGAGCTGGAAGACCTGCTGATCCAGGCCGATCTCGGTGTCGAGACCGCGATGCGCATCACCGACACGCTCTCGTCCGAGCGCTACGGCAAGGACGTGACGGGCGAGGACGTCTCGCGCATCATGGCGACGGAGATCACCAAGGTGCTGACACCGGTGGCGAAACCGCTGGAACTCGATCTCTCGCACAAGCCGCACGTCATCCTCGTCGTCGGCGTGAACGGCACCGGCAAGACGACGACGATCGGCAAGCTGGCGGCAAAACTTTCCGGCTCCGGCCTCAAGGTGATGCTGGCGGCGGGCGACACCTTCCGTGCCGCAGCCATCGAGCAGCTGAAGATCTGGGCCGACCGCACCAACTCGGAATTCATCGGCACCAGGCTCGGCGCCGATGCCGCGGGCCTTGCCTATGACGCCTTCGAACAGGCGCGGGCGAAGAAATGCGACGTGCTGATCATCGATACCGCCGGCCGCCTGCAGAACAAGGCGGAACTGATGGCGGAGCTGGAAAAGATCGTCCGCGTGCTCGGCAAGCTCGATCCGGATGCGCCGCACACGGTGCTGCAGACGCTGGACGCCACGACCGGCCAGAACGCCATGAACCAGGTGGAGATCTTCCGCAACGTGGCGGGCGTCGGCGGCCTGATCATGACCAAGCTCGACGGCACGGCGCGCGGCGGCATTCTGGTGGCGATTGCCGCCAAGCACAAGCTGCCGGTCTATTTCATCGGCGTCGGCGAAGGGATCGACGATCTCGAACCCTTCGAAGCCGGTGATTTTGCCCGCGCCATTGCCGGCCTGACGCATTGATGCCACAGATGGCGGGTTTGCATCGCAAACAGCCCAACGGAAGATGAAGACGATCCATGCAGAGCCTTGAAAGCGACACGACGCCGACCCGCCAGGAGAAGCAGCACCCGGGCCTTAAGCTTGCGCTGGAGATCGGGCCGCTGCTCGTCTTCTTCTTCGGCAATCTGCGCGGCGAGTGGCTGGTCCAGAAATTCCCCGCGCTCTCGGCGCTCGGCGGCCCGCTTCTGGTGGCGACCGGCCTGTTCATGGCGGCGACCGTGCTGTCGCTGGTCGTGTCCAAGATCGTGTTCCGCCATCTGCCGGTGATGCCCTTCGTCTCCGGCATCGTGGTGCTGATCTTCGGCGGCCTGTCGATCTGGCTGCAGGACGAGGTCTTCATCAAGATGAAGCCCACCATCGTCAACACGCTGTTCGGCGTGACGCTGCTCGTCGGCCTGGCGCTTGGCAAATCGCTGCTCGGCTATGTCTTCAACGCTGCCTTCCAGCTGACCGACGAGGGCTGGAAGAAGCTGACGCTACGCTGGGGCCTCTTCTTCCTGTTTCTCGCCGTGCTGAACGAAGTCGTCTGGCGCAATTTCTCCGATGCGGCCTGGGTGAACTTCAAGGTCTGGGGAACGATGCCGATCACGATTGCCTTCACGCTGGCGCAAATGCCGCTGATCATGAAGCACTCGCTGGAGCAACCGTCCGAGGACGGCAAGTGACGCTGGCGAAGGCTTCGCCTTCCCGCTCCCACGCCTTCTGGCTTTCGGTCGCCCTGATCCTTCTCACCGTCCAGATTGTCTCCGAACATCTGATGGGTCGGGTATGGATCTGCACCTGCGGTACCATCAAACTGTTCGAGCCGGGCGTGAACACGCCGGGCAATTCACAGCACATGGCCGACTGGTACACGCCCTCGCACATCATCCATGGCTTCCTGTTCTATGGCCTCGGCTGGCTGGTGCTGCGCAAGGCAGACCTTCCCAAACGGCTGGCGCTCGCCACCCTGATCGAGGCGGGCTGGGAGCTTCTGGAAAACTCGCCGATCATCATCAACCGCTACCGCTCCGCCACCATGGCGATCGGCTACGAGGGCGACAGCATACTCAACTCGGCGATGGACACCCTCTTCATGGCGCTCGGCTTCCTGTGTGCGGCGCGCGCCCCGATCTGGCTGACGGTCGCCATCGCGCTTGCCTTCGAACTGCTGACCGGTCTTCTCATTCGCGACAACCTGACGCTTAACGTGCTGATGCTGATCTGGCCGGTGGAGGCGATCAAGGCCTGGCAGGCAGGCGTGTAACGCCCTTTACGCGGCTTCGCCGAGCTCTGGAATCTTCGCCAGTTCGCTACCGAGTTCGGCGCTCTGCTTCTTGAGATGGTAGTTTGACTGAAGGTTAAGCCAGAGTTCGGGCGTCGTCCGGAAGAATTTGGCAAGCCGCAGCGCCGTATCCGCGCTGATGCCGATCTTCTCCGCCACGATGCGCTCGATGCGCGTCCGCGGAACCCTCAACGTCTTGGCCAGCGCATAAGCGGACATGCCCAGGGGTTCGAGATACAGATCTCTCAAAATCTCGCCCGAATGAATGGCTGGCGCCTTACTGAGCGTCATCTCGTATCTCCCACCTGTATGCACCGTCTTCAGTGGTCATCGACGATCTCGACCTCTTCCGCATCGCCGTCTTTCCAAATGAAACAGATCCGCCATTGAGCGTTGACGCGCACCGAATGCTGGCCTTCGCGGTCACCCGATAGCTTTTCGAGGCGATTGCCAGGCGGGGACCGAAGATCCTCCAGAGATCATGCCGCATCGATGAGGGTCAACAACTGCTGTGCACGACGAACAAGCTCGGCTGGAAAACCCTTTCCAATGGTTCCTGCATCGACGGCTTCGGTTCTTTTATCCCGGAACGAACGGATCATTCGCCGCCTCCATTGTTCGTATCCCACAGTGATACGCAGAGGAAGACAAGGGAAAGCAGGCCGCGTCTCAGCTTGACGGTTTGGCCAGGGCCTTCGCGATCGCCGGCAGCAGATCCTGCGTCACGCTGCGCTCGTCGAACGGGCCGACACGCTTGTAGAGAATGGTACCGTCGGTGCCGACCAGATAGCTTTCCGGAATACCGTAGACGCCCCAGTCGATCGCCGCCTTGCCGTTCGGATCGACGCCGATCGCCCGATAGGGATTGCCGAGTTCGCCGAGGAAACGCAGCGCATTGTCATTGCGGTCCTTGTAGTTGATGCCGACGATGGTGAGGCGCGGATCGGTGGCCAGTTGCTTCAGCAGCGGATGCTCCTGCCGGCAGGGCACGCACCAGGAGGCAAACACGTTGACGAGCGTGAGCTTGCCGCGAATGGCGGCATCGGTCAGCGCCGGCGTCTCGGACCCCTCCAGTGGCGGCAGCGAAAGAGAGGGGGCGGGCTTGCCGATCAGCGCGGAGGGAATGGCCGCGACATCCAGCCCGTTGACATCCTGGTCATAGAGCATCTTGCCGGCAATCGCGGCAAAGCCCGCAAACACCAGAAGCGGGATCAGCACCAGCACCCGGATCGCGCGACGGCGGGGAACGGCGTCCGGCTCGATCTCGCCGCTCACGACGCCGTCTTTCCGGTCGATGCAGAGGCCGGAGCGGCAGAGCGGCGGCGCAGGCCGGCCGCCTCCAGTTCCGCCAGTTCCCGGCGACGGGCGCGACCATCGGCGACAGTCCAGATCACCAGGGCAAGGATCACGACGGCCGCAACGCCATAGGAGGCCAGAACATAGAAGGCATGGGTCATGGTCAGTCTCCGCGGCCGGCGAGGCGGGCCGCCATGCGCCGCTGCGTTGCCACCCGGCGACGCCAGATCTCGTTGCGGATCGCCATGATGTGGAGGGTGAAGAAGAGTAGCGTGAAAGCCAGCGCCATCACGATCAGCGGGCGCAGGAATTCCGCATCGATGGTCGGGCCGCCCATACGGATCACGCTTGCCGGCTGGTGCAGCGTGTTCCACCAGTCGACCGAGAACTTGATGATGGGAATATTGACGAAGCCGACGAGGATCAGCACCGCCGAGACGCGGGCGGCGCGCGACGGATCGTCCATGGCGCGGTTGAGCGCGATCAGGCCGAGATACATCAGGAACAGGATGAAGACGGAGGTCAACCGCGCATCCCATACCCACCAGGTGCCCCACATCGGCTTGCCCCACAGCGAGCCGGTCACCAATGCCACCAGCGTGAAGGCAGCCCCCAGCGGCGCGGCAGCCTTGTGGCTGACATCGGCCAGCGGATGGCGCCAGACCAGCGTGCCGAGCGCCGAGAGCGCCATCACCGAATAGCACATCATCGACAGCCAGGCGGCCGGCACATGGATATACATGATGCGCACCGTATCGCCCTGCTGGTAGTCTCCCTCCGTGGTGAAGGCGAGTGTGAGGCCAAGCGCGAACAGCAGGCAACAGAGGCCGGCAAGCCAGGGCAGCACGCGTTCGGCGATCGCCAGGAAGCGCGTCGGGTTGGCGAGGTCGCTGAATTTGCGGATGGCAAGGCTTTCGGTCATGGCGTCCTTCTAAATCACGGCCGGTGGCCTGCACTTGATCCTAGTCAATCCCCGGCATTGCGCAACGCCAGGGCGGCACCTGCCGGCCCCAGCACGGCAAAAAACATCGTGATGGCCGTCAGGATCAGGAATGGCGGTAAAAAGGGCGCCGGATCCTCCACGGCCGCATAGGCCGCGCTGACCCCGAAGATCAGCACCGGAATGCAGAGCGGCAACACGAGGATGGAGACGAGCAGCCCGCCGCGCGGCAGCGTGACGGAGACCGCTGCCCCCACCGCGCCGATGAAGGTGAGCGCCGGCGAACCGACCAGCAGCGTCAGCATCACCGCACCGATCGCCACCTCGCTCATGTTCATGAACAGGCCGAGCAGCGGCGAGGCAATCACCAGCGGCAGCACGTTGGCGAGCCAGTGGGCAAGGCACTTGACCAGCACCGTCAGCACCAGCGGATGCTCCTGCATCAGCAGAAGATCGAGCGAGCCGTCGTCGCGGTCGGCCTGGAACATCCGGTCGAGGCCGAGCAATGCGGCCAGCAGGGCGCCGATCCAGACGATCGCCGGGCCGATGCGCGACAAGAGATTGAGATCCGGCCCGACACCAAAGGGAATGACGGCCACAACGGTCATGAAGAACAGGATGCCGATCAACGCACCGCCGCCGGCCCGGATCGACAGTTTCAGATCGCGAAGCAGAAGGGCGGTCATGCGAAGTCCTCCCCCGTTTCCGCATATTGAAACCCCTTCATCTCCAGCCGGTGGGCAGCGACGAGATCCAGCGGCTGGTGGGTGGCCGCGACGACCAGTCCGCCCCGACCCAGATGATCGCGAATCAGGCGGGCAAACAGCGCCTCCGCCGCGACATCCAGCGCAGCCGTCGGCTCATCCAGCAGCCAGACCGGGCGATGGGCGACCAGCAGCTTGGCAAAGGCCATGCGCCGTTGCTGGCCGGCCGAGAGATAGCCGAAGGGCAGATGCAGGATGGCTTCCAGTTCCACCGCCGCCGCCGCCTCGCCGATGGAAAGGCCGGTGCCGCCCGGCCTGTCGCAGAGGAAGGCGCGCCAGAAGCCGAGATTTTCCGCAACCGAAAGCTCCGGTTTCATGGCATTGCGATGCCCGAGATAGTGGCAGACTTCCCGCACCGGAAGCCCGGTTTCCGCCGGTTCTGCCTGCCAGAAAACACGGCCAGACGCGGGGCGCATCAGGCCCGCGACCACCTTCAGAAGCGTCGATTTTCCAGAGCCGTTGGGGCCGGTCAGAAGGAGCGCCTCTCCCGCCGTTAAGTTGAAGGAAATATTCGAGAAAATCAGGTCCTCGCCGCGATGCGCCGAGAGGTTTTCGGCGTTGAGCCGCATGATTTGAGCCTCTGGTATCCCGGCGGAACGCACTGCAAAAAAATCTCGCAATCTGCCCCTTCACCGTCTGGAACACTTCTTAGAAATTATCTATAAGCTTCGCAACCACGCCAGCGGCCGGCGTGATTTTCACTTTGCGCCGGACCTGAAGAAATTTCTTCTCGTGCGGACAGCGGAAATGGTCGCACCCGCATCCTGATGTGCATGTAGTGCATAGGCGTCCGCACGCGCGTGTTGGCTCTTGATATCAGCGGGGTTGTTTCCGTGACCAAATCTCTCGACAGCTTTCATTGCCGGTCGGTCCTGACCGTCGGCGGCAAGGACTACGTTTATTACAGCCTGCCGAAGGCGGAGGCCAATGGCCTTCCCGGCGTCTCCAAGCTGCCCTTCTCCATGAAGGTCCTGCTGGAAAACCTGCTGCGTTTCGAAGACGGCAAGTCCGTCACCAAGGAGCAGATCCTTTCGGTCGCCGAATGGCTGAACAACAAGGGCAAGGTCGAGAACGAAATCGCCTATCGTCCGGCGCGTGTTCTGATGCAGGACTTCACCGGCGTTCCGGCGGTGGTCGATCTCGCTGCCATGCGTGACGGCATCAAGTCGCTCGGTGGCGACCCGGAAAAGATCAACCCGCTGGTGCCCGTCGATCTCGTGATCGACCACTCGGTCATCGTCGACGAATTCGGCAACCCGAACGCCTTTGCCCGCAACGTGGAGCTGGAATACCAGCGCAACGGCGAGCGCTACCGCTTCCTGAAGTGGGGCCAGCAGGCCTTCAAGAACTTCCGCGTCGTCCCGCCCGGCACCGGCATCTGTCACCAGGTGAACTTCGAATATCTCGGCCAGACGGTCTGGACGAAGGACGAAGACGGCGAAACCATCGCCTATCCCGATACCTGCGTCGGCACCGATTCCCACACCACGATGATCAACGGTCTCGGCGTTCTCGGCTGGGGCGTGGGTGGTATCGAAGCGGAAGCCGCCATGCTTGGCCAGCCGGTCTCCATGCTGCTGCCGGAAGTCATCGGCTTCAAGCTGACCGGCACGCTGAAGGAAGGCGTCACCGCGACCGACCTCGTGCTGACCGTCGTGCAGATGCTGCGCAAGAAGGGTGTGGTTTCCAAGTTCGTCGAATTCTTCGGCACGGGTCTCGACACCCTGCCGGTTGCCGACCGTGCCACCATCGGCAACATGGGGCCGGAATACGGCGCGACCTGCGGCTTCTTCCCGGTCGATTCCGCCACCGTCGGCTACCTCGACATGTCCGGCCGCACCAAGGACCGTATCGCCCTCGTCGAAGCCTATTCCAAGGCGCAGGGCATGTGGCGCGAAGGTGACGGTTCCGACCTCGTCTTCACCGATACGCTGGAACTCGATCTCGGCGACGTCGTGCCGTCCATGGCCGGCCCGAAGCGTCCGGAAGGCCGCCTGGCCCTCGAAACCATTGCCCCGAACTTCGCAACCGCCCTCGAAGGCGATTACAAGAAGCCGGGCCAGCTCGATCAGCGCTGGGCTGTCGAAGGCACGGATTTCGATCTCGGCCATGGCGACGTGGCGATTGCCGCCATCACGTCGTGCACCAACACGTCCAACCCGAGCGTTCTGATCGCGGCCGGCCTTCTCGCCCGCAATGCCGTCGCCAAGGGTCTGAAGTCGAAGCCCTGGGTCAAGACCTCGCTGGCACCGGGATCGCAGGTCGTTGGCGAATACCTCGAAAAGTCCGGCCTGCAGAAGGAACTCGACGCGCTCGGCTTCAACCTGGTCGGCTTCGGCTGCACCACCTGCATCGGCAATTCCGGTCCGCTTCCGGCGCCGATTTCGAAGACGATCAACGACAAGGGCATCATTGCCGCCGGCGTTCTCTCCGGTAACCGCAACTTCGAAGGCCGCATCTCGCCGGACGTTCAGGCGAACTATCTGGCGTCCCCGCCGCTCGTCGTCGCCTACGCTCTCGCCGGCACGGTCCAGAAGGACCTGACCAGCGAACCGCTCGGCGAAGACCGTGATGGCAACCCCGTCTACCTGAAGGACATCTGGCCAACCTCTGCCGAAGTGCAGGAGTTCATCCAGAAGTACGTCACCCGCGAACTGTTCGAAACCAAGTATGCCGACGTCTTCAAGGGCGACGCCAACTGGCAGGCCGTGCAGGTTCCGGAAGGCCAGACCTATGCCTGGGACGACAAGTCGACCTACGTGCAGAACCCGCCCTACTTCGTCGGCATGCCGAAGAAGGCCGGCGTCGGCACCGACAACATCGTCAACGCCCGCGTGCTCGGCCTGTTCGGCGACAAGATCACCACCGACCACATTTCTCCGGCCGGTTCGATCAAGGCACAGTCTCCGGCCGGTGCATACCTGATCGGCAATGGCGTGTCCGTTGCGGACTTCAACCAGTACGGCACGCGCCGCGGCAACCATGAAGTGATGATGCGCGGCACCTTTGCCAACATCCGCATCCGCAACTTCATGCTCGGCCCGAACGGCAAGGAAGGCGGCTACACCGTCCACTATCCGTCCAAGGAAGAGATGTCGATCTATGACGCCGCCATGAAGTACAAGGCCGAGGGCGTTCCGCTCGTCATCTTCGCCGGCGTCGAATATGGCAACGGCTCCTCGCGTGACTGGGCTGCCAAGGGCACCAACCTGCTCGGCGTGCGCGCCGTGATCGCCCAGTCCTTCGAGCGCATTCACCGCTCGAACCTGGTCGGCATGGGCGTCATCCCCTTCGTCTTCGAAGAGGGCACCAACTGGCAGAGCCTGGACCTGAAGGGCGACGAGACCGTCACCATCGAAGGCCTCGATGGCGAGATCAAGCCGCGCGAATGGAAGATCGCCAAGATCACCTATGCCGACGGCACGGTGAAGGAGATCAAGATCCTGTGCCGCATCGACACGCTGGATGAGGTCATCTACGTCAACAATGGCGGTATTCTTCAGACGGTTCTGCGCGACCTCGCTGCCTGATCGCACGCAGAACGCATCGATTGCCGCCGGACACCTTGTCCGGCGGCATTTTTATGAGCAAGTTTCTCTGTCCTTCGTGTCTCACCCCCTTGTGACTTCCGCTTGATGGAGGTCACAGGTTAGGTTTCCCGCCACACAAAGATGATCCGCAGCAACAAAGACAAGACATGCTCCTCCAGAAGGCGAGACCGATGATGCTCACACGCTCTGCCGCGCTGCTGCTGGCAGTCGGGCTCTATGCCGCGCCGGCACTGGCCGGCGAGATGCAGACGCCACCGAAGGGGGTGGTGGAACTGTTCACCTCGCAGGGCTGCGCCTCGTGTCCGCCAGCCGATGCCGCGCTGAAGACGCTGGTGGAGCAGGGCGATGTGGTGGCGCTGTCCTATCACGTCGATTACTGGAACTATCTCGGCTGGACGGACACGCTGAGTTCGAAGGACAATACCGAACGTCAGTATGGCTATGCCCATTCCATGGGTCGCAGCGGAGTCTATACGCCGCAGGCGATCATCAACGGGCGCGACCACCTGAAGGGCACCGATGTGTCCGCAATCAACGGCAAGATCGACAGCCTGACGGCTGCCGGCCAGGGGCTGACGGTGCCGGTGAAGGCCCGGATGAACAATGACGAGATGGAGATCAGCATCGGCGAAGGCCAGGGCCGCGCCGATATCGTCGTCGCCTATTTCACCAAGCAGCAGCAGGTCGATGTGGCGCGTGGTGACAATGGCGGTCGCCAGATCGAATACTGGCACAGCGTCTACGATGTGCAGACCGTCGGCATGTGGGAAGGCAAGGCAATGACCATCACGCTGCCTGCAAAGACCATGGGC
The DNA here is from genome assembly GCF_007004135.1 of Affinirhizobium straminoryzae. Taxonomy (GTDB): domain Bacteria; phylum Pseudomonadota; class Alphaproteobacteria; order Rhizobiales; family Rhizobiaceae; genus Neorhizobium; species Neorhizobium straminoryzae. Next base: position 36,639 of record NZ_VJMG01000047.1, read on the forward strand.
CGCTCCAAGAAGGATGGCTGCGCCATCCTGCTGCAGTCGTCGACCGCCAAGGGCGAACCCTCGGCAATCTATGGCGCGACGCTGGTGATGGCAGGCCGCAAACGCAGCAACTGACGGCAGAGAAAGTCCGGCCGGAAGGGTTGGGGGCTGGGGGTAAGGTCAACGCTCCCGACCGGACCAATGGCGCCTCGCGCCAACCGTCGCTGCGAAATCTGCCGGTCGATTCCGGCACTCTTTTGACCAAAATCAGGCGGAAAGCGGTTCATGTCCCGGCATGGTCGGCTGCCGGATCAGCCCTCGCGGGCGGTGGTCCGTGCGGGAACCGCCGATCTGCCGACGGGTTTCAGCCCGTGTCCGGCTTGCATTTTCCGCAGGCTGAGGCACACTGTCATTCATCTGTTACATGGCGTTGGGAGCCTTGATGACCGATCAGTCCGATTTGCCGGGTGGTTTTGCCGAGGGCGCTTCCGTCGTCGATCTCAACCAGTACCGCAAGGCAGCCGATCCTGCCCCCGTTACCTTTCACCGCCGCGAGCTCGACCAGATCCTGTGGATCTATGGCCGCATGGTGGGCGAAGGCGAGTGGAAGGACTATGCCATCGACCATCTGCGTGACAAGGCGGTGTTTTCCGTCTTCAAGCGCTCCGGCGAAATGCCGCTCTACCGCATCGAGAAGAACCCGAAGCTCGCCGCCAAGCAGGGCGCCTACAGCGTGGTCAACACGCATGGCATGATCCTGAAGCGCGGCCACGAGCTTGCCCAGGTGCTGAAGGTGTTCGACAAGGTTCTGAAACTGGTCGAGTGATCGCCTGAGCGACAGATCCGGCACCGCCACGGTGAGGGCCGTGACATCGACCACCAACGTCGGTTGCGGCAAAATTAGCCGGCGAAGAGATTACCCGGATAGGCATCGGGGTCGGGATGGGTGCCTGTGCCCTCCCCCAGTTCCCGCTGCATGAAGACCGTATCCAGCCATTGGCCATGCTTGTAGCCGGTGCCCTTCATGCGGCCGGCCATCTCGAAGCCAAGCGCGGCATGCAGCGCGACGGACGCGGGACTTGCGCCGCCGATCACCGCCGCCATCTGCCGGAAACCGAGCGCCGTCGTGCGGTCAATGAGGCCCGCCAGCAGCATCTTGCCGATGCCGCGACCGCGCGCATCGGCTGCCAGATAGATCGAATCCTCCACCAGCCAGCGATAGGCCGGCCGCGTGCGGAAGGCGGACGCATAGGCATAGCCGAGAAGCGTCCCCTCTTCAGCCTCCGCCACGATATAAGGATAGCCCTTCCCTGTGATCGCCTCGAAGCGGGCGGCCATTTCCGCCGCGTCCGGCGGCAGGATTTCGTAGCTTGCCGTGCCGTTCAGCACGCTGTCGCGGTAGATCTCGGTGATGGCGGGAAGGTCGGCAGGCAGGGCGTCGCGCAGGCGAAGGGTCATGGAAGCGGTCTGTCATGGTGTCAATGTGGGCGCCACAGTAATCAGGTCGCCTAGGACCGTGAAGTGGCTTTGCGGTGTCAGGGGCGCAAAAAGGAAAAGCCGCCGGGCTCTCGCGAAACCGGCAGCCTTCCCATGTCAGGCTCTCACAAGATCGAGAGGCTTATTTCCACGTGCGAATGTCGACGAAGTGACCGGCAATCGCCGCAGCGGCAGCCATAGCCGGGGAAACGAGATGCGTGCGGCCCTTGTAGCCCTGGCGTCCCTCGAAGTTGCGGTTCGAGGTGGACGCGCACCGCTCACCCGGCTTCAGGCGGTCGTCGTTCATGGCAAGGCACATCGAGCAACCCGGCTCGCGCCATTCGAAACCGGCTTCCTTGAAGATCTTGTCGAGACCTTCGGCTTCCGCCTGTTCCTTCACGATGCCGGAGCCCGGAACGATCATCGCAGACACGCTGGCGGCCACCTTGCGGCCCTCGACGACCTTGGCTGCGGCACGCAGGTCTTCGATACGGCCATTGGTGCAGGAGCCGATGAAGACGCGGTCGATCGCGATGTCGGTGATCTTGGTGCCCGGCTTCAGGCCCATATAGTCCAGCGCGCGCCACTTGGAGGTGCGCTTGTTCTCATCCTGGATGTCATCCGGGTTCGGAACCACGCCTTCGACGGAAATGACGTCTTCCGGCGAAGAACCCCAGGAGACGATCGGCGGCAGGTTGGCAGCGTCCAGCACCACGACGCGGTCGTAATGGGCGCCCTCATCCGAATGCAGCGTCTTCCAGTAGTCGAGCGCCATGTCCCAGGCCTTGCCCTTCGGAGCGCGCGGCTTGTCCTTGATGTAGTCGAACGTGGTTTCATCCGGCGCGATGAGACCGGCGCGGGCGCCGCCTTCGATCGTCATGTTGCAGACGGTCATGCGGCCTTCCATCGAGAGCGAGCGGATCGCTTCGCCGGCGAACTCGATGACATGGCCGGTGCCGCCGGCAGTGCCGATCTCGCCGATGATGGCGAGGATGATGTCCTTGGCGGTGACGCCTTCCGGCAGCTGGCCATCGACGCGCACCAGCATGTTCTTGGCCTTTTTCTGCACCAGCGTCTGGGTGGCGAGAACATGCTCGACTTCCGAGGTGCCGATACCGTGCGCCAGCGCGCCAAAAGCGCCGTGCGTGGAGGTGTGGCTGTCACCGCAGACGATGGTCATGCCCGGCAGGGTAAAACCCTGTTCGGGGCCGACGATATGGACGATGCCCTGGCGCTTGTCCTTTTCCGAGTAATACTCGACGCCGAAATCCTTGGCGTTCTGGGCGAGCGCCTCCACCTGAACGCGGCTTTCCTCGTTCTTGATGCCGATGTGGCGATCCGGCGTGGTGGGCACGTTGTGGTCGACCACGGCGAGCGTCTTTTCCGGCGCGCGAACCTTGCGGCCGGCCATGCGCAGGCCTTCGAAAGCCTGCGGCGACGTCACTTCGTGAACGAGGTGACGATCGATGTAGAGAAGACAGGTGCCGGTGTCATCGGTGGAAACGACGTGATCGTCCCAGATCTTGTCATAGAGAGTACGCGGTGCGCTCATGGCTGCCATCCATTTGGTGTCGGAAAACAAGGGATTTGAATTCGGCAGCATCGGCTGCCGCAGGTCACGCGATCAGGCGTGACGAAGTCGGCTGTTCAGAGCACCGGAAATGCGCGCGAAAAACCGTGCCGGCAGACGCTTGTGGTCCTGCAGCACGATGTAACGGTTCGCGAGGCATCCGAATTTTGATCCCATGTCCGAACCTGTAACAGTTTTCCCGCTTCTCGGCAATCCGGCGCAACCACGCTCGACGACCGCATTCGACCATCCTGGCACGGCCAATCCAACCTGTCGCGCGATTGTCATACGCGCTTTGCCATTTCATGCTTCTTCTGCGGCAGGAACAGGAGTGATCGCGATGACCCCACCCATGCAGGATGAAGTGAGCCGTCTCAAGGCAGAGATCGTTGACAGTTTCGATGAGGAACTGGAGCTTCAGCTGGAGGAAGAACGGCTGGAGGATCTGGTCGAGGAAGGCCTGTCGGAGCCGACACTGGAACGCCGCACCTATTTCCGCGAGCTGTTCAAGCTGCAGCACGAGCTGGTGCGTCTGCAGGACTGGGTGCAGTACAAGCAGCTGAAGGTCGTCGTGCTGTTCGAAGGCCGCGATTCCGCCGGCAAGGGTGGCGCCATCAAGCGCGTCACGCAGCGGCTCAACCCGCGCGTCTGCCGGGTGGTCGCCCTTCCCGCCCCGACCGAGCGCGAGCGCAGCCAGTGGTATTTCCAGCGCTACGTCCCGCACCTGCCCTCTGCAGGCGAAATGGTGCTGTTCGACCGCTCCTGGTACAACCGCGCCGGGGTGGAGCGCGTGATGGGCTTCTGCACGCCGGACCAGGTCGAGGAATTTTTCCGCGACGTGCCGGACTTCGAGCGCATGCTGGTGCGCTCTGGCATCATCCTGCTCAAATACTGGTTCTCGATTACCGACGAGGAACAGGAATTCCGCTTCCGCATGCGCATCAACGACCCGCTGAAGCAGTGGAAGCTCTCGCCGATGGACCTCGAAAGCCGCGTCCACTGGGAAGACTACACCCGTGCCAAGGAAGAGATGCTGGAGCGCACCCACATTTCCGAGGCGCCGTGGTGGGTGGTGCAGGCGGTCGACAAGAAGAAGGCGCGCCTCAACATGATCGCTCATCTTCTCGAGCAGATCCCCTATGAGCATGTGCCGAAGGAAGCAATCGAGCTTCCAGCCCGCGTCCGCCATTCGGATTACATCCGCCACCCGGTGCCGGCGAACATGTATGTACCGGAAAAATACTGATTTCGAAATCGCTTAGCCTCTGGAGCCGGCGCCAAGGCGCCGCTCCACCCGCCTCAGCAGCATCGAGAGCCCGATAGTGAGAATGAGGTAGACATAGGCGAGAATCGAATAGGTCTCGAAGAAGCGGAAGGACCCGGAGGCATAGACCTTGGCCATCTGCGTGATGTCGGAGACGCCGAGCACCGAGACGAGCGAACTATCCTTCACCATCGAGACGAAATCGTTGGAAAGCGGCGGAAAAATCACCTTCAGCGCCTGCGGAAACACCACCAGCCGGAACCGCTGGAACCGCGAAAGACCCAGCGCCTTGGCGGCATCGATCTGGCCCTGGTCGATCGACTGGATGCCGGCGCGGAAGATTTCCGCGATGAAGGCGCTGTAGCCGATCATCAGCGCGATGATGGCCCGCCACATCAGCGAGAAATCCCGCACCAGCAGCGCGGGCAGCAGCCCCTTCTCGATCAGCGGCGCGGCGAGGAAGGCATAAGCGCCCATGATGGCCGGCGCGCCGACGAAGGCGACGTAGAACAACAGCACCAGGATCGGGATGCCGCGGATCGTCTCGATGTAGAAGCGAGCGGCCTGCCTGAGCGCAAGGCTGCCGGAAAGGCCTGCCAGCGCTACACCAAGTCCGAGCGCGGTTGCCAGCACAAAGGCCGTCAGCGCCACCCCGATGGTGATGCCGATCCCCTTCGTCACCACGAGGAAGACCTGGCCATAGAGATCGTTGACGGCAATCACGATGGCAAGGCAGGCCATCATCAACCCAAGGGCCACGGCCCACCAGGGGAAATCCCGGCGGGCCTCACCGCGCGGCGCGGTCGCCATCCGCCTTCATTCCCCCATCTTGTAATCGAGGAACCATTTCCTGTTCAGCCGATCAAACGTGCCGTCCGCCTTCAAGGCGGCAATGGCGGCATTGACGGGGGCAACCAGATCGGAGCCCTTCTTGAAGATGAAGCCGAAATCCTCCGAGCCGAGCGGGCCACCCACCAGTTTCAGTCCACCCTTGGAGGTATCGACATAGCCTTGGCCGGCCGTGCCGTCCGTCAGCACCATGTCGACATCGCCCGCCTTCAGCGCCTGCACCGTGGCGCCGAAGGTTTCGAACAGCTTGATGCGCGGATTCTGCTCGTTGCCGTCAAGCACTTCATAGACGGCCGTGTAGAAGGGTGTGGTACCAGGCTGGGCGCCGATCAGAGCATCCTTGAGCGCGGCAAAGCCCTTGGCGTCGGAAAAGCGCTTCTCATCGCCGCGCACCAGCATGAACTGCTGCGAACGCATGTAGGGATCGGAGAAGTCCACCTTCTCCTTGCGGTCTTCCTTGATGGTGATGCCGGTCATGCCGACATCGTACTGGCCGTCGGACACGGCCTGGATCATCGCATCCCAGGAGGTGTTCTGGTAGGTGATCTTCGCGTTCAGGCGCTTGCCGATCTCCTCCATCGCATCATACTCCCAGCCGATCTGCTTGCCGCTCTTGGGATCGACGAACTGCAGCGGCGGATAGGCATTTTCCGTCACCACCACGATGGTGCGGCCCTTCAGATCCGGCAGGCCGGCGGCGGTTGCAAGACCGGCAGCAAGCGGTGAAAGGGCAAGGGCGGAAAACCCGGCAAGAAGCGAGCGGCGGCGGATCATGGGTCACTCCCGAATGTGTGGCACGGCCGAAATCGACGTCTGAGCGATTGTCATGGAAATGCCGTGGAAGGCAAGAGGCCGAACACACGGACGGCAGCTTGCAGGAGCGCTCGCGCAGCGCGCCCCTTGCCGCCATCGCAACCGAACCTAGTTTCCGCAGTTCAAGCCGGGTGGGGGCGCCTGACTGCTGCGGAGGAACCGTCTTGGTTTCGGAAAAACACCTGATCGCCAAAATCACCTGGCGTCTCATGCCGTTTCTCGGCTTTCTCTATCTGATCGCCTATATCGACCGGCAGAATGTCAGCTTCGCCAAGCTCGACATGGTCGATGCGCTGGGCCTCAGCGAATATGCCTATGGGCTTGGCGCCTCGCTGTTCTTCATTGGCTATTTCCTGTTCGAGGTGCCGAGCAATCTCTTCCTCAACCGGTTCGGCGCCTCCAAATGGTTTGCCCGCATCATGGTGAGCTGGGGCATCGTCACCATCGCACTTGCCTACACCTCCAGCGCGACGATGTTCTACATCCTGCGCTTCCTGCTCGGGGTGGCGGAAGCCGGCTTCTTCCCTGGCGTTCTCTACCTGCTGACCCTCTGGTTCCCCAAGGATTATCGCGGCCGCATGGTGGGCCTGTTCATGATCTTCAGCGCCTTTGCCAATGCGGTCGGCGCGCCGCTTGGCGGCATGCTGCTCGATCTTGATGGTCTCCTCGGCTATGCCGGCTGGGAATGGGTGTTCCTCGCCACGGGCGTTCCCGCCGTCCTCGCCGGCATCGTGACCCTGTTCTATCTCGATGACACACCGGAGAAGGCGCGCTTCCTGACGGCGGCGGAGAAGGACTGGCTGCGCGAGCGGCTGGCAGCGGAAAACGCCGGCATGGAGGAGCATGCCGAAAGCGGCTTCCGGGCGCTCGTCAATCCGCGCGTGCTGCTGATGTCCGTCTGCTATATCGGCTTCCCGCTGGCGGCCTATGGCCTCAGCTACTGGCTGCCGACCATCGTGCAGGGCTTTGGCGTGTCCAACACGGTGAACGGGCTCATCAACATCATCCCCTGGCTGATCGTGGCGCTGGCGCTGTGGATCGTGCCGAGCATGGCCGACCGGACGAACGACAAGACGCCCTATATCGTCGGTCCGGCCTTCGTCGGCGCAGTCTGCCTGACACTGTCGGCGGTCGTGACGGCGCCGATCCTGCAGTTCGCGCTTTTGTGCGTGGCGGCTGCCGGCATATTCGCCGGACAGCCGGTGTTCTGGAGCCTGCCGGGTCGCTTCCTGAAGGGGGCGGGGGCAGCAGCCGGCATCGCGGCGATCAACTCGGTCGGCAATCTCGGCGGCTTCATCGCGCAGAACGTGGTGCCCTGGATCCGCGACGAAACGGGCAGCACCATCGCGCCGATGTTCTTCCTGGCCGCCTGCCTGGCCGTGGCGGGTGTTCTGGTGATTCTCGTCGGACGCCTCCTTGCACGCAAGGCGTCGGCCTGACGAGACGGCACGCCGCTGACTCACGAGAGACAGCGGCGGACACGCACCCTGCCACCGCGGCCGGTTCCCTTTTCCATACTATCGGCAGCGGAAATGCCTTGTTTTCCGGGGCCGGATGCATGCCTATCTCGGCAGGGCATCCATCCCGGGAGACATCCGCATGAAATACATCGCCTTCGTCGCTGCGCTGGCACTCGGCACAGCTGCTCTTCCCCATCTCGCTGCAGCGCAGGAAGCGGTTGTCGCCGCAGCCGACAAGGAAGCACAGTTCACAAGCCCCGATCCCGCACTGAACGCCAACAAGCAGCTCATCTACAAGATCTATCGCGATCTGCTGGAGGCTCACCACTGGGACAAGGCGGCCGATTACCTCAGCGAGCGCTATATTCAGCACAATCCGAATGCGCCTTCCGGACGCCAGAGCGTGGTGGATTTCTTCACGAAGGGACTGGGCGTCAAGCCAATCCCCATTGAGGACAGGCTGAAGAGCCCGATCGTTTTCGTACAGGCGGAAGGTGACCTCGTGACCGTTGCCACGGTGCGCACCGAAAAGGACCCAAAGGATCCGGCGAAAACCTATACCACGACCTGGTTCGATACCTGGCGGATTATCGACGGCAAGGCGGACGAGCACTGGGATTCCGCCGTGAAGAGATGAGCGGTGCCGCCTTCTCGACATCTTGGCAGTTCACAAGCAGCGCACGATGTCGAGGAGGACTGACATGATGCGACCTGCACTTTTTCTTGCCCTTGCCTTTTCAGGCGCGCTTACCGCTCTCGCGCCCGCGCAGGCCAGAACCATCTGCACGATGGTCGCTGATGCCGAAACCGGAACGGTGCTGGCGGAAGAGGGTGATTGCGCCGGTCGCGTCACCCCCGCCTCGACCTTCAAGGTGCCGCTCGCCCTGATGGGCTTCGATTCCGCTGTTCTGAAGAGCCCGCACGAGCCGGTGCTCGAATTCAAAAAAGGCGATCCGGATTGGGGCGGCGCGGAATGGAAGAAGCCTACCGATGCCGAGCGCTGGCTCAAATATTCCGTCGTCTGGTTTTCCCAGCGCATCACCCACCGACTTGGCGCCGAAAGGCTGGCGGCCTATGCCAAGGCCTTCAACTACGGCAATGCGGATTTTTCCGGCGATCCCGGCAAGAACAACGGCCTCGATCGCGCCTGGATCGCCTCCTCGCTCAAAATCTCCCCGAAGGAACAGATCGCCTTCCTGCGCAAGCTTTCCAGCCGGTCGCTGCCGGTTGCACCGCAGGCGATGGACAAGGCCGTGGCGGCCATGGAAAGCTTCCCCGTGGCCGGAACCGGCTGGACGGTAAAGGGAAAGACGGGCATGGCCTATCCCCGCGCGGGCGATGGCCGCTTCGACTATGAACACCCCTGGGGATGGTTCGTGGGCCTTGGTCAGGCCGACACGCGCGCAATCGTGTTCGTGCGCCTCGCGCAGGATGAGAAGAAACTGCCCGGCTCCGCCAGCGCCAGAGCCCGCGATTCCATTCTCAAGGACCTGCCGGCGATCATCGAGAAAGCCGAGGCCCAATGAAAAAGGCGGGCCTGAGCCCGCCTTCCAAGACAATATCCCGAATGGGACATCTTATTCCGATGCTGCTGCCGCTGCGGCTTCTGCTGCTGCCTTTTCGGCGGCGAGAGCCTGTGCTGCTGCAACCTTTTCCGCTTCGACGCGTGCGCGCTCTTCAGCGGCTGCACTGCGCTCGGCTTCGTTGAGCTTGCGGGCGCGGATGTTGGTAGCTTCAACGATACGGGCCGACTTGCCGCGACGATCGCGCAGGTAGTAGAGCTTGGCGCGACGGACCTTGCCGCGACGAACGACTTCGACGCTTTCGACCATCGGGGAGTAGACCGGGAAGACGCGCTCGACGCCTTCGCCATAGGAGATCTTGCGAACGGTGAAGCTTTCGTTGATGCCGCCGCCGGAGCGGGCGATGCAAACGCCTTCATAGGCCTGAACGCGGGTACGGTTGCCTTCCGTTACCTTCACGTTGACGCGCAGCGTATCACCCGGGGAAAATTCCGGAAGCTTGCGAATGGCTTCGATCTTGGCAACCTGTTCGGCTTCCAACTGAGCGATGATGTTGGTCATGTTAACCTCTGAGTTCTTCTGAAACAGCCAGAGCGCCCAAACCGCGACATCCTCGGACCATGCCTTGGAGCCGTGCCCTTGCGGGCAGGGGCGAATTCGCCATCCTTTGTTTCGGTCAACGGGAGAATATCCCTTGTCCGTGCGGGGGCCATTACACGAAACTGTCACGCTTGTCACCCCGCCCCGCGCTGAATCTGCCGAAAGATCCGGTGAAACCCGGCTTGTGGCAACGGCCCATGCCGTTTATCTGCAAAGGCAACGGGGTTTGGGAGGACACCGCATGACATTGTCGATGATCGGGCTGCTGTTCGTGGCCGGCTTTCTGTCGGGCGCGGTGAACGCGATTGCCGGCGGCGGCACCTTTCTCACCTTCGGCGCCCTGACGCTGGCCGGCATTCCACCGATTTCCGCCAATGCCACCTCCTCGATCGTCCAGTTTCCGGGTTATGTCACCTCCACGCTCGCCTACAAGGACGAGCTTCTGAAGCGCTGGCGCAGCGCCGTGGCGCTGACGCTTGTCTCGGCCCTCGGTGGGCTTGCCGGCGCGCTGATCCTGCTGGCGCTCTCCAACCCCTCCTTCCGGGCACTGGTGCCCTGGCTGCTGACCGCGGCAACGGCCATCTTCGCAGCCGGCCCGCTTCTGCAGCCGAAGGCCACCGCCGAGCGCTCCGCAAGCTCGCTCTCCAGCCTCGCCGGGCAGGGAGTGACTGCGATCTATGGCGGCTTCTTCGGCGCCGGCATGGGCATCATGATGCTCGCCGTGCTGGGACTGACGACCGGCGGCAGCTATCATCATCTGAATGCGCTGAAGAACCTGCTCGCAACCGTCATCGCGGCAGTTGCCATCATCGTCTTCGTCAGCGGCGGCGTGGTCGCCTGGCCGCAGGCAATCGTGATGATCCCGGCCGTGGCAGCCGGCGGCTATGCCGGCGTGTGGGCGGCACGGCGCGTGCCACAAACCATCATGCGGATGATCGTGGTGGCTGTCGGTGCCGCCCTGATCATCTATTACTTCGTCACCGGCTGAGAGGGTTTTGCAAGCAGATCCGGGCGGCGCTCCTTCGTCAGCGCGAGCGCCTGCTCGTGCCGCCAGCGTTCGATGGCAGCATGGTTGCCGGAGGTGAGCACGGCGGGAATGCCCTGCCCTTCGAACTCCTGCGGCCGGGTATAGTGGGGATGTTCCAGAAGCCCGGTCTCGAAGCTTTCATGCGTGCCGGAGGCGGCATTGCCCATGACGCCCGGCAGGATGCGCACCACGGCGTCGAGCAGCGTCAGCGCCGCCGGTTCACCACCGGAGAGAATATAGTCGCCGATCGAGACTTCCTCGAGCGCCCGTGCATCGATGACCCGCTGGTCGACCCCTTCGAAGCGGCCGCAGACGATCACCACCCCCTCGCCCTCCGCCAGTTGACGCACCCGCTCCTGCGTCAGCGGACGACCGCGCGGGCTCATCAGCAGGCGCGGACGCCAGTCAGTTGCCACCGAATCGATGGCGCGCGCCAAGACGTCCGGCTTCAGCACCATGCCGGCACCGCCGCCGGCCGGCGTATCGTCCACCGTCCGGTGCCGGTCGGTCGCAAAATCGCGGATCTGCACCGTCTCCAGCGACCAGTCGCCCCGTTCCAGGGCCTTGCCGGCCAGAGAATGGCCGAGATGGCCCGGAAACATGTCGGGATAGAGCGTCAGGATGGTGGCGCGATAGGGCATGGCGGCCGTCACTCCGCCTCGCCCTTCGGCTTGCGGCCGGATTTGCCGCCCGTCTTGCCGCCCGTCTTGCCATTCGGCTCGGGCGGCGCATCCTCGTCCGGCGTCTCGACCAGACCGGCAGCGACCGGATCGACCAGGATGCGGCCGGCGTCCAGGTCGATTTCCAGCACGGCCGCCTCGGAGAAGGGAATGAGCGTCGGGCGACGACCCGGTCCCTTGAGCTCCAGAAGATCGCCTGCGCCGAAATCGAAGACGCCGCTCACCTGGCCGTAGCTGTTTCCCTCGGCATCGACGGCTTCGAGCCCTTCCAGGTCGGCGTAGAAGAATTCGTCTTCGTCCAGTTCCTCGTCCGGCAGGTTGTCGCGGTCGATGAACAATTCAAGCCCGTTCAGCGCCTCGGCGGCATTGCGGTCGTTGACGCCGCGGAACCTCACGATCACGACATTTTTCGCCTCGCGGATCTCGAGGATCTCGAAGACGCGGCCGTCGGCGCTGTGCAAATTGCCGTAATCGCCGAGCGCCAGCGGATCGGCGGTGAAGGCGCGCACGCGAACCTCGCCGCGCAGGCCCTGCGCCGCGCCGATCGTTGCCATCAGGACGGGGTTTTCCAGCTTGGCCATGGTGGCTCCCTCTTTCATCGACGGATGCTCTACAGCCAATCGCACGACTTGAAAACAGCCTGTTGAAAACGCAAAGCGGGCGGCACGTCGCCATGCCACCCGCCCGTCAAGCAGGCCCGTCATGCGGGAATGCGTGCAGCCTTATTCGGCAGCAGCAGCTTCAGCGGCTTCGGCAGCCTTGGCAGCCTTTTCCTTGGCGCGCTCGACAGCCTTCTTGCCGGGCTGAGCCTTGGTCGGGTTGCTGCGGGCGTCGCGCTCGGCAATGCCGGCTTCCGCCATGAAACGCAGAACGCGGTCGGTCGGCTGTGCGCCCTTGGCAACCCAGGCCTTGATGGCTTCGGCATCGAGAACGACGCGCTGCTCGTTGTCCTTGGCCAGCATCGGGTTCCAGGAACCGACGGTCGCGATGAAGCGGCCATCGCGCGGCGAGCGGGCATCGGCAACAACAACGTGATAATACGGGCGCTTCTTGGAACCACCACGGGCGAGACGGATCTTCAGGGACATTTCTAACTCCTTCAGTTTCGGTTCAGGCCGTCCTCTTCGACGGGCTGTCTGGTGTCGAGTCCGCCGTCAGGCGGTCTTTTCGGTTGCACCGCCATGTTCGGCGGCAATGGCTTCATGGTGACGGATGACTTCCTTGATGATGAAATTCAGGAATTTTTCCGCAAAGTCCGGATCGAGCTGCGCATCCTTGGCCAGGCGGCGCAGCCGTTCGATCTGGTATTCCTCGCGCGCCGGATCGGCCGGCGGCAAATCGTAAAGGGCCTTCAGGATGCCCACTTCCTTGGTGCAGCGGAAACGCTCGGCCAGCATGTGCACCAGCGCCGCGTCGATGTTGTCGATCGACTGGCGGTATTTGCCGAGCTGTTCCTTCACCTTCGGATCAACCATCGAAAAACCCTCACTTCTTCTTGGGCATACCGGGCAGGCCCGGAAGACCGCCCAGGCCCGGGAGCTTGGCACCGCCGAGACCCGGAAGGCCGCCACCCGGCATTCCACCCGGCAGGCCCGGCATCGAACCCGGCTTGAAGCCCGCGGCTTCCGCCTGCCTGGCCAGCGCTTCGAGCTGCTTCGGATCCATGTTCGACAGATCCGGCATGCCGCCCCCGAGACCACCGAGGCCCATCTTGCCGGCCAGGCCGCCCATCATCTGCTTCATGATGCCGCCCTTGCCCTTGCCGCCCATAGCCTTCATCATATCGGCCATCTGGCGATGCATCTTGAGCAGCTTGTTGATTTCGGCGGCATCCGTGCCGGAGCCCGCCGCGATGCGCTTCTTGCGCGAATGCTTGAGAATGTCCGGATTGGCGCGCTCGGCCTTGGTCATCGAGGAGATGATGGCGATCTGCCGGTCGAACATCTTGTCGTTCATGCCGGACGCGGCCAGCTTGTCCTTCATGCCTGCCATGCCGGGCATCAGGCCCATGATGCCGCCCATGCCGCCCATCGCCTTCATCTGGCGCAGCTGGTCGGCGAGGTCGTTCAGGTCGAACTTGCCCTTGGCCATCTTCTCGGCCATGGCACGCGCCTTTTCGGCGTCGATATTTTCGGCCGCCTTCTCGACGAGCGAGACGATGTCGCCCATGCCGAGAATACGGTCGGCGATGCGGCGGGGATGGAACTCCTCCAGCTCCGACATCTTTTCGCCGACACCGATCAGCTTGATCGGCTTGCCGGTCACGGCGCGCATGGAGAGCGCCGCCCCCCCACGGCCATCGCCGTCCATGCGGGTCAGCACGAGGCCAGTGATGCCGACGCGCTCATCGAAATTACGAGCGAGATTGACGGCGTCCTGACCGGTCAGCGAGTCGGCGACCAGCAGAATCTCATGCGGTTTCGAGCGGGCCTTGATCTCGGCCATCTCGGCCATCAGCGGCTCGTCGATATGCGTGCGGCCGGCGGTATCGAGGATGACGACATCATGGCCGCCGAGCCTCGCAGCCTGCACGGCGCGGGCGGCAATGTCGGTCGGCGACTGGCCGGCGATGACCGGCAGCGTATCGATGCCGGTCTGCTGTCCAAGCTGGCGCAACTGTTCCTGGGCGGCCGGACGACGCGTGTCGAGCGAGGCCATCAGGACCTTCTTCTTGTCGCGCTCCGTCAGACGCTTGGCGATCTTGCCTGATGTCGTGGTCTTGCCCGAACCCTGAAGACCGACCATCATGATGACGACCGGGGCTGCCGCATGCAGGTCGATCGCGACACCCTCGGCGCCCAGCATCTCGACCAGTTCGTCATGGACGATCTTGACGACCATCTGGCCGGGCTTGATCGATTTCAGGACTTCGGCGCCAACGGCCTTCTCGCGCACACGATCGGTGAAGGCGCGCACGACTTCCAGCGCCACGTCTGCCTCGAGCAGCGCACGGCGAACCTCGCGCAGGGCCGCCGAGACATCCGCCTCGGAGAGCGCGCCACGGCCGGTCAGTCCACTCAAGATGGAACCAAGACGGTCCTGGAGGTTTTCGAACATCGTGTCATCCTTCTAGACATTTGCCGGTCGAACCGGAAACGTCGGGTCTTCATCGCCCGAAAACAAGACGCAAAGCCAAAAAGCACCCGAGGGCGCAACGCGCTGTCGGGTGTTGACCTCCGGGATCTCTTTATACCTTTGCGGGTCCCGGTCGGTGGCTAAAGTCTTGTCAACTTTGAGCAGATCGGCGTGCTTAAACCCGATGATGCCGCAGAAGTCAAGGCTTTCAGGGATTTTTGCGGGAACGCCCGATTTTGCGATGGGTCGCGCCTTATGGTAGGGTGAGCTTGGTTCATGGATCGGAGGCCGATGATGTCCCTTGACATTCGCGATGCGGAAATCGATGCCCTGGCCGGCGAGGTCATGCGACGACTGGGCGCGAAGAGCAAATCCGAGGCGGTCCGCCGGGCGCTCCAGAACGAATTGACGCGGGGCGACGGCCGGCAGGCTCCAAAAGACAGTGTTACCAGGATTCAGGACAGAATTGCGTCTCGCATGGGAAGCCATCCTGCCCGTTACGATGACAAAGCCTACATGGACGAGATGTGGGAAGTCTGATGTTCCTGGATGCATCCGCGGTGGTCGCCATCCTCGCCCGGGAAGTTTTGGCCGACGATCTGCTGAAACGCATTCGAGAGGCAGCCGATCCCATCCACTACACCTCCATCACCATGTATGAGGCGGTCGTCAGCCTTGCCCGGAAGACCGCAGTCTCGATCTACGGAGATCAGGTGCCGACACCGGCAGCGCTTCTGGCAGAAGTGCAGGCCGATGTAGAGGACTTCATGAACGCCATAGGCGCCATCGAAATCCCGCTCGAAACCGGCACACATCGGCTGGCGCTCGATGCGGCCCGCCGGTTCGGCCGCGCCACGGGCCATCCGGCAAGGCTGAACTTCGGCGATTGCTTTGCCTATGCGGCGGCGAAGGCGCTCAATGCGCCGCTGCTGTTCGTGGGGGAGGATTTTGCCCGGACAGACATCGCGCCAGCCTGAGGCTCTGATCCAGCAGCGCCTCATGTGACGTAGCATCGCTTGAAGCGTCACCCCTCACTTCCTATAGATTCATGATGAAACGACGCCAATTCTTGAAATGGACAGGCATCGGCAGTCTCGCGCTTCTCGGCGGCGGGCTGGCGGCAGGGAGAGCCATGGCAGCCAATCGCTACTACAAGGGGCCGGTTTCGGACCATTTCGACGGAACCCGCTTCTTCAATCCCGGCGGCGAGGAGCCGAAGGGCTTCATGAACCTGCTGCGCTGGCGCTTCAACGGCAAGAGCATCGCATGGCCTGAGGCCTATCCCAGCCCCTTTGCGCCCGCCGTACCGGAGAAGCGGGTGACGGGCAACCGGCTCGTCGTCACCATGGTCGGGCATGCCTCGATGCTGATCCAGGTGGCCGGTCTCAATATCCTGACCGATCCGGTCTGGGCGGAGCGGACGAGCCCCGTCTCGTTTGCCGGGCCGAAGCGGGTCAATGCGCCGGGTATCCGGCTGCAGGACCTGCCGCCGATCGACATCGTCATCGTCACCCACAATCACTACGACCATCTCGATCTCGACACCCTGAAGCGCCTGCATGCGGCGCATCGGCCGCATTTCGTCACGCCGCTCGGCAATGACGCGATCTTCGGGCCGGACCTCAACGATCCGCGCATCACCGTGATGGACTGGGGCTCGCAGGCCTATGCCGGCAAGAATGTCACCCTCCATTGCGAGCCCTGCCACCACTGGTCGGCACGCGGCGTGAACGACCGGCGCATGGCGCTCTGGGGTGCCTTCGTGATCGAGACCCAGGCTGGCAAGATCTACCACATCGGCGATACCGGCTTTCACCAGGGCATCAATTACCGTGCCGCCGCGGAGAAGCATGGCAGCTTCCGTCTCGCCATCCTGCCGATCGGCGCCTATGAGCCGCGCTGGTTCATGCAGGCGCAGCACCAGAACCCGGAGGAGGCGGTAGCCGGCATGCAACTGGCCCGCGCCGCGCATGCCGTCGGCCATCACTGGGGCACGGTGAAGCTGACGGACGAAGGCATCGAGGAGCCTCTGGCAGCCCTTCGCAATGCCCTCACCGCCGCGGCAATCGCGCCTCAGCGCTTCCGCGCGCTCCGCCCCGGCGAGGCCTTCGAGGTGCCGGACGCCTGACGGCGATCTTTTCGCGTGGCGGCATTTACAGCGTCGACCGGTTCTGCTGCACTGCAGCGGCATTGTTGTTGCCTGCCGATCCTGACCGGAGAATTTCATGACATCAGCCTTCCACCAGCCCGTCGATGCAGCCGAAGTGCCGCGCTTTGCCGGCCATTCCACCTTCATGCGCCTGCCGGCCGTTGCCTCGCCCGAGGGTCTCGACATCGCGCTGGTCGGCATTCCCTGGGATGGCGGCACGACGAACCGGGCCGGCGCGCGCCACGGGCCGCGCGAGGTGCGCAACCAGTCCAGCCTGATCCGCCGCGTGCATCATGTGTCGGGTGTCGAACCCTTCTCCATCGCCAATGTTGCCGATGTGGGCGATGTCTCGGTCAACCCCATAGACCTGATGGACGGGCTGAAGCGGATCGAGGAGGGCATTGCCGCCATCGTCGCGGCCGGCGCGCTGCCGCTCTCCGTCGGCGGCGACCATCTGACGACCCTGCCGGTGCTGCGGGCCGTGGCCAAATCCCGACCGGTCGGCATGGTGCATTTCGATGCCCATACCGACACCAATGACAGCTATTTCGGCGGCAACAAATACACGCACGGCACGCCCTTCCGCCGGGCAATCGAGGAAGGCCTGCTCGATCCGAAGCGGATGGTGCAGATCGGCATTCGCGGCTCGATCTACGACACCACCGACCATGACTGGGCGAAATCGCAGGGCATCCGGATCATCTACATGGAGGAATTCGTCGCGCGCGGCGTCGAGGATGTGATGGCGGAGGCGCGCGCCATCGTCGGCGACGGCGCGACCTATGTGACCTTCGACATCGACAGCATCGACCCCTCGATGGCACCGGGCACCGGCACGCCGGAAATCGGTGGCTTCACCACGCGCGAGGCACAGCAACTGGTGCGCCTGCTGGCCGGCATCGATATCGTCGGGGCCGATGTGGTGGAGGTCGCGCCGCCCTTCGACGTTGCGGGCCTGACGGCGCTGGCCGGCGCCAATATCCTGTTCGAACTGCTCTGCGTCATGGCGCCCTGCGTCGCACGCCGTCGCGCCGGCTGAACGCCCCCGGCGGAAGCAAAACCCTCCCGTTCGAGGCGGGAGGGCACGATTTCAGAAGCGGAAGGTGGCCGTCACCGGCACGTGGTCGGAGGGACGTTCCCAGCCGCGTGCCTCCTTCAGAACCTCGATGCTCTCCAGAAGGGGACCGAGATCGGAAGAGGACCAGACATGGTCCAGCCGGCGGCCGCGATCGGCCGCTTCCCAGTCCTTGGCGCGGTAGCTCCACCAGGTGTAGAGCTTTTCGGAGGCCGGCACGTGCTGGCGCATCAGGTCCAGCCAGCCGCCCTGCCGCATCACCTCCAGCAGACCCTCGGTCTCGACCGGCGTATGGCTGACGATCTTCAGCATCTGCCTGTGCGACCAGACGTCATGCTCCAGCGGCGCGATGTTGAGGTCTCCGACGAGAATGGAGGATGTGCCCGGGAGATCAGCCCTCAGCGCCTTCATTTCCTCCACGAAATCCAGCTTGTGGCCGAATTTCGGGTTGATGCCGCGATCCGGCTCGTCGCCACCGGCGGGCACATAGAAATTGTGCAGGCGGATGCGCCGGCCGCCGCGCTCGAAGATCGCCGAAATGTGGCGTGCATCGCCGACGCCGCAATAATCCTGCCGGTGGTCTTCAAGGAGCGGCACCTTCGAGAGGATCGCCACCCCGTGATAGCCCTTCTGGCCATGCAGGATGATGTGGGAATAGCCCATCTCCTTCAGCGGTTCGAACGGGAATTCCGGTTCCCGGCACTTGATTTCCTGCAGGCAGAGAATGTCCGGCCGGGCCCGGGCGATGAACTGCTGGACGATCGGCAGGCGCAGGCGCACCGAATTGATGTTCCAGGTGGTGATGGAAAAGGACATACGAAAAACCTCGACGTGATCCGTCGAGGTTTAGAACCTTTCGCTTGCCAAGAGCAAGGCCGCCCGGCCGATCATCGCGGGCATGCCAGAGCGGCAGCGGATGAGGCCGTTACAGCTTGTGGACGTCGTCATAGGGAATGGTGAAGACCTTGCTGTCAAAGCGGACGCCGGTCTGCACATTGTAGATCATCACCGTGGTGTCCTTGCCCTGCAGGTCGGTGATCGTCCACTGGCGCAGGTCATAGGTCTTCGGATCGAACATCATGGTGATCGTGGAATCGCCGAACACGGTCTTGTTGCCGAGCACGATGGTGGTGAGGTCGCTTTCCTCCTTCACCGCCCGCACCATCTGGTTGGAGAGATCGATGCGATCGGCCAGAAGCAGGCTGAGAGGCGTCTTGGAGAGCGGATAGAGATCCCAGGTCTTCAACTTGAGATTGCCGACGACCACGTTACTGCCATCTGCGATGACACGGATCGGCGACGGATCCTCGAAATTGAAGCGCAGCTTGCCGGGACGTTCGATGAAGAATTTTCCGCCCGTCTGTTCGCCCCTCGGGCCGAACTGTACGAACTCGCCGGTCATGGTCTTTACCGAGGAAAAATGGTCGGCGATCTTCTGCGCTGCATCGGATGGTCCCTGCGCCAGGGCGGGAGCTCCTGCAAGCCCGACCGCCGCAAGCCCGGAAAGGCCAAGCACCAGATGGCGGCGGCTGAGCGACGGGCGGTGCGACGGAATAGAACGGGGTGTCATCATGGGATCTCCTTCAGGCGTCTTATGGCGTCGAAAGACGGCGGCTTCGTGACAGGAGCGGCAGGGCGGTCGGGCAGGCCAGCGGCCGCGAAGATGTCCCCGCTGCCGTTCGCCGAGACGGCCTCAACGCTCGATGATGTCGGATTCGGTCGGAACGAGAATTTCGCGCTTGCCCGCATGGTTGGCCGGGCTGATGATGCCCTCCTGCTCCATGCGCTCGATCAGCGAGGCGGCACGGTTGTAACCGATGCCGAGGCGGCGCTGGATATAGGAGGTCGACGCCTTGCCGTCGCGCAGCACGATGGCGACGGCCTGATCATAGGGATCTTCGGAGTCCGACAGATTGCCGGTGCCGGCCGGGCCGCCGCCATCCTCGTCATCCTCCTCGTCGGCGGTGATGGCCTCGAGATATTGCGGTGCGCCTTGCGTCTTGAGGTACGAGACGATGTCTTCCACCTCGTTGTCGGAGACGAAGGGGCCGTGCACGCGCTGGATGCGCCCGCCGCCGGCCATATAGAGCATGTCGCCCATGCCGAGCAGCTGTTCGGCACCCTGCTCGCCGAGAATGGTGCGACTGTCGATCTTCGACGTCACCTGGAACGAGATTCGCGTCGGGAAATTCGCTTTGATCGTGCCGGTGATGACATCGACGGAGGGGCGCTGCGTCGCCATGATCACATGAATACCGGCAGCGCGCGCCATCTGCGCCAGGCGCTGCACGGCACCTTCGATATCCTTGCCCGCCACCATCATCAGGTCAGCCATTTCGTCGATGATCACGACGATGTAGGGCATCGGTTTCAGGTCGAACTCTTCCGTCTCGTAGATCGCCTCGCCCGTCTGCCGGTCGAAACCGGTCTGTACGGTGCGGGTCAGCACTTCGCCCTTGGCAAGAGCCTGTTCCACGCGGCTGTTGAAGCCGTCAATGTTGCGCACGCCGATCTTCGACATCTTCTTGTAGCGCTCCTCCATCTCGCGGACGGTCCACTTGAGCGCCACGACCGCCTTCTTGGGATCGGTGACGACAGGGGACAGGAGATGGGGAATGCCGTCATAGACGGAGAGTTCCAGCATTTTCGGATCGATCATGATCAGGCGGCACTGGTCCGGCGTCATGCGATAGAGCAGCGACAGGATCATGGTGTTGATGGCAACCGACTTGCCGGAACCGGTGGTGCCTGCGACGAGCAGATGCGGCATCTTGGCGAGGTCGGCAATGACAGGCTCGCCACCGATCGTCTTGCCGAGCGCCATGGCAAGCTTCGCCTTGCTGGCATCGAAATCGCCGCTGCCGATCAGTTCGCGCAGGAAGACCGTCTCGCGACCCTGGTTCGGCAGCTCGATGCCGATCGCATTGCGGCCGGGAACGACCGCGACGCGGGCGGCGATCGCACTCATCGACCGCGCAATGTCATCGGCAAGGCCGATGACGCGTGACGACTTGATGCCGGGCGCCGGCTCGAGTTCGTAAAGCGTGACGACGGGACCCGGACGCACATGGATGATTTCGCCCTTGACGCCGAAATCCTCAAGAACGCCTTCGAGAATGCGGGCATTCTGCTCCAGAGCATCGGCCGACAGCGTTGCATCGCGCACCACGTTGCGCGGCTCGGAGAGCAGATGGACGGAGGGAAGCTGAAAACCCTCCGGGTCGAGCAGCGAAGACTGCGCCTCCCGCACGACACGGGCGCCTGGACGCGTCGGTGCGGCAGGCGCCGCCACGCGACCGGACGCCCTTGCCCCAGCCTGCCGCAGACGCGGCGCATCGAAGGAAGGCTCGTCATCCTTATCCGGCAGGATGCCGGCCGGACGCATCGGCTCGTCATCAGCCTCATCGACGGCGCCCATCGAGGGCGGCGAGATGCGCCGCCGTGCCGCCATGAAATCGGACATCGGGCTGTCGAGGGAGGGTTCGAGGCGACCCGGAGACCCGACCTTGGCTCGAACCGGTTCATTCAGCTTGCCGAATTCGTCCTCGTTGAAGTCATAAGGCGCATCATAAGCGGCCGTCTGGCGCGAGGGCGGCGCGATGCGCAGCAGCCGGCGCAGCCTTGCCTGCGTGATGTACCAGTAATGGGCCAGCGCCCCGAAGGCGAGCAGGCCGGCGAAGAAGCCCTCCCGCTCATCGTCATCCTCGTCCGCCGGCGCGGCCCGGCGGCGGCTCTGGACAGGCGCCTCCTCCTCGTCGTCCTCGTCAAAGAGTTCCTCCTCCTCGCGACCGACGAGACCGGCGGCAAACAGCAGGAACCAGACGGCCGGCACGGCAAACAGCATGCCCAGAACGATCGCCACCGTGCCAGTCGGATAGTTTCCGATAAAGAGTGCAGGAAAGCGCAGGATCATGTCGCCGACGACACCGCCGATGCCGTTGGGGATCGGCCAGGTCATCGGCACCGGAAAGCAGCCGAGCGCGGCCGTTGCCAGCACCGTGCCCAGCGCAAAACCGCCCAGGCGTGCGGGAATGCGGCGGAAGGAGCGGCCGGAGACCAGAGACAGGGACCAGGCCAGCACCGGAAGCAAGGCCAGCACGCTGGCAAGGCCGAAAAACTGCATCATAAGGTCGGCAAACACCGCACCGGGATAGCCGAGCAGATTGGTGGGCGGATTGCTGGTGGCGTAAGAGAACGACGGATCTGCAACGTTCCAGCTGGCAAGCGCGGCAACGGCCAGGGCAAGCGCAAGGAAGAGAGCGAAACCGCACAGGGCGAGAATCTGGCGCACGATGAAGGACACCAGCGCATGGCGGGTGGAATTCGGCGCCATCGCGGCCGGAGTGCTTCTGCCCATGGTCGATCAGCCTGAACGTTTCGGTTTCGCGCGATGGCCAGAAAGGTTTTTCACCCGCCCGCACGCATCCCGTCTTCACGTCAGATTACGCAAGGTTGGTTAACGTCGCTTTAACCACGTCCGGACAGAGATAGGGATCCGGGCCGCTGGGCGAGGCGGGCAGCTGTCAGCCGCCCGCGCGCGATGCGACCGGCATACCGTCCATGCCCACGGCCCGCTGCGCCTCTGCATTGCGCTGGTCGGTGTCCGCGAAGCGATAGCCACGTTCGATCAGCCGCTTTGTGTAGATCCTGTTGTAGACCATGCCCCAGCCGGCGCCGACGGCAAGCCAGCCGACCAGCAGGCCCGGCAGGCCAAGACCGATCACCCCCACCAGAAGCGCGGCGATGCCGCCTGCGACACACACGCTCGCACCCATGACGAGATCACCGCGGAAGATGGCAGGAACACCGCCGAAAACCAGCGAGGTCCAGCTAAAGCCGTAGTATCCGGTCCGCGAGAGACCGCTCCGGGAGTGCATCAGTTGAATTGCCTTCGCCACCATACAATCTCCGGTCAGAAAGTAATGTCAAATACTCCCTCCCCAAAAGCAGATACACCTCCGAAGAATTTCTTTCAAATCAATTTTAAATCCGCGTTTTTATTATCGTTTTCGCAAATAACGGATTGCAAATCATTAACGGACGTTAATGATGAAAAATGGCCCGGTTTCCCGGGCCACAGATCAGATATTCAAAATTCGGGGTGCGGAGGCGCCCAAGCGACGCCCACGCTCCTTACGAATGATAGGCAGCTTCGCCGTGCGAGGCGAGGTCGAGACCTTCGCGCTCGGCTTCCACCGGTACGCGCAGACCGATGATGATATCGACCACCTTGTAGAGGATCGCAGAGCCGATACCCGTCCACAGGATGGTGATGACCACGGCCTGGATCTGAACCATGACCTGGCCGGCCATCGTCTGTTCTCCGACATAACCGACGCCGCCCAGCGAAGCGGAGGCGAAGATGCCGGTGGCAATGGCGCCGAACATGCCGCCGATGCCGTGCACGCCGAAGACGTCGGCGGTATCGTCATAACCGAACTTGTTCTTCACCACGGAGACGAAGAAGTAGCAGAGCGGCGAAACGATGATGCCCATGACGATAGCGCCCATCGGGCCGACGATACCGGCAGCCGGGGTGACGGCAACGAGGCCGGCGATCATGCCGGATGCAGCGCCCAGCATGGAGGACTTGCCGCGCGTCAGCGCTTCGACAACGCACCAGGAGAGGGTGGCGGCAGCCGTGGCGACGAAGGTGTTGACGCTGGCGAGCATGGCGCCACCGGAGGCTTCGAGGTTGGAGCCGGCGTTGAAGCCGAACCAGCCGAACCACAGCATGGCGGCACCGACATAGGTGAGCGTCATGGAGTGCGGGGCCATCATGTCCTTGCCGTAGCCGGTCCGCTTGCCCACCATCAGGGCGCCGATCAGGCCGGCAACACCGGCGTTGATGTGAACGACCGTACCACCGGCGAAATCAAGCGCGCCGAGACCGAACAGGTAACCGTTGGCATCCCAGACCATGTGGGCAACCGGGAAGTACACGAAGGTGACCCACAGGATGCAGAACAGGATGGAGGCCGAGAACTTGATGCGCTCGGCGAAGGCGCCGATGATAAGCGCCGGCGTGATGGCCGCGAACGTCATCTGGAACAGCACGAAGATGAATTCCGGAATGACAACGCCCTTGGTGAAGGTTGCCGCCGTCGTGGTGGTCGACACACCCGACAGGAACATCTTGGCCGTACCGCCGAAGAAGGCATTGGTCGCGCCACCGAAGGCGAAGGAATAGCCGTAGAGAACCCAGATGATCATCACGGCGCAGGCGATGACCGTGCACTGCATCAGGACGGAGAGCATGTTCTTGGCGCGCACAAGGCCGCCGTAGAACAGACCGAGGCCGGGAACGGCCATGAACAGCACGAGAATGGTGCTGATGAACATGAAGGCCGTATCCCCCTTGTCGGGCGTCGGCGCAGCCGCTGCGGCGGCCGGCGCTGCATCCTGGGCAAAGGCGATGGCCGGCACCAGGAGGGCTGCCGATGCGGCAGCCAGACGTCCATACATGGACGAGAACTTGGAAAATGACATTGCGAGAAACTCCCCTGATCAGCCGTGTCTTAAAGCGCTTCGGTGTTGGTTTCGCCGGTACGGATGCGCACGGCCTGCTCGATGGAATAGACGAAGATCTTGCCGTCGCCGATCTGGCCGGTCTTGGCGGCGGATGCGATGGCCTCGACGGCCTTCTCCACCAGGTCGGATGCCACCGCGATCTCGATCTTCAGCTTGGGCAGGAAGCTCACAGCATATTCCGTGCCGCGGTAGATTTCGGTATGTCCCTTCTGGCGCCCGTAACCCTTCACCTCGGTCACGGTCAGGCCCTGGATGCCGACAGCGGTGAGGGCTTCGCGCACCTCATCCAGCTTGAATGGCTTGATAATGGCCATCACGATTTTCATGTGGTTTCCCATCCTTTGTTGCCTCGGCGCGGAGCCGACTCTCCTGCCGCTGACAGATCCGTGAGCAGCGACTGACCCTATACATTCAAGGCGCGTGCCAGATTCTCGCCACAAAACAAGTTATTGAATTATAAAGACTATCAGCGATACCACATGCTGAAATGCAATTGAGCGCCATTTAGGCGCTCAATTCTTAGGCAAAAATTCAAAAATGACCCCAAACTAGGCACTTGCCCGTTTGCGAATCAATCCTTCCTGGGCCACCGAGGCGACGAGTGCGCCCGAACGGTCATAAAGCGCGCCGCGCGTCATACCGCGCGCCCCCGAGGTGCTGGGGCTGTCCTGCGCGTAAAGCAGCCAGTCATCCAGGCGGCTGGGACGATGGAACCACATGGCGTGGTCAATGCTCGCGGCCTGGATCGACGGATGGAAGATCGTGGTGCCGTGCGCGTAAAGCGAGGTATCGAGCAGCGTCATGTCCGAGAGATAGGCCAGCACGGCGGCCTGATAGTGCCGGTCATCCGGCACCGCGCCGGTGGCACGCACCCAGATCTGCTGCTCGGGCTTCAGCTTCTCATCGGAAATATAGTGAACCAGCGAGACGGGCCGGATCTCGACCGGACGCTTGCGCCCCCAGTAGCGCTTCACCGTTTCCGGCGCATGGGCCAGAAAATCCTTCTGGAACTCGTCCTCTCCCATCAGGTCTTCCGGCGCCCTGACGGAGGGCATCGCCGTCTGGTGGTCGTAGCCCGGCTCCTCGATCTGCGCGGAGACGGACATGGCAAAGATCGCCCGTCCGTGCTGGATGCCGGTCACGCGGCGGGTGGTGAAGCTCGAGCCGTCACGCAACCGCTCGACATCGTAGACGATCGGTACCTTGGGGTCGCCGGGCAGCAGGAAATAGCCGTGCAGGGAATGCACGAAGCGGTCCTCCGGCAGCGTGCGCTGCGCGGCCATCAGCGCCTGCGCGATCACCTGTCCGCCGAACACCCGCTGCCAGCCGATCTGCGGGCTGACCCCGCGAAACAGGTTTTCCTCCAGTCGCTCCAGGTCAAGCGTGGCGATCAATTCGTCCATCGGCGAGAGGGCGACGTCAGGCTGCGGCATTTTTCACGGTCTCCGACGGTAGGAAGCACAGGATCGATGATCTATATGTCGGGCAGTGCAATCACAAGTACGGCAGGAGCAAGCGATGCTGGATATGCTGATCGTGGGCGGCGGGTATGTCGGCCTTTCCGTCGCAGTGGCGACCAAACAGGCAGCGCCACATCTGTCCATCGCCGTGATCGAGGCTGCACCTGATCACGTCTGGGAAAAGGACGAGCGCGCCTCCGCCATCATTGCGGCCGCCTCGCGCATGCTGGACGTGATGGGGCTGTGGGACGAGATCGCCCCCCAGTCGCAGCCGATCAACCGGATGATCGTCACGGATTCGCGCACCGCGGATCCCGTTCGCCCGGTCTTCCTGACCTTCGACGGCGAGGTGGAGGAAGGCCACCCCTTCGCCCACATGGTGCCGAATGTCGCCATGGTGCGGGCGCTGCGTCGCGCTTGCGGCGAGCTTGGCATCGAGATCCGTCACGGTGCCTCTGCCACCGGCTTCGTCGCCGGCTCCAATGCCGCCAGCCTGACGCTTTCGACCGGCGAGGTGCTGGAAAGCCGCCTCGTCGTCGCCTGTGACGGCGTTCGCTCGAAACTGCGCGATATGGCCGGCATCAGGACCGTGCGCTGGGATTACGGCCAGTCCGGCATCGTCACCACCGTCGAGCACGAGCGGCCGCATGAGGGCTGCGCGGAAGAGCACTTCCTGCCCCCCGGCCCCTTCGCCATCCTGCCGATGACCGGCAACCGCTCCTCGCTGGTGTGGACGGAGCGGACCGAGGATGCCAACCGGCTGGTTGCCGCCGACGACCTGATCTTCGAGGAGGAACTGCAGCGCCGCTTCGGCCACAAGCTCGGGACCCTCAGCGTGGTGGGCGGCCGCAAGGCGTTTCCGCTCGGCCTTACGCTGTCGCGCGCCTTCGTGGCACCGCGCCTGGCGCTGGCGGGCGATGCAGCGCATGGCATCCATCCGATTTCCGGCCAGGGCCT
Source organism: Affinirhizobium straminoryzae (assembly GCF_007004135.1). Classification (GTDB taxonomy): domain Bacteria; phylum Pseudomonadota; class Alphaproteobacteria; order Rhizobiales; family Rhizobiaceae; genus Neorhizobium; species Neorhizobium straminoryzae. Next base: position 63,127 of record NZ_VJMG01000047.1, read on the forward strand.
CAACCTCGGCTTCAAGGACGTGGCGGCGCTCGCCGAAACCGTGGTGGAAGCTGACCGCCTGGGGCTGGACATCGGCGCGCTGACAATTCTTGAGCGCTACCAGACCTGGCGACGCTTCGACACCTTCCGCATGGGGGTGACCACGGACGTGCTGAACCGGCTGTTCTCCAATGATATCGGCCCGCTGCGCATCGCACGCGACTTCGGACTTGGCGTGGTGGAGCGCCTGCCGAAGCTCAAATCCTATTTCATCGGGGAAGCTGCCGGCACCAAGGCGAAGGACGCCCCACGCCTTCTGGCGGGACAGGCGATCTGACAGCCGTCACGCGCGGGGCCTGCAGGCCCCGCCGCCCGGGCGCACCTCGATCAATCCTCGATGCGGCGCGCCTCGGACACCAGCATGATCGGAATACCGTCGCGAATCGGATAGGCGAGACGCGCGCTTTCGGAAATCAGTTCGTTGGTCTGGCGATTGAGCGTCAGACGCCCCTTGCCGAGCGGACAGACAAGGAGATCCAGCAGCTTCGGATCGACCTTGGATAGCTTTTCGTCCATGGCGCGCCTCACCCTTGCCTATTGCAGAATGGTGTCGGAATCGCCGAACCCGCGGGCAAGGTGGATCTCAGTGATCGCCACCAGCGTTTCGGCGCGGGTCTTGAGATCCGGCGCCTCCAGCAGCGCCTGCTTCTCGGCAGGACCGAAGGGCGACATCATCGACAGGGAGTTGACAAGCGTGCTGTTGCCGGCCCGTTCCACCGCCTCCCAATCCGCCTCCAGCTGGTTGGCATCGAGATAGGCGCGGAACACGCGCAGCAATTGCTGACGGTCGACCGTCGTTTCGTCATCCTCGCCGGAAAGATCCGACAGGAAGGGCATGAAGCGTACCGTGCGGAAGGGATGCCCCTCTCCCACTTCCTCCATCACGCGGAAGCGACAGACACCGCTCAGCGAAACGATGTAGCGGCCGTCGCCGGTTTCGGCAAAGGACGTGATGCGGCCGATGCAGCCGATTGGGCTCAGCGCCGGACGGCTGCCCTCACCGTTTTCGCCAAGCGCCGGCTGGATCATGCCGATCAGCCGGCTACCGGAAAGCGCTGAATCAAACATGGCGAGATAGCGCGGCTCGAAGATGTTGAGCGGCAACTGGCCGTTCGGCAGGAGCAGCGCCCCACTCAGCGGGAAGACCGGCACGGTTTCCGGCAGATCTTCACGCTTCACATATCTCGCATTGCCGACATGCATGGGCTTCCTCCCCTTCAAGATGCACCGGAACAGGGCATCCTATATGTGGTGCCGGCATTCCGTTTCACAAGCCTAGCGGGACGCCTCGGCCTTCATCAGGAAAACAGGATGGAGGACAGGCGGCGGCGGGCCGAAATGGTCGCCGGGTCCTTCGGCCCCCAGGCTTCGAAGAACTGCAGCAGTTGGCGACGGGCTCCATCGTCATCGAACGTGCGATCAGTCTTCATGATCAGCAGCAGATGCTCGGCTGCCTCGTCACGCCGGCCCTCGACATTGAGGATCTTGGCGAGCTTCATGCGCGATTCGTGGTGATCCGGATGCAGCGCAAGTTCATGTTCGAGCGCAACGGGATCGCCGAGCTTGCGGGCTTCCTCGATCTGCTGCAGTTTCAGGGCCACGGCCTGCACCGGCGCCTGCGACGACACTTCCGGCGGCAGCGATTCCAGCATCTGCCGGGCGCGTGCCATTTCGCCGAGCGTGATCAGGCAGTCGATCATGCCAGCCGCCGCCTTCGGATTTTCGGGATCGGCCTGCAGGACCGCGGCAAACAGCTGGGCGGCGCCATCGAGATCGCCACCGTCGAGCAGCGCGCGGGCTTCCTCCAGCGCGGCCTCGATCTCGGCCGCCTGATCGGCGCCGGCGGGACCGGCGACCTTGTCGATGAACTGGCGGATCTGGCTTTCCGGCACAGCCCCCATGAAGCCATCGACGGGGCGGCCATTGACGAAGGCGATGACGGCGGGAATCGACTGGATGCCGAGCTGGCCGGGGATCGACGGATGATCATCGATATTGAGCTTGACCAGCTTGACGCGGCCATTGCCCTCGTTGACGACCTTTTCCAGCGCCGGCGCCAGCTGTTTGCAGGGGCCGCACCAGGGCGCCCAGAAATCCACCAGAACCGGCTGGCGGCGCGATTCCTCGAGAACGTCCTTGGTAAAGGCGGCAGTCGTCGTATCCTTGATGTGGCCGCCGGACGCCTGAACGGCTGCACCGGCGCCGGGGGAGGCCGAACCGAAGCTCATCTTGCCGCTCATCTGGCCGCCGTAGGAACCGCCATAGGGATTGTTGCTGCCGCTGCTCATGGATGTCTCCCGGGGATGCTTCTTCTGTCTGTGACGTCTGCTGGCAAAGATCGTATGTCAGCCCGTGACTTTCAAGACAAGCGGCTCGTGTCCGGTGGCCTTGAGAAAGCGGATCAGGTCGTTGCGGCCGATCGAAGTGGTGGCATCGTTGGAGAGCGGATGACCGTTGATGATCTCGTGGCTCATCAGGTCTTCGTCCAGCACGAAGGTCACGTTGTTGCCGGTGTCGTTGAGGGCACCGAACACGGTGACGGAGCCGGGAATGACGCCGAGATAGTCCAGCATCTTTTCAGGGCTGCCGAAGGAGACGCGGCTGGAGGCGCCGATCACCTTGTGCACGCTCTTCAGATCGACGCTCGCCCGCTCCTCCACCGTGAGAACGAAGAAACGATCCTTCTTGTCCTTGACGAAGAGGTTCTTGGTGTGACCGCCCGGGATCTCGTCGCGCAGGCTTTCCGATTCCGACACGGTGAACACCGGCGGGTGGCTCTTCGTGGAATGGCTGATACCGAGATCATCAAGGAAGCGGAACAGGTCCTGCGCGGTCTTCGGGGCATCAGAGTTCGGGGCCTGGGAAACGGTCTCTGTCATGGCGGGAAACGGGACTTTCGGTGGGGCGCAAGCGCCGGAGGATCAGGATCGGAGAGCCCGATTATAGGAAGCGGAACAGCCGGACCACAAGCCGGCCTGCGGCACTTTCCAACACCTCCGCGAAGGCGTTCGCCTTGGGCATTTCATGAGCCCCAGACAGACGGGGAAGAGAAGGCTCCAAATTTTATCTATTATATTCAGTTATTTGCGAGAAAAAATCCGGAATTTTGAAAATCCTGTCATTTCCCTGTTGCATTCAAAAATGAGTTGGGCCATATAGCCCCCGTCGCCGCAACGCAGCGACCCGCGGTTCAGCGAACTACCCCGAACCGACGGAATGATGAGCGGGTGTAGCTCAGGGGTAGAGCACAACCTTGCCAAGGTTGGGGTCGAGGGTTCGAATCCCTTCGCCCGCTCCATTTTCCAGAAAATCATGACATTGACGTTTGGAAGATGAAGCCCTTCGGGGCTTTGGCGCATTCCGGATTGCGGCCGTACGGGCGCTTGCGCGCCCGCACCTGCGATTCATTCCTCACGCCGGCATCGGGCCCACATAACGCGACTGCGGCCGGATCAGGCGACCGGTCAGTTCCTGCTCCAGCACATGCGCGGTCCAGCCCGCCATGCGGCCGGCGGCAAACACATTGGTAAAGCTGTCACGCGGGAAGCCGACCGCCTCCAGAAGCAGCGCGGTGTAGAACTCCACATTGGTCTGCAGCGGCCGCAGCGGCTTTCTTTCGTGCAGCAGCGAAAGGGCCGCGGCTTCGACCTTCCCGGCAAACGCGATGCGGCCGGAGCCATCCTTCAGCGCAGACACCGCCTCCTTCAGCACATCGGCGCGCGGATCGCGCACGCGGTAGATGCGATGGCCAAACCCCATCAGCCGTTCGCCACGATCGAGCGAGTCCGTCAGCCAGTCCACGATGCGGGCCTCGGTGCCGATCGCATCCAGCATGTCGAGCACCGGACCCGGCGCCCCGCCATGCAGCGGCCCCTTCAAGGCGCAGAGACCGCCGACGACGGAGGAGAAAAGCCCCGCCTTGGTGGAGGCGATCACGCGCGCCGCAAAGGTCGAGGCGTTGAAGCCGTGATCCGAGACAGTCACCAGATAGGTGTCGAGCGCCCGGACCTTGTCGTCTGCCGGCGGCTCGTTGCGCAGCATCGCCAGGAAATCAGCGGCGTGGGAGCGCGCGGCGTCCGGCGCCACCAGCGGCAGGCCGCGCGCCTGGCGGATAATGGCGGCGGTAAAGACGGGCACGGCAGCCACCGCCAGCACATGATGCGGCTCGGCGCTGTCGTCTGGCAGCGCCGCCAGCAGAAGCCGCAGCGATTCGACGGGGCTGAGATGCGCCAGCCCCGGCAACAGCGGCTGCATCAACGCAAAGGCGCGCACACGCGCCTTGCCGAGACGGGCAGCGATCTCGCCGGCGGACAGCGGCTGCGGCACAAGACCGCTCCACAACAGTTCCAGCACCTCTTCGAACCGATGACCGGCCAGTTGCTGCAGGTGATGGCCGGCAATGATCAGTTCGCCGGCCTGTCCGTCCACATGGCTGAGACGGGTTTCGGCGGCGATCACGTTGTCGAGGCCGGGAGCGGGGCTCTCGGCGGCCAGAACGGGGGTCAACGCGGCGGATGGGCTCATGGCAAGTCTCCTCGGGATGATGAAGGCCTTGAGCATGTTGCGCTGCACATATATGGTCAATCTTGATTCATCCAATCAATGTCAGATCGATCATGACCCAGCCCGACAAGTTCCTCGATGCCGAAGGTGCCGCCGTGACCCTCGGCATCAGCCGCGCCACCCTCTACGCCTATGTCAGCCGTGGCCTGATCCAGACGACGGGCACCGATCAAGACCCGCGCCGCCGGCTCTACAGCATCCACGACATCGAACAGCTGAAGAAGCGCAAGAACGTCGGACGGCGGCCGAAGGAGGCTGCCGCCAATGCCCTCGACTTCGGCCTGCCGGTACTTTCCTCCTCGGTGACGCTGATCGAGCATGGCCGGCTGTTCTATCGTGGCCAGGATGCGCTCTTGCTCGCCGAGCAGGCCAGCCTGGAAGACATCGCCCGGCTTTTATGGGATTGCGGCGAGGCCGATCCGTTCCGCGACCCCAAGGCGGAGCCGCAGGGCTGGAACGACGGGCTGCTTGCCGCCACCGAAAGCCTGCCGCTGACGGAACGCTGCCAGGCGCTGATGCCCTTCGTGGCGGCTGGCCGCGCCACGGCCTGGAAACGCGAGTCCCGAAGGCTCTGGCCGGGCGCCGCGGCGCTGACCCGCAGCATGGCCGCCGCCTGCCTCGCGCGCCAGCCGGACGGGCGCCCGGTGCATCTCCATCTGGCCGACCATTGGGGACTTGATGCCGCAGGCGCCGATCTCATCCGCCGCGCGCTGGTGCTGCAGGCCGATCACGAGCTGAACGCCTCCGCCTTTGCCGTGCGGGTCACCGCCTCCACCGGCGCTTCGCTCGGCGCCTGCCTCAATGCCGGGCTCTCTGCGCTGAGCGGCCCGCGGCATGGCGGCATGACGAGCCTCGTGGAACTGCTGTTCGACGAGGTGGAGCGGGAGGGCGATGCGGCCGAGGTGGTGGAAACCCGCCTGCGACGCGGCGATGGCATGCCGGGTTTTGGCCATCCGCTCTATCCCGACGGCGACCCGCGGGCGGACGGCATCCTTCCCCATCTGCCTGCCGACCCTCTGACGGCGGATCTGCTCGCCGTGATGGAGGAGACGGCGGGGCTGCGGCCGACCTGCGACGTGGCGCTGGTGGCGCTGCGCCGCAGGCTTGGCCTGCCGCGCGGTTCGGCGCTGGCGCTCTTCGCCATCGCCCGCACCACCGGCTGGATCGCGCATGCGCTGGAGCAGACGGAGGACGAGCGGCTGATCCGCCCGCGCGCCCGTTACGTCGGCCCGCCGCCCGGCTGATTCTTTTTTCAAAAAAATCGCTCGGGCTGCGGAATAGAGTGAGGGTCTGATCCGTATACTGGGGCATGAGCGACAAGAAGCACCCCTTCGATGTTCTGAACCAGCTGGCGACGCTGAGGCGCTACGCCCGTTCGCTCGTCCGCAATCCGGACGATGCGGAAGATCTGGTGCATGACGCGCTGGTCAAGGCCTACGAGCGGAAGGGCACCTTCCGCACCAACGCCAACCTGCGCAACTGGCTGCTATCCATCGTTCACAACACGCATATCGACCGCCTGCGCCGCAAGCGCTCGACGGAGGCACGCCACCAGGCCGCGGCAGATCTCGGCGAAACCGCACATCATGCCGATCCGGATCAGTCGATCCGTCTGAGGCAGCTGCGCGAGGCCTTCTTTGCCCTGCCGGACGAGCAGCGCGATGCGCTGCATCTGGTGGCAATCGAGGGCCTGTCCTACCAGGAGGCGGCCGATGCGCTGTCCATCCCCGTGGGCACGCTGATGTCGCGCCTGTCGCGCGCCCGCGCAAGGCTGCGCGCCTTCGAAGAAAACGGCCGTCGCCTGCCAGCCGCAGGCAGCCATCTGACCATCATAGAAGGGGGCCGCGATGACACCCGTTGACCCGATCCAGTCCGCCGATCTGGAAGCCTATGTGGATGACCAGCTTGATGCCGGTCGCCGCATCGCGGTGGAAGCCTATCTCTCCGAACATCCGGAGATCGCCGCCCGCGTGATGGCCGATCTGGCCATCAAGGGCGAGTTGCGGCTGGCGCTGGCCGAGGGCCATCAGCGGCACGGTCGCCCGGACACGCGCGAAGCCGCCCGCCGGCTGCAGAGCGCGCTGGCGCGCGGCCGCCTGTTTCGCTCGCTCCAGAGGCTGGCTGCCACCGTGGCGCTGATTGCCGTCGGCTGGGGGCTGAGCCACCAGCTTGGCCCGCTGACGGTGTCGGAGGTGGTAGCCTCCGTGCCGCCGCCCGCCTTCGTGGAAGAGGCGCTGCGCGCGCATGGCACCGCGATGCTGCGAGAAACCATGCCGTCCCAGAAGGAAACACCGCAATACGACCCGGCGGAGATCCGCTCCGCCACCGCGATCGTGATGCCGGAGATCCCGAAGGACTGGAAGGTCAGCGACGTGCAGGTCTTCCCCTCCGCCTTCGGGCCGAGCGTGGAAATGGCCATCACGCGCGATGCCGATATTCGCCTGTCCCTGTTTGCCGTGCGTCCCGGCAGCTTTGCCGTGATGCCGGTCGCCATCGCCAGGGAAGGCGACGTGCAGGCGTCCTACTGGCAGATCGGCGAGGTGGCCTATGCGCTGGTCTCCCACGCCGAAGATGCCGTCAACCTGAAGGGAGAGGCCGAACGCCTCGCCCGTTCGCTTTACTGAGTAACCTGAGGAGCACATCATGAACCCCCGCTTCGGATACAATCCGGCGATCCAGTCGCAGGCGGCCTTCGATGAAGGCCTGCGCCAGCACATGCTGCGCGTCTACAACTACATGGGCCTCGGCCTTGTCATCACCGGCATCGTGGCCTTCATCGTCGGCACCACGCCGGCGCTCTACGTGCCGATCTTCTCCAGCCCGCTGAAGTGGGTGGTGATGCTGGCGCCGCTCGCCTTCGTCTTCTTCTTCTCGTTCAAGCTGCAGACCATGTCGGCCTCGGCCGCGCAGATGACCTTCTGGGCCTTCTGCGGCGTGATGGGCCTGTCGCTCGCCTCGGTGTTCCTGGTGTTCACCGGCGCCAGCATCGCCCGCACCTTCTTCATCGCCGCCACCATGTTCGGCGCCACCAGCCTCTATGGCTATGTGACGAAGCGGGACCTCGCCAAGTTCGGCTCCTTCCTGATCATGGGCCTGATCGGCGTGATGATCGCCTCGATCGTCAACATCTTCCTCGGCTCCAGCGCCCTGCAGTTCGCGGTCTCGGTCATCGGCATCTTCGTCTTCGTCGGCCTGACCGCCTGGGACACCCAGAACATCAAGGAACAGTATGCCGAGAATTTTGACCAGGAGAGCCAGCAGAAGCTCGCCGTGTTCGGTGCGCTCTCGCTGTATCTCAACTTCGTCAACATCTTCCAGCTGCTGCTGAGCCTTACCGGCCAGCGCGAAGAGTAAACCCGGTCCATATCTATCCGAAGGAGGAAACAACCCATGGACTACAACGACCGCCAGGCGATCGAGGGTCTGTTCGGCAAGCTCTCCCGCGTGGAGAGCCAGTCCGGCCCGCGCGATACGGAAGCGGATGCCTTCATCCGTGATCGCATCGCCGCCCAGCCGGGTGCACCCTACTTCATGGCGCAGACGATCGTTGTGCAGGAACAGGCGCTGAACGAGGCGCAGGCGCGGATCGAGCAGCTGGAGCACCAGCTGGCGAGCCGCCCGGCGTCCGGTGGCGGCTTCTTCTCCAGCCTGTTCGGCAGCGCCTCGCAGCCGGCCGTCCAGCGCAGCCAGCCGCAGGGCATGGCAACCACGTCCGGCATGCCCGGCCAGCCGCAGGCCGGCCCCCGCAATCCCTGGGGCCAGCAGGCGCCGGGTTATAGTGCGGCGCCCGGTTACGGTCAGGCCCAGGGTTTCGGTCCGGGCTTCGGTCAGGGCCAGCCCGCCCGCGGCGGCGGCTTCCTGGCCGGCGCAGCGCAGACGGCAATGGGTGTGGCCGGCGGCGTGCTGCTCGGCAATGCGATTGCCGGCATGCTCGGCGGTGACGAAGCGCAGGCTGCCGAAGAACCGGCGGCCTCCGACACCGGAGCCGCCGATAGCGGTGCCGACGATATGGGCATGGAAGAGGAATCCTTCTTCTGATCCTCCCTGACGTAACGAAATGGCCATGTTTCTATGGCATGGCCATTTCCCATGACCGCATCGTGCTTCCCATCCTTATCCGTTGAGTGATCGATGGCTCTGATTTCCCAACCATCGATGCCCGACAACGATGATGCCGAACCGGCCCCAAACGGCCGCCAGGACAGCTTTTCCACCATCCTTCGCGCACTTGCCGACGACGAGACGCGCACCCGCATCTCCGTGGCGGATCTGCTGGAGATCATGAAGGACCGCGCCTTCGGCGCATTGATCTTCATCTTCGCCATGCCGAACACCATTCCAACGCCGCCCGGCACCTCGGCGATCCTCGGCATTCCGCTCGTGTTTCTCAGCCTGCAGATGGCAATCGGCCAGAAACCATGGTTGCCCAGGCTGATTGCCGGACGCTCGATGCTGCGCAGTGATTTCGCAGGGATGATCGACAAGGCAAGCCCGTGGATCATGAAGGCGGAGCGCATGCTGAGGCCGCGCTATGCGGCCCTGTCGCAGCCCGCCATGGAGCGGGCGATCGGTGTGATCTGCCTCGTTCTGTCGATCATACTCGCTCTGCCCATCCCGCTCGGCAACATGCTGCCGGCGGTGGCGCTTTGCGTGATGGCCTTCGGCATTCTCGAAAAGGATGGCGTCTGGGTGGTACTCGGCATCCTGATCGGCATCGCCTCGCTGTTTCTCGTGGCGGGCGTGCTTTATGCCATCGTCAAGGCGATCATCTTCTTCGCCGCCTCGATCTTTGCCTGATCAGAGCGTGAAGCCGTCCAGACGCGCCGACAGCGCCCGGATGCCCTCTTCATCGGCATTGGCGAAGGCAAAGCGCAGATAGCCTTCCTGATCCGGGCCGAAATAGCCGCCCGGAATGCAGGAGACACCCGCCCTTTTCGCCAGCGCCTCGGCAACCGTCGCGGAGGAAACACCGGCAAAGGGATGGCGGACGAAGGCGAAATAGGCACCGACGGCGGCCAGCTGCCAGTCCGGCAGCCCCGCCATCACATCCTTCAGCGCCTCGGCCCGTCTCAGGATCTCCAGCCGGTTTTCTTCCCGCCAGCCGGCAAGCCGCGGCAGAGCCTGTTCGACAGCCGCCTGGGCGGCACGCGGCGCGCAGATCTGCAGATTGTCCATGATCTTCGCCACCTCTGCGATGAAAGCCGGACCGGCCGTGATGGCGCCCAGCCGATGGCCGGGAATGCAGAAGCTTTTCGAGAAGCTGTAGAGCGAGACAACGAAATCCTGCCAGCCATCCCGACGAAAGAGAGCATGCGGCGCCTCGCCCGCCGAGGGCAGGAAATCGCGATAGGTCTCGTCAAGGATCAACCAGACGCCGCGCTCCCGGCAGAGATCGGCAATGGCTGCCAGCAGGTCCGGAGGATAAACCGCACCAGTCGGATTGTTGGGCGAGACCAGCGCCAAAGCCTTCACACCGGTATCCAGCGCCGCGGCCACAGCCTCGACGCGCGGCAGAAAACCGTCTTCGGCGCGGCAGGCGACGAAGCGGGTGCCGATGCCGAGCATGGCGAGCGTCGTCTCATGGTTGAAGTAATAGGGCTCGGTCATCAGCACCGTATCGCCGGCGCCCGCCACCGCCATGACCGCGCAGATGAAGGCCTGATTGCAGCCTGAGGTAATATGGATGTTCTCCGCCACAAGCGCCGCACCATAGAGGTCGGCAACATGGGCGGCATAGGTCTCGCGCAGCTTTCGCTCTCCCTCGATCGGACCATAGCCGGTATAGGCAAGCGACGCGGCAGTCTGACCGAGAAGTTCGAGCATCACCGGATGGGCCGGATAGCCGGGAACCGCCTGCGAGAGATCGATCAGCGGCCCCTTTGCCCCGCCATAGGCGCGCGCCCAGGCCTGCACGGAGGGCACCGGTGGCGGGGAAATGCGATGGACGAGGCTGTTGAAGGCAGGCTTTGGCGCGGGCATGCGAAACATCCGGGGACGGGAGCGGCAAAACGGGCAGATGACGCCACGGAAGGCCGGGGCGTCACCGGGATGACAGCGGCCCCGCCGGTTCGCCAGTCCGTTGCGAACATGGCTAAACGAGCGGGCGAAGCGTTTTTGGATCAGCTTCTGGAGAAGACGTAGTCGGTTTCCTGGCGCAGAACCTCGCCCGGCCGCAGCACGGCATTCGGGAAGCCCGCATGGTTGATGGCATCCGGCCAGATCTGCGTTTCGAGGCAAAGCCCGGCATAGGGGCCGTAGAGCTTGCCGGAAAGGCCCGGCACCGTCGGCTTCAGCTTGAAGCCGGCATAGAGCTGAACGCCGGGCTCGGTGGTGCGCACTTCCAGCGTGACACCGGAATTGACGCTGCGCACCAGGGCGACCGATCGCTTCTCGACCCGCTCGCCGGACAGGCAGAAGTTATGGTCGAATTCCACCTGGCCGCCATCCGGGCCGGTGCGGCGCACGGGCCCGAGTTCACGCAGATCCATGGCGCTGCCGGCAACCGGCACCAGCGTGCCGGTCGGCACCTGATGCTCATCCAGTTCCAGGTAATGGTCGGCGGCAATCATGATGTCATGGCCGAGAACGTCATCGCGACCATCGAGGTTGAAATAGGTGTGCTGGCAGATATTGGCGAGCGTCGGCTGGTCGGTCACGCTTTCATAAAGGACGTTGAGAACGCCATCCGCCTTCAGCTCATAGGTCGCTGTTACCGTGCAGTTGCCGGGATAGCCGCCACGGCCATCAGGATCGGTCACCTGCAGGATCACCTTGTTTTCGGCATGGGCGACGATCGTCCAGTTGGTCTTGCCAAGTCCGTCGCTGCCGCCATGCAGGTGCGTGTCGCCGTTCTGGTTGAGGTCGAGCTGGTAGCTCTTGCCATCCAGCGTGAACCGGCCCTTGCCGATGCGGTTGGCAACGCGGCCGGGGGTGGCGCCGAAATAGGAGGAATATTTCGGATAATCATCGAAATGGTCGAAGCCGAGCACCAGTGGCGCGTCATGGCCTTCAAGACGCAGGTCCTGGATCACGGCGCCCCAGGTGATGACATGCGCCGTCAGCCCGCCCCCGGAAATCTTCACCCGGTAAACCGTTTCGCCCTTGGGAGTGGTGCCGAAGATCTCGCCTTGCGTCGTCATGTCTGCCTTCCTGTTTTCGCTCCGAAGCGGGCGCAAACTGCGCCATTTCCGGGCCCTTGGCAATGCGAAACAAAGGCTCAGCGGGACAGCTGCCGGGTGGCGCGATCAAGCCCCTCCAGCGTCAGCGGAAACATCCGCTCCTCCAGCAAGCGGCGCATCAGCACGAGCGACTGGGTGTACTCCCAATGCGCCTCCGGCACCGGATTGATCCAGGCAACCCGGCGGAAATGGCCGGTGATGCGCGCCATCCACGCGGCCCCCGGCTCCTTGTTCCAGTGTTCGACGGAACCACCCGCCTGGGTGATCTCATAGGGGCTCATGGTCGCATCGCCGACGAAGATCACCCGGTAATCGGGCCCATAGCTGCGCAAGAGGTCGGTAACCGGCAGCCGCTCGGACCGACGGCGGTTATCGCGCCACACGCTCTCGTAAAGGCAGTTGTGGAAGTAAAAATGCTCCAGATGGCGAAACTCGGCGCGGGCGGCGGAAAACAGTTCCTCCACCACCATCACGTGATCATCCATCGAGCCGCCGACGTCGAAGAACATCAGAAGTTTGACCGCATTGCGCCGCTCGGGCCGCGTGCGCACGTCGAGATAGCCCTGTTCGGCGGTGGAGCGGATGGTGCCGGGCAGGTCCAGTTCGTCGGCCGCCCCCTCGCGCACCCAGCGACGCAGACGCTTCAGCGCCACCTTGATGTTGCGGGTGCCGATCTCGCGGGCATCGTCGAAATCGCGGAACTCCCGCTTGTCCCATACCTTCACCGCCTTGCGATGGCGGGAGGTGTCCTGGCCGATGCGGACGCCTTCCGGATTGTAGCCATGGGCGCCGAAGGGCGAGGTTCCGGCCGTGCCGATCCATTTCGAGCCGCCCTGATGGCGCCCCTTCTGCTCTGCCAGACGCTGCCTTAGCGTTTCCATCAGCCTGTCGAAACCGCCGAGCGCTTCGACCAGCGCCTTCTCCTCGGGCGTCAGGTGCTTTTCGGAAAGCTTGCGCAGCCAGTCGTCCGGCAGCGCCTGCGTCTCCATGCCCTCGGCACCGGAGACGGCGGACAGCCCGCGAAAGACCTGGGCAAAAACCTGGTCGAACCGGTCGATATGGCGCTCGTCCTTCACCAGCGCGGCACGCGCCATGAAATAGAAGGCCTCCACGTCGAAATCGGCAAGCCCCGCCTCCATCCCCGCCAGAAGATCCAGGAATTCCCGCAGCGTCACCGGGATCCTGGCATCCTTCAGCGCAAGGAAGAAGGGAATGAACACGGGCTCGTCCTTCAGAGGGTTCCGATCTGCTCCAGATCATACGGCGTCGTCTGGTAGATCTCGTTGATCCAGTTGCCGAACAGAAGATGCGCGTGGCTGCGCCAGCGGTTCTGTGGCGGCAGCGAGGCATCGTTATGCGGAAAATAATTGTGCGGCATCTTGATGGGAATACCGGCATTCACGTCGCGGAAATATTCGTCCGCGAGCGAGGTGGAATCATATTCCACATGGTTGAACATGTAGAGCCGGTTGCCCTTCTTCTCATGGACGAGGCAGACGCCCATCTCCTCGGATTCCATCAGGATCTCGAGGCCCTTCACCGTCTCGATATCCGCACGGCGCACTTCCGTCCAGCGCGAGACGGGCACCTGGAAATCGTCGGAGAAGCCGTTGAGATAGATGGAGGACGGGCAGAGATTGCGGTGACGATAGACGCCGAACGCCTTCTCCTTCAGCGCATGCTTCGGCACCTTGTGGAAGTGGTAGATGGCAGCCATCGCGCCCCAGCAGACATTCAGCGTCGAATGGACATTGGTCTGTGTCCAGTCGAAGATCTGCTGCATCTCGTCCCAGTAGGTGACCTCTTCATAGTCGATCGTCTCCACCGGCGCGCCGGTGATGATGAAGCCGTCGAACTTGCGGTGCTTCACCTCCTCCCAGGTCTCGTAGAAGGACAGGAGATGATCCTCGGAGGTGTTCTTGGCCTTGTGGCCGCCGATGCGCACCAGCGAGAACTCCACCTGCAGCGGCGAGGCACCGACAAGGCGCGCCATCTGTACTTCGGTCTTGATCTTGTTCGGCATCAGGTTGAGCAGACCGATCTGCAGCGGGCGGATATCCTGCCGCACGGCCACCGTCTCGGTCATCACCCGCACGCCCTCGTTCACCAGCGTTTCGAAGGCAGGCAGGGTATCGGGAATCTTGATCGGCATGGTTCGAACTCGACAAAAACAAAAAAACCGGTGGCGATACATCGCAACCGGTCCGGGGAAGCTTACATGTCTTCTCGCGGCCCTTTAGCGACTTGTTTAACGTGGCTGCAAGCCGGCCGGCCAAATCACCACGATGAAATGCTTAAATAGGCTGTTCTGTCGCGAAGGTCAATCAGGACGCAATGCCGTGTCCTGGCGGCAGCGCAAAGAGCGCATCGCCCATGCCAAGCCCGAGCCTTCGAGGCGCCTCGCTCAAGGCGATCCAGTGCAGGCGGAAACGGATTGGCGGACTTCCGTCGAACGGCGTCTCCTCCCAGTGAAGCCAGCTTTCGGCAAAAGGGCCTGAGAGCGGCAGATGAAGATAATGCCGCCGGTGCGTGATCGGCCGCCCATCCCGCACAAAACGGTAGTCATGGCTGAACAGCGGCTGAGGGTGGGAAGCGGGCTCAAGCCCGGTTTCCTCGAAAAACTCGCGCGCCGCCGCCTGTGCAGGATCTTCCCCGGCCTCGACGGTTCCGCCCGGCACCTGCAGCGGCACCTCGGGAAAATCCGGCTCGTCAAACACCAGCAACCGGCCATCCCAGACGGCGTAGATCAGAACCTTGACTGCGTCGGCCATCAGCGCTCTCGCCGCGCCATGAAGGCCATGCGCTCGAACAGGTGCACGTCCTGCTCGTTCTTCAAAAGAGCGCCATGCAGTTTTGGTAGCGCGGTCTTCACGTCGACGCCGAGATCGTCGGGATCAACATCGTCGGCAACCAGCAGCCGGATCCAGTCCAGCGCCTCGGAGGTGGAAGGTTTCTTCTTGAGACCCGGCATCTCGCGGATCTCGTAGAAACGGGTCAGCGCCGCACGCACCAGCCGCTGCTTGATGCCGGGATAATGCACCTCGACAATGCGCGACAGCGTCTCGGCATCGGGAAAGCGGATGTAGTGGAAGAAGCAGCGACGCAGGAAGGCGTCCGGCAGTTCCTTCTCGTTGTTGGAGGTGATGATGACGATCGGGCGCACTTTCGCGCGCACGGTCTCGCCGGTCTCGTAGACGTGGAACTCCATGCGGTCGAGTTCCTGCAACAGGTCGTTCGGAAACTCGATATCGGCCTTGTCGATCTCGTCGATCAGCAGCACCACCTTTGTCTCTGCGGCAAAGGCCTGCCACAGCTTGCCGCGGCGGATGTAATGCGAAACCTCGTTGACGCGCGGATCGCCGAGCTGGCTGTCGCGCAGGCGAGACACCGCATCGTATTCGTAAAGCCCCTGCTGCGCCTTGGTGGTGGACTTGACGTTCCACTCGATCATGGACAGGCCGAGTGCTGCCGCCACCTGGCGGGCCAGTTCCGTCTTGCCGGTGCCGGGCTCGCCCTTCACCAGCAGCGGGCGCTCCAGCCGGATTGCGGCATTGACCGCCACCATCAGGTCCTTGTCGGCAATGTAATCGGCCGTTCCGGTAAACTGCATCTCTCTTCCCGCTTGCATGCTCTGCAAGACAGGACGGTAAAGAGACGGCCCTGGTTTCGCAAGCGGCACGACGGGACGCATGGCGCATGGCGCATGGACGGAATCCGACACCGTAGCAGGATGAGCGGAAATCCGCTTGTATTCGGCCCACGTTCTGTCACGCTGTGTCTGGCATCCAAGGATGCTTCGACGCAGGCACCGGCCGACGACCGGCACCCGCGAAGAGCATGATCTCTTCGACACAACGACGGCTGACCTGCAAGCGCCGGCCTGCGAACATGGCCCGCGCCACGATTGTCCTGGCACGACAACCAGCGACCCGCCGCCTGAACAGCACCAGACATCATCCTCCGCCGCGCAAGCCTCAGGTTGCGCGCACGGATCCAGAAAGGGAAAACACCATGGCCAAGGGTCAAGTCCGCTCCAACCGCGAAGTCCGCAAGCCGAAGAAGGACAAGGCAAAGCCGTCCACGGCCCCGGTGACCAGCTTTACCACGCAGATGAAAAACGCCGACGCCGCCGCTCCCAAGAAGCGCTGAGGCAGGCCAGACGGTGAACCACGATCCCTCGGGGTTCACCGCTTTTGCTGTTTGCCATGCTCGCATCGGCCTTTTGCTTTTGCCGGAAGATGCGCTAAGGGCAGGGGCATGAACACCTCATCCTTTACCATCCTTCTCGGCGGCCATCTGAAGCGAACCGAGCGCCTCATGGCGCTGATCGCCGGCAGCCGGGTAATTGCCGCCGATAGCGGAATCCGCCATGCAAGCCTGCTCGGCCTTTCTCCGGAATTGTGGGTCGGCGATTTCGATTCGACCGATGCCGCGCTCGCCGCGCAGTGGTCGCGGGTCGAACGTCACCGTTACCCCGCCAACAAGGCGGCAACCGATGGCGAAATCGCGGTGGCGGAAGCCATCGATCGCGGCGCCAGACGCCTGATCCTCATCGGCGCCTTGAGCGGTGAGCGCTCGGATCACGCCCTGCAGCACTACCTGCACGGCATCAGCCTTGCCGAGGACGGTTTCGAGGTCGTACTGACCTCCGGCGAGGAAGAGGCCTATCCGCTGATCGGCGGCGACCGGATGGAACTGGAACTGCCGAAGGGCTCGCTGTTTTCCGTCCTCGGCTTTTCGGCACTGGAAGGCCTTAGCCTTGCCAATGTGCGTTATCCGCTCCAGGATTTTTCGCTGACATTCGGCTCCTCGCGCACCATATCCAACATTGCCGAAGGAGCGATCGCGCTGTCCCTGAGAGAGGGCCGCGCCCTTCTGATCGCCCGTCCCGACGATTTCACCGGAGCTTGACGCAACACCATGGCCCCTCCCATTCTCAAGCTTGACGACATCCGGCTGAGCTTCGGCGGTACTCCGCTTCTGGCCGGCGCCAATCTTCAGGTGGAGCCGGGCGACCGGATCTGCCTTGTCGGCCGCAACGGTTCGGGCAAATCGACGCTGATGAAGATCGCCGCCGGCATGGTCGAGGCGCAGTCCGGCGAGGTCTTCCGCCATCCCTCCGCCACCATCCGCTACCTGGAGCAGGCCCCTGACTTTGCCGGCTTCTCCACGGTGCAGGCCTATTGCGAGGCAGGGCTGGGCCCAAGCGACGATCCCTACCGCGTCACCTACCTGCTCGACCATCTGGGACTGACAGGCCAGGAGGATCCCCGCCAGTTGTCCGGTGGCGAAGCGCGCCGCGCGGCCCTTGCCCGGGTGATGGCGCCCGAACCCGACATCCTGATGCTGGACGAGCCGACCAACCATCTCGATCTGCCGACCATCGAATGGCTGGAAAGCGAGTTGCAGAAGACCCGCAGCGCCATCGTGCTCATCTCGCACGACCGCCGCTTTCTCGAAAAGGTCTCCACCGCCACCGTCTGGCTGGATCGCGGGCTGTCGCGACGTCTCGACCAGGGCTTTGCGCATTTCGAGGAATGGCGCGACCGCGTTCTGGAGGAAGAGGAAATCGAGCAGCACAAGCTCGGCAAGCAGATCGAGCGCGAGGAACACTGGCTGCGCTACGGGGTGACGGCGCGGCGCAAGCGCAACATGCGCCGCCTCGGCAACCTGCAGAGCCTGCGCGCCGAATATCGCGGCCATCGCGGCCCGCAGGGCACCATCCAAGCCTCGGCCACGGAAGGCAAGGAAAGCGGCAAGCTGGTGATCGAGGCAGAGGCCATCACCAAGCGCTATGGCGAGCGGCAGATCGTGGCACCGTTTTCGATCCGGGTGCATCGCGGCGACCGCATCGGCCTTGTCGGCCCGAACGGCGCCGGCAAGACGACGCTTCTGAAAATGCTGACCGGCCAGATGGATCCCGACAGCGGCACGATCAAGCTCGGCACCAATCTGGAGATCGCCACGCTCGACCAGAAGCGCGAAGACCTCAACCCCGAGGATTCGCTCAGCCACTACCTGACCGACGGCCGCGGCGAGAGCCTGCTGGTCAATGGCGAGCAGCGCCATGTGGCCGGCTACATGAAGGACTTCCTGTTCCAGCCTGAACAGATGCGCACCCCGATCAGGAACCTCTCCGGCGGCGAACGCGCCCGCCTGATCCTCGCGCGGATCATGGCAAAGCCGTCCAACCTGCTGATCCTCGACGAACCGACCAACGATCTCGACATCGAGACGCTGGACCTCCTGCAGGAAATCGTCGCCGGCTATAACGGCACCGTCATCCTCGTCAGCCACGACCGTGATTTCCTCGACCGTACCGTGACGTCCACCATCGCTCCCGCCAGCCCGGATGAACCGGACGGCCGCTGGATCGAATATGCCGGCGGCTATACGGACATGATGGCGCAGCGCAAGGGCGCGCTGGAAGAGAAGCGCCGCGCCGAGAAAGCCAGGACGGAGACCGCCGCCGCCACGGCAGGTGCGACGGCCGAGGCTCCGAAGGCGCGCGGCAAGCTTTCCTACAAGCAGAAATTCGCGCTGGAAAACCTGCCGAAGGAGATGGAAAAGGCCGAAGCCGAGATTGCCGCCCGCGAGGCGAAAATGGCCGACCCCAACCTCTTCGCCAAGGACCCCGCCAGCTTCAACCGCATTGCCGCCGAGATGGAGACGCTGCGGGAAAAGCTGGCGAAAATGGAAGAGGAATGGCTGGAGCTTGAAATGCTGCGGGAAGAGCTGGAAGGCTGAACCCAAGGAATTCAAAAGCTTAACAAAGCGTTACTCTTCGCGTCCCGCGTAACGCTGCGGAACAAATTCCGCATGAACCCGTTCGATCCGCAACCGGACAGCCTGCAACACAGGGGGCCGGCAGAAGCTCAACGGGAGACTCCCATGTCGACACATGTCGTGCGTCGTCGGCTGGACAGGGCAGCCATGAAACAGAGAGTACTGATTGTCGAGGACGAGTTCCTGATCGCCCTCGATCTTGCCGATACCATCGAGACCATGGGGCTGACGGTGACGGGCTTTGCCAGCGGTCGGGACAATGCCCTCGATTTCGCTCCCTTCGCGGATATTGCGCTGGTGGACATCAACCTGTCCGATGGCGCCACCGGCCCGGAGATCGGCCGTGAACTGTCGCAACGCTTCGGCGTCACCGTGATCTTCATGACCGCCAATCCGGAACAGTTGGGGGGAGACACGGGTCGCACCCTTGGCGTGCTCACCAAACCGGTCATGCCGCATGTGGTGGAACAGGCGGTGGATTATGCCATCGCAAGCCGCGTCGGCGGCCTGGCGGCCGTACCGCGCGAATTGCAGGTTTTCCCGCATCACCGGGCCTGACGCCTGCGTCCCCGCCGGGGCCGCTTGCCAAGCCGCCCCGTCCCCGCTACATCTTCGCCTGCTCTAACGGGGTGCCGCATCATGCGGCTGAGAGGCTTTGCAGCCAACTCGCGGAACCTGATCCGGTTAACACCGGCGGAGGGATTAGACGGCTCGCAACCAGCGCCTATTCCCCGTGTCATAGAACCAAGGAGGCGCTGATGCGCAAGATCCATTCGTTTGCCTTCGCGGCGCTTGCCGCCCTGTCCGTCTCGCTGCCCGCAATGGCCGCGGACAAGCCCGTTCTCACCGTCTATACCTATGAGAGCTTTACCGCCGAATGGGGCCCCGGCCCCAAGGTGAAGGCCGCCTTCGAGAAGACCTGCAATTGTACGCTGAATTTCGTATCCGTGGCCGATGGCGTGGCGCTTCTGACCCGCCTCAAGCTGGAGGGCACCTCCTCGAACGCGGATGTGGCGCTCGGACTCGACACCAACCTCGTTCAGGAAGCCAGGGAGACCGGCCTGTTTGCCGAGCACGGCATTGATACGGCGGCGGCCAAGGTGCCCGGCGGCTTTTCCGATCCGGTCTTCGTTCCCTATGATTACGGCCATTTCGCCGTGGTCTACGACACCCAGACGATCAAGACGCCGCCGAAAAGCCTGAAGGAGCTTGTCGAAGGCGATCCGTCGCAGAAGATTGCGATCGAGGATCCGCGCACCTCTACCCCGGGGCTCGGCCTGCTGCTGTGGGTGAAGTCCGTCTATGGCGACAAGGCGCCGGAGGCCTGGGCAAAGCTGCGCGGCCGCATTCTCACCGTCACGCCCGGCTGGTCGGAAGCCTATGGTCTGTTCACCAAAGGCGAAGTGCCGATGGTGTTCTCCTATGTCACTTCGCCCGCCTACCACGTGATGGAGGAAAAGACCGACCGTTATCAGGCGGCCCGCTTCGAGGAAGGCCATTACATCCAGATCGAGGTATCCGGCCTGCTGAAAGCCACCAGGCAAAAGGAACTGGCACAACAGTTCCTGGCCTTCACGCTGTCGCCCGCCTTCCAGTCGATCATCCCGACCACCAACTGGATGATGCCGGCGGCTGCAACGGTAGAACCGCTGCCGGAGGCCTTCGGCAAGCTCGTCTCGCCCTCGAAAACCTTCCTGATGAGCCCGGAAGAGGTCTCCAGGAACCGGCAGGGCTGGATTCGCGAATGGCTTGCCGCCATGAGCATGAACTGAGGCAGTGATGCTGGGCACCGGTGAGGTGAGACGCGGACTGGCGGCGGGCGGTGCAAGCCTTGCCGCCATCGGCGGCCTCGTGACGCTTCCGACCGGCGCTCTCCTTGCCCTCGCGCCGGCCTCCTCTGCCGGCACCCTGTTCGACAGCTATACCCTGAGCCTGCTGCGCTTCACCCTGCTTCAGGCCACTCTCTCCACACTGCTGTCGGTCGCGCTGGCGCTGCCTGTTGCGCTGGCGCTTGCAAGACGCGCCGCATTTCCCGGTCGCATCTGGATTCTCCGGCTGATGGCAGTTCCGATGGGACTGCCTGTCCTGATCGGCGCACTCGGCCTGATCGGCATCTTTGGCCGGCAAGGCCTCGTCAACCGGCTGCTGGCAATCGCCGGAGTCGATCATCCCGTCAACATCTACGGTCTCTCCGGCATTTTGCTGGCGCATGTCTTCTTCAATCTGCCACTCGCCTGCCGTCTTATGCTGGCGGGGCTGGAGCGCGTGCCGGCGGAAGACTGGCGGCTGGCGGCAAGCCTCGGTCTGGGGCGTCTCTCCCTGCTGCGCCATGTGGAACTGCCGGCGCTGGCGCGGGTGCTGCCGGGCGCGGCGGGACTGATCTTCATGCTCTGCGCCACGAGCTTTACGCTGGTGCTGGTGCTGGGCGGCGGCCCGGCGGCAACCACGCTGGAGGTGGCGATCTACCAGTCCCTGCGCTTCGATTTCGATCCGGCCCGCGCGGTCGCGCTCTCCCTGCTGCAGATTGCGCTTACCGGGCTGGTGCTGGCGGTGCTGAGCCGCCTGCCCGCCGCCGAAGGCAGCCGCGGCGAAGGCCGCATACCGCGTCGCTTCGATGGAGAGGGGTTCGGGAGCCGGATCATGGATACGCTGGCGATCCTGCTCGCCACGCTGTTTCTCGTCCTGCCGCTCGGCGCGATCGCTGCCGCCGGGTTGAAGGCGGATCTGCTGAGGCTGATCAGCCTGCCCGCCTTCCACCAGGCGCTGCTGACCAGCCTTGCCATTGCACTGACCGCAGGCCTGCTGTCGCTTCTGACGGCAAGCGGCATTCTCACGGCGCAGGCCGCGATTGCCGACCGACGCCACCCCTCGCCTGTGCTTCGCGTGTTCGGCAGAGCCCTCTCCGCCCTCTCCTCTCTCGTTCTGCTGGTGCCGCCGGTGGTGCTCGGCACCGGCTGGTTTCTGCTCATCAGGCCGCATGCGGATGTGGCGCGGGTGGCACCGCTGCTGATCGCCGCCATCAACATGCTGATGGCGCTGCCCTTTGTCATGCGCGTTCTGGCGCCGGCCTTCGAAAGCCACCGGCTCCGCACCACCCGGCTGGCTGCGAGCCTCAACGTGACGGGACTGGCGCGGCTGCGGCTGGTCGATGCACCGATTCTGGCGCGGCCGATGCTGATGGCGCTTTCTTTCGCCATGGCGCTGTCGCTTGGTGATCTCGGCGCGGTCGCCCTGTTCGGCTCGCAGGATCTCGTCACGCTGCCCTGGCTGGTCTATAGCCGGCTCGGCAGCTATCGTACGCAGGATGCCGATGGTCTGGCGCTGCTGCTCGGTCTTCTCTGTCTGGCGCTGACGGCGCTCGGCACGGCCGGCCAAAGGAGACAGCCATGACCGCACAGCCAAAACAAACCGCGCTTGCGACGGAAAATCTCGCCGCGGTCGAACTGGACGGTGTGCGCCTCGCCCTCGGCGATATCCGCTTCGCCTTCGATGGCCGCATCCCGGCCGGACGGATCACCGCTGTCACCGGCCCATCCGGCTCCGGAAAATCCACGCTTCTCAACCTCATTGCCGGCTTCGAGATGCCCGATGCGGGGCGGGTGCGGCTGGCCGGACAGGATGTGACGCGCCTCCATCCCGGTGCCCGGCCGCTCTCGCTGGTGTTCCAGGATCACAACCTGTTTGCCCATCTGGATCTCTTCACCAATATCGGACTTGGCGTACATCCGGCCCTGAAACTCACCGGAGAGGACCGGACACGCATCTCAGCAGCCCTGCAGCGGGTCGGACTTGCCGGCTACGAAGGCCGCAAGCCCGGCACGCTTTCCGGGGGCGAACGGCAGCGGGCAGCCTTTGCACGGGCACTGGTACGGCAGCGGCCCCTTCTGCTGCTGGACGAACCCTTCGCCGCGCTTGATCCGGGATTACGACTGGCGATGGCGGACCTCTTGTCCGGTCTGCACCAGGAAACCGGCGCCAGCATCGTGCTTGTCACCCACGATCCGGGAGAGGTGATGCGGCTTGCCGACGAGGTGATCTATCTCAGCACCGGCAAAATCCTGTTTCACGGTGACAGACACGCTTTTTGTGCCCAAACAGCCCATCCGGAGATCAGCAAATTTGTGGCGTCGTCATAAAGCGTCAACCCATTCGCCACATTTTGGACGTGCAGCGATGTCATGCCGCAATGCGAAAGAGGGCGGGACGATTGTCTGTAAACGCTTGCGTTCTATCTGCAGAGGGAACACAACTGCGAAGACAGGCAGATCAGCCATCCGCAGCAAAGGCAGGACGGGTTCGGCAACGATCGGGCCGGTGAATGCGCCGGATGGCGGGTTTGGACGAATGACATTTCCGAGTGGACGGATCGACAGCGCGGATGACACCACGGCTCGGGCCCCCGATGCAAGCCGGCGCATGCCCGCGTTGAAAAGCCGTATGGCCATGCTGGCGCTGGCGGGCACGGCTCTTTTGTCCGGCTGCCAGTCGGTGATCGACCAGACCTACGAATCGAGCGTCAAGCCATCCTCCAATCCGCAGATCGTTGATGAGGTGCAGAAGAACGATCCGCGCGCCCAGATGGGTGCGCGCGAGCATCCGCGCATTGTTGCGAGCTATGGCGGCGAGTATCACGACGCCAAGACCGAACGGCTGGTGGCCCGCATTGCCGGCGCGCTGACCGCCGTGTCGGAAAATCCGAACCAGTCCTATCGCATCACCATCCTGAATTCGCCGGCGATCAACGCCTTTGCCCTGCCGGGCGGCTATCTCTATGTCACGCGCGGCCTTTTGGCGCTGGCCAATGACGCGTCCGAAGTGGCTGCCGTGCTCAGCCACGAAATGGCACATGTCACGGCCAATCACGGTATCGAGCGGCAGAAGCGCGAAGAGGCGGAGGTGATAGCCAGTCGCGTGGTGGCCGAGGTCCTCTCCAGCGATCTCGCCGGCAAGCAGGCGCTTGCCCGCGGCAAGCTGCGCCTTGCCGCCTTCTCACGCCAGCAGGAGCTGCAGGCCGACGTGATCGGCGTGCGCATGCTGGGCGAAGCAGGCTATGATCCCTTCGCCGCCGCCCGCTTCCTCGATTCCATGGCCGCCTATGCGCGCTTCTCCGCGGTCGATCCGGAAACGGACCAGAGCCTCGACTTCCTCTCCAGCCATCCGAGCGCGCCGCAGCGCGTGGATCTCGCGCGCCAGCACGCCCGCGCCTTCGGTCAGGAAGGGACAGTGGGCGACAAGGGGCGCGACTATTACCTGACGGGAATTGACGGCCTGCTCTACGGCGACAGCCCTGACGAGGGCTATGTTCGCAACGAAACATTCCTGCATGCCGGTCTCGGTATTCGCTTCGACGTGCCGGAAGGATTCCGGATCGACAACAAGGTAGAAGCGGTACTCGCCACGGGACCGGATGAAACGGCGATCCGCTTCGATGGCGTTCAGGCGGGCGACGTGTCGAGCCTTGCCAATTATCTGACGAGCGGCTGGGTGGCCGGCTTGCAGCCCGACACGGTTCAGGAAACCACGATAAACGGTCTGCCGGCGGCAACCGCACGCGCCTCTGCCGAGCGCTGGGATTTCGACGTGACCGTGATCAGGCTCGACAAGCAGATTTTCCGCTTCCTGACGGCCGTACCGAAGGGAAGCAGCACGCTGCAATCGACAGCCAACACGCTGCGCCAGACCTTCCGCCGCATGACACCGCAGGAAATCGCCGCGCTGAAGCCACTGCGCGTGCGCGTCGTGACGGTTCAGCCGGGAGAGACGATCACCACCATGGCGGCGCGCATGATGGGCACCGATCGCAAGCTCGACCTGTTCCGGTTGATCAATGCGCTTTCCACCGGGGCGACGATCAGCCCCGGCCAGCGCGTGAAAATCATCTCGGAATAACCGACTGGATCAGCAGGCGGCCGCCATCTGCGGATTGTTGCTGACGAGCGCGGATTTCAGCTTCTCGATGGCGCGGCTTTCGATCTGGCGCACGCGCTCCTTGGAAATGCCGAGTTCCGCACCGAGCGCCTCCAGCGTCGCACCGTCATCGGTCAGGCGGCGTGCGCGGATGATCTTCTTCTCGCGTTCATTGAGCTTGGTGAGCGCACCCTGCAGCCATTTCATGCGGCGCTCGCCGTCGATCATGCCGGAGACCTGCTCATCCGGCAGCGGCTCATCGCTTTCCAGCATGTCGAGGCGCTCGCCGCTGTCGGCATCGCCGGCAATGGTGGGCGCCTGCAGCGAGGCGTCGTTGCTGGAGAGGCGGGCATCCATGGTCTGCACATCGGAAAGGCTGACACCGAGCGCGGTGGCGATTTCCTCATGAATGGCCTGGGAGGTCATGTTGGTGCCGCCGCGAGCAAGCTTGGCGCGAAGCCGGCGCAGGTTGAAGAACAGCGCCTTCTGGGCCGAACTCGTGCCACCGCGCACGATCGACCAGTTGCGCAGGATATAGTCCTGCATCGAGGCGCGGATCCACCAGCTGGCATAGGTCGAAAAACGGACATCGCGCGAAGGCTCGAACCTTGCCGCCGCCTCCAGCAGCCCTACATAGCCTTCCTGTACAAGGTCGCTCATCGGCAGGCCAAAGCCGCGGAACTTGGATGCCATGGCGATGACGAGACGCATATGGGCGAGAGCAATCTGGTTGCGGGCGTCCTGGTCCTGGTCATCTTTCCACCGCACGGCCAGATCACGCTCTTCTTCGCGCGCCAGATAGGGCGCGGACATGGCGATCTTGATCATATGACGGTCTGCGGACATGGCATTCATCGCGCTCTCCATGAAACTGGTTGACCAGACGGAAAGCCATGCCAGAGAGACATCTGCCGCTTGCCCGCCCACAGGGCCTGTCGCCGGCAGATCGCATCGTGTGACATCACTTTCCATTCCCCTCGTTCATCGAACCGGGGGAGAGACTTCGCCTTCCCCACCGGGCACACCCGAGAGCGCCTCTGAAGCCACTCTTCGCCGTACCGGCGGGTCAACGTCGCGATGCAAAAAAAGTTCCAATAAAAAACCCGGCTTTCGCCGGGCTTTTTTCACCAGTGGGCCACGCGCGAGCGTATCAGGCCGCTTCCTCGTGCGAATCTTCCTCGTCCAGAACCTTGCTGCGCTTCGGTCCCTTGGCAAGATTGGTCTCGATCAGGCGCACAGCCTCCGTCTCCGACATCTTGTTGACGGCGGCGATTTCGCGCGCCATGCGGTCGAGCGCGGCCTCATAGAGCTGTCGCTCGGAATAGGACTGCTCTGGCTGGTTTTCCGCACGATAGAGATCGCGCACGACCTCCGCGATGGAAATCAGGTCGCCGGAATTGATCTTGGCATCATATTCCTGGGCGCGGCGCGACCACATGGTGCGCTTCACGCGGGCCTTACCCTGGACAACCTTCAGAGCACGCTCGACGAAATCGGTTTCAGACAGCTTGCGCATGCCGATGCTGACGGCCTTGGCGACCGGCACCTTCAGGCGCATCTTGTCCTTCTCGAAATCGATCACGAACAGTTCGAGCTTCATGCCAGCCACTTCCTGTTCTTCAATGGCCGTGATAGTGCCAACTCCATGCGCCGGGTACACGATTGCTTCACCGGTCTTGAAACCGTGGCGCGCTGAAGATTTTTTCTGCTGGGTCGTCATTCGTTTAACAAACTCCCTGTTACGCACCCAACCGCCCAGGCCGGGGCCGGGTCAGTCAGGCCCGGATGAGACGGGGGAACCGTCGGTGACTCCATACTGGTCCGGTTAAACGCGCGCGAAAACCACACCCTGCCGCAAGCGGCGACGACAACGTCCAATAACTGACCATGTCACGGGAACCGCGTTGGGTGCTGTACTGCTTTCGTGATGTTTTTAGGGCACGCGAATGCCACTTTGTGGAACAGTTCCCAATGCCTATCACAAATATGGGCAGAAATCAATAATTTGCTTTCGCAGGTGCACGGGCGCAACGCTTGCGACCGTGCCCAATCGTTAAGCAAATCGTAATCGTGACCGTCGACCGACTCAGTCGCCCTTGCCGGGCTCCGGCGAAAAATACTGCTCGTACTTGCCTTCGACGCCATCCATCTCCTTGGCTTCCGGCAGGGCATCGCGCTTGACGGTGATGTTCGGCCAGATCTGGGCGAACTCGGCATTCAGCTTCAGCCACTTGTCGAGGCCCGGCTCGGTATCGGGCTTGATCGCCTCGGCAGGACATTCCGGCTCGCAGACGCCGCAATCAATGCATTCGTCCGGATGGATAACCAGGAAGTTCTCACCCTCATAGAAGCAATCGACCGGGCAGACTTCAACGCAATCGGTATATTTGCAGCGGATACAATTGTCGGTCACGACATACGTCATGAGGCACTCCAGTGACATCACGGTCGTCGGCATCGGCGACGGGAGACGCCTGCCGACCGGGGCGGCGCTGGGCAAGGCCGACAGCGCACCCATGTTTCCGGCGCACGCAAGCCCCCAGCTTTGCCAGTTTGACTAATGGCTTTGCGCAGGCTTAGCAAGGACAAACAATCCCTGTTATGCCCCAGCAATGGCAGACTGTTCCAATCATGCCGGCACTTCTGCGGCAGGGCATTGCGCGCCGCCAGCATCCCGTGACGTCATGACACAGTCACCGGCTCAACCCGGCCCCAGCTTGCGCTGGGCACGTTCAAAGGGTGAGAGAGGCGCCTGCTGCGGCGTGCGGTCGTCGTAAAGCGTTTGCGCCTCTGCGAAGGGGCCGCGCCGATCACCGGGGGCCCGCACGATCAGAACCCGGTCGCCCCGTTCCAGCTTCAGTTCGATGACGTCGCCGATCCTGACCATGCGGCTTGACTGCTGCACGATCTGGCCGTTGACCTGCACGAAGCCCGCCTCGACCAGGTCCTGCGCCAGCGCACGGGATTTGACGATGCGCGTGAAGAAAAGCCACTTGTCGATGCGCTGACGCTGATCTCCCGGTGGCTTTTCGTTCATGGCTACTTCTTCATCTGCTCCTTGAGAGCAGCGAGCTTGGCAAACGGCGAATCCGGATCCACCGGCTTCTCCTTGCGCGGTGGCTTTGCCTCGAAGCGGGCGGGCTGCGTCATCTTGCCGCGATCATTGCGATCGCCGCGGTCGGAGCGTTCGCCGCGCGGCGGACGGTCGCCCTTGCCTTCTGGCCGGCGGTCGCCGCGATCCGGACGGCCACCTTCGCGGTTCGGACGTCCACCCTGCTCGCCACGCTCGTCCCCGCGGCGATGGTCACGACGACCCTCTCCACGGCCTTCGCCACCGCGGCCTTCACTGCTGCGACCTTCGGGTCCGCGCGCTTCTGCCGGCTGCCCCTGACGGCCGCCATGGCCGCGACGATCGCCATGGCCGCGGCCCTGGCGCTGGTTGTCGCTGCGACCGCCACCCGGACGCCACAGCAGGACAGGTTTCGGCTCCTCGGCAACCGCTGTTTCGGCAGAACCCTCGACCGCTTGGGCGACCGGGGCCGCAGCCTCGGTAGCGGTGACAGCCGCCTGCTCGCCATCGGCCGCCACTGCTTCTTCCGATGCGGCATCGGCATCATCGTGATCGGCAGCAACCGCCTCTTCACCTTCGGCAGCGGCCGGCGCCGGCTGCTGGCTGGCAAGGAAGGCCTGAACCTCTTCCGCCTTCACCTGATCGGCGCGGTAGCCGAGACCCTTCAGGATTTCCTCCATGTCGTCCGGCGTCGCGCCGAGAATCGACAGCATGGCCGTCGTCGTCATGAAACGGCGACCGTCATAGGCGCCTTCGGGGCGCGCGGGCGAACCCGGCTTCCATTGCAGGAGCGGACGGATGAGGTCGGCCAGACGTTCCAGAATATCGACGCGAACGGCACGCTTGCCGAGATAACGGAAACCGGCCAGCTTGTAGAAGTTGCGCTCGAAGCTCGGATCGGTCACGACGGAGGTGCGACCGGCAGCAAGCGCCGGGATCAGATCGCCATAACCAGGCTTGTCGAGACCGTCGTTCTTCAGCGCCCAGAGAAGGGTGATGAGTTCGGCCGGCGCGGGCTTCAGAAGAGCCGGCATGAAAATGTGGTAGGCGCCGAAGCGGATGCCATAGCGGCGCAGCGAGGCGCGCGCATCCTGATCGAGCGTCTTGACCTCTTCAGCCACGTCGCGACGGAACATGACGCCCAGATTTTCAACAAGCTGGAAGGCCAGACCCTTGGCGAGACCCTGCAGGTCTTCGGCGCGCGACAGGTCGTCGAGCGGCTTCAGAACGGTTGCGACGTGATGATTGACGAAACGTTCCAGACGCGCTGCGACGTGATCGCGCGCATTGCCGGTGAGCTGCTCGTCGGCCAGAAGGATGAGACGCGGATGCATGATATGGTCGCTGGCGGCAAGCCGCGCCACCGGCTCACCCAGCCAGCGCACGAAACCGTCCGAACCCACCGCCAGATCGCTGTTGCCGCAGGCATAGAGGCGTGCGGCGCGCGCCTCGAATTCCAGTGCAAGCGCCTTCTGGGCCGCCGCCTGAACGGCCTTCGCGTCCGGACCGTCACCCCCGGATACGGGCGTAAACCGGAAACCGGCTAGTTGACCGACGTGATGCCCCTCGACGAAGACATCCCCATTCACACTGATTTCAGCTTCCAGCATCGCATTCTCTCTCAGGCGCTTCATGAGCACAGATGTCCTGCGATCAACAAAGCGTTTCGTCAACCTTTCATGTAGCGCGTCCGACAACCTGTCCTCGATTTCTCGCGTCTTTTCTTGCCAGTGTGTCGGATGCGCCAGCCAGCCCGGACGGTTGGAAACATAGGTCCAAGTCCGAATTTGGGCGATACGCGCAGAAAGCGTATCGATTTCGCCATCGGTGCGGTCCGCGCGCTGCACCTGCTCGGCCATGAAGCTCTCGTTCACCGTGCCATGACGCACGAGATCGAAGAACAGCGTGGAGATCAGATCAGCATGCTGGGCGGGTGTAATGCGCCGATAATCGGGAAGCGCGCAGGCTTCCCAGAGCTTTTCGACCCGCTCGGACGTCGTCGCGAGATCGACAACCTCCGGATAGCGGGAGAGATAATCCAGCGCCTGACTGTCGGTCGCC
This sequence comes from Affinirhizobium straminoryzae, assembly GCF_007004135.1. Lineage (GTDB taxonomy): Bacteria > Pseudomonadota > Alphaproteobacteria > Rhizobiales > Rhizobiaceae > Neorhizobium > Neorhizobium straminoryzae. The sequence continues at coordinate 92,731 of NZ_VJMG01000047.1, forward strand.
GGCAGCGCGCGCGTCAGTCCCGCAACAGTGGGCGCCGCATCGAGACTCGCGCGCAAGTCGCGGATCGAGGTAAAGTCGAGCGCTTTCGAACGCCACTGCAGCACCTTCACCTGGTCGAACTGATGGGTCTCGATGCGCTCCACCAACTCGTCGTCGAAAGGCTGGACCTGCCCGGTCACGCCGAAGGTTCCATCCTTCAGGTGACGACCCGCGCGACCGGCGATCTGGCCGAGTTCACCGGGGTTGAGATTACGGAACTGATAACCGTCGAACTTGCGATCCTGGGCAAAGGCCACATGATCGACATCGAGGTTGAGCCCCATGCCGATCGCATCGGTGGCAACAAGATATTCAACGTCGCCCGCCTGATAGAGCCCCACCTGCGCATTGCGGGTGCGGGGGCTCAGCGCCCCCAGCACGACGGCGGCACCGCCCCGCTGGCGGCGGATCAGTTCGGCAATGGCATAGACCTCATCTGCGGAAAAGGCGACGATGGCCGAGCGCTGCGGCAGTCGGGTGATCTTCTTCTGGCCGGCATAGAAGAGCGTCGAAAGACGCGGCCGCTCCACCACGGTGATGCCGGGCAGGAGCTTTTCCAGGATCGGTCGCATGGTGCCGGCGCCGAGCAGCAGAGTTTCCTCGCGCCCCCGCAGATGCAGGATGCGGTCGGTAAAGATATGCCCACGCTCCAGGTCGCCAGCCAGTTGCACTTCATCGATCGCGACGAAAGCGGCCCTGGTCTCGCGCGGCATGGCTTCCACGGTACAGACGGAAAAGCGCGCGCCGGGCGGCGAGATCTTTTCCTCGCCCGTCACCAGCGCCACATGCTGCGGCCCCACCCGTTCGACCACCCGCGTGTAGACCTCGCGCGCCAGAAGGCGAAGCGGCAGGCCGATCACGCCGGACCCGTGTGCGACCATTCGCTCGATGGCGAAATGCGTCTTGCCGGTGTTGGTCGGGCCGAGGACCGCGGTGACGCCGCGACCGCTCAAGATCATGGGCTTGGAATTCAAGGCACTATCCGCACTTTGCATGGCGCTGCCGGTACAAGAAGCACCTAGCTTGCGCCACACATGGCGACACAAACGCCGGAAGGCAAGCGACAAGCAGGGCTGGAACGCCTTTTTTTGACAGCGGACATGTCCACGCCGCAGGCGGCGGACCCGGTCCGTCGTCCGGCGAGCCCGGAACAGTGTGAGAACGAATCAGAGACGAATCACTCACATCTGTAGATTCAGCTTTTGTTCCAGCCGACAGCAATACGGATACGGTCAGGGCAGGTTCGTCAAAGAATCACAGCGAAGGAGCCCGAGTCGAACCACAGTGTCCGCATTACAGAGCCGCCCGAAAACTGGCGCCGTACATCATCTTCATATATCAGCCCGCCTGACGAACTGACCAGGATACATTGGATTTCGAAATATATTTTGTGAAATGCATGACCAGGCCTCGACGATACCATCCGCCAGGATCCATGAGTTTCATCGGGAGAAACGGTCAGGATTTGCCGATGATTTTGCGGCTGGAACCCGTTGGAACCAAAAAGGCCGCGCCACGTTCTTGCCGCACCATCAAGGAATTCATGCAGCGGAGACCATCACATGCTCGGAACAGTTCTCCTTATCATTCTCATCCTCCTGCTCGTCGGCGCCCTTCCGAACTGGGGCTACAGCCGTGGCTGGGGGTATGGGCCGTCGGGCGGCCTCGGGCTGGTCCTCGTCATCTTGATCATCCTGCTGCTGATGGGCAGAATTTAACTTGCGAATATTCGCACAGACAGAGGGAAGGAAACCGACATGAAGAAGATTCTGGCAGTGGCCGCCGTCGTTGGCATGCTCGCTTCGTGCTCCACCACCGAAAAGGGCACAGCCATCGGCGCCGGCACGGGTGCCGTTCTGGGTGGCGCGATCACCAATAGCTGGGGTGGCGCAGCCGTTGGTGCCGTGGCTGGCGGCCTGGTCGGTGCAGCAATCGGCGAATCGCAGAAGCACAAGGGTTACTGCGTCTATCGCGATCGTTACGGCCGCACCTATGAGGCACGCTGCCGCTAACCCCTCCCTTGGGAACGCGAGGAGCCGGTGCCGCCGCACCGGCTCTTCTTTTTGAGCACGACTGCACACCTGCCGGGCTTGCGGACATGCAAACGCCGGAGCATTGCCCCGGCGTCCTCGCGCGACCAACAGATTTGATCGGACTGTCAGACGAAATACTGGCCGCCATTGGCAGTGATGGTCGAGCCGGTGATGAAACCGGCCTCATCGGAGGCGAGGAACACGACGCAACGGGCAATCTCCTCCGGCTGGCCGAGGCGACCCACCGGAATCTGCGGCAGGATGCGCTCGTTCATCACCTTTTCCGGCACGGCCATGACCATTTCGGTGGCGATATAGCCTGGGCAGATCGCATTGACAGTGATGTTCTTGGCTGCCCCCTCCTGCGCAAGCGCCTTGGTGAAGCCGATGTCGCCGGCCTTGGCGGCGGAGTAATTGGCCTGCCCCATCTGCCCCTTCTGACCGTTGATGGAGGAAATGCTGATGATACGGCCAAAGCCGCGATCCCGCATGCCACTCCAGACCGGATGCGTCATGTTGAAAAGGCCGGTCAGGTTGGTGCTGATCACCTCGTTCCACTGCTGCGGCGTCATCTTGTGAAACATCGCATCACGCGTGATGCCGGCATTGTTGACGAGAACATCGACAGGTCCGACCTCGGCCTCGACCTTCGCAATGCCTTCGACGCAGGCCTCGTAGGAGGACACATCCCATTTGAAGACGGCAATGCCCGTCTCCCCCTGGAAGGCGCGGGCGCGCTCGTCATTGCCCGCGTAATTGGCGGCGACCTTATAGCCTGCCGCCTTCAGACCCACCGAAATTGCCGCGCCAATTCCGCGCGTGCCACCGGATACCAATGCCACTCTCGTCATGCTGCACTCCCCTTCACGGATAAGACGCCCGGCCCTTCTGGCGTGGTCGGATAGACTAAAGCGCGATGCAGTCGATGGATCTTCGGCAGCGCGCTTCAAGCTCTGCTGGATAGGCACGGGCACGCGAAACCGCCTGACGACTCCGCGTCACCGTGCCAAAGCGCACTCACATGGCTTCGAAGCACATGGCAACGCCCATGCCACCGCCGATGCAGAGCGTAGCAAGGCCCTTCTTGGCGCCGCGCCGCTTCATCTCGAACACCAGCGTGTTGAGAACGCGCGCGCCGGAGGCACCGATCGGATGGCCGATGGCAATCGCCCCGCCGTTGACGTTGACGATCGCGGGATCCCAGCCCATGTCCTTGTTCACGGCGCAGGCCTGGGCAGCGAATGCTTCGTTGGCCTCGACCAGATCCAGATCGCCAACCGACCAGCCTGCCTTTTCCAGCGCCTTGCGGGAGGCCGGGATCGGACCCGTGCCCATGATCTGCGGATCGACGCCCGCCGTTGCCCAGGAGACGATGCGCACGAGCGGCGTGATGCCGCGGCGCACCGCTTCCGCCTCGGTCATCAGCAGCGCGGCAGCGGCGCCATCATTGATGCCGGAGGCATTGCCGGCCGTCACGGTGCCTTCCTTGTCGAAGGCGGGGCGCAGCTTCGCCATACCGTCGAGCGTGGCTCCCTCGCGGATGTATTCGTCCTTGTCGATCGTGACATCACCCTTGCGCCCCTTCAGGACGAAGGGGATGATCTCGTCGGCGAAACGCCCGGCTTTCTGGGCTGCTTCCGCCTTGTTCTGCGAGGCGACGGCGAACTGGTCCTGCTCGTCGCGCGACAACTGCCACTGGCGGGCAATGTTTTCGGCGGTGATGCCCATGTGATAGCCGTAGAAGGCATCGGTCAGGCCATCCTTGATCATGGTATCGATCATCTTCATGTCACCCATCTTGGTGCCATTGCGAAGATGGGCGCTGTGGGGCGCCATGGACATGGACTCCTGGCCGCCGGCCACGATGATCTTCGCATCGCCGAGCGCGATCTGCTGCATGCCGAGCGCAACCGCGCGCAGGCCGGAACCGCAGAGCTGGTTGAGGCCCCAGGCGGTCGCCTCCTGCGGCAGGCCGGCCTTCATCGCCGCCTGACGGGCCGGGTTCTGCCCCTCGCCGGCCGGCAGCACCTGGCCGAGGATCACCTCGTCCACCTCGGACGCCTCCACGCCGGCGCGCTCCAGAACCCCCTTGATGGCGGCCGCACCCAGTTCATGGGCGGCGACGCTGCCGAAGGCGCCGTTGAACGAACCGACGGCAGTTCGGGCGGCAGAAGCGATCACGATCGAGGGCTGTGTCATGGGCATCTCCTCATTGTTCCTGGTTGTTGTCCCAGAGACTGACAAAGGTTCAGGTCCAAGTCAAACGGGCAATGGTAGCAATTTATTGAGCTTTGTCAGAAGTCTGACGATTGTATCAGATCGGGCCTGGAGGGCTGCCGCATTGCACAATTCATTTGTCAGTGCGGCTTGTTTGCGCATAAGGTTGCAGAGGGAGTGAAACATCACCTAACCATATTGACGGGATCAGGAGGCAATCATGGCGAAAACGGATGGCGAAGTGGTCATAAAGAAATATGCCAACCGCCGCCTCTACAATACGGGCACCAGCACCTATGTGACACTGGAAGACCTGGCGACGATGGTGAAGAAGGGCGAGGATTTCGTGGTGCAGGACGCCAAGAGCGGCGAGGACATCACCCATTCCGTCCTGACGCAGATCATCTTCGAGCAGGAGTCCAAGACCGGCAACACGCTTCTGCCGATCTCCTTCCTGCGCCAGCTGATCTCCTATTACGGCGACCAGATGCAGATGGTGGTGCCAACCTTCCTCGAACATTCGATGAAGACCTTTGCCGACCAGCAGACGCAGATGCGCGAGCACATGACGCGCGCCTTTGGTGATACGCCGCTGACCAAGAACCTGCAGGTTCCGATCCAGATGATGGAGGAACAGGTGCGCCGGAACACGGACATGTTCCGCCAGGCCATGCAGATGTTTTCGCCCTTCAGCGCGCCGGCGCAACCTGCCGGCGAGGCCAAGAAGGCACCGGATGCCAAGGATCTCGATGAACTGAAGGAGCAACTGCGCGCGCTGCAGACCCGGCTGGACAGCCTGGGATCCTGATCGCCCGCACGAGGCTTGCTGCCCTTGCGGAATGTCGTTCCGGACATCCTGATGCAAGCGCCGGAGAAGATATGCGGGGCCGCCAGGTGCGGCCCTCTTGCATGCGATGTCGAGATCCCCAAGGTGGCCGGGACGGCAAATCGCAGGCAACAAAAAAGGCCGGTCAATGCCGGCCTTCCTCATGCAATATCCCGGATGGGATTATGCGCTTTCCTTCGGCGTCAGAACCTGGCGACCGCGATACATGCCCGTCTTCAGGTCGATGTGATGCGGACGGCGCAGTTCGCCGGAGTTCTTGTCCTCGACATAGGTCGGGGTCTTCAGGGCGTCAGCCGAGCGGCGCATACCGCGCTTGGACGGGCTCACTTTTCTCTTCGGTACTGCCATTCTCGTTACTCCAAATAGGCGTGCAAAGCGAAATCCGCGGCCGGGTTCGACCGTACAGGACCTGCCTCGATCTCGGAAATTGGGGGCGCTTATACATGCCCCACAGGGATTTGACCAGTCCCCGCACGGAATTTTTAATGGCCGCGCGAATCAGGCCTCGTCTGCCGGAACGATCCACGTCTCCCTCAACGCCGCCTCCCGCCATTCGATCCAGGCGGGATGCGCCTGTAGTGCCTGCATATAGGTCGCAACGGGCGTGTCAACCGCGAAATCATAAACATCAAGGCGATTGACGACGGGCGCGAACATCGCGTCGGCGGCGGTAAAGGTGCCGAACAGGAAGGGGCCGCCGGACGCAGCCGTGCAGGCGCTCCAGATCTCGGCGATGCGGGCGACATCCGCCCTCACCGCATCGGACACTGCGATGGCACCCTTCGGGCGACGCATGTTCATGGGGCAGGCATTGCGCAGCGCGCGAAAGCCCGAGAGCATTTCCATGGAAATCGCGCGGGCCACGGCACGATCTGCCCGCACCTGCGGCCACAGACCGGACTCGGGGAAGAGTTCGGCGACATATTCGATGATGGCCAGCGATTCCCAAACCCGCACGGTGCCGTGATGCAGCGCCGGCACCTTGCCGGTCGGCGAAATCTCGCGAAACAGCGGGTTGCTGGCATCGTCATCAAAAGGGATCAGCACCTCGTCGAAATCGATGCCGGCGGCCTTCATGGCAATCCATGGCCGGAACGACCAGGACGAGTAATTCTTGTTGGCGATATGGAGAACCAGTCTGTCCATGGCGGCCTTCCCTTAAGCAATGTTCCTGCCAATCCTAGCGGCGGGCCAGGGTCTGCGACCAGTGACAAATGCTGCTGTCACTCATAAAGGCATCTGATGTATTCGCCAGACGCTCTGGCGCGTCGTTCGACGATGCTCGCAAGGCGCTGCATGCCGCGGCCGGGTCGACTGGCGACCCGCGTGATCGGATTGGGCAGCGCGACCGCCAGCAGCGCGGCCTGCCGGCGGCTGAGCTGGGCGGCCGAGACGCCGAAGTGATGCCGGGCTGCCGCCTCGATGCCATAGATCCCGGGGCCCCATTCCGCCACGTTGAGATAGGTTTCCATCATCCGCCGCTTGGACCAGACGAGATCCGCCCAGAGCGCAAGCGGCAGTTCCAGCGCCTTGCGCACAAAGGACCGACCGTTCCACAGAAACAGGTTCTTGGCCGTCTGCATGGGAATGGTGCTGGCGCCGCGGGTGGCCTCCCCGTCCAGTGCGTTCTGCATGACGCCGCGCATCTGCGGCCAGTCGACGCCGTCATGGGCGCAGAAACGGCCATCCTCCGACATCATCACCGACTGCACGAGGATGGGCGCGATATCATCGAAGCCAACCCAGCGGCGATCATAGCCCCTGAAGAGCGCAAGATCGGCCAGCATCAGGGTGGAGACGGGATGGGTGAAGGGGACCGCATAAAGAAGCACCAGTGCGTAGGGCAGCAGCAGCAGGCCGACCACGGCAGCCATGGTTCGTCTTGCCCATCGGGGAAGCGCCCGGCCATAGGGGAAGCGTGACCCCGATCTCGACGTCGGCCTCGACAAGGGCTCCTCCAGTTCGGACTGCCGTTCGGGTGTGAGATCCAAGGGTCCCGCTCGTTTTTGCCTCTGCGTCCGCTACATAGCGGCTGATGCCGGCAAAGGCCAGCCGACACAGGCGAAAGCAGCCGTGTTTTGCGCAAAACGTCGTTGCCAGCCAGACGGATGCATGCCAATGAACCCGCCATGACGACCATCGACGCCACCGCCTTCGAAACCCTTCTGCGCCAGGCCGCCCACGAGACGGAGGCGCTGCTCTCCGCACTGCTCGCAGAGCCCTCACTGACGGACGAGATCACGCGGCCTGCCGAACTCCTGGCCGCCATGCGGCATGGAACGCTGAATGGCGGCAAGCGGTTGCGCCCCTTCCTGGTTTCCCAGTCAACGGCCCTCTTCGATGGTCCGATGGCTGCCGCCGCACGCGTCGGGGCAGCGCTCGAATGCCTGCACAGCTATTCGCTGGTGCATGACGACCTGCCGGCCATGGACGACGACGACCTGCGCCGTGGCCAGCCGACCGTGCACAAGGCCTTCACGGAAGCGACCGCCATCCTCGCCGGCGACAGCCTGCTGACCTATGCCTTCGACATCATCACCGCGCCGGAAACGGTGCTCTCTGACGATCGCAAGGTGCAACTGGTGCTGGCCTTGTCGCGCGCGGCCGGCCTCGGCGGCATGGCCGGCGGCCAGGCTCTCGATCTCGCCGCCGAGACACAGGCGCCGGACGAGGCCGGCATCGTGATGCTGCAGGCGATGAAAACGGGCGCGCTGCTGCGCTTTGCCTGCGAGGCGGGCGCGATCATTTCCGGCGCGGATACCGCCGATCGCCAGCGCCTCAGGCGCTTCGGCGAAATCATCGGCCTTGCCTTCCAGCTTGCCGACGACGTGCTCGACATCACCGCCGATGCGGCCACCATGGGCAAGGCGACGGGGAAGGATGCCGGTCGCGGCAAGGCCACGCTGGTCGGCCGCCACGGGCTCGACTGGGCCGAACAACGGCTCGACCAACTGGTCGGCGAAGCAATCCTGCTGCTGGCGCCCTATGGCGACCAGGCTGCCATTCTGATCGAAACGGCCCGCTTCGTGGCCAACCGCACGCGCTGACGGGGCGTTGGATCACGGTTGCTGATGCGTCCGATCACATCTTGTCGCGTGACGTCATGAGGCTTTCCTCTAGGCTTGCGCACGCCGAACCGGAATTAAGCCATGTCTGACCTTCTCGCGCACCTGCCGCAGATCACCGCCGCCTATCTCATCTATCTGGTTGCGGTGATAAGCCCCGGCCCCGCAAACATCGCCATCATCGGCACCGCCATCAATCAGGGGCGAAAGCCGGCCATCGTGATCGCGCTCGGCATCTTTGCCGGATCCTTCACCTGGGCCATGGCAGCGGCCCTCGGCCTCTCCGCCATCCTGACCCGATATGGCGAGGTATTGCAGGTCCTGAAGGTGCTGGGCGGCCTCTATCTGCTCTATCTCGGCGTCAAGGCCTGCCGTGGCGCGCTACGACAAACGTCGACGACGGAACTGCGACAGAACGGCAAAGACACGCGGCTGTCAAAACTCTTCCTGACCGGCTACGGCATCCACCTCACGAACCCGAAATCCATTTTCGGCTGGCTGGCGACAATTTCCGTCGGCCTGCCGCCTGGCGCCTCGGCCGGTTCCGTGGCGCTGGTGGTGGCCGGCTGCCTTTTCACCGGGCTGATCGTGTTTCTCGGCCATGCGCTGCTGTTCTCGACGGCGCGGGCTGGAAAACTATACCAGAGTGCCCGCCGCCCGCTCGATGCGCTGATGGCGCTCGTCTTCGGCACCGCCGGCGTCAAGATGATTTCCAGCGCGTTTTGATCCATGCAAAAAGGCGCCGCTTGCGCGACGCCTTTTGTTGGCCAATGAAAGCGATCGGTCAACCGTTGTTGGTGATCGGCGCAATCTGCACTTCGACGCGGCGGTTCTGGGCGCGGCCGTCCGGCGTGGCGTTGGAGGCCACCGGCTGCGAGGCGCCAAAGCCCATCGTCGACATGCGGCGCTGGTCGACGCCGCGCGAACCGAGATAGTTGGCGACGGAAGCCGCGCGACGCTCGGAGAGGCCCTGGTTATGCGCCACGCTACCGGTCGAATCGGTGTGGCCGTTCACGTCGATATAGGTGCGGTTGAACTTGTTCAGCACGATGGCAACCGAGTTCAGCGTTGCATAGAAGCCCGGCAGCACCTGATCCTGATCCGTCGGGAAGGTGATGTTGGAGGGCATGTTGAGAACGATGCGGTCGCCGACGCGGGTGACGGATACGCCGGTACCCTGCAGCTGGGCGCGCAGCTCGGATTCCTGCTGGTCCATGTAATTGCCGATGGCGCCGCCGGCGAGCGCGCCGATGCCGGCGCCAATCAGCGCGGCATCACGGCGGCCATGCGCCGAACCGCCGACGGCAAGACCCGCCAGCGCGCCGAGACCGGCACCGATGGCGGCACCGCCCGCAAGGTTGGAGGTCTTCTGCTGACCCGTATAGGGGTCGGTCGTGGTGCAGGCGGAAAGATAGGTCGCGCACATCGCGACAAGCACAATTTTCTTCAGCATCGAATCTTCGTCCCCGTCATATCGGTCTGACTTCCATCACCACGAATTGCGGCAATAACGAGGACGTCCAGCCACTGTCGAAACGCGCATGTTGCCCTTATTCGGCAGCCGTCTTCTGGCCGAACCGCTTTTCGATGTAATCGATCACCAGCGCCTCGAAATCCGCGGCAATGTTCGGCCCGCGCAGGGTGAGTGCCTTCCTGCCGTCGATAAAGACGGGCGCGGCGGGCGTCTCGCCGGTGCCCGGCAGCGAAATGCCGATATCGGCATGCTTGCTTTCGCCCGGTCCGTTGACGATGCAGCCCATGACGGCCACGTTCAGCGCTTCCACGCCCGGATATTTCTCGCGCCAGACCGGCATGTTCTTGCGGATGTCCTCCTGGATGCGCTGGGCAAGTTCCTGGAAGACGGTGGAGGTGGTGCGGCCGCAGCCGGGGCAGGCCGCGACGACCGGCACGAACTGGCGGAAGCCCATGACCTGCAGCAGTTCCTGCGCCACCTGCACCTCGCGGGTGCGGTCGCCGTTCGGCTCCGGCGTCAGCGAGACGCGGATCGTATCGCCGATCCCTTGCTGCAGCACATAGCCCATGGCCGCCGAGGAGGCGACGATGCCCTTGGAGCCCATGCCGGCCTCCGTGAGGCCGAGATGGAGAGCGTGGTTCGAACGCTCGGACAGCATGGAATAGACCGCGATCAGATCCTGCACCTGGCTGACCTTGGCCGAGAGAATGATGCGATTGCGCGGCAGGCCGATCTCTTCGGCGAGTTCCGCCGACAGGAGCGCCGACTGACAGATCGCCTCATGCATGACCTGGCGTGCCGAGAGCGGCGAGCCGGCCTGCTGGTTCTCGTCCATCAGGCGCGTCAGAAGATCCTGGTCGAGCGAGCCCCAGTTGACGCCGATGCGTACCGGCTTGTCGTAGCGGATCGCCATTTCGATGATCTCGGCAAACTGCTTGTCCTTCTTGTCCTTGAAGCCGACATTGCCGGGATTGATGCGGTATTTCGCCAGCGCTTCCGCACAGGCCGGATGATCGGCCAGCAGCTTGTGACCGATATAGTGGAAGTCGCCGATCAGCGGCACATCCATGCCAAGCCGGAGCAGCCGTTCGCGGATTTTTGGAACGGCGGCCGCACTTTCGTCGCGGTCGACCGTGATGCGGACGATTTCCGAGCCGGCCCGGTAAAGCGCCGCCACCTGGGCGACGGTCGCATCGACATCGGCCGTATCGGTATTGGTCATCGACTGGACGACGACCGGCGCACCGCCGCCGACGATAACGCCGCCCACATCGACGGCAACGGAGGCACGACGCGGTTTGGGTTCGTAATCGGCAGCCATCTTCGATCTCACACTTGGAGCAAAAGTGCCTTTCAGGTGGATCAAGCGCGGGGGCTTGTCAACACCCGCACCGGATCACATTCGCAGCTGTTGCTCCCTAATGACCACCACCTGCGGCCCGATCGGCATGACGGGCAAGACCGGACAGCGCCAGCACCACCAGATGCAACGCCGGGAGGCCAATGAAGATCATGGCAAGTCCCGTATGCTCGGCAATGAAGCCGATGGCGGACGGCGCCACCAGGATGCCTGAATAGCCCATCGTGGTGACGACCGAGAGGCCGATGCCCTGCGCCATGCCCGGCAGGTTGCCGGCCGCCGAAAAGGCGATCGGCACCATGTTGGAAATGCCGATGCCGGCAATCGCAAAGCCGAGAATGGCCATGGCCGGGCCGGTGGCGAAGCCGGCCGTCAGCAGGCCGAGGATCGAGGCCACCGTGCAGAAGCGCAGCGTATTGACCGCACCGAACCGGTCTCGCACCAGATCGCCGGCAAAGCGCATGGTCGCCATGGTGAGCGAGAAGGCGCCGAAGGCAAGGCCGGAGAGCTGCACGGAGGCGCCCAGCTCGTTGCGGAAATAGAGCGCGCCCCAATCGAGGATCGCTCCTTCCGGAATCATGCTGAACAGCGCCACGAGACCGATCAGCCAGGGCAGCGGCGTCATCGGCAGACGCACCTTGTCCTTGACCGCCTCGGGATGCGGCTGGTCCAGCAGCATCATCGGCCAGGCAAGGGCCACCATGGCGGCGGCGAGGAAGGTCACGAGCAGACTGTGTCCGACGACACCAAGCCAGGCCATCAGCACGCCGCCGGTCGCCGACCCCAGCAGGCCACCGAGGCTCCAGAAGGCATGGCAGGAAGACATGATGGAGCGGCGCATCTGCTTTTCGGTGGCGACCGCATTGGCGTTCATCGAGACATCCATGGCACCAATCAGGCCACCGAACAGAAAGATGGCGATGGCACCGGCCCAGATGCTGCCGACAAGGCTGAGGAGTATGAGCGTCGGCAGCACCAGAATTGCCGTAATGCGCGTCACCCAGGCAGAACCAAGCCGGGCGATCTGGATGCCAGCGATCGGCATCATCACGATGGAGCCCACGCCGAAGACGAGGATCATCAGGCCAAGGGCCGCTTCGCTGAGCGAGAGGCGGCTGGCGAATTCGGGAATCTTGGGCGCCCAGGCGCCGATCAGGAAACCGTTCATCAGGAACATCAGCGCCACGGCTGCGCGCGCGCGGGTGATGATGGGCGCGCGGGCAAGCGTGCCGGTCACGGCTGGATTATCGGTCATTGCAATGCTCTCTCTCCCCGGGGTGTCCAAGCCCCTCACATCCCGGCCAAGATGATTTCGCAGCCGGCATCCCGAACAGGCCGCAGCCGCACCGGATCGACATCCGGTTCGGTCAGCAGGCAGTGATATTGGTCGGCCGCAGCCACCGCATAGGGGGCCGAGACCTCGAATTTTTCGCGCGTGGCGGCGACAGCGACCTTGCGGCTGCGGGCGGCCACGAACTGCTTGAAGGCAGCATCCTCCAGACCGAAGGCGGACAATGCACCATCCGGATCGATCCCGCAGGTGCCGATGAAGCAGAGATCCGGGCGGATCTGCGCCATGGCTTCAATGGCGCGGGCACCGACAGAACCGCCGGCCACCCGGTCGAGACTGCCGCCGATCAGGATCACCTCCGCAAGCGGCTTTTCCTGCAGGGCAAGCGCAATGGCCGGGGAATTGGTGGCGGCAGCGACCGCCAGATCCTCCGGCAAGGCTTCGGCAATGGCAAGATTGGTGCTGCCCGCGTCGAAATAGACGAGGCATTGCGCCGGGACCAGCGACACCGCCGCCACGGCCAACGCCTTCTTGCGCTCCGCGGCAACCCCGATACGGTGTTTCAGCGTCGTGCGGCCGGGACCAATGGCAAGCGCACCCCCATAGACCCGCTCGCAGAGACCGGCCGTTGCCATGTCGCGCAGATCGCGCCGGATGGTGTCTTCCGACACGCCGAACAGGCTGGCCAGCGTAGCGGCAACCACCCGTCCGTCCTGCCTCAGACGGCGCAGGATTTCCACCTGCCTTTCCTGCACCATCAGATCCGTCATCACGCTCTCCGCAACTTCACGCAGAAATACGGATAAACGTGCACAAACGGGCATTCAAGCCACAAAAGCCGGCAGCCCGTCACGTTTCGTGAGCGGGACGGCCCGTGACGAAAAAGAGAGTACAATGGGTGGGCCGCAACGGCGAAACCCGGCAGAGGACATCCGAGGCGCTATGGGGCGGCGGCACGTGATGTGCAGCGCGGCAACGGTCTACATTCCCTCTCCCCGTCGAGCAGGGAGAAGGCTGGTGGCGCAAGTCTTTCGCAGGATGCCATTGCATCCTGCGATACGTCCTGGGACCGGATCAGGCGGTGTAGGTGATCAGCAGATCCTTGGCGTCGATCTGGTCGCCGGCCTTCACCAGCACTTCCGCCACATCGCCATCCTTTTCGGCATGCAGCGCCGTTTCCATCTTCATCGCCTCGATGGAGAGCAGCACATCGCCAGCCTTCACCTTCTGGCCGGGAGCGACGAAGACCCGGGAAATGACGCCCGGCATCGGCGCACCGAGATGGGCGGCATTGCCGGCTTCGGCCTTGCGGCGGGCGATGCTGGTGGCAGCCCGGCTGCGATCCGGCACCTTGATGCGGCGCGGCTGACCGTTCAGTTCGAAGAAGACGGTGACGAGACCCTGTGCATCGGGCGCACTGGCCGCCTGGTTGACGATGACCAGCGTCTTGCCCTTCTCGATGTCGGCGAACAGTTCCTCGCCATCCGCCATGCCGTAGAAATAGGCGGGCGTCGGCAGAACCGAGACCGGGCCATAGGTATCGGCGGCCAGCGCAAAATCGGTGAAGACCTTCGGATACATGAGATACGAGGCGAATTCGAAGTCATCGACGGGACGGCCGAGCTTATCCTCGATCGCCTTGCGCTCGGCCGCCAGATCGGCCTCCTTCAGCAGCGAACCGGGACGGGCGGTATAGGGCGTGTCACCCTTCAGCGCCTTCTTCTGCAGCGCTTCCGGCCAGCCGCCCGGAGGCTGGCCGAGATCGCCCTTCAGCATGGAGACGACGGAATCCGGGAAGGCGATATCCCTGTCGGGGTTCTCGACATCGGCAACGGTGAGATCCTGCGCCACCATCATCAGCGCCATGTCGCCGACGACCTTGGAAGAAGGCGTCACCTTCACGATATCGCCGAACATCTGGTTGACGTCGGCATAGGTCTGGGCGACCTCGTGCCAGCGCGTCTCGAGCCCCAGCGAACGGGCCTGTTCCTTGAGGTTGGTGAACTGGCCGCCCGGCATTTCATGCAGATAGACTTCCGAGGCCGGCCCCTTGAGGTCGCTCTCGAAGGCTGCATACTGGTGGCGCACCGCTTCCCAGTAGAAGGAAATGCGGCGGATCCAGGCGGGATCAAGGCCGGGATCACGCTCGGTGCCGGACAGCGCCTCGACGATCGAACCGAGGCAGGGCTGCGAGGTATTGCCGGAGAAGGCGTCCATGGCCGCATCCACCGCATCGACGCCCGCTTCGACGGCGGCGAGAACGGTCGCGGCCGCGATGCCCGAGGTGTCATGTGTGTGGAAATGGATCGGCAGGTCGGTCGCCTCGCGCAGCGCCTTGAACAGCACGCGGGCGGCGGCCGGCTTCAGGAGGCCCGCCATGTCCTTCACCGCGATGATATGGGCGCCGGCCTGTTCCAGCTCGGCGGCCAGAGCTGTGTAATATTTGAGATCGTACTTGGGCCGCGCGCTGTTCAGCAGATCGCCGGTATAGCAGATCGTCGCCTCGCAGAGCTTGTTCTCGTCCTGAATGGCGTCCATCGAAACGCGCATGTTTTCGACCCAGTTCAGGCAGTCAAACACGCGGAACAGATCGATGCCGCCCTTGGCGGCCTGCCGGACGAAGTATTTCACCACATTGTCCGGATAGTTGGTGTAGCCGACGCCGTTCGCGCCGCGCAGCAGCATCTGCAGCAGGAAGTTCGGCGCCCCTTCGCGGATCAGCGCCAGGCGTTCCCACGGATCTTCCGTCAGGAAGCGCATGGAGACGTCGAAGGTCGCCCCGCCCCAGCATTCCAGCGAGAAGAGGTTCGGCAGTGCGCGGGCATAGACCGGCGCGATACGGGCAATGTCATGGGTTCGCATGCGGGTGGCGAGCAGCGACTGATGGCCGTCGCGCATCGTCGTATCGGTCAGCAGCACCTGCGGCTGGGCACGCATCCAGGCGGCAAAGCCCTTCGGGCCCAGCTCCTCGAGCTTCTGCCGGGTGCCGGGGTGAACCTCCCCCTCGATATAGGGCACGACGGGCTTCGGCGCCTTCTCCGACGGCTTGGGCCGGCCCTTGGTTTCCGGATGGCCGTTGACGGTCACGTCGGCGAGGTAGGTGAGCAGCTTGGTGGCGCGGTCCTGGCGCTTCACCTGCTGGAACAGTTCCGGCGTCGTGTCGATGAAGCGGGTGGTATAGGAATTGTCGCGGAAGTTCGGGTGGCCGATGATCGCTTCGAGGAAGGTGAGGTTTGTTGCGACGCCGCGGATGCGGAATTCGCGCAGCGCCCGGTCCATGCGGCTGATCGCTTCCTGCGGGGTTCCGCCCGAGGCCGTGACCTTGACCAGCAGCGGATCGTAGTAGCGGGTGATGATCGCGCCGGTATAGGCCGTGCCGCCATCAAGACGGATGCCGAAGCCGGCTGCGGAGCGGTAGGCGGTGATACGCCCGTAATCCGGAATGAAGTTCTGCTCCGGATCCTCCGTCGTGATGCGGCACTGCAGCGCATGGCCGTTGAGACGGATGTTCTCCTGGGCTGGAACGCCCGATTCCGGCGTGCCGATCGCCTCGCCTTCGAGAATGTGGATCTGCGCCTTGACGATATCGATGCCGGTGACGACTTCGGTGACCGTATGCTCGACCTGGATGCGCGGATTGACCTCGATGAAATAGAATTTCCCGGTATCGGCATCCATCAGATATTCGACGGTACCGGCGCCGATATAGTTCGTGGCGGCCGCGATCTTCAGCGAGTAACCGGCCAGCTCCTGTCGCTGCGCCTCCGAAAGATACGGCGCCGGTGCGCGCTCGACGACCTTCTGGTTGCGGCGCTGGATGGAGCAGTCACGCTCGAAGAGATGCACGACATGGCCGTGCGTATCGCCAAGAATCTGGCTTTCCACGTGGCGGGCACGCTCGACGAGCTTTTCCAGATAAACCTCGTCCTTGCCGAAGGCGGCCATCGCCTCTCGCTTGGCCTCGGTCACCTCCTTGGCAAGGTCCGCTTCCGAGCGGATGACGCGCATGCCGCGACCACCGCCCCCCCAGGAGGCCTTGAGCATGACGGGATAGCCGATCTCGGCGGCCATCTTGCGGACCACATCCATGTCGTCAGGCAGAGGCTCCGTCGCCGGCACGACCGGAACGCCAACGGAAATCGCCAGATTGCGCGCCGCCACCTTGTTGCCCAGCTTGCGCATGGTCTCGGCCGTCGGGCCGATGAAGATAATGCCTGCATCGTTGCAGGCCTCGACGAATTCCGGGCTTTCAGACAGAAGACCATAGCCCGGATGAATGGCGTCGGCGCCGGACTGCTTGGCGACGCGAATCACTTCGGCAATGGAGAGATAGCTTTCGATGGGACCGAGATCGCGGGCCAGATGCGGGCCCCGGCCAACCTGATAACTCTCGTCCGCCTTGAACCGGTGCAGTGAAAGCTTGTCTTCCTCTGCCCAGATCGCAACCGTTTTTATGCCGAGCTCATTAGCCGCGCGAAACACGCGGATGGCAATTTCGGACCGGTTGGCGACAAGAATTTTCGATATCTTCAAGACGATCTCCCACTCGCTTTCGCGGGCATGCTGCACCCGCGAAGAAGATCATTACCGGCTTTTTGGCGAAGTTCAATTTCCAGCCGGTGTGAGAGACCAAATTTGTGTCAGCTTCGCGTCAGCTGACCAGTCCGAGACGAAATGCCATGGCAATCACATGCTGGCGATTCTTGGCGTTGAACTTCTCCTGGATGACGTTGATGTACCAGTCGACGGTATGACTGGAGATCTGCAGCTCGCGGGCGATCTCGTTGGACGTCATGCCATCGGCCAGCAACGAAAGAACCTCCATCTGCCGTTTGGTGAGCTCCGTATCATGGCCGGCGCTACGCTCCAGTTCGACTGCGGCGCCCTGCAGTTCCAGCAGGCGCCAGAACAGTCGTCGCGCCGCGGTATCAAAAAGGGACAGTTCAGCCGGAGAAAGATCAACCGGCCGGCCACCGATGGCAACCTGACCGAGCAAGCCGGTCCGGCCGTGGATCGGGAATGTGTAGCCATCGAGAATGCGGTAGCGCGCCGCATCCTGCAGCATTCTTGCGGTCCGCTTATGATAGGGATCCTCGCGGAAGGTCTCGACCGCATCGCGCCAGCGGAACGGCCTCTGCGCCACCATCAGCATGCGCCGCATCGGATCGATCAACCCGTATTTCTTGGTCGCATAGGTCTTGCGCCAGCCTTCCGGCCAGTGACCGGCGAGCATGAGATTGGCCTGATCGGAATTCGGCTTCTGGTTCAGCCAGATACCGTAGAAGTCAAAATCATAGATGGAAAGAAGCGCTTCCAGTTCCCGCGTCAGTTCTGCCGGCGTCTTCGTTTCGTTGATTAATATCAAGAGCTGCAGAATTGAGTGAATTTTCACTCAGACCCCCTGCCGCATAAATCGCGGCCCCTAATGTTAGAACTTTATTATTTTCACGTGTATAATCAAACCTTTATCTGCCGTGTCCGTGACCGAGAAAAGTTCGACATCGCTCACAGTGGGCGCCATTCTCGCACAGATTGCAAGCCTGTTCTTGCATGATCCCGTTTTTGCGCAATATTGCTCCACAGGCTGGGCGGGACCCCGTTCACATTGCATACAGGTGCGACGTGCTACCGGTGCGGGGCCATTATACATATCGACGTCACACCGAGGTCACACCGTTGAGTCTGTTCCAAGTCTATGCCCGCGCTCTGAAATATCTCGGATCCAGCCGGATTCGCGTGTCGCTCGTGGTCGTCGCAAACATCGTCTTGGCAGTCATCACCATTGCGGAACCGATCCTGTTCGGCCGCATCATCGATGCGATTTCGGGCGGCGGCGACGTGACGCCGATCCTGCTGCTATGGGGCGGTTTCGGTGTCTTCAACACGCTCGCCTATGTGCTGGTGGCGCGCGAGGCGGACCGCCTGGCGCATGGCCGCCGTGCCACACTGTTGACCGAAGCCTTCGGGCGCATCATTTCCATGCCGCTCGCCTGGCATCACCAGCGCGGCACCTCGAATGCGCTGCACACGCTGCTGCGCGCCAGCGAAACCCTGTTTGGCCTTTGGCTGGAGTTCATGCGCACGCATCTCTCCACCATCGTGGCGCTCGGCCTGATGCTGCCGACGGCGCTCGCCATGGACTGGCGCCTGAGTTCGGTGCTGATCGTGCTCGGCGTGCTCTACTGGATCATCGGCCGCACGGTGATGAACCGCACCAAGGAAGGCCAGGCCTCGGTCGAGGGGCACTACCACACGGTCTTCTCGCATGTCAGCGATTCCATCAGCAATGTGACCGTGCTGCACAGTTACAACCGCATCGAGGCCGAAACGCGGGCCCTGAAGGGCTTCACAGAGCGACTGCTCGCCGCCCAGTACCCGGTACTGGACTGGTGGGCGATCGCCAGTGCGCTCAACCGCATCGCCTCCACCGTGTCCATGCTGATCATCCTGATCATCGGCGTGGTGCTGGTGCGCAATGGCGAGATCAAGGTCGGCGACGTCATTGCCTTCATCGGCTTTGCCAACCTGCTGATTGGCCGTCTCGACCTGCTGCGCCAGTTTGCCACGCAGATCTTCGAGGCTCGTTCCAAGCTCGAGGACTTTTTCCGTCTGGAAGATTCCGTCAAGGAGCGGGAGGAGCCGGTCGGCGCTGCCGAGCTTGCCCATGTCCGCGGCGAAGTGGAGTTCCGCAACGTCTCCTTCGATTTCGCCAATACCACGCAAGGGGTGCGGGATGTATCCTTTACCGCGCGCGCAGGGCAGACGGTGGCGATCGTCGGACCGACCGGCGCCGGCAAGACCACGCTCGTCAACCTCCTTCAGCGCGTCTACGATCCGCAGCAGGGCCAGATCCTGATCGACGGCACCGATATCGCGACCGTCACCCGCAAGTCGCTACGCCATTCGATTGCCACCGTCTTCCAGGATGCCGGCCTTTTGAACCGCTCGATCACCGAAAACATCCGGCTCGGCCGTGAGGATGCCAGCGAGCGGGAGGTTGTCGCCGCCGCCGAGGCGGCAGCCGCGACCGAATTCATCGAAAGCCGTCTGGCCGGCTTCGAAACCGAAGTCGGCGAACGTGGCAACCGCCTGTCCGGAGGCGAGCGACAGCGCATCGCCATCGCACGCGCCATCCTGAAGAACGCCCCGATCCTGGTGCTGGACGAGGCGACCAGCGCGCTGGACGTGGAGACGGAGGCCCGGGTCAAGGAAGCGATCGACCGTCTGCGCAAGGACCGCACGACCTTCATCATCGCCCATCGTCTGTCGACCATCCGCGACGCGGATGTCGTGCTGTTCCTCGATCATGGCCGCGTCATCGAAAAGGGCACCTATGACGAACTGTCCGCACTCGGTGGCCGCTTTGCCT
This sequence comes from Affinirhizobium straminoryzae, assembly GCF_007004135.1. Taxonomy (GTDB): domain Bacteria; phylum Pseudomonadota; class Alphaproteobacteria; order Rhizobiales; family Rhizobiaceae; genus Neorhizobium; species Neorhizobium straminoryzae. The sequence continues at coordinate 112,426 of NZ_VJMG01000047.1, forward strand.
CGCTGCTCAAGACGAGCGGCATCCTGACCGATGACACCCGCCCCGTACTGACGCTGGCACCCGTCGGCCAGAAGGCCTGACCGGTCCCGCCGTCCTCCTGGACACCGGCACACGCAGCCAGCCCTTTACCCCGCGCACGCTCGGCTCTATCAATGACCGACTATACCTACCGTATAGTCGGTTAGTTTATGGAGCTGGCCTGCCGCTCTTGAGGAGCGGCCGGAGGCGACGCTGGGAGGAGCAGATGCATCACACCATGAGAAAAATGGCGGCGTCGGGCCTTGTCGCCATGACGAGTCTTTTGGGCATTGCCGGAACGGCCTCGGCCGCCGGCTGCAGCACGCCGCAGGATCCGGGCCGCGCCATGATGGAGATCCGTTCGGGCGACAAGGTCAGGCAGATCGCCTATTTCATCCCGTCCGGCTATGACGGCAGCCGCAAGGTTCCGGTGGTCTTCGATTTCCACGGCAGCACCAGCAGCGCCAACGAGCAGCTGGACCGCAGCGAATGGGAGCGCGTCGCTGAAGCCAAAGGCTTCATCGCGGTGGCGCCGCAAGGCCTGATGCCGGGACAGAAGCCGGACACCTTTTCCTGGAACGCGCCGGGCGTGACCGCCCCCGGCGGGCCGGACGACATGGCCTTCATCCACGATGCGATCAGGGCGGTCGAGGACACGTTCTGCGTCGACGATACGAAAATTTTCGGCACGGGCTATTCCGGCGGCGGACGCGTGCTTTCGCAATATATCTGCAACGGAACCACGGACTTTGCCGCGGCGGGCTTCGTGGTCGGGCTTCGCGCCGGCTATCCGAAGGAGACGGCGGGCACATGGGCGCCGGACAGCGAGACGTGCAAGCCGGCCCGCCCCCTTTCGCTGATTGCCTTCGCGGGGCGGCAGGACAAGATCAACCCCTTCGACGGCGGCGGCCTGCCCTACTGGCAGTATGGAGCGCAAGCCGCGCTGCAGCGCTGGACGGAACTCGACGGCTGCAAGGGGGAGCCGACCGTTACTGAAAACGGGACGGTGCGCACCGTCCGGTATGAGAACTGCGCCGGCAAGGCCCGCATCGTCTCCACCGTGATCAGCGATGGCGGGCACACCTGGCCCTCCTCCACCGCGCTGCTGCGCTACCAAAAGCAGCTCGGCAAGATCTCCTATGCGGTAAACGCCACCGACGCGATCTGGCGCTTCTTCGAAACCGCTGCCCCCTGACGGCAACGCCTTCCCCGCAGGAAACCCTCCACGGAAAAGGCCCCGGATCGATGGATCCGGGGCCTTTCCGTTTGATGGATCGCTCCACCGGTCAGCCGAGGCGGAAGCCGTCCTCGGCCGCCACGGTCGCACCGTTGACGGTGACACGCGCCTCGCCATTCGCCATCTCGACGGCGATCGCATAGGTCTTGTCATCCAGCGTCAGCTCGGCCGAGAAGCCGTTCCACTCCGTCGGCAGGACCGGACGGATGAAGAGACGGTCACCTTCACGGCGGATGCCAAGAATGCCTTCGACGGCAGCACGGTAGAGCCAGCCGGCAGAACCGGTATACCAGGTCCAGCCACCGCGGCCAGTGAGGTCCCCGACGCCGTAGACGTCCGCGGCCACGACATAGGGTTCGACGCGGTAATGGTCTGCAGCCGCGCGATCGAGCGCATGGTTGACCGGGTTCAATAGCTTGAAGGCCTTCCAGGCATCGTCCCCGCGCTTCAGGGCTGCCAGCGCCAGCACGACCCAGATGGCCGCATGCGTATACTGGCCGCCGTTTTCGCGCACGCCCGGAGGATAGGCCTTGATATAGCCGGGGTCCTTCGGGGTGGTGGCAAAGGCCGGCGTGAAGAGGCGAATCAGGCCATCCTGTTCATCGACCAGCTTCTCCATGACCGCATTCATCGCCTGCTGCTGGCGAGCCGGGTCACCTTCGCCGGAGAGCACGCTCCACGACTGGCCGAGCGAGTCGATCGCGCATTCCAGATTGCCATTGGCACCGAGCGGGCCACCATCGTCGAAATAGCCGCGACGATAATAGGTGCCGTCCCAGCCGGCCGTTTCCAGCGCATGCTTCAGCGAAGCCAGATGCGCGGTCCAACGTTCAACGCGTGCCTGATCGGCCCGCTCTTCGGCATAGGGCAGGAAGCGGCGCAGCGCTGCCGCCAGGAACCAGCCCAGCCAGACACTGGTGCCGCGACCCCCAACGCCGACACGGTTCATGCCGTCATTCCAGTCGCCGCCGAGGATCAGCGGCAGGCCGTTCGACCCGGTGCGCTTGATGGCGAGGTCGAGCGCACGGGCGGCATGCTCGTAGAGCGAGGCCTGCTCGTCGGTCACGTCAGGCTTGAAGAAGGCATCATGCTGGCCGGCGGTCAGCACCGCACCCTGCAGGAAGGGCGTGGTTTCCTCGAGGATCGCGGCATCGCCGGTCGCCTGGATATACTGATGCGTCGCATAGGCAAGCCACACCACGTCGTCGGAGATCGAGGTGCGGACACCCGCGCCGGTGCCCGGCAGCCACCAATGCTGCACGTCGCCTTCCTTGAACTGGCGGCTGGCGGCATTGACGATCTGACGACGGGCAAGATCCGGCTCGTGCATCAGGAAGGCCAGCGTATCCTGCAACTGGTCGCGGAAACCATAGGCACCGGACGACTGGTAGAAGGCCGTGCGCGACAGGATCCGGCAGCCGAGCGCCTGATAGGGCAGCCAGGTGTTGACCATCAGATCCATCGCCTTGTCGGGCGTCGAGATCTTCAGGCGGCCGGTAAATTCCTGCCAGAAGCCGTTGGTGGCCTTCAGCACGCCGTGGAAGGACTGGGCCTTCACCTCGGCGGCAAGCGCTGCGGCCTCCTCGCGGCTGGCGCAGTCACCCATGAAGAAGGTGACCACCTTCTCCTCGCCGGCGGCGATCTCGATGTCGTGAGCGAGCGCCGCGCAGGGCGCGCCATCCGGCTCCAGCGAACCGTTGAGCGCCGAGCGACCCGTTACCGCGGTCGGTGCAGCGATCGTGCCGAAACGACCGATGAAATCGCGGCGGCTGGTGGTGAAGCCGGAGGCCTCGCCATCCAGGCCGAAGAAGGCCGTGCGGCGGTAGTCGATGCTATAGGGGTTGGTGGCAAACAGCGTGCCCGTCGCCTCGTCCCGAGCGCTCAGGATGAAAGGCTGGGTGCGCTGCGGGTTATTGCCGAGAATCCATTCCGCATAGCCGTAGACGCGCAGGCGCTTCGTCTCCGTGCCGGTGTTCTTCACGACCAGGCGGGAGAACTTGACCGGACGGATACGATCCACCGTCTGCGTCAGCGTCAGCGTCACACCCTCATCCTCGGACATGAAGGTCGAGTAGCCGAGGCCATGGCGCGTTTCGAACCGCACCGAGGGACGACGGGACAGCGCGGCAAACGGAGTGGCGACCACGCCCGTCTCGAGATCCGTCACGTAGAAGGCCTCGCCCGGACGGTTGACGACCGGATCGTTCGCCCAAGGCGTCAGCTGGTAATCGCGCGAGTTCTGGCTCCAGGTGAAGCCTGCGCCTTCCGCCGAAATGTGGAAGCCGAAGATCTCGTTGGAGATGACGTTGATCCACGGATGCGGCGTGGCGCCGCCGCCGGCCAGCCGCACGACATATTCCTTGCCGTCGTCGGCGAAGCCGCCATAGCCGTTCCAGAACTGCAGGTCGCCCGCATCCGCTTCGACCGGCCGGCCGAAATCGGCTGCCGACAGCAGCGCGCGACGGTCCATCTCGGTCTCGACGCCGCGCGGCGCGGAGAAGAGGGCGACGGCGCGTGCCACCTGATCCTCGATCTTGCCGTTGCGGGCATGCAGGACGACGCGCGAGGCGGCAATCAGGGCAGCCCAGGTTGTGTCGTCCATCAGGTCGCGGCGCAGCGCAAATACCTGCTGGCGGCCTTCGGTCTGGCCGAGGCGGCGGATGCTTTCACTGATCTGGTCGATCGCGTGCTGCATGTCCTGCGCATAGGAGGCAGGCTTTTCGTTGACGATGGCCAGATCGATCATCACGCCGCGCGAGCGCAGATATTCCTGCGCCGACAGGGCTTCCTTGACGACTTCCATGTCCATTTCATCGTTGACGCGCAGCGTGAAGATCGGCAGGTCGCCGGAGATCGACAGACCCCAGAGCTGGCGCTGCGAAGCAAGACCGGATTCCACCGTCTGGGCATCGGCGCGCAGATGCATGTCCGGATAGACAAGGTAGCGGCCGAGGTGCTGGAAGGCGGCGGCCTGCTGCGAGTTGACGCCGATATGGCGCATCTGCACCTGCACGCGAGTCCAGGCCTGCGTCAGTTCGGTCGCAAACGAGTCCGGGTGACGATAGCGTTCGATCGCCACGTCCAGTTCCTCGCGGCTCGGCGCCGCAATGGTCCAGAAGATCACGCTGACCTTCTTGCCGGCCGGCACCCGCACGACGCGGCGCAGCGACAGGATCGGGTCGAGCGTGAAGCCATCCGTGCCGGAGAGCGTCGCATCCGCATCGAAGGCGGCGGCTTCGGCGAGCGTGCGGCCACGGCCGAGGAAGCGGCGACGGTCGGTCTCGAACTCGGTCGGACGCGAAGCGCCCGCATTGTCGGCCGCCAGATGCGCGATCTGCATGGCCGGTTCGTTCGGGTTGCGCTTGTTGCGCCAGGCGCGGATCACGTCGCCACGGCGGCCGATCTCGGTGCGGACGAACATCCGCGAGAAGACCGGATGCGCATTGTCGTCATCCTCGTTGGCAATCACCGGCTCCAGATAGGAGGTGACTTCGATGAAGCGGTCCTCGGTGCCCGTGTTGAGCAGCGTCAGGCGGCGGCCTTCGGCATCATGCTCGGTGGCGACGATGCATTCGACCGTAGACACGAGCGTGCCGACCGTCTTGTGGAACTCGGCCTTCTCGTCGCTGAAGACGGTCTTGACCTTCTCGCCCTCGATGCGGCGCGGCTCGGCGGTCGTCGACCACCACTGGCCGGTCGCTGTATCGCGCAGGAAGAGGAAGTTGCCCCAGCGATCCTCGACCGGATCGGGCTTCCAGCGGGTGACCGCAAGGCCGTTCCAGCGGGAATAGCCGGTGCCGGTTGCCGTCAGCATGGTCGAGTAATGGCCGTTCGAGAGGAAGACCATTTCGCGGTCGCGACCGGCCGGATCCTGGATGGTGCGGATTTCCGGCCGAAGCAGGTCGGCCTGGCCCTTGCCGGGGGTTTCCGGCTCGTACTTGGAGCCCATCACCGGCACTTCGCGCGGCGCCTTTTCCTGCAGCAGCAGTTCGGCCGCTTCCACCACCGGATCGGCATGGAAGAGTTCGCGCAGCTTGCCGTTGTTGACGACGTTGGCGATGGCCGCAATCGACATGCCATGATGGTGGGCATAGTAGTTGAACACGACGGCGCAGCGCTTGCCTTCCGGAACGCGGGTCGGGGTGAAATCGACCGCATCATGGAAGCCGTACTTGCCGAGCGCCCCGACGGCCCGCAGCTTCTGCAGGTTTTCCAGCGCTTCCAGCGGCTTGTACTGGCTGGCGAGGATCGAGGCATAGGGCGCGATGACGGCATTCTGGCCAAGACCGCGCTTCAGGCCAAGCGTCGGCACGCCGAAGTTCGTGTACTGATAGTTATAGTTGTGGTCGCGGGCATTGAAGGCGGCCTCCGAAATCCCCCAGGGGATGTTCAGACGGCGACCATGGTTCATCTGCTCCTCGACGATCAGATTGTTCGTCTGGTTCAGAATACCGCCCTGACGCTCCTGCATGACGAGCGGCGGCATCAGATATTCGAACATCGAGCCGGACCAGGAGATCAGTGCGCCACGCGCACCGATCGGCACGACCTGACGGCCGAGGCGATACCAATGTTCCGTCGGCAGATCACCCTTGGCGATGGCAAACAGACTGGTCAGGCGGCATTCAGAGGCCAGAAGGTCGTAGCAGGCCTCGTCGAGGTCGTTGCTTTCGACACGGTAGCCGATCGACAGCAGGCGGCGATCCTTCCGGTAAAGGAAGGTGAAATCCATCGAAAAGGCCAGATTGCGGGCCCGGTCGCGCAGCTGGATCAGGCGCTGGCGCAGCGGCTCGATGTTGGTCATGTCGAATGTGCTGTCAGCGATATGCGCCTCGCAGGCTGCCACCAGCATTTCCGACCAGCGCGTCACTTCCGTGCTCTGCGCGGAGCTGACCTCATGGTCGAGATTGGTCGACAGCTTCAGGATGTCGCGCGCCAGAACCGCAAGGTTGATGATGCGGATCGAGGCGAATTCGTGCTCGCGCTTGACGGCAGCCAGCGCATTGCCGAAGCCGACGATGCGCTCTTCCAGGCGACGACGCAGCGGGCGAACCGTCTTGCGGTCATCCGGCAGGTCTTTCAGCGTCTCGGAGAGGATGCCGGCGACATCGCCGATACCGTCGAGGCTCGCCTGCAGATGCGCCGAGGGCGCTTCCGCCCATTCGCGGCAGGCGGAGGATACGGCGATCAGGTGGCCGGCGAGGTTGCCGCTGTCGACAGTCGAGACATAGCGGGGGCCAAGCGTCTGGAGCGTATCGGTGTGGTACCAGTTGAACAGGTGGCCGCGATACTTGTCCATCTTCTCGACGGTCGCGATCGTGTTCTCCAGCCGGTCCAGCGTTTCCTGGAAGCTGATCCAGCCGAAATGCCGGGCCGAGACGGTCGACAGCAGGTAGACACCGATATTGGTCGGGGAGGTCCGCTTGGCGACGATCGGCTCCGGCTTCTCCTGGAAGTTGTCGGGCGGCAGGAAGTTCTGGTCCTCGGTAACGAACGCCTCGTAGTAACGCCAGGTGCGGCGCGAGATCTTGCGCAGCTCGACGGACACGGCCTCCGGAACAAAGAGCGTGTCTTCCGTCTCGGCGGACTGGCTGACATACCATGCGACGAGCGGCGAGAGCACCCAGAGCAGCACGAAGGGCAGGCCGACGAGGAAGGCATTGTCATCCGGCAGCGCGGCGAGCATCAGGCCGAACACGGCCGCGACCGGCGCATGCCACATGGAGCGGTAATAATCCTGCGGGCTGCCCTGCGCAGACGACTGGATGCTGGCGGCGGTGCGCCATTCCAGCATCAGCTTGCGGCTGACGAACAGGCGGTAGAGCGAGCGCACGATCGCATCGATCATCATGAAGGCGGAGTCGGCGATGAAGACAATACGCAGTGCCACCTGGGCATTGGCCGAGCGGATATCCGACCAGACCGAATAGAAATGCGCGCGCGGCACGATGTCGGTGGAGCGCGGCAGGAGGCCGGTGATCAGCGACAGGGTCGGCGCCACGAACAGCGAGAAGATCAGCAGGATCTGCCAGATCAGCGCACCGAGCGGGTCCATGAAGTACCAGCCGAGCACGGAAGACAGGAACCAGGCGATCGGGGTCAGCGAACGACGCAGGTTGTCGACCATCTTCCAGCGGCCGAGCGCGGTGACGCCGCGCATCGGATCGAGGATGTAGGGCAAGAGCTGCCAGTCGCCACGCGCCCAGCGATGCTGGCGCGAGACTTCCACCTCGTAGCGGGTGGGGAAGTCTTCCACCAGCTCGACATCGGTCACGAGCGCGCAGCGTGCGAACGAGCCTTCGAGCAGGTCGTGGCTGAGGATCGCGTTTTCCTCGATGCGGCCGCGCAGCGCCGTCTCGAAGGCGTCGACATGGTAGAGGCCCTTGCCGGTGAAGGAGCCTTCGCCGGTCAGGTCCTGATACACGTCGGAAACGGTGAAGACGTAAGGGTCAATGCCGCGGCTGATCGAATACACGCGCTGGAACACCGACGCATCCTTGCCGGTGGTGAGCGACGGCGTGACGCGCGGCTGCAACAGCCCGTAACCATGGATCACACGGCCGGAGTTCGGGTCGTGCACCGGGCGGTTGATCGGGTGGTGCATCTTGCCGACCAGCTTCGTCACCGCATCGCGCATCAGGCGCGTGTCGGCGTCCAGCGTCATGACATACTGCACGTTGTCCGGCACCGTGTTGGCGCCCGGCATGTAGGTCGTGTCCTTGTCGCCGCGCAGCAAAAGGTTCAATTCGTGCAGCTTGCCGCGCTTGCGCTCCCAGCCCATCCAGACACCTTCGGACGGGTTGAAGAGGCGGCGGCGATGCAGGAGGTAAAAGCGCGTCTTGCCGTCGAACGCATAGCGGGCGCTCAGCAGCGCCACCTCGCGACGGGCATATTCGAGCACTTCGAGATCGGCATCCGTCTGCTCGACCGAGCTGTCACGCCAGTCGCTCAGCAGCGCGAAATAGATCTCGCCATGCGGGTTGGCGAGATAATGGACTTCCAGATTGCGCACCAGTTCATCGACGGTGTCGCGGTTGGTGATCAGGCAGGGCACCACCACCAGGGTGCGGGCGTCTTCCGGAATGCCTTCCTTGAACTCGTAGCCGACCAGGCGCGCGGGCTTCACCACATAGGTGACGAGCGTATTGAAGAGGCCGGTCGCACCTTCCGAGGCAGGCAGCGAGAACATCAGCAGGAACAGCAGGATGACCGGCGTGCTCATGCCGGCATGGGCGAGGAAGCCGCCAACGATGGCCAGCGCCAGGAAGGTGAAGAACAGAACCGGGATTGCCACCGCAAACCAGTTCATCTTCTGGGCGGTGCGCAGCAGGCGCTGGGCAATGTTCGGCGTATAACCGACACGTTTTTCCAGCTCGGCGCGATACATGCCGGTCAGGAAGGCGCCGACATTGGCCTTGTGCGGATCGGGCTCGGGGGCCGATGCCGCCTCCGAAGCAAGCGCGATGGCCGCACGCGCCACCTCGATTTCCGTCTTGCCGCAATAGCGGGCGATCTTCTCGATGCGGTTGCGGTAGGAGTTGCGCGACCCGAAATCGAGTTCGTTGTAGTCGCTCTGCTCGCGCAGCACCTGGTCGACAAGGCAGACTTCCTCGAACCAGACGCTCCATTCGGTATCATCGATCTCGCGCAGGCTCTTGATGATGTTGCCCATCGTGAGATTGCCGGAGGAGAGGCGGTTCTGCTCCGCCATCATCACTTCTTCGGTGTCGGTGCCGGCCGCCTCAAGGCGCGCTTCCAGCCAGGCGATCGCAAAGGCGGGCGACTGCGAGGCATTGCGGAGGCGATAGAGGAACTGCGTCGAGAAGGTATTGTCTTCCGTCAGCGCCTCGATCTTCTTCAGGATCTCGGCGGACGCCGCCTCGTCGTTCAGCTTGATGATCTCGTCGGCTGCGTCATTGGCCTGCTGGCGCATGCGGCGGGATTTTTCAACGCGGATCGAAATGCGCCGCAGGTTTTCGATCAGCACGAAGCGCAGGAAGGACGGCAGCGCCCAGAGTTCGCCGATTTCCAGCGACTGGTGAACCTGGAACCCTTCGGTCATCGCCGTCAGGTTGTCGCGGTTCAGCGTGCTGTGGGTATGGGCGACGTAGAGCCAGGCGAGCGCCAGCACGCGGGGCATCTCCATGCCACCGATACGGATGGTCGGCAGCTGGCGATAGAACTTCTTCGGGAAATCGCGCCGGACTTCCTGGATCGCTTCTTCCACTATGTAGTGGTTGTCGAGCAGCCATTCCGCCGCGGGCGTGATGGTGGCGCCGGCCTCCACATCCTTGGCGGTGGTGCGGTAGACGCGAAGGATTTCCTTCTCGTTTTCCTTGTGCCGCTCGCGGAAATCGAAAGGCATCAGGCCGGGAAGCGTCTGGGCGCCGTCGCGGGCAAGGGCCTCGCCGCAACTGCGCAACTCCTCGGCATTCAGATAGACTGCGCGGATCGCCTCGTTGTGGTCGATCTGCTTGCCTTCCGTTTCACGCGGGGTCTGAGAGGGCGTCTGGTGAAATGACATCGTGGCGGCTTCTAAGAATGAGTGGCACTGTCTTGGCGAAAGGGCGACGGGCAAGGCCCGATCAGGTTCGGCAAAAAGCCTTAAGCGCAAGAAGACGAATGGAGGATGACACCGGATGCGGCCCGCAATGGCCGCCGGATGCGCGAACGGACGAGGAAAACCTGTTCACATGCTTCTCCAATTTTATCATCGCTCGCCTCTATCCCGCCAGGTCTGAATGAAACCTGAACGTAATCAGCCGGTTGAACAGCGCGCAGAACGGCGGAGCCCGGCGCATCGACGCAAGACCCCATGAACGGCAATGAGCGTAAGTCTCCTCAACTTCACTGGTTCCATGACATCATCACAGGCCCGGTTCAAGCGCCATGTTCAAACCGGGGGATCGACGCGGAAAATCGGCAAAAGCCGGGCCCTGCGGCAGGCCGTGACGTAAAGTGACTTAACCCGCACCAGCCCGCCTGCTATGGCTTCAGCTGCCGCCCTCGAGGCGGCTCAATGCCAGACATCGACCGGGGTTTGCCGATGACGATCCAGTTTTCCAACTACCTTCCCGACCTTGTCGCCACCCGGCGCTTCCTCCACCAGAACCCGGAACTCGGGCTCTCCGAATTCAAGACCTCGGATTTCATTGCCGAACAGCTGACCGCCATGGGCTACGAGGTCACCCGCGGGCTTGGCCAGACGGGCCTCGTCGCCACCCTGAAGAATGGCAGCAGCGATCGCGCGATCGGCATCCGCGCCGATATCGACGCCCTGCCGATTTTGGAGGAAACCGGCCTCGATCACGCCAGCCAGACGCCCGGCCTGATGCATGCCTGCGGCCATGACGGACACACCGCGATCCTGCTCGGCGCTGCGCGCGCACTCGCCGAGCGGCGCAATTTCGACGGCACGCTGAACCTGATCTTCCAGCCAGCCGAGGAAAATTTCGCCGGCGCCAAGCTGATGATGGATGACGGCCTGTTCCAGCGTTTCCCCTGCGATGCGGTGTTCGGCCTGCACAACGACCCTGCCATTCCCTTCGGCAAGATCGCCGTCAAGGAAGGCCCGATGATGGCGGCGGCCGATGAATGCCTGATCGTCGTCAACGGTCGTGGCGGCCACGGCGCCGAGCCTCAGGATGCCCGCGACCCGATCGTCTGCGGCGCGAGCATCATCATGGCGCTGCAGACCATCGTTTCGCGCAACCTGCATGCCATGGACCAGGCGGTGATCACCGTCGGCGCCTTCAATTCCGGCAAGGCGAGCAATGTGATCCCCGAGCGGGCCGAGATGGCGATCACGGTGCGCTCCTTCGATCCGGCCGTGCGCGACACGCTGGAACGGCGCATCCGCGAGGTGGCGGAAGGTCAGGCGGCAAGCTACGGCATGGGCGTCACGATCACCTACGAGCGCGGTTACGAGCCGACGATCAACCACAAGGCCGAAACGGATTTCGTGCGCCGGCTGGCCGGCCGCGTGGTCGGCGACGGCAATGTGATCGATCTCGCCCGTCCCTCGATGGGCAGCGAGGATTTTGCCTTCATGCTGGCGGAACGCCCCGGCACCTATTTCCTGCTTGGCACCGGCAAGACCGACAACGATCCGCCGCTGCATCATCCGCGCTTCGACTTCAACGACGACGCGCTGCCGATCGGGGTGTCGATGTGGGTCGAGATCGCCGAGGAATGGCTGAAGCCCGCCTGAACCCGCTCTTTTCGCAGAACGGGTTCAGGCTGGACGGAAGGCAAAGCGGAGGAAAGCCATGGCGGATGTCGATGCCGTCGTCATCGGAGCCGGCGTCGTCGGGCTGGCGGCTGCGCGCGAACTTTCGCTGGCTGGCGCCTCCGTGCTGATCCTCGAGGAGGCGGGCGCCATCGGCACCGGCACCTCCTCGCGCAACAGCGAGGTCATCCATGCCGGGCTCTACTATCCGAAGGGCAGCCTGAAGGCCCGGCTCTGCGTCGAAGGTCGCGAAAGGCTCTATGATTTCTGCCTGAGCCACGGCGTGGAGCATCGCCGCGCCGGCAAGCTGGTCGTGGCGAGCGATCCCGGCGAACTGCAGGCGCTCGCGAACCTCAAGCAGAAGGGCGAGGCGAATGGCTGTACGGATCTGCGGCTGCTGACGCGCGTCGAAGCGGAAGCACGGGAGCCGGCGCTTGCCTGCGTCGGCGCCCTCCTGTCGCCCTCGACCGGCATCATCGACAGCCACGGTCTGATGTTGGCGCTACAGGGCGCTGCGGAGGAGAACGGTACGGCGATTGCCTTTCATGCCCCCTTCCTCTCGTCGCGTCGCATCCAGGACGGTTTTGTGGTGCAGGCCGGCGGCGCCGAACCGCTGGAGCTTTCCACCACGATGATCGTCAATGCCGCCGGCCTCGCCGCCTCGCAGGTGGCGCGGACCATTGACGGACTGCCGGTAGAGACGATTCCGGAGACCCGCTATGCCAGGGGCAACTACTTCCTGCTCGCCGGCCGGGCGCCGTTTGAGCATCTCATCTACCCGGCACCGCACACCCACGGGCTCGGTGTGCATCTGACGCTCGATCTGGGTGGACAGGCCCGCTTCGGGCCGGATGTCGAATGGATCGATACCATCGACTACAAGGTGCGGCCGGAGCGCGTGGCCGGCTTTGCCGAGGCGATCCGCCGCTACTGGCCGGATCTGCCGGACGATGCGCTGGTACCCGGCTATAGCGGCATCCGCCCGAAAATCTGCGGACCGGACGATCCGGCAGCGGATTTCCGTATCGACGGGCCGGAGGTGCATGGCGTGCCGGGACTGGTCAATCTCTACGGCATCGAAAGCCCGGGGCTGACAGCCTCGCTGGCGATTGCCCGCGAAATCGGCGACCGGCTTCTGCCGGACCGGCGCACACAGGCCGCCTGACAGGCCTATCCGCTCTCGGCAAAGCGCAGCCTCGCCTTGATCGGCAGATGGTCGGAGGCGACGCGGGCAAGGGCAGTATCATGCACCTTGACCTCGCCAAGCAGGCCCGGCCGGTTGCTGATGATGCGGTCGAGCGCCAGCACCGGCAGGCGCGAGGGGAAGCTCGGCACGGCCGGCGGCATGCCGCGGAACATCGGCGCGAGCGAATGCAGCGCGGAACGGTCGCCCAGCCGCCATTCGTTGAGATCGCCCATCAGCAGCGTCGGCGCGTCGCCGCGCCCGGAGAGAATGTCGAGGATCATGCGCGCCTGCTGCTGGCGCGAGCGGTTGAGGAGGCCGAGATGGGCGGCGATGACCCGCAGCATCCGCCCGTCCTGCATGTCGAGTTCGGTGATGAGCGCACCGCGCGGCTCCAGCCCCGGCAGCTTCACCTGATGCACGTCGCGCACCGCGCCCTGCCGGAAGAACAGCACATTGCCATGCCAGCCATGCGCCTTGGCGACGCCTGACAGCGGCACCGGCTGCAAGCCCGTCTCGCGCTCCACCCAGGCAAGGTCCAGCAGGCCGCGCCGTTCGCCGAACCGGGTATCGGCCTCCTGCAGGGCGAGAAGATCCGGGCCGATCTCGCGGATCACCTGGGCGATGCGGCCGGGATCGAAGCGCCCGTCGACACCGACGCATTTGTGAACATTGTAGGAGGCGACCAGCAGCGAGGCATCCGCCCGGCCCTCCTCATCGTCACCGAGGACCGAGCCGCGTTGCCTGCGATTGCGTAGCGAGTGCAGAATGTTGGCCCGCAGGGTCGGATTCGTCAGTTGCGTCATGCCGTGGGCCAGAATGTCATCGCAGTCATCATGATCAGACTATAGCGCCTCGCGGCAGGGCTTCCAGAGCCTGCATCAAAGATAGGGTGAGCCGAGCCAGAGAATGCGGTCGATCAGGCGCAGCGCGAAAGGCCGGGCCCTCAGCGCCTCCAGCGTCACCGGTGTGGCGGTCTTCAGCATCCGATCGGTGCGTTCCTCCAGCAGGCGGGCGAAATCGAGATCGTAAACCTCGACATCGACCTCGAAATTGAGGCGCAGCGAGCGCGGATCGAGATTGGAGGACCCGATATAGGCCCAGCGTCCATCCACCACCAGAAGCTTGGAATGGTTGAACGGACCATTGGCACGCCAGATGCGGCAATCGCCCTTCAACACCTGATCGAACTGCGCAGTCATGGCGCGATCCACCAGTGTCAGGTTGTTGGAAGCTGGCACGATGATATCGACAGAGACCCCGCGCCGGGCGGCCGTCGCCAGCGCCGCGATCAGTTCGCGATCCGGCAGGAAATAGGGGGAGACGATGCGGATCGAGGTGCGGGCGACGGAAAAGGCGCCCATCAGGATCTGCTGGTTGGCTTCGAGGCTGCGATCCGGGCCAGACGCCACCGCACGCGCGAGCATGGGGCTGCCGGGGCGGGTGGCGGGCGTTGCGATCTGCCAGGCCTCGCCGGACAGCAGCTCGCCGCTCACGAAGCGCCAGTCCTCGGCCGCCACCGAAAAGAGATCGGCGACCACCGGGCCCGTCAGCCGGAAATGCGTATCGATGGCATGGACGACACCGGCATCATCGCGGGCGAAATCCTCCCGGATGTTCATGCCGCCGGTGAAGGCGACATGGCCATCCACCACCAGGATCTTGCGGTGAGTGCGCAGGTTCGCATAGGGCAGGCGCAGGCCCATGATGACATTGCCGTTGAAGACATCCACCGTGACGCCGCCTTCGGCCAGCAGGCCAAGCACGCTCGGCACCGAATAGCGGGCGCCGACGGCATCGATCAGCACCCGCACCGCCACGCCACGCTTCACCGCCTCCGCCAGCGCTGTGGCAAAGCGGCGGCCGATGCGGTCACGGTCGAAGATATAGGTTTCGAGCAGGATGCTGCGCCTGGCCCCGGCAATCGCCTGCAGCATGGCCTCATAGGCCGCATCGCCGCCATCCAGAATCTCGATCGTGTTGCCGGTGGTGAGGAAATAGCGGTTGACCCTGTCGCCCAGCGTCTTCATCGCCTGGAACCGCCGGCCGAACTGGGCGGCAACCGCTGCATCTTCCGCGTCGAATACCTCGATATGATCGACAAAGGCATCGCCGAGCAGCTGGCGCTGGTTGCCGAGCGCGCTGCGGCGCATGCGGTTGATGCCGGCGATCAGATAGAGCAGCGCGCCGATGATCGGCGACAGCAGGATGACGCCGACCCAGCCGACGGCAGAGCGCACCTCTTCCTTGGTCATCGTGACGTGAATGGCTGCGGGCACTCCCATCAGAACGGAAAGTGCAAAGACAATGTGCGGCCAGTAGTGGGCAATAAGATCCAGCATCGGCTGGAATATAGGGCCCATCGCGGCGGGCGCAATCAGGCACCCGCCGCGATGAAGAAGAAGATCAGGCGACCTTCAGCTGCGCCTGGAACTGGTCGAGCGAGGCTTCGAAGATATCGAACATCGCGCCCACCTGCTGTTCCGTGATGATCAGCGGCGGGCAGAGCGCCAGCGAATCGCCGATGGCACGCGAGAACAGGCCGTTTTCCTGCATCACGGCCGCAAGCTTCGGACCGAGCTGGCCGGTGGCAAAACCCTCGCGGGGGGCAAGCTCGAGCGCGCCGATCAGGCCTATGCCACGCGCCTCGATCGCCAGCGGATGGCTCTCCAGCGCCTTGAAGCGCGACTGGAACAGCGGCGCCAGCGCCTGCACATTGCCGAGCAGGTTGCGCTCCTCGATGATCGCGAGGTTTTCGAGCGCGACAGCGGCCGCGACCGGATGGCCGGAGCCGGTATAGCCATGGCCGAAAGTGCCGATGCGGCCGGATTCCTCGGCGATCGGCTGGTAGACGCGGTCGTTGATCAGCAGCGCCGAGATCGGCTGGTAGGAAGACGACAACTGCTTGGAGACGGTGATGATGTCCGGCTCCAGCCCCATGGTGGTGGTGCCGAACATTTCGCCGGTGCGACCGAAGCCGCAGATCACCTCGTCGGCGATCAGCAGGATGTCATGCTTCTTCAGCACCGCCTGGATCGCCTGCCAGTAACCGGCCGGCGGCACGATGACGCCACCGGCACCCATCACAGGCTCACCGATGAAGGCGGCGATGGTCTCGGCCCCTTCCCGTTCGATCAGCGCTTCGAGATCGGCCGCGCAGCGGGCCACGAAAGCGGCCTCATCCTCGCCTTCCTGCGCAAAGGCGCGGAAATGCGGGCAATTGGTGTGAAAGATCCCCGGCAGCGGCAGGTCGAAGGAGCGGTGATTGTTCGGCAGGCCCGTCAGGCTGGCGCTTGCCAGGGTGACGCCGTGATAGCCCTTGATGCGGGAAATGATCTTCTTCTTTTCCGGCTTGCCGAGCGCGTTCGAGCGGTACCAGATCATCTTGATCGCGGTGTCGTTGGCCTCGGAACCGGAATTGGTGAAATAGGCCTTGGACATCGGCACCGGCGCCATCCGGATCAGCTTTTCTGCCAGATCGACCGCCGGCCCGTGCGTGCGGGCGCTAAAGGTGTGGTAATAGGGAAGCGTTTCCAGCTGCCGGCGCGCGGCCTCGACCAGCCGCTGCTCACCGAAGCCGACGGCAACGCTCCAGAGACCGGCCATACCCTCGATATAGCGCTTTCCGCTGGCGTCATAGACATAGATGCCTTCGCCGCGCTCGATTGCCAGCGCCCCGTCGCGCTCCAGCGCCTTCGCATTGGTATAGGAATGCAGATGATAGGCCCTGTCGCGGCCTTCGATGGAATTCGGCTGGATCGTCATGGGGCTTCCTGCGATATCTTGAGGGTGAAATTTCGCGATCTGCGATCGCAATATCACGATCTCGGAGCAAACGAAAGCACTGCTTCGGCCTGTCCCGAAATGTAACTCCTGAGAAAATTTTTTTACAAAAATCTAACCCTGTCCTGAGAAGGTTGCGACAGACTATCGAAATAACCAGAAGCAAAGCCGCCATCCGGGGAACCATGTCATGACAAGCGCCAGAAGCCTTGCCACAACCCAACCGCAGATCCCTGCCACGCCGCGCTCCATGCGCGTGGTGACGGACGGGATCAGCATAGACCTGCAGCGGTTCAGCGCCGACAACACGCATGTGGTCAAGCAGATCAAGCTTCTGGCCATCAACGCACTGATCGAGGCCGCACGCGCCGGCGAGACGGGCAAGGGCTTTGCCGTCGTTGCCAACGAGGTGCAGCGGCTGGCGCAGGTGGCGACGGACATTTCGGGACGTTTCGAAAGCAATGTGCTCGGCCGCATCGGGCTCAGCCGCACCATGGCCGACCAGCTGGTGACCGAAATGGAAGGCGTGCGCCTGACCGACCTTGCCCAGACGCTCGTGCAGCTGATCGTGCGCAATCTTTTCGAACGCACGGCCGACGTGCGCTGGTGGGCAACCGACCCGGCACTCTGGGAGGCGCTGCAGGCCCCTTCGCCGGACAAGGCCGACTATGCCGCCACCCGGCTTGGCGTCATCAACCGCTTCTACACGGTCTACCACGATCTGGTGATGACCGACCTCTCCGGCCGCATCATCGCCTCCTCCAACCCCGCCCATCAGCGGCGTCTCGTCGGACGTTCGCTGGCCGGCGATCCGTGGTTTGAGGCCGCCGCCCGCTGTGCCTCCGGCGATGAGTACATCGTCGACGAGGTCAAGGAGAGCCCGCTGCACGAGGGCCATCACGTGCTGGTCTATGCCACCGGCATCCGCGAAGGCGGACGCGGCGACGGGCGCCTCATCGGCACGCTCGGCGTCTATTTCGACTGGCAGAACCAGGGTCATGCCATCGTAGAGAAGGAAGCGAACCTGCCGGAACAGCAGGCCGGCCGCACCACGGTGATGCTGCTCGACGAAAAGGCGAGGGTGATTGCCTGCAACCGGCCGGAGCGGCTGTTCACCCATTTTGCGCTGAAGGTGGAAGGCGGCCGCCAGAAGGGCAGCTATTACAACGAGCAGGGCGCCATCGTCGCCTATGCGCGAACCCTCGGCTACGAGGATTATGACGGGCTTGGCTGGTACGGTGTCGTGGTGCAGGAGACCGAAAGCGACGAGGCAATCCGCGGCCAGCTCGACCTGCGCGCCAGCCGCTGATCTCTTTGGTCGTCGCCTGTCAGCCTCGACAGGCCGGGAAGCCCGTTACCGGGCCCGGCGTCGCCTGCCCATGGCCTCGACCGGCGGCTCCGTGCCTTCCGGGATCGGGCTGCGATAGGCCTGGCCCTTCAGCCGGCGCTTGAGATCGGCCCAGGCGGCCTGCCGCAGCTGTTCGCTCTGCAGGGCGGCAAGACCGGTAGCAGCCATGGCCTTGGCGGTCGCAATCATGCCCTTGTGGGCGATGCCGCTCTTGCCCTGCGCAACCACCTGCCAGGTGTGCAGCTGCGTGCCGATGGCCAGCGTCGGACCATAGGCCTGCACCGTCGGCACCACCCAGCTGACATCGGCCACATCCGTCGAACCGCCCATCTGGCGCACCTCATTATGGGCCGGCAGGATGAAATCGGCGAGCGGAATATCGCGCTCCTCCAGCCGCTCCTGCGCCCAGCTGGCGGCAATGTCCTCCGGGCTCAGCGTCGCGCGGATCGCCTCGGCAAAGGCGACATCCTTCGCGTCGAAATCGGGTGCGCCCATGCTCTGCCAGATGTCCTGCATCACCTCCATCAGCGGTGTGTTGACGATGAGGTTGGAGACGCCGGAAAGGATCTTGTGCTCCATCTTCGTCTCGGTCATCAGGGCGGCACCCTCGGCCACCTTCTTCACCCGCTCGATCAGGGAGAACAGGCCGGAAAGTTCCGGCGCGCGCACCACATAGCGCACCTTGGCATGTGCCTGCACAACGTTCGGGGAAATGCCGCCGGCATCGAGCAGCGCATAATGGATGCGGCATTCCTGGTGCATGTGCTCACGCAGATAGTTCACGCCGACATTCATCAGTTCGACGGCATCGAGCGCGCTGCGGCCAAGCTCGGGGCTCGCGGCCGCATGCGAGGCGCGGCCAGTAAAGGTGAAATCGATGCGGCAATTGGCAAGCGACGTTTCCCGTTGCACGCCGGCAAAATTGCTCGGATGCCAGCAGATGGCGATATCGACATCCTCGAAGGCGCCGGAGCGCACCATGAAGGCCTTGGCCGCACCGCCCTCTTCCGCCGGGCAGCCGTAGTAGCGCACGCGGCCGGGCGTGCCGGTCGCCTCCAGCCAGTCCTTCAGTGCGGTGGCGGCCAGCAGCGAGGCGGAACCCAGGAGATTGTGGCCGCAACCATGGCCGTTGGCCCCGGCCGTCAGTGGCTCGTGATG
This sequence comes from Affinirhizobium straminoryzae, assembly GCF_007004135.1. Lineage (GTDB taxonomy): Bacteria > Pseudomonadota > Alphaproteobacteria > Rhizobiales > Rhizobiaceae > Neorhizobium > Neorhizobium straminoryzae. The sequence continues at coordinate 131,381 of NZ_VJMG01000047.1, forward strand.
GGCAAGGCCCGCCTTCTGGCTGAGCCCCGCCAGCGCATCATATTCGCCGAGAAAGGCGATCACCGGGCCGCCCTCGCCCGCCTCGCCGATCAGCGCGGTCGGAATGTCGGCGACGTTTTCGGTGATGCGAAAGCCCTGCGCTTCCAGCATTTCCCGATGGGCGGCCGCCGATTCCTCTTCCATGTAGCAGGTTTCCGGGGTCGCCCAGACCCGGTCCGCCAATTCGGTGAACACCTCCCGCTTTCTGTCGACCGCATCGAAGATTTCGGGGAGGTTGCTGCTCATGGACATCGGATTTCACCTGCATGCGACAATCATGGATGGCCCGGACCCTATCCCAGCAGCGACAGAATGCAAACCTTTCTTGCAGGCTTCAACAATGCCAGTTTTCTGAGCAGAGGGCGGTTTCCAGCCGTTTCCACTCCTGCGTCCGTGGCAGCCCGACCCGCAGACAATCCGGCCGCTCGGCAAAGCGGCGCACCAGAATGCCCGCCTGCCCCAGATGCTCGAACAGGGCGCCAGCGCGAGGATGGCGCAGATAGCGAAACAGCGGCGTGCCGCCGCAAACGGCAACCTCGGCCCCGGCCAGCAGGGCATCGAGCCGCGCTGCCTCCTGCGAAAGCTGCACGCGCATCCCCGCCTGCCAGGCGCGATCGGACAGCGCCTCCAGGCCGATGGAGAGCGTCGGGCCGGGGATCGCCCAGGGCCCGAGATGCGCGCAAAGCCGCTCAGCGACAGGGGGTGCTGCCACGGCAAAGCCGAGGCGAACGCCAGCCAGCCCATAGAACTTGCCGAAGGAGCGCAGCACGGCGATCCCCTCATCCACCGCGCCTGCGACCGAAGCCTGCGGATCGATCACATCGAGAAAGGCCTCGTCCACGACCAGCAGCCCGCCCTTTGCCGCAAGATGCCGGCCGAGCGCCAGCAGGTCATCACGTGCGACGATCCGCCCGTCCGGATTGTTCGGATTGACGACGATGGCGAGATCCGCCGCCTGGAGAGCGGAAAGATCCGCCGTTTCGTGAACCGCAAAGCCGGCAAGGCGCGCCATATGTGCATGCTCGGCATAGGTCGGCGAGAGGATCGCAGCCCGCTTGCCGCCCGCCGCAGTGCGGCCGAAGACCGCCTCGATCAGCAGCGGCAACAGGATCTGCGTGCCGGGAGCAGCCGCCAGATGCGCCGGCGAGGGCGCACCGTAAAGATCTGCCGCGCATGCCTTCAGGCGCGCAAGATCGGCGGGTTCCGGCAGGCGGGAGAAAGCGGTGGCCGCCGGCGGCGAAAAAGGATAGGCGTGCGGATTGATGCCGGTGGAGAGATCGATCCACGGCGCCGGCGCCTGCGGAAACAGCTGTTCCGCACGGCGAAGGTTGCCGCCATGCTCGATTGCGCCTCCGGACAGATTCATCCGCCTCTCCTGCAGCTTGTCAGTCCCGCCCATGGCCCTCTCTCTCGCCTTCCTGGCTCTCGTTATTGAACGGCTTCTCGGTTATCCGCAATGGCTGGTCGATCGCATCGGCCATCCGGTGATCTGGATCGGCCGGCTGATCGGGGCTCTGGAAACCCGCTTCAACCGGCTGGACCAGTCCTTCGCGCGTCGCAAGGCTCTGGGTGTCGCAACCTTCATCGTCCTTCTGACGGTTACGGGCACGGCGGCGATCGTGATCGAGAGCGCGCTTCTGTGGCTGCCGCTCGGCATCCTCGTCGTCGCCCTCGTCTCGTCCAGCCTGCTCGCCCAGAAAAGTCTGGAGGACCATGTGCGGGCGGTCGCCGACGCGCTGGAGAGCGGCGGGCTTGTTGCCGGCCGCAAGGCCGTTTCGATGATCGTCGGGCGCGATCCCGACCAGCTGGACGAGGCGGGCGTGTGCCGCGCCGCCATCGAAAGCCTCGCGGAAAACTTTTCCGACGGCATCACCGCCCCGGCCGTCTGGCTCGGCCTGCTCGGCTTGCCAGGTGCTGCGCTCTACAAGGCGACCAACACCGCCGACAGCATGATCGGCCACAGGAATGCGCGCTACGGCGCCTATGGCTGGGCGGCGGCCCGTTTCGACGATCTCGTCAACCTGCCCGCCTCGCGCCTTACCGCGCTTCTGTTCATCGCGGCGGCCGCCATGACGCCCGGTGCTGCGCCGCGAGCGGCCTGGCAGGCCGTGCGCCGTGATGCGGGAAAGCACAAATCCCCCAATGCCGGCTGGCCGGAGGCCGCGATGGCCGGCGCGCTCGGCCTCGGTCTTGCCGGTCCGCGCGTCTATGGCGGCGTGCTGGTGGACGATCACGTGATGGGCGAAGGGGGCCGCCGCGAAGCGACAGCCATCGACATCCGCCGCGCGCTTGCGCTTTCCCGCACCGCCGACCAGCTGCTGATCATCCTGTTCGGCCTGCTCGCCGTCGGCTTTATCGTGCTAGTCTGAACAGGCGATCGAGATCGAGATGCCGCTCCATATGGGCGGCCAGACGGTCCAGTACCGCCTCGACGCCCGCTTCGTAATCAAGCCGCGAGGCCTCGCCGCCCAGCCGCGTCAACCAGGCGGAACGCTGGCGGTCATCGGCAAACAGGCCATGCACATAGGTGCCGCTGACAAGGCCGGAAGCCGCCGTCGCCCCCTCCGGCCGCCCCGCCACGCAGGCAAAGGCACGGGCACAATCCGGACCGGAGGTCTCGCCGACATGCATTTCATAGCCGGCGAAGGAATTTCCGTCGGCTGTCTCGCCCGTTACCGCCTCCAGCCGCTTGTCGCCGGTCAGGCGCGTCTCGACATCGAGAAGGCCAAGGCCCGTCTCGATGGCGCCGGCGGGGCCCTCGATCCCGTCCGGATCCGCGACGGTTTTGCCCAGCATCTGGTAACCGCCGCAGAGGCCGAGCACCGGCTTTCCTCGCCGGACATGCGCGGCGATATCGATATCGAAGCCCGCCGCCTTCAGCGCCTGAAGATCGGCGATCGTCGCCTTCGATCCGAGCAGCAGCACGAGATCGGCATCAGCCGGCAGCACGCCACCCGGACGCACCCGGACAAGTTCCACATCCGGCTCGGCATCCAGCGGATCGAGATCGTCGAAGTTGGAGACATGCGGCAGGATCGGCACGGCAATGCGGATTTTTGCGCCGGGCTTGGCGACCGGGGCGGAATTCAGCGCCAGCGCATCCTCGGCCGGAAGCCGCACAGCCTCTGCAAAATGCGGCAGGAGACCGATCGGCGACCAGCCGGTAAAGCCCTCGATCATCCGCATGCCCTCGGCAAACAGGGCCGGATCGCCGCGAAAGCGGTTGACGATGAAGCCGCGGATCATCGCCGCGTCCTCACGCTCCAGCACCAGCTTTGTGCCGGCGAGACTGGCGATCACACCGCCGCGGTCGATATCGCCGATCAGCACCACCGGCACATCGGCGGCACGGGCAAAGCCCATATTGGCGATGTCGTTGCGGCGAAGATTGACCTCGGAGGCGCTGCCGGCACCTTCCGCCAGCACCAGATCCGCCTGCGCCCGAAGCCGGTCAAAGCTCTCGAGAACGCGCGGCATCAGGCGGGCCTTGATCTCCTGATATTCGGCAGCCTTCGCATTGCCCTCCACCCGGCCCTGCACGACGAGCTGGGCACCGACCTCGCTTTGCGGCTTCAGCAGCACCGGGTTCATGTGGACGGACAGGGCGGCGCGCGCCGCGCGGGCCTGCAGCGCCTGCGCCCGGCCGATCTCGCCGCCATCTTCGGTGACGGCGGCATTGTTCGACATGTTCTGCGGCTTGAAGGGCAGCACCTTCAGACCGCGCAAGGTAAAGGCCCGCGCCAGCCCCGCCACCACCAGCGACTTGCCGACATCCGAGCCGGTGCCCTGGAACATCAGCGCCTTGGCAACCCTGCCCGTCTCCATCAGAATTCGATTCCCGCCTGCGCCTTCACGCCCGCCTTGAAGTGATGCTTTACCAGCGTCATCTCGGTCACCATGTCGGCGGCCTCGATGAGGGCGGGTTTGGCATTGCGGCCGGTAAGGATCACGTGCAGGTCTTCGCGGCGGGCGGCAAGATCGGCGATCACCCGGTTAAGATCGAGATAGTCGTAGCGCAAGGCGATGTTGAGTTCGTCGAGGATGACGAGCCCGACATCCGGCAGCGCCATCATCTCCCTCGCCTTCTCCCAGGCTCGTCCGGCCGCGGCCACGTCGCGCTTCAGGTCCTGCGTGTCCCAGGTAAAGCCTTCACCCATGGTGTGCCAGATCACCCGCTCGCCGAAGGCCTCCAGGGCCACGCGCTCGCCGGTATCCCAGGCGCCCTTGATGAACTGCACCACCGCGACCTTTCGTCCGTGCCCCAGCATGCGCAGCGCCAGCCCGAAGGCGGCGGTGGACTTGCCCTTGCCCGGCCCGGTATTGACGATCAAAAGGCCCTTCTCGAGGGTCTTTGAGGCCACTTCGGCATCCTGAACCGCCTTGCGGTTCTCCATCTTGCGCCGATGACGGTCCGCCTCGCGCTCGTCGATCTCCTTCATCGGCCACACCTCTCCTTGCGTTTCGTCCTGCATTTTCATCGCGAGCGGCGGACTATAGTCGAATGGAAGCGCGCGGCAATGCGCCATTGACACGCGGTTCTGCAAGCGCATAGTGAATCCGCAACGGTCTTTTCCCGGCAACGGGGAAAGCTAAGAGGGAACGTGGTGCGGCAATCCTCGCCAAAACCACGGCTGCCCCCGCAACTGTAAGCGGCTTCCGCCCGAACGGGCGGGACGCCCGACGCACCAGGCCACTGAGGCAGACGCTTCGGGAAGGCGGCGTTCGGGCGAGGACCCGCGAGCCAGGAGACCTGCCGTTGAGGAAGACAAGTCCAGCCGGGCGGGGTGCTCCGGCAGGGACCTTACCGAACCATGCGGCATTTCCCCGCCATGGGCGCACCCCGCTATGACGAACACCCGGGGTGGATCTTGGATCTGACGGCACGACACGACGAGCAGCAGAGTGACGCACAGGAAACGCGGCGCGTGACGGTGCATGTCTGCGATACCTGCCGCAGCGGCCAGGAAGCGGCCGACGCGCCGCGCGACGGCGCCCTCCTCTCCGAACGCACCAAGACACTGGCGGCCGAAGGCAGAGACGTGATCGAGATCCGCGCCGTTGCCTGCCTTGCCAACTGCAAGCGCGGCCTGAGCGCCAGCATCCAGAGCGCGGACGGCTGGTCCTATGTCTTCGGCGACCTGACGACGGAGGCCGCAGCGGATCTGTTGACCGGCGCGCGCCTGCTTGCCACATCCCCCGACGGGCTGATGCCCTGGAAGGGCCGCCCGGACACGCTGAAGCGCGGGATGATTGCCCGTATTCCGCCGCTCCGTTCCATCTCCCCTGAAAGCTGAAGGACTGCCCCGATGACCCCCTCGCTCTCCCGCGTGCCCTGCACCGTCGTCACCGGTTTTCTCGGCGCCGGCAAGACGACGCTGCTGCGCCATGCGCTGGAAACCATCAAGGGCAAGCGCCTTGCCGTGATCGTCAACGAATTCGGCGATGTCGGCATTGATGGCGAGATACTGAAAAGCTGCGGCGTCGAGAATTGCCCGGAAGACAACATCATCGAACTCGCCAATGGCTGCATCTGCTGCACGGTGGCCGATGACTTCGTGCCGGCGATCGACAAGATCCTCGCGATGGAACCGAAGGTCGACCACATCCTGATCGAGACCTCCGGCCTGGCACTGCCGAAGCCGCTGGTGCAGGCCTTCCAGTGGCCAAGCGTCAGGAGCCGCGTCACCGTCGATGGCGTGGTGGCCGTGGTGGACGGGCTGGCGCTCGCCGAAGGCCGCGTCGCCGACGATCTGGAGGCGCTTGCCGCCCAGCGGGCCGAGGACCAGTCACTCGATCATGACGACCCGGTGGAGGAAGTCTTCGAGGACCAGATCGCCTGCGCCGATCTCGTCATCCTGACCAAGACGGATCTTCTCCAGGCCGCCGATCTCGAAAAGGCGCGGGCGCATGTGGAGGATCACCTGCCGCGCGCCGTGCGCATCGTCCATTCCGAGAACGGCCAGATCGATCCGGCAATCTTCATCGGCCTCGGCCTTGCCGTGGAAGACGACATCGAGAACCGCAAGACCCATCACGACGACGAACTGGACCACGAGCACGACGATTTCGACAGTTTCGTGCTGGACCTGCCGGCGATTGCCAGCCCTGAAGCGCTCAGCCAGCGCATCGCGGCGGTGACGGAGGCGGAAAAGGTGCTTCGCATCAAGGGGTATGTGGAAGTGGCGGGCAAGCCGATGCGACTTCTGGTGCAGGCCGTCGGGCCGCGCGTCAACCACTATTTCGACCGTCCCTGGACCGCGACGGAGGACCGCCGCTCGCGCCTCGTGGTGATCGGCGAAAAGGGCATCGATGTCGACCGGATCGGGAAGATGCTGGCCGCCTGATGCATATTCTCGCCACCACATCCGCGTCGCTCGACGACCTGATCGAACCGGTCGATCTGAACCAGACGCCCGGCGATGTGGTGGTGCTGTCCTTTACCGACAGCGACCTGAACGGTGTCGCGTCCGCCTGGGCGCGGCGCGGCGCGAGCGGCCTTTCGCTGCGGCTTGCCCAGCTCTCCGATCTTCGCCATCCGATGTCCGTCGACCTGTGGATCGACAAGGTGGCGCGGCATGCAAAGGTCCTTCTGGTGCGCGTGCTCGGCGGTTACGACCGCTGGCGCTACGGCGTGGAAGAACTGTCGCATCTGGCGCGGCAGCGCGGCCTGCCGCTGATCCTGCTGCCGGGCGAGTGCAGCGAGACGGACGAGCGTCTCTCGGCCGCCTCGACGGTGGCGCAAGGGGAGATCAATCGCCTGCTCTCCTTCTTCCGCGAGGGCGGACCCGACAATCTGGACCGGCTGGCGGAAACGCTGCAGGCCCTGGCAAGGGGCGAGGCGCCACGGCCCGAGGCGGCCACCGCCGTGCCGAAGCTCGGTTTCTATCGTCCCGGACGGGGAGTGGTGTCCGACGCCTGGGCGCTGTCGGGCGCCGAGGGACGGCCGATCCTGCCGCTTCTGTTCTACCGCTCCATGCTGCTCGCGGACGATGTGGCGCCGATCGATGCGCTCTGCACAGCGCTTGTCGCGCGCGGCGCCTTTCCGCTGCCCGTCTTCGTGCCCGGCCTCAAGGACGCGGCGACGCTGGACACGCTTCACGACACGCTGGCGAGGCTGAAACCGGCGGCCGTGATCACGGCCACTGCATTTGCCAGCAATGCGGGCGCGGATGGCCGGACGCTGTTCGACAGGCTCGGCGTGCCGGTGTTCCAGACGGTGATCGCCACGACAAAGCGGGCCGCCTGGGCCGCAAGCCCGCGTGGTCTCGGCCCCTCGGATCTGGCGATGCATGTGGTGTTGCCGGAACTCGACGGGCGCATTCTGGCGGGCGTGCTGTCCTTCAAGGCGGAGCGGGAAAATGCCGGCGAGGCCGGCTTTTCCGGTTTCGCCAACCGGCCGGAGCCGGATCGCGTCGAAGCCGTCGCCGACCGGATCCTGCGCCATCTCGATCTCTACGCCACGCCGAAGGCCGGGCGCCGCCTCACCATCCTGATGCCGGATTATCCGGGAGCAGCGGGGCGCACCGGCTATGCCGTCGGCCTCGATGTGCCGGAAAGCGTGCTCGCAATGCTGCGCAGCCTTGCCGCCGATGGCTATGACGTGGCCGACATTCCGGAGACGGCAAAAGCGCTGATGGATCTCGTGCTGCGGGCCGAGGCACGGTTTCCGCTCACCTCCTATCATTCCGTGCTTGAGGCCCTGCCCGCCGAGGCACGCGAAGCGGTCGCCGCCACCTGGGGCGATCCGTTAGCCGACGAAGGTTTTGACGGCGAGGCCTTCCGATTCCGCGCCGTCCGGTTCGGCAAGATCACGGTCGCGCTTGCCCCGGATCGCGGCCGGGAGGCCGATCGACGCACGGATTATCACGATCCCGCCCGCCCGCCGCGCCATGCGCTGATTGCCTTTGGCGGCTGGATGCGGGAGGCCACTGGGGCACAGGCCATCATTCATGTGGGCGCGCATGGCACGCTGGAATGGCTGCCGGGCAAGACCGTTGCCCTGTCTCGCGCCTGCTTTCCCGAGATCGTCACGGGAAGCCGGCCGGTGATCTATCCCTTCATCGTCTCCAATCCGGGCGAGGCGGCGGTCGCCAAGCGGCGCATCGCGGCGCTGACCATCGGCCACATGCCGCCGGTTCTTGCCGAAGCGGGACTCTCGGAAACGCAGCAGAGGCTGGAACTGCTGGTGGATGAATATGCTCAGGCTGACGGTCTCGACCGCAAGCGGCGCGACCGGCTGGCGCGGCTGATCGTCGAAACGGCCGAGGAGACGGGGCTGGCGCAGGAGGCCGGGATATCCCGCGATCTCGATCCCGATACGGCGCTGTCGCGCATCGATGCCTTCCTCTGTGATCTCAAGGATTTTGCCATCAAGGACGGCCAGCACGTGTTCGGCCGCGCCGAGGCGGACGAAACGGACCCGCTGCGGCGCGACAGCGCAGATGCGGAACGCACGGCCCTGCTTGCGGCGCTCGACGGCCGCCACCTGCGCCCCGGCCCCTCCGGTGCGCCGGCACGCGGACGCCGCGACGTGCTGCCGACCGGCCGCAATCTCTACGCCTCCGACCCGCGCACCATGCCGACACCGACCGCCTTCGAGCTCGGCCGCGCGGCTTCCGAAGAGGTGATCCGCCGCTATCTGCAGGATCACGGCGATTGGCCGAAAAGCCTCGTGATCGACCTCTGGGGCAGCGCGACGCTGCGCAGCGGCGGCGAAGAGGTGGCGCAGGGGCTGGCGCTGATGGGCGCGCGCCCGCTGCAGGATCCGGCCACCGGCCGCATCACCGGCATCGAGGTTCTACCGCCGGCCCAGCTCGGCAGGCCGCGCGTCGATGTCACCTTCCGCATTTCCGGCCTGTTCCGCGACATGTTCCCGACCCTGATCGCCCTCATCGATGCCGCCGCGCGGGCCATCGCGCTGCGCACCGACGAGGCAGACGGCGACAATCCGCTGGCCGAGGCCGCCCGCGGGACCGGAGAGGTTCCGCCGCGCATCTTCGGCTCGGCACCCGGCACCTATGGCGCCGGCATCGAGGAGACACTCTCGTCCGGCGACTGGCAGGCCCGCGAGGAACTGGGGCGCGCCTATCTCGCGATGACCAGCCATGCCTTTGGCGGCGCGGACGGCGAAGGTTTTCATGCCGCGGATGCCTTCGCGGAACAGGTGCGGCAGGCCGATCTTCTGGTGCATACCGGCGATGATCCGGGCCGCGACCTGCTCGATGGTTCCGGCGATGTTGCCTTCATCGGCGGCTTTGCAGCCGCCGTCGCGGCCCTGGGCGGCAAGGCGGACCTGATCGCGCTCGATACCACCGATCCGAACCGTCCGCGCGCGCGCTCGGTGGCGGAAGCGGTCACTCGCGTCGTGCGGGCGCGCGCCGCCAATCCGCGCTTCATCGACGGGCAGATGCGGCACGGACCGCGTGGTGCTGCCGAATTCGCCGAGACCGTCGACCGCCTCGTCGGCTTTGCCGAAACCACGGAGGCCGTTCCGCACACGCTGATGGATGCCGTTTACGACGCCTATGTCGCAGATGAGCGCGTGCGCGATTTCGTGCTGGACCAGAACCCGGAGGCAGCCGGCGCGATTGCCGAACGGCTGATGTCGGCGCGACGCCGCGGTCTCTGGCAATCGCGCCGCAACACTGTGGACCGCGATCTGGAAGCGCTGCGCCTCGTTGCGCGGCAGAGGGAACGCGCATGACAGAGCCTCTCCCGTCCATGGCGCGCGGCGCCTGCCCGGCTCTTGCCCGGCCGATGCTGACCGGCGACGGCTATCTGTCGCGCGTTGCCCTGCAGGCGGCAATCGGCCCGGCCGCGCTTGCGGGGCTCGCGGCACTTGCCCTTCGGCATGGCAACGGCATTCTCGACATTTCGGCGCGCGGCAACCTGCAGATTCGCGGCCTGACCGAAGCCTCCGCGGCGGCGCTGGAGGCCGATGTGCGCGCGCTCGACCTGCCGCTGCGCGAGGGGCTTGCGGTGGAATGGACGCCGCTCGCCGGGCTCGATCCCGCCGAGGCGGTCGATCCGCGTCCGCTCGGCGCGACGATCATCGCAGCCGCTCGCGCCGTTCAGGGCGAACTGGCGCCAAAACTCTCGGTGGTCATCGAAACCGGGGGCCTCATCCGCCTCGACCATCTGCTGGCCGATATCCGCCTGGTCGCCGCCCCGACAGCCGATGGCTTGCGGTGGCGGGTTCTGCTCGGCGGCACGGCCAAGACCGGCACGACACTGGGGCTTGTCGCGGATGGGGATGCCGCCGAACTGGTCGGAGGCCTGCTGGTCCATCTTTCGACGCAAGGTCCCCGCGCCCGCGGTCGCGATCTTGAGCCGGCAAACCTTCCTGCCTCCCTGCTTGCCCTGCTCAGCTCCGGCGAGTCCACCGTTGCGGAAAGCCCCGCGCCGCCTTTCGGCATCTTTGCCCTGACGGCAGGCCTGCATGCCCTGCGGGTTGCCCTGCCCTTCGGCCAGATGCGGGCCGAGGATCTGGCGGCACTGACGGCACAGGCGGCGCGTGCCGGAATCCTGTCCCTGAAGCCCGCGCCGGATCACGCGCTGATCGCGGTCGGTTCGCGCACGGCTTGCGAGGCGCTGGAACTGGCAGCACGCGCGGCGCATCTTCTGGTGCGCGCCGGCGAGCCGCTCGCGGAGATCGCCGCCTGCCCCGGCGCGCCGGCCTGCCGCTCGGCCCGGCTGGAAACGCACAGCCTCGGGCGGCTTGCCGCTGAACAGGCCCCCCTGCTGTTCGACGGCTCGGTGCGGCTGCATCTCTCCGGCTGCCAGAAGGGCTGCGCCCATCCGACACCCTCGACGCTCGCCTTTGCGGGCACCGAGGGTGCGACGCATCTTGTCTTCGAGGGCAAAACCACCGATACCCCGCTGAAACGGCTTGCTCCCCGAACGGAAGCTGCGGCGCTTTCTGCGCTGTCCGAGCTGATGCGCCTGGAGCGCCGGCCCGGGGAAACCAGTCGTGACTGTCTTCTGCGCCTCGGCCCCCGGCGGATCGAGGCGGCGCTCGCCTGAAGGATCATGATGACGACCTACGACTATATCCGCGACGGCGATGCGATCTACGCCAAATCCTTCGCCATCATCCGGGCCGAGGCGGATCTCTCCCGCTTCAGCGAGGAGGAGGCGGAGATCGCCGTGCGCATGATCCATGCCTGCGGCCTGGTGGACGCTGCTGCCCATTTCGAATTTTCCGAGGGTTTCGTCGCAGCAGCGCGCGCGGCCCTGACCGCCGGCAAGCCGATCTTCTGCGACGCGCAGATGGTGGCGCATGGCGTGACCCGCGCCCGGTTGCCGGCCAGCAACGAGGTGATCTGCTCGCTGCGCGATCCGAAGACGGCGGACCTTGCGAAACAGGTGGGCAATACCCGCTCCGCCGCCGCTCTCGAACTCTGGCTCGACCAGCTGGAAGGATCCGTCGTCGCGATCGGCAATGCCCCGACCGCCCTGTTCTACCTGCTGGAAATGCTGGATCGCGGCGCGCCGAAACCGGCTGCGATCATCGGCATGCCGGTCGGTTTCGTCGGCGCGGCGGAAAGCAAGGAGGCGCTGGCGGAAAGCCGCCACGGCATTCCCTATGCCATCGTGCGGGGCCGCATGGGCGGCTCGGCCATGACGGCGGCCGCCGTCAACGCGCTGGCGAGGGCAGGACTGTGAGCGAAACCATGGCAGGCAAGCCCCCCGGCAAGGTGTTTGGCGTCGGCACCGGCCCCGGCGATCCCGATCTTCTGACACTGAAGGCCGTCAAGGCGCTGAATGGCGCCGATGTGCTGGCCTTCTTTGCCAAGCGCGGCGCGCGTGGCAACGGCCGCACCATCGTGGAGGCCCATGTTCGGGCCGATATCCTCGAACTGCCGCTCGTCTATCCCGTCACGGTGGAGGAGGACAAGGAGAGCGACAGCTACAAACGCGCCATCGATGGCTTCTTCGACGAATCGGCCGCGCGGATCGCGCTGCATCTTCAGGCCGGACGCAATGTCGCGGTACTGAGCGAAGGCGACCCGCTGTTCTACGGCTCCTACATGCACCTGCATCTGCGGCTTGCGCCGCATTTTCCGGCAGAAGTCATCCCCGGCGTCACCGCCATGTCGGGCTGCTGGTCTCTGGCCGGCCTGCCTCTGGTGCAGGGCGACGACATACTGAGCGTCCTTCCCGGCACGCTGGCCGAAGAGGTGCTGGTCACGCGGCTGGCCGGCACCGACGGCGCGGTCATCATGAAGGTCGGCCGCAACCTGCCCAAGATCCGCAGGGCGCTGGAAGCCGTCGGCAAGCTGGACGGCGCGATCTATGTGGAACGGGGCACCATGCCGACCGGCGCGGTCATGCCGCTTGGCGATCATGACGGCTCGCCCGCCCCCTATTTCTCGCTGGTGCTGGTCCCCGGCTGGAAGGGGCGACCACAGGGAAGCCTCGCATGACGGGCAAACTCACAGTCGTCGGCCTTGGCCCCGGAAGCCCGCAGCAGGTGACGCCGGAAGCGCTGGCGGCCGTGGCGGAGGCGACGGATTTCTTCGGCTACGGCCCCTATGTGGACCGGCTTGACCTGCGCCCCGACCAGCGCCGCCACGCCTCGGACAATCGCGAGGAAATGTCCCGCGCTGCCGCTGCGCTCACCCTGGCTGCCGCGGGTGGTTCGGTCTGCGTCGTCTCGGGCGGAGATCCCGGCGTGTTTGCCATGGCGGCCGCCGTCTGCGAGGCCATCGAACAGGGGCCGGATGCCTGGCGCGGCATTGAGTTTGCCGTGGTTCCGGGCGTCACCGCCATGCTGGCCGTTGCGGCAAAGGCCGGCGCGCCGCTGGGGCACGACTTCTGCGCCATCTCGCTGTCCGACAATCTGAAGCCCTGGTCGGTGATCGAAACGCGGCTGATCGCGGCGGCCGGGGCCGGCTTCGTGATGGCCTTCTACAATCCGGTCAGCAAGGCCCGCCCGCACCAGTTGCCCAAGGCCTTCGAAATCCTGCGCGCCCATCTGCCGGGTACGGTTCCGGTGATCTTCGGCCGCGCTGCCGGCCGTCCCGACGAGGCGATCCGGGTCGTGCCGTTGTCGGAGGCGCGCGCCGACATGGCCGACATGGCGACCTGCATCATCGTCGGCTCGGCGGAAACGCGGCTGATTGCGCGCGACGGCAACCGCCCGCTCGTCTATTCGCCCCGCTCCTGGGACGCGGCCTCTGCGGGAAAGCGCTGACACACATGAGTAACGAGCGCCTCGACCGTTTCAAAGGATCGGACCGCCGGCAGCACCGGACGGCGGATCATGACCACCGGAATGCCGAGCGCGCGGGCGGTTGCGATCTTGCCGTAACTGGCCGTGCCGCCGGAATTCTTGGAGACAATCACCTCGATGCGGTTTTCCGAGAGAAGCGTCCGCTCGTCCTCCTCCGCAAAGGGGCCTCGGGCGGTCAGATAGGTCACCTGCGGCAGGGCAAGCGGCGGATCGACCGGATCGACGCTGCGCACGAGATAGACATGCCGGGGGGCAGCCTCGAACGGCAGAAGCTCCTGACGCCCGAGCGCCAGAAAGGCGCGGCGTGGCGCCATTCCCAGTGCCTCGACGGCCGCCGGAACGTCGTCGACCTCAATCCACCGGTCACCGGCGACGTGCGCCCAGCCCGGACGCCTCAGCGCCAGCAGCGGCACACCGGCGAGATCGGCCGCGCGGGCAGCATTGGCGGAGATGCGTGCCGCGTAGGGATGCGTCGCGTCGATCAGCAGGTCGATGCCCCGCTCCCGCAGATAGGCCGCCAGCCCCTCGGCGCCGCCGAAGCCGCCCTGGCGAACCGGCACGGGCTGCGTGACCGGTGTGCGGGTGCGGCCCGCCAGCGACAGCTCCAGCCGGAAACGGCCGAGACCCTTCAAAGCCTCGGCGATCTGCCGCGCTTCCGTCGTTCCGCCCAGAATGAGAAGGGGGTGCACCATCTTGGCTCCTGAATCCTCTTCCTCCCTTCTAGCGGCTCGCCCCTGGTTGTCCATCGTCGGCATCGGCGAGGATGGACTGGAAGGCCTCGGAGAGAGGGCCCGCGCCGCGATTGCCGGGGCTGCCGTGGTGTTTGGCGGCCGGCGACATCTGGAGCTTGCGGCCGCGGCAATCACCGGCGAGGCACGCGCCTGGCCGCAGCCCTTCGACACGGCGATGCAGGCAGTGCTTGCGCTCCGGGGCCAGAAGGTCTGCGTGCTGGCATCCGGTGATCCGTTTTTCTTCGGCGTCGGCGTCACACTGGCGCGGCATGTGCCGGCCGCGGAGTTTTACGCCTATCCGTCACCCTCTGCCTTCTCGCTTGCCGCCGCGCGGCTGGGCTGGGCGCTGCAGGACATCGAGACCATGTCGCTGCATGGCCGGCCGCTCGATCTGGTCCGGCCGCTGCTGCATCCCGGACGAAAGGTACTGGCCCTCACCTCCGATGCGGCAGGTCCCGGCGCACTTGCCCGCCTGCTTTGCGACGAAGGGTTCGGCGCAAGCCGGTTGACGGTGCTGGAAGCGCTCGGCGGCGACCGGGAGCGCCTGAGCGGCACGCTGGCCCGCGACTTTGCGCTGACCGGGATAGATCCGCTCAACCTCGTCGCGCTCGAGATCACCGCCGAGCCCGCGGCGCGCGTACTGCCGCTCGGCTTCGGGCTGCCGGACGAACTTTTCGACCATGACGGGCAGATCACCAAGCGCGAGATCCGCGCCGCAACGCTCTCGGCCCTCTCGCCCCGTCGCGGCGAACTGTTGTGGGACATCGGCGCCGGCTCTGGCTCGATCGGCATCGAATGGATGCTGGCGCATCCCTCCCTACAGGCGATTGCCGTCGAGCATCATGCAGAACGCGCCGCCCGCATCCGCCGCAACGCAGCTCGCTGCGGCGTGCCGGGCCTCACGCTGGTGGAAGGGAAGGCACCGGAGGCGCTCAAAGATCTGCCGCGCCCGGACGCCATCTTCATCGGCGGCGGCGGCAGCGGCACGGGCGTGATGGAAGCGGCCCTTTCGGCGCTTCGCCCCGGCGGCAGGCTGGTCGCCAATGCGGTGACGCTGGAGATGGAGCAGGTTCTTCTTGCCCGTCACGCAAGGCTCGGCGGCAGCCTGACACGCCTCTCGGTCGATCGGGCCGAACCGGTCGGCCGCATGACGGGCTGGCGGCCGGCCATGCCGGTGACCCAGTGGATCTATCGACATCAATAGGAAGCAGACCATGATGATTGCCGGAATCGGATGCCGCCGCGGCACCAGTGCAGAGACGGTGATGGCCGTGCTGGACGAGGCACTTGCAGCCTTCGGCCGCGCAGGCGAACGCCCCGCGCGCCTTGCCACCGGAACGCTGAAGGCCAACGAGGCGGGCCTGCTGGAAGCTGCCGAACGGCTGGGCGTGCAGCTTTCCGTGCTCTCCGAGGCGGAGATGGACGCGGTGTCTGACCGCACGCTGACGATCTCGCCGCACAGCGTCGGCCATGCCGGGATTTCCAGCTTCTGCGAGGCGGCAGCGCTGGCCGCCGGCGGCCCATCCGCGCGCCTCGTCGGGCCGCGCCATGTGTCGCAGGGTGTCACCTGCGCCATCGCCATTGTCGGGGAAACCATCGAGGACGCCGCATGACGGTTCATTTCATCGGCGCCGGCCCGGGCGCGGCCGATCTCATCACCGTGCGCGGCCGCGATCTCATCGCCCGCTCGCCGGTCTGCCTCTATGCCGGTTCCATCGTGCCGCGCGAACTGCTGGATTACTGCCCGCCCGGCGCCCGGATCGTCGATACGGCATCGCTGTCGCTGGACGAGATCGAAGCGGAATATCTGCGTGCCCACACGGCGGGCGAGGACATTGCCCGCCTGCATTCCGGCGATCTCTCGGTGTGGAGCGCGGTGGCCGAGCAGATGCGCCGGCTCGACCGGCTGGGCATCGACTACACATTGACGCCCGGCGTTCCCTCCTTTGCTGCGGCGGCAGCGGCCCTGAAGCGCGAACTCACCATTCCCGAAGTCGCGCAAAGCCTGATCCTTACCCGCGTCTCCGGCCGCGCCTCGAAAATGCCGGAGCGGGAAACGCTCGCCAATTTCGCGGCGACCGGCGCGACGCTGGCCATCCACCTCGCCATCCACGCGCTGGAGACGATCGTTGCGGAACTGACCCCGCATTACGGCGCCGATTGCCCGGTCGCCATCGTCGTGAAGGCCAGCTGGCCGGACGAGACGATCCTGCGCGGCACGCTCACCGACATAGTCGCACAGGTTGCGGCCCAGCCGATCGAACGCACGGCGCTGATCTTCGTCGGCCCCGGCCTCAAGGCGGAGGATTTTCGCGAAAGCGCGCTCTACAGCGCCGATTACGTGCGCCGCTTCCGCTCGCCCAGGGGCAAGGACGAGGCATGATCGGAGGGGGTGAAGGGCGCTTCGCCGACGAGCTTTCCGGCCCGGTCGAAGATCAGGATCTCGAGCGCGATCGCCTCGCTGCCAAGGGCGGCGGCCGCCGTCTGCCAGGCGCGCGCAGCCATGCGGTTGCCGAGATCAAGCCCCTCGCTTTCGGCAAGCGCGAAGGCCTGAGCCACCGTGTTGGCGGTGCGGATGGCGGATGTAAGTGGAGCACTGGCACCCGCCTCCTCCGCAACGGCCGCCAGCGCGTCGAGATCGGCAAGCCCGCGCTTGGAATGCACGTCGAGCATGCCCTGGGCGAGCTTGGTCATCTTGGCAACGCCACCGGCGACCGTGACCTTCGCCACCGGATGCTTGCGCAGATATTTCAGCATGCCGCCGACGAAATCGCCCATGTCGAGCAGCGCCGTCTCCGGCAGAGCGTGATGCGCCTGAACGGCCTTTTCCGTGGTCATGCCGGTGGAACCGGCCACATGCGTCAGTCCCTCTGCCCGCGCCACATCGATGCCGCGCCAGATGGAATGGATCCAGGCCGAGCAGGAAAACGGAATGACGATGCCGGTGGTGCCGAGCACCGACAGGCCGCCGACAATGCCAAGGCGCGGATTGAGGGTCTTTTCGGCAAGCGCCGCGCCGCCCGGAATGGAAATTTCGACGTCGATATCGGCGGCCTCGCCGGCCACCTCGCGGATCGCAGCGGCGATCATCTGGCGCGGCACCGGGTTGATGGCCGGCTCACCGGGCGGAATGGGGAGACCCGGACGCGTGACCATGCCGACGCCCTTGCCGGCAAAGAAGCGGATGCCGGCGCCGGCCGGACCGGCCCTCAGGGTGCTGACGACCAGCGCGCCATGCGTGACATCCGGGTCGTCGCCCGCATCCTTGATGATACCGGCGCGGGCAAAGCCCTCGCCGCGCTCTTCCAGCGCGAGCGAAAAGCCGGGGCGCTGGCCGCCGGGCAGCGTCACCTCCACCAGATCCGGAAAGCCATGACCCGTCAGCGCCAGACAGGCAGCCTTGGCGGCGGCCGCGGCACAGGTGCCCGTGGTCCAGCCGCGCCGCAGGGTCTTGCCGGTCTCGTCTTTGCGTTCCGCATCCATGAGCGTTTCTATAGCGGTGGCGTGGTCGCACGTCACCGACAAAAGGTTTTCGTATGACGAACCCCGCCCTTCAGCGTCTTGCCGCCCGCCTGCCCGCCTTCGAGCCGGGCCATGTGTGGCTTGCGGGCGCCGGTCCCGGCGATGCCCGCTATCTCACGCTCGATGTGCTGGATGCGCTCGGCAAGGCCGATGTCGTCGTGCATGATGCGCTGGTTTCCGAGGAGGTGCTTGGCTTCGCACCGCAGGCGGAGGTTCTCTATGCCGGCAAGCGCGGCGGCAAGCCCTCCACGGCGCAGGAGGACATCACCCTGTCGCTGATCCGGCTGGCGCGCGCAGGCCGGCGCGTGCTGCGGCTGAAGGGCGGCGATCCCTTCATCTTCGGCCGCGGTGGCGAAGAGGCCGAGGCGCTGGCATCGGCTAAGATTCCGTTTCGGATCCTGCCGGGCATGACGGCCTCGCTGGCGGCGCTCGCATCGGTGCGCATTCCCGCCACCATGCGCGGCATCAGCCGGGCCATCACGCTCGCCACCGGCCACGCGGCCGGCGAGGAAGGCGACCTCGACTGGACGGCGCTCGCCCGAACCGGTGAACCGATCGTCGTCTACATGGGGCTGAAGAACCTCGCTACCATCAGCCGTCTGCTGATCGAGGGCGGGCGAACGCCCGACACGCCGGCGGCCATCATCATGGCCGCGACGACATCGGAGGAACGGCTGCTGACGGCAACGCTTGCCACCCTCGCCGCAGAGGCGGAACAGCAAGGTTTTGCCGCCCCGGCGCTGATCGTGATCGGCGACATCGTCACCATGCGACCCCGCCTGAATGGCCTGGAGACAGCGTCATGACGCGGGCCCTCATCATCGGCGCGCCCCGTTCCGGCGCCGGCAAGACCAGCGTCACCATCGGTCTGTTGCGGGCGCTGTCGCGCCGCGGCCTTCGTGTGCGGGGCATCAAGTCCGGGCCGGACTATATCGATCCCGGCTTCCACCAGGCCGCCACCGGCCGGCAGGGCCTCAACCTCGACAGCTGGGCGATGGAGCCGGATCTGGTGCAGCACCTCCTGGCGGAAGCGGCCGAGGACACCGACCTGCTGCTGATCGAAAGCGCCATGGGCCTGTTCGACGGCATTGCCGGTGGCGAGGGCCGCACCGGTTCGGCCGCCGATCTTGCCCGTCTCCTCCACATTCCGGTGCTGCTGGTGCTCGACGTGTCCGGCCAGAGCCAGACAGCGGCTGCCGTTGCCGTCGGCTTCCGGCATTACGACGCAGCGGTGCGGATCGCCGGGATCGTGCTGAACCGGGCCGGCAGCGACCGACACGTCCGCCTCTCGAAAACGGCGATCGAACAGGCCGGGCTTTCCGTCGTCGGCGCGGTGATGCGCAACGAGACGCTGTCGATGCCCGAACGGCATCTCGGCCTCGTGCAGGCAAGCGAGCACCCGGCCATCCAGAGCCATATCGACCGGCTGGCGGATGTGATGGAAGAGGCGCTTGATCTCGATGCGATCCTCTCGCTCGCGGTTCCGATCGCACCCGCCGCGGGCGCGACCATCGCCCATCTGCCGCCGCCCGGACAGCGGATCGCCATCGCCTCCGATGCCGCCTTCACCTTTCTTTATCCGCATCTCGGCCGCCACTGGCGGGCTGCCGGTGCCGAACTCGTCCCGTTCTCGCCGCTTGCCGACGAAGCGCCCTCGGCGGACTGCGATGCCTGCTGGCTGCCCGGCGGCTATCCGGAGCTGCATGCCGGTACACTGGCGGGGGCGCAGAATTTCAAGGCCGGGCTTCAGCGCTTTGCCGAAACGCGGCCGGTGCATGGCGAATGCGGCGGCTACATGGTGCTCGGCGAGGGTCTTGAGGATGCAGACGGCGTTTCCCACGCGATGACAGGGCTTCTCTCGCATTCCACGAGCTTTGCCAGACGCAAGATGAACCTCGGCTACCGGCAGGCCCGGCTGCTGGCGGACGCGCCGTTGGGGAATGCGGGCGCGCTTATTCGCGGCCACGAGTTTCATTATGCCCGCGTGACCGATCCCGGCCGCGACGCGGCCTTTGCCGAGATCGCCGATGGCACCGGCACGCCGATCGGTCTGTCGGGCGGACGACGCGGCCGGGTGACAGGCACCTTCTTCCACGCCATTGCGCGCGTCACCTGCTGATCATTCGATGAAGACGCGCACGGTTGCGGCACGCCCCACGGCGTCGATCACCGTCAGCGTCGAATAGCCGGCGCCATCCGGCTGCCATTCCGAAATGCGCTTGCGGGAGAGATCCGAAAGCGGCTTGCCATTGGCGAGCCAGCGGAACGGTGCACGCCCGCCCTGCAGCTTCAGCACCAGCGGCGCAATCTCCTGGCCGGCACGGGCGCCGAGATCGACGCGCGCACCTTCCGGCGGATAGACGATCTGCGGGGCAGCCTCGCGGGTGGAGGAGCGGACGAGGCCGCTTGCCGTTACCGCATACCGCCGCTGACCGATCGGCAGATCGGACAGCGCGAGCCGCTGCGCGCCGGACGGCGGCGGCGGATGCGGGCTGATCGCCACACCCGACCGGGCAAAGGCCTCGAACAGCAGCGGGGCCGCCGTGCCATAGCCGGTGATACCGGGTACGGCACCATTGTCCGGCCGTCCAACCCAGACGCCCAGCACATAGCGCCCGTCATAGCCCACCGACCAGGCGTCGCGGTAGCCGTAGCTGGTGCCGGTCTTGTAGGCGAGGCCGAGCTTGCGCGCGCCCTGCGGCGGCAGTACGTCGGAGAGGACATCGGTCACGTTCCAGACCGCGACCGGGTCGAGCAGCGGTTCGGCCGCCAGCCGCCGCGGCTGGTCGCGGATCCCGTCGCCGAGCAGAACCGGAAACCCCTGGTTCGCGAGCCCTGCATAGAGCTGCACCAGATCCTTCAGCGTCAGCCCCACGCCGCCAAGGCCGATGGCAAGGCCCGGCGCCTCGCCGGCCGGCAGCATCGGCCGCACCTCGGCCCGGCGGAAGCGCACCATCAGCTTGGCCGGCCCGACGCCTTCCAGCAGCCGCACCGCCGGTACGTTCAACGACAGCTGCAAGGCCTCGCGCACGCTGACATCGCCCTGGTAGCGCATGTCGAAATTGCGCGGGCGGTAGCCGGAAAAATCCGCCGGACGATCCTCGATAATGGTTTCCTGCGCCACCAGTCCGTCCTCGAAGGCGAGCCCGTAGATGAAGGGTTTCAGCGTCGAGCCGGGCGAACGCGGCACCCGGGTCATGTCGATCCAGCCGGAGCGGGCGACATCGAAATAATCGGCGGCGCCGACCTCGGCCACGATCGCGCCCGTCGTCGCATCGGCCATCACCATGGCAAGCGATGTCTTCGGCGGCAGGCCGGAAACCGCGGCGGCCGCCACCGCTTCCAGTCCCTGCTGGATCGGCTTCAGCAGCGTCGTGACATGGCGGCGCTCGTCGGGTTTCAGCCTGACGGCCGCTTCTGCCAGATGGGCAGCGAGCGCCGGTAACTGTCTCCGCTCGCGTGGCACGCCGGCAAGGGCGGCGCGCTCCGCCTCCCCCTCGCCCACCGCCGTCGCCACCGTCTCGCGCCCCAGCACCCGCTGGCGTGCCGCCCGTGCCACCTCCGGAAAACGATCCGGCCGGCGCGCCTCCGGCGATTGCGGCAGGGCGACGAGAAGGGCCGCCTCCGCCACGGAAAGCCGCTTCGGCTCCTTGCCGAAATAGGCAAGGCTTGCCGCCCTCACCCCTTCCAGATTACCTCCATAGGGCGCGAGCGTCAGATAGAGATCGAGGATCTCCCCCTTGCCGAGCCGCCGCTCGATCTGCACCGCGCGCGCCATCTGCTTCAGCTTTGCCAGCAGCGAGCGGCTGTCGCGGGGTTCGATCAGCCGCGCCACCTGCATGGAGAGCGTGGAGGCGCCCGAGACGATCCGGCCACTGGTCAGCAATTGGCCAGCGGCGCGCAGGACGGCGTAAGGATCGACACCGCCATGCGCATAGAAACGCCGGTCCTCATAGGCGACCAGCATGCGCAGGAACTGCGGATCGACATCGGCGGCCGTGGTCTTCAGCCGCCAGAGGCCATCGCGAGTGGCAAAGGCGCGCAACAGGCGCCCCTCCGCATCGAACACCTCCGGGGAGATCTCGGAGGCGGCCTCAAGCGGCGGTGGAAAGGCACGGTCGGCAGCATCGAGCGCAACAAGGCCGGCCGTCGCCAGAAGCACGAGCCCGGCCGCACCCGCCGCTGCCAGACGCCACCGTCGCATCACGCCTTACTTCGCCTCCGTCACCTGCATGCGGCCAGTCGCGGTGCGGGCCGAAAGCTGCGGGCGATACATGTCTTCCACGGTCGCAGCCGGATGATCGTAGGTACCGGGGGTCACGGCCCGAACGACATAGGCGAGCGCGATTTCCCGATCATCGCCGGCGCTGCGGTCGAAGGCCGCGACGAAACGATCGTTGCGGAACTCGGTATGCGCCGCCTGTACCTCACCCAGCCAGTCGAAATTCGAGAGATCCGCGCTGTTGACGAGGTTCGGGTTGTCGATCTCGAACCCGGCCGGCAGCAGATCCTGGATCAGGATGCGGGACGGCCAGTCATTGCCCTCCTTGACGGTGAGAACCACGACATAGCGCTGGTTCTGCTGCACATCGCTGACGCTGACCTCCTCGCCCTCCATCGTGTAATAGGCACGGGCGATGGAAAAACCCTCGCCGCCGGCCGGCAGGGGCTGGGCGGGCGCGGCAACCGTGGTGACGACCGCCGAGACCGGATCGGCCGAACGATTGGTCAGCGTTACCGGCGCCTTGACCAGATCGTCGCCGGCCATGCGTTCGGCATAACGGCCGGTCTGAGACGCACCGTTGACATCCACCTTCAGCGCTTCGTCACCCTGCTGCAGGGAGCGGGCGGCGAGCAGCATCCACGCCTGTTCCTGCGTGCTGGTATAGGCCTTGGCGCGCCACTGGCCGGCGACCAGCGCGGAAAGCTGCGGCACGATGGCCGACATCGGCCGGCTTTCGGCCGCCAGCGCCAGCACCGCCGCGCCATCGCGCAGCAGCGAGCCGTAATCGGAGCGCGACAGGCTGACAGGTTTCGCCACCGATTGCTGCGTCATCTGCAGCGCAGCATTGAAGGCGGTCTTCGAGCGCTGGGCATCGCCATAAAGAGCAAGAGCCGCCCCGAGATGCGCGCGCGACAGCGGGGTCGGAAAATCCGACAGCATCGTATCGGCATAATAGCGCAGGTCGCTGATCGAGGCCTTGCGATTGCGGGCGAGCACATAGAGCGCATAGGCGATCTCGCTGCCCTGGTCCTTGACGTTGACATCATAGGCCAGCGAATTCTGGAGATTGCTCAGCGCCTGCACCAGCGCCTGTTCCGGCACGTCATAGCCCTGCTCGCGCGCCCGCGTCAGGAAATCGGTGACATAGGCATCGAGCCACTTGTCGCCATAGCCGGGGCTCCACAGGCCGAAACTGCCCGAGGAGGACTGGTAGGAGAGCACGCGGCGGATTGCTTCCCCGATCCGCTTCTTTACCGCGGCATCGTCCGCCAGGCCGTTCTGGCGGGACAGCTCGGAGAGATAGAGCAGCGGCAGCGCCCGGCTGGTCGTCTGTTCGGCACAGCCATAGGGGTAGCGGTCGAGCGACATCAGGAGCCCCGGCACGTCGAACTCCGCCGCCCGGGTGACGCTGAGCGCGACCGATGCGCCAGACAGCACGGAATCCGCCAGCAGATTGCCGTCGACCGTCAGGCTCTGGCCCGGCGCCAGCGGGATCACCCGTCGCTGCGTGACCGGCAGCACGGCCGGCCGCACCGGCAGGTTCAGCACCTGCTCCATCGGGGACACGCCATTGCCGGAAAGCGTCAGTGTCACCGTCGCATCACCGGTCCGCACCGCCTTCAGGGGCAGGTTCAGGGTCTGCTTGCCGCCGGCCTCCAGACGGACGGTGCGGGTCGCACGCGCGGTATCGGTTTCGACAAGCCCGTTGGTCGTCACCGCCAGCTGATAATCGCCAGCGGGCGCATCGGTATTGGCGATATCGAGACGCAGGCGTGCCTGATCGCCAGGCGCCAGGAAGCGCGGCAGGCTGGCGGTCAGCACGACCGGATCGCGGATCACCACATCGCGCGTGGCATGGCCGACGCCGCTGCGGCTCCAGGCCACCGCCATCACGCGCGCCGTGCCGTTGAACTGGGGAATATCGAAGGAAACCTTCGCCTTTCCGTCCGTATCGAGCCGGACGATGCCGGAGAAGAAGGCGACGAGCTTTTCCTTGGGCGGGCTTGCCTGCAGCGCAATGCTGCCGCCATCGCCGCCAGTGCGCAGACGCCCGGTGGCGCCGAGCGAGCCATCGATCAGCCTGCCATAGATGTCGCGAATTTCGAGCCCCAGGCGACGCTGGCCGAAATACCAGTCATCCGGTGCCGGCGGCTCGTAGCGGGTAAGGTTGAGAATACCGACATCGACGGCCGCAACAGTGACATAGGCCTCCTCGCCGACACCCGCACCCTTCACGTCAACCGACACATTGAGCGGCTGGCGCGGCAAGGTCTGGTCGGGCGCGGACAGCGTCACAGCCAGATCGCGCGTCTGCGGATCGACCTTCAGCCAGGTAATGCCGATCGCCCGCATCGGCATGCGGCTTTCCTGGTCATTGCCGGGACGATAGAGCGTTGCCGTGACATAGGCGCCCGCTCCGAAGGCCTCGGTCACGGGGATATCGACCTCACCGCCGGTCTCGCCGATCGACACATTCTGCACGGATATCAGGTTTTCCGCGCCGCTCGTCACCATCAGCTTCCCAGCATAACGGGAGGAAATCTTCAGCTTCGCCGTCTCGCCGACCTTGTAGCTCGGCCGGTCCAGCGCGACCTCCAGCGCATCCGGGGTTTCGGTGGAGCTTGCGGTGACGAACCAGCCGGCATCGAACTCGGCGCTGCTGGCCGGGCCATCGGCCGCCGCCGTTTCCACCTCCAGGCGGTAGCGTCCCCACTCGACCGGCACCGAGACGCGACCGCCATTGGCGGCCTCGACCGACACCTTGCCATCGGCCACCCGCCGCGTGCGGCTGACCGCCTCGTAACGCCAGGCGCTGCCCTCGCGATACCACTGGTAATCGCGCTCGATGCGCACCAGCGACCAGTGAAGGTCGCGGGCGGCCTTGCGTGCGCCATCCGCCCCCACCAGAATCACGTTGAAATTGGCGACGGCCCCTTCGGCGAGGTCGCCCGAAAATTCCGGCTTAATGCCGATGCGGTCGCCATCGGCGCGCACCGGCAGAGTCAGCTTGCGCTCCACCGCCCGGCCGCCACCTTCCTTGAGGCGCACGACGATCTCGGCATCCGTCAGCTGCGTGGTCGCGGCCAGTTCCGTCAGGCCTGCATCGAAGCTTGTCTTTCCGGCTTCATCGAGCGAGGAGAGATCATCAAGCGGCAGCCGCTCCGCCTCGGTCGCCTCCTCATCCGCCAGACCGAACAGATAGCCGGGATAGGTCTCCCGCACCCGGGTGTGCTTCAGGACGATCTCGCCTTCCAGGCCAAGGCCGGCCGCCGGCGCACCATAGAGATAACGGCCATCGACGGTGACCGGCACCTCTTCGCCAAGCACGATCTCGCGCGCCTCGGTCTTCAGGTCGAATTCGACACGATCCGGCACGAAGTCATCGACCAGGAAGCGCTTTTCGGCAATCGGCGAGCCCTTGGGGTCGGTGAAGGCCTGCAGGGTCCAGGTGCCGCGCATGGATGTCGCAAGCAGCGGCAGGTCCACGGCATAGCCGCCGAGCGTGCCATTGCCCGTCATGCGCCGGTCCTCGACGCCGTCAGGTCTCAGGAAAACGAGCGTGAGCGGCAGGTTTTCGATCGCCGCCGCCTGCGTGTCGCGCGCCAGGAGCGCCGCATGCACGGTTTCACCGGGGCGGTAGATGCCGCGTTCGGTCCAGGCATAGACATCGATCGCGCCGGGAGCCGGGCGACCCGTGACCCCGCGATCGGACAGGTCGAAGCCCGCCCGGGTCATGTCGAGGAAGACGAAATCATCCGCCCCGCGCGAGGCCATCAGCACGGCCGGCACCATGGCGGCGGTGCCGCGGATCAGGCCGGCGCTGAAGACGGCGCGGCCGTCCGCATCAGTCGTCGCCGTGCCCAGCACCTCGTTGTTCTTGGCCAGCAGCTGCAATTGAACGCCGGCGGCGGGCTCCGCGGTCGCCAGAGACCGGACAAAGACATTCAGCCCGTCGGTACCGGCAAAGGTGGAAAGGCCAAGATCGGAAACGACGAACCACTGGGTCGCCTGGTTCGACCACTCATCCACCGTGCCGGTGCCGGCGGCTGCCGTCAGCACATAGACGCCCGGCTTGCGCTTCGGCAGGGCCTCGTCGACCGGAAAGCTCGTCACCACGTCCTTGTTGACGTCCTGGGCGATGTCGATCGTGCCCTGCCAGACGAGTTCGCCGTTTTCCTCGCGGATACGATCGGCGCCGTAGCCGCTCATCTGGGTCAGGAACTGCGAATTGGCGAGCAGCGGCGCGATGTTGCGATCGCCGATCCGGTAGAGCTTCAGCATGGCGCTGGTGGTGTTGACCGAGACCAGCGGAATGCCGCGCCGCGCGGTGGACGGCAGCACAAAACTGTCGCCGGTAAACCGCACAGAGGGGGCGCGGTCCTTCACGTAGATGTCGAGATCAACCGTCGCCGGCAGGCTTTCGGCATTGGCGGAGGGCAGACCGCGCCGCAGCGACAGCTTGTAGCGCTGTCCGTGCAACAGGCCTTCCACGCAGATCTGCTGGTCCTTCGCCTCGACCGCCTTCGGCGCCACGCCGTTCAGCGTCACGAAACTCGCATAATCCGTTCCGAACTTCTGCAGGGGTTCGGACACCTGCACGCAGGCGCGCGGGCTTGCCGCATCCGCATCCACGGAATGATCAACGACGCGGAAACCCCAGCGCTCCTTCAGGTCGTTGTAGCGAGCCTGCACGCTGCGCGAGGCGACGAGATCGAGACTTTCCTTCAGGGCCTCGATGGCAAGGCGGTGATTCTCCTGGGCCTCGAACGCCTCGCCAAGCCGCGCCAGCGCCTCCGCGCGCACCGGCGCGGTGCGGGAAAAGGCATAGGCATTGATGGCGGCGGGCAGCGCCGTTCCGGCCAGTTCGGCATTGTCGCGCACGGTGCCGGCGGTGCGGGCCATCTCGATCCAGAGGGTCGCATCCTCGGGCTGGATGGAGAGCGCGCCGGTCAGCGCCGCAATCGCGCCCGGCACGTCACCGTTGACGAGATCGAGCTGGGCCAGCGCCTTCAGGCTTTCCAGCCCCTGGCCCGCCAGTTCCGCTGGCATTTCGAGCCGGTTATAGAGTTCATCCGCCTGGTTCTTCGCCTGCGCCGACAGGAAGGAGAGGCGCGGCGGCGCGCCAAGATCCGGCTCGGCGGAGGCCGTGACGATGCGCCCTGCCACGGCACCGGCAAAGCTGTTCTGCTGGCTATAATCGGATTTCAGGAAACACCACTTCGCCTTCACGTTATAGGTGAAGGCGCGGCAGGACTTGTCCTCCACGCAGGCCTTCTCGCATTGGTCGAGAGCCAGATTCTTCACGGTGCGAAGGTCGAAGCCGGGATAATCGGCATCCGCGGTCTTTTCGATGCGGCGTTCCGCCTGCTGGGCCATCAGGCTTTCGGCAGGGGTGAGGGCGGCAAGAAAAAGGGAAAGTCCAAGCCATACGCGTCTCGACATGATGTCCCCCGGAAGCTGGCAATCGGATGGCGGCAACTTGTTGGGTAAGAACCTGCTTGTCAATGCATCCGTGATACTTCGACGGATTCCGATGGATTCACCCGGCGGCTCTTGATATGGGCAGAAAAGCACCAGACAACCCGGAGGGCGCATCATGCCGCACACCGATCGCCCAGCCATCCGGCTCGTTCTGCGACTGGATTTTCCGCCAGCGGACAGGCTTGGGCGGGGCAAGATCGAACTGCTGGAGCACATCCGCGACACCGGCTCCATTTCCGCGGCAGGCCGGGCGATGGACATGTCCTATCGCCGCGCCTGGCTGCTGGTGGACGCCTTGAACGGCATGTTCGATGAACCGGCAGTGGAACGACAACGGGGCGGCAGGCAGGGCGGCGGCGCGCAGTTGACCGCCTTCGGCGAGGTACTCATCCAGCGGTTCCGGGCCATGGAGGCGAAGGCCCTGGAGGCGATGGGCGAGGACCTGGCCTGGCTGGAAGACCAGCGACCCAGAACGCCGGCAGCAGGAGCCCGGGCCCCATCGGAAATGCCGGAATAATCCGGCACCCGTCCCTTCTCAGTTGAGCGCTTCGGCGCTTTCGCTGCGCAGGTCACTGCCGGAGAGCTGCAGCCGCAGCAGCATGGCAATGTCGCTGGTCAGTGCATCCACCTTGGCATGCAGGTTGGCAATTTCCGCTTCAGAGCGCAGGTTCGTTTCATAGTCCAGCCGTGCTGCCAGCCGATCCTTTGCAGCCTGCCGGTTCTGGCTCATCATGATGATCGGAGCCTGCAGGGCAGCCAGCATCGACAGCATCAGGTTCAGGAAGATAAACGGAAAGGGGTCGAAGGCATTGGCGGCCAGCACCACCGTGTTCAGGATCGCCCAGGCGACCAGGAAGACGGTGAAACCGATGATGAAGCTCCAGGAGCCACCGACCACAGCAATGCGGTCAGCCAGCCGGTCGCCGAAGGTCAGGCGTTCGGCGAAGATTTCGTTCGGATCCCTGCGGGCCGTGGTGCGGCGCAGTTGATCGGCAAAAAAGCGGATGGTTGCGTTCATGGCTCACCTCCTGCGAACGACCGGCCGTCTGCGGCCCGTCGCGAGGGAGCCGAAGAGAAGATCAGCTCAGCGCGGCGGCCGCAAACGGCACGGTCAATCGACTATGGTCGTTGGATGGCATGATCCCCTCGGGGGTCGGTTTCGGGAAAGTGCGCACGGAACGTCGCGCCTTCCTGAGGTAGACCCGCTCGCTGCGCACGTCAAATGGAAAATCGCCGCACGGCGGACAGCCAGAGATATCGCAAAATCACATTTCCGCGATCGCGATCACAGGGCTCGGCAGGCCTTTTCAACCGCGATCAAGCGCCACCGTCTTGACGATCGCATGGACGCGCATGCCCTCAACAAGCGCCAGCCGGTGCATGGAAAATTCCGTGATGCGGGCGTGGATGATGTCGAGGCCGCAACGGATCGCCACATCCACCGTGCCGGCGCCGCGCGGCTCGAGCGCCGCCACCCGTCCCTCCAGAATGTTCAGCGCGCTGATGCCCTCCGGCCGCACGGTTGCCACCAGCACATCGCGCGCCGGAATGTGAAGCCGCACGCTCTGGCCTTCCACCAGCCCCGCCTGCGGAATCATCAGCCGGGACGACGAGAGTGAAATCACCGCAAGGCCGGCGTCACGATCGAGGTCGGAGACGGTTCCGGTCAGCACGCTGCCCGCCTCGCGCCCGCTCGCCTCGGCAAGACCGCCCAGCATCTCGCTCGGGCTGCCGATCCCGTCCACCTTGCCATCGGCCATCACCACGACGCGATCGGCAAGCCGGGCCACCTCCGCCACGGCATGGCTGACATAGAGAATGGGCAGGTCCAGTTCATCGCGCAGCCGCTCCAGATAGGGCAGGATTTCTGCCTTGCGGGCCTCGTCAAGCGCCGAGAGCGGCTCGTCCATCAACAGCATGCGCGGGCTGGAGAGCAGGGCCCGGCCGATCGACACGCGCTGCTTTTCCCCGCCCGACAGCGTGGCAGGCCGGCGGTCGAGCAGATGGCCGATCCCCAGCATCTCGACAATCCGGGCAGCGTCGGCGCGCGACGTGGCGCGGCCGGAAAACCAGCGACCGTAGGCCAGGTTCTGGCGGACGGTCAGATGCGGAAAAAGCCGTGGCTCCTGAAACACATAGCCGAAGCGGCGGCGATGGGCGGGAACATCGATCCGGCGACCGGGACCGCGCAGCGTATCGACCAGTATGTCGCCATCAAGCGTGACACGCCCCTCGTCCGGTCGCACGAGGCCGCCGACGATGCGCAGCACCGATGTCTTGCCGGATCCGGAACGGCCGAACAGCGCCGTCACGCCGCGCTCCGATGCGAAGGAGACATCAAGCAAAAATTCGCCCTGGCGGTGACGGATGGCAACCGAAAGCGTCATGCCGCGACCCTTTTCGCCACCAGACGGGCGAGCAGTTCCGAGGCCAGCAGGGCCGTCATGGATAGCGCTACCGCAATCAGCGTCAGCCGCAGAGCGCCCGCATCGCCGCCCGGCACCTGGGTGAACGTGTAGATCGCGGCAGAAAGGGTCTGCGTCTCGCCCGGAATATTGGAGACGAAGGTGATGGTCGCGCCAAACTCACCCATCGCCTTGGCAAAGGCGAGGATCAGGCCGGCAATCACGCCCGGTAGCATCAGCGGCAGGGTGACGGTGAGGAAGACGAAGACGGGCGAGGCACCGAGCGTACCGGCTGCCTCCTCCAGTTTCACATCCACCGCTTCGATGGAGAGCCGGATCGAGCGCACCATCAGCGGAAAACCCATGACGGCGGCGGCAAGCGCCGCACCCGTCCAGCGGAAGGAGAGAACAAGACCGAACGCCTGATCGAGAAACGCGCCGACCGGGCCGCGCCGACCGAACAGGATCAGCAGGATATAGCCGGTCACGACCGGCGGCAGGATCAGCGGCAGGTGCACGAGACCGTTGAGCAGCGACTTGCCCCAGAAGCGCCCGCGCGCCAGAAGATAGCCGACGAGGATGCCGACAGGCAGGCTCAGCAGCGTGGCGACAATCGACACCCGCAGGCTAAGCGCAATCGCCGTCCATTCCTCCGCACTCAGGGACCAGAAACTCGACACGAGACACACCATGCAGACGGGCGCGGCGCGGACGCCGCGCCACCTGTCGTCCAGCCTACTTCAGAACCGTAAAGCCTTGCGACTGGAAAAAGGACGCCGCAGCCGGCGATTTCAGGAAGGCGAGATAATCGGCCGCCGCGGCATTCTTCGAATCGGTGAGGAGCGCCACCGGATAGATGATCGGCGGATGCGTGTCTTCCGGAAAGGTGCCGACAACCGCGACACCCGGCTCGGCCGCCGCATCGGTGGCATAGACGATGCCGTAGGGCGCCTCACCGCGCGAAACGAGGGCAAGCGCCGCGCGCACGTTTTCAGCGCCGGCCACGCGGGACGAAACGCTGTCCCACACGCCGAGCTTTTGCAGCGCCGCCTTGCCATATTTGCCGGCCGGCACGCTCTCGACGGCGCCCATGGCCAGCCGCCCATCGCCCAGCAGACCCTTGAGATCGAAGCCGGGCTTGATCTCCACCGGATGCGCGGCAGCCTTGGCGGCGACCAGCACGATGCGGTTGCCGAGCAAATCGGTGCGGGTTTCCGGCCTGATCAGCTTCTTGCCGGCCACCTCGTTCATCCAGTCCTGATCGGCAGAGATGAAGAGATCGGCCGGCGCGCCGGATTCGATCTGCTTGGCGAGCGCCGAACTCGCCGCGTAGGAGACCGTGACCTCGACGCCCTTCTCCTTCGTGAAGGCGGCATTGGCGGCATCCAGCGCCGTCTTCATGCTGGCGGCGGCAAAAACGGTGATCCTGCCCTCCGCCTTGGCCTGGGCAGGCGCCAGGGTGGAGGACAGGATCGAGGCCGACAGGGCGGCAAACAGCATCAGGCAATGGCGACGAAGGAACATGGCTCTCCCCGGAAATCGACGTATCGGCTGGAATATATCGACTTCGAACGGAATGGCCAGCGTTATGTTTTGAGAGATACATCCATTACAAGCCGCGCAAACATGCACTTGACGAAAGCCAGGACACGCACACCTAATGGACCGGCAGTGCACGTCCTTTGGCCAGAGGGCCTGCGCCGGAAGGGATGTTTTCCATGACGGACACACCGACAGAGCCTGAAGACAGCAAGCTGACCGCCACCAAGCGGAAATGGGCAGCCGAGGGGCGGTTTCTGACCGGCCGCATCAGCAGGCCGGACACGGATCGCCTGCCGCCAGGGCAGCACCTGGTCAAGAACTGGCCGGTGCTCGATCTCGGCCAGCAGCCGCAGATTTCCGAGATGCAATGGCGTCTCGATGTCCGCGGCGCGGTGGAACAGGCGATCACCTTGGACTGGAAGAGTTTTCTCGCCCTGCCGCAGACGACGGTGATCTCCGATATCCACTGCGTGACCACCTGGTCGCGCTACGACAATGGCTGGCAGGGGGTGATGGTGCGCGATCTTCTCGATCTCGTGCACCCGACAGCCGAGGCCGATGCGGTGATGCTGACGAGCTTCGACGGCTATACCACCAACCTGCTGCTGTCCGATTTCGCTGCCGAGGATGCGATCCTTGCCACCCACTGGGAAGGCCAGCCGATCAGCCGCGAACACGGCGGGCCGATGCGTCTGGTGGTGCCGCATCTCTATTTCTGGAAAAGCGCCAAGTGGCTGACGCGCATCGAATTCACCCGGCAGGACCGCCCGGGCTTCTGGGAGAAGAACGGGTACCATATGCGGGGCGACCCGTGGCAGGAGCAGCGTTATTCCGACGACTGAACCGCCCCCCCTGAAGGCACGCCTCCGGCAAAGCCGGAGGTCAATGGATAATGGGGAGACGGATCAGGCGATCTCCTTCCCTCCAAGACGGACGGGTCAGCTCTCCGGAAAAATCGGATCGTTGACGAAATTGCCGCCCTGATAGACGTGCAGCGCCGCCTTCGGGTCAGGCCTGCCGAGGCTCGCATCGAGTTCGGCGCGAAAACCTTCCGCATTGTCCTGCGGCTTCCAGCCGAGATAGGCGGCGTGCGAATTGTCCCACCACTTTGAATCATTGTCCGAAATGCCCCAGATCACCGGGCAGCCCAGCATCGGCGCGCGAAAGACGCAGGCGATCAACTGCGTGAAATCGCGATAGGACATCCAGCTGGACAGCATGCGGTGGTTGGTCGGCTTTTCCATGCAGCTGCCGATGCGCACCAGCGCCGTTTCCTGTCCGAACTTTTCGAAATACAGGCGTGCCAGCGCCTCGCCGAAGCATTTGGAGACCCCGTAGAGCCCGTCGGGACGCATCGGGGCCGTCACGTCGATATGCTGGTCCTGCCGGTAGAAGCCGACCGTGTGGTTGGAACTGGCAAACACGATGCGCGGCTGGCCATGGGCGCGCGCTGCCTCGTAGAGATTGTAGAGGCCAAGCAGGTTGGCGTTCATGATCTTGGAAAACTTATCCTCGACCGAGATGCCGCCCAGATGCACGATGCCATCGCAGCCTTCGACCAGGCGATGGACGGCCTCGGCATCGCCGAGATCGCAGCGCACCAGTTCCTCGTTGGGCTGCGCCTCGCCGAGGTCGCTGATGTCGGAGAGGCGAAGAATGTCGGCATGCGACGCAAGGCGCGTGCGCATGGCACGCCCCAGCGCGCCGGCGGCACCGGTAATCAGCAGTCTTTTCAAGGGATCCTCCATGCGGGCAGGCGAGAAGCGGGACTCGTCTGCCCGCCACGGTAAATTTATCATACATGTTGGCAGGCGGGCGTCAACACGGTACACCTAGGCATGACAGAGAGACGAGACCGTCCTCATCGGACCGGACCAGGAAGGGGACAGACATGGCGATTGCCACCAAGGAGAGAACGGGGGGTGCCGCGATCACGCTGGCCGCACGGTTGAGCGACACCCTGCGCCAGGCCATCGGCGCCGGACAGTTTCCGCCCGGCAGCAAGCTGCCGAGCGAGGCGCAACTGGGCGAAACGCACGGCGTGAGCCGCACCGTGGTGCGCGAGGCAATCGCAGCGCTGAGGGCCGACAGGCTGGTGGAGGCACGCCAGGGCGCCGGCGTCTTCGTGCTCGAGCCTCCATCCCCGATGGCGCCGGCCCCTTTCTCCGTCGACAATATCGACCACGCCCGCGTTTCCTCGGTGATCGAATTCCTCGAACTGCGCACCGCCGTCGAGGTGGAGGCGGCGGGGCTTGCCGCCGTGCGCCGCTCACCCGCCCAGGAAGAGGTGATCTTCGACTGTCACTATGCGGTGCGCGCCTGCCTGGAAGCGGGACAGCCGACCAGCGAGGCGGATTTTGCGCTGCATCTCGCCATTGCCGAGGCCACCAACAATTCCCGATTCCGCGATTTCCTGTCGATGATCGGCAAAAGCGTCATTCCCCGCGCCGCCCTGCGCAACGAGGACAGCGAGGCGGACCAGGCAACCTACATCAACCTCATCATGGAAGAGCACAACGCCATCATCGTGGCGATCTCGGCCGGCAATGAAGAGGCCGCACGCGAGGCGATGCGCCGGCATCTGCGCGGCAGCCAGTCGCGCTACCGCGCCCTGCTGCGCGAGCAGCGACAATTTGTAAGATAAGTTGTTGACACTTGTATGGCGAATATATACCACAAGCAACGGAGGAAGCCTCTGAAAAGGAAGTGAGACTATGACGCCAGAAGAGATCAAGGCGGCGCTCGGCGCTGGCCTTCTGTCCTTTCCCGTGACCCATTTCGATGGTGAAGGCCAGTTCCAGCCGGAAAGCTATCGTCGCCATGTCGAATGGCTGTCGGGTTTCGAAGCGCCCGTTCTGTTTGCGGCCGGCGGCACCGGCGAGTTCTTCTCGCTGTCGCCCGACGAAATTCCGGGCATCGTCAAGGCCGCCAAGGAAGCGGCCGGCAAGACGGCCATCGTGTCCGGCTGCGGTTTCGGCAGCCATGTGGGCGTCGAACTGGCGAAATCGGTCGAAAAGGCCGGTGCCGACGGCATCCTGCTTCTGCCGCATTACCTGATCGATGCACCGCAGGAAGGCCTCTATCAGCACGTCAAGAAAATCTGCCAGTCGGTCGGCATCGGCGTGATGGTCTATAACCGCGACAATTCCGTTCTCTCGGTCGACACGCTGAAGCGCCTGTGTGACGAGTGCCCGAACCTGATCGGATTCAAGGACGGCACCGGCGACATCGGCACCGTGCGCCAGATCACCGCCACCATGGGCGACCGCCTGATGTATCTCGGCGGCATGCCGACGGCCGAACTGTTTGCCGAAGCCTATCTCGGCGCCGGCTTCACCACCTATTCCTCGGCCGTGTTCAACTTCGTTCCGGGCCTTGCGGTGGAATTCTACAAGGCGCTGCGCGCCGGCGAGCGTGCCCATTGCGAGAAGATCCTCCGGGATTTCTTCTATCCCTTCATGGCCATCCGCAACCGGCGCAAGGGTTATGCGGTCGCCGCCATCAAGGCGGGTGTGCGCCTGCAAGGCTTCGATGCCGGCAAGGTTCGCCCGCCGCTCGATGACCTGACGCGCGAGGAGGAGGGCATGCTGCTCGACCTCATCGGCCCCTGGAAGCGCGGCTGAGGAACGGCTGACGATGAAGATCACCGCAGTCCGCACCCATCTTCTGGAACACCGGCTCGACGTCGCCTTCGAAAGCGCGTCCATGCGCTTCGATCGCCGCGCCCATGTTCTGGTGGAAATCGAGTGTGACGATGGCACGGTCGGCTGGGGCGAATGCCTCGGCCCGGCCAGGCCCAATGCCGCCGTCGTCGCCGCCTATGCCAACTGGCTGATCGGCGAGAACCCGCTCGAAAACGAGAAGATATGGGCCAGGCTCTATAACGCGCTGCGTGACCAGGGCCAGCGCGGACTGGCTGTGACGGCGCTTTCGGGCATCGACATTGCGCTGTGGGACATCAAGGGCAAGCATTTCGGCGTGCCCGTCTCCCTCCTGCTCGGCGGCCGCTTCCGCGACAGCGTGAAGGCCTATGCCACCGGCAGCTTCAAGCGCGACGGCGTCGATCGCGTGGAAGACAATGCCACCGACGTTGCCCGCTACTGGAAGGAAGGTTTCCACGCCACCAAGATCAAGATCGGCTTCGGTGTGGCGGAAGACCTGCGCGTCGTGCGCGCTGCCCGCGAGGCGGTGGGACCGGAGATGCGCATCATGGTCGATGCCAATCACGGTTACGACGTGGTGGAGGCCGTCCGCTTCGGCCAGGCGGCCGCAGAACTTGATCTCGACTGGTTCGAGGAGCCGGTGGTACCGGAACAGCTTGCTGCCTATCGCGAGGTGCGCGCCCGCCAGCCGATCCCGGTCGCCGGCGGCGAAACCTGGCATTCCCGCTGGGGCATGCGCGAGCCGATCGAGAGCCGCTGCGTCGATATCCTGCAGCCGGATCTGGCCGGCGTCGGCGGTTTCACCGAAGCCAAGCGGGTCGCCGATCTTGCCGCCCTGCATGGCGTGCGCGTCGTACCGCATGTCTGGGGCACGGCGGTGCACATCGCCGCTGCGCTGCAGTTCATGGCCGCGATGATTCCGAGCCCGGTGCGCGTCAACCCGATCGAGCCGATCCTCGAATTCGACCGGACGCACAATCCCTTCCGGCAGGCGATCGTCAAGACGCCGATCGAGCACGTCAACGGCGTGGTGGCGATCCCGAACGGTCCCGGCCTCGGCATCGAGATCAACCGCGAGGCGCTGGCCGAATTCCGGATGGGAGACGCCTGATGCTGGTGCGTCGGCTTTCCGGGGACAAGCCGAGGATCGCACTGCCAAAGGGCAGCGTGGACACGCAGATGCACATGTATCTGCCGGGTTTTCCCGCCCTGCCCGGCGGGCCCGGCCTGCCGGCCGGCGACCTGCCGATCCCGCGCCAGTACCGCCAGTTGATGGACTGGCTCGGCATAGACCGGGTGATCATCACCCAGGGCAATGCACAGCAGCGGGACAATTCCAACATCGTTGCCTGCCTGCGGGAAATGGGCGGCGTGGCGCGTGGCGTAGCCGCCGTCGGCCCAGACGTGACCGATAGCGAATTAGACTGGCTCACCGAGGCGGGCGTCGTCGGCCTCAGGATCATGGACCTGCCCGGCGGTGCCGTGAACCTTTCGGCTCTGGAACAACTCGATGCCGTTGCCGCGGCGCGTGGCCTGATGCTCGCCATCCAGTTCGACGGCAGCC
The DNA here is from genome assembly GCF_007004135.1 of Affinirhizobium straminoryzae. Lineage (GTDB taxonomy): Bacteria > Pseudomonadota > Alphaproteobacteria > Rhizobiales > Rhizobiaceae > Neorhizobium > Neorhizobium straminoryzae. The sequence continues at coordinate 167,786 of NZ_VJMG01000047.1, forward strand.
ATATCGAGGAACACGAGCCGCGGCTCTCCCGGCTGAAATCGCGCTGGGTGCTGGATCATCACGGCAAGTTCTTCTGCGGCGTCACGCCGGACAGCCCGCAGATCGCCGCGCTGCGCCGCCTGATCGACGGCGGAAACTGCTGGTTCAAGTTCGCCGGCGTCTATGAAAGTTCAAAGAGCGGTGGCCCCGATTACGAGGATGTCGCCGCCATTGCCCGGACGATTGCCGCCCATGCGCCGGAGCGCATCGTCTGGGGCACCAACTGGCCACACAACCTTGCCCGCGAGCAGGCGGATTATCCTGACGACGCGGCATTGACGGATACGGTCCTGGGCTGGCTGCCGGACGAGAGAGCGCGCCGCCTTGCCCTGGTTGACAATCCGGAAGCCCTGTTCGGGCTTCCGGCATGGACGGAGGAGAAAGCATAGAGACCCGCGCCCGGGCAGGGGGCCCTGGCGCAAGCAAAGTGGAGGAAGACATGAAGTTCAAGCGCATTCTCGGCCTGGCCCTCGGCCTGGCAATGACGACGGCCATGACAGCCGGCGCGCAGCAGGTGACGCTGCGGTCCGCCGATATCCACCCGGATGGCTACCCGACCGTCGAAGCGGTCAAGTACATGGGAGACCTCGTATCCCAGCAGACCAGTGGCCGGATCAAGATCCAGGTCATGAACAATTCCGTGCTGGGCAGCGAAAAAGACACGATCGAGCAGACCCGCTTCGGTGTCATCGACCTCAACCGCGTCAACACCGCCCCGTTCAACAACCTCGTCAAGGAAACGGTCGTCCTCGGCCTTCCCTTCCTGTTCCGTTCCACCGATCACATGCACCAGGTGGTAGACGGCCCGATCGGCGACGAGATCCTGAAGGCCTTCGAGGCGCATGGCCTGGTCGGGCTTGCCTTCTATGATTCCGGCGCACGCTCCTTCTACACCACCAAGAAGCCGATCGAGAAGCTTGCCGATCTCAAGGGCATGAAGATCCGCGTCCAGCAGTCGGACCTCTGGATCGCCATGATGCAGGCGTTTGGCGCCAACCCGACACCGATGCCGTTCGGCGAAGTCTACTCCTCGCTGGAAACCGGCGTCGTCGATGGCGCCGAAAACAACTGGCCATCCTACGAATCCTCCCGCCACTTCGAAGTCGCCAAGAACTTCTCGATGACCGAGCATTCGCTGACGCCGGAAGTGCTCGTCATGTCCAAGATCAGCTGGGACAAGCTGAAGCCGGAGGATCAGGCCATCCTGCGCAAGGCGGCCAAGGAGTCTGTGGTCAAGATGCGCCAGCTCTGGCAGGCCCGCGAAAAGACCTCGGAAGACAAGGTGCGGGCTGGCGGCGTCAAGGTGATCTCCGTCAACAAGCAGGAATTCGCCGACGCCATGAAGCCGGTCTACGACAAGTTCGTGACCGATGCCAAGATGAAGGACCTGGTCGCCCGCATCCAGGCCGTGAAGTAAGCGCCATCCATAAGGCCGACCCGCAAGGGTCGGCCTTTTTGCATGCGCCCCGCCAGCGCAAAAGGAACCGCGGACATGAAGAACATCCTGAAGGCTGTGCGGCCGTTGCTCGCCCTCCTCAGCCGCCTCTCGCTTTATCTTGCCGGCATCGGCATCGTCACCATGACCCTTATCGTCGGCTGGCAGGTCTTTGCCCGCTACATCCTCAACGATACGCCAAGCTGGTCGGAACCGTTGTCGCTCGTGCTGATGTCCTGGTTCATCCTGCTGGGGGCGGCCGTCGGCGTGCGCGAAAGCGGCCATCTCGGGCTCGACATCGTCCGTTATGCCATGCCCAAACCGATCCAGCGGGCGATGGACATCACCAGCATGGCGCTGGTGAGTGCCTTCGGCGGCTTCATGGCCTATTACGGCATCCTGCTCGCCCGCGGCACCTGGACGGCCACCATTCCGGTGCTCGGCTGGCCCGGCGGCGTCGACTTCTTCCCGCTGATCGTCGGCGGCATCATGATCGCGCTGTTCGGCCTTGAACGGCTGGCCGACATCATCCTTGAAACCGAACACACACCGTCCGAAGCGGACATGCTGGAGGTCGTCTGATGGCCTATACGATCCTGTTCGGCTCCTTCACCCTGCTGATGGCGATCGGCATGCCAATCGCGTTCTGCCTGGGCATCGCCTCGCTCGCCACCGTGCTCTATCTCGGCCTGCCGCCCATCGTGGTGTTCCAGCAGCTGAATTCCGGCATGAACGTGTTTGCCATGATGGCGATCCCGTTCTTCATCTTCGCCGGCGACCTGATGGTGCGCGGCGGCATCGCCGGGCGGTTGGTCCGCTTTGCGGCAGGGCTCGTCGGCCACCTGCGCGGCGGCCTCGGCCAGGTCAATATCGTCGCCTCGACACTGTTCGGCGGCATTTCCGGTTCGGCCGTCGCCGATGCCTCGGCGGTCGGCGGGCTGATGATCCCGCAGATGGCGGCCCGCGGCTATGACCGCAGCTATGCGGTCAACGTGACGGTCAATGCGGCGATCATCGCCCTGATGATCCCGCCCTCGCACAACATGATCCTCTATTCGATCGCAGCCGGCGGCAATGTCTCGGTCGCGGACCTGTTCACCGCCGGCGTCGTGCCGGGCATCCTTCTGGCGCTGGCGCTGATGGTCACAGCCTATGTCGTCGCCCGCCGGCGCGGCTATCCGTCCGAACCCTTCCCCGGTCTTGCCAACCTTCTGGTCCATCTCGTCACGGCGCTTCCCGGCATCCTCCTGATCGGCATCATCTTTGGCGGCGTCCGGTCCGGCATCTTCACGGCGACCGAAAGCTCCTGCATCGCGGTGCTCTATGCCTTCCTCGTCGCCATGCTGGTCTATCGGGAGCTGGACTGGGCGGGCTTCGTGGAAGCCGTGATGGGCGCGGTGCGCACCACCGCCATGGTTTTGCTGGTCATCGGCACGGCTGCGTCCTTCGCCTGGCTGATGGCCTTCCTGCAGGTGCAGCAGCTGATGATCGGCGCGATCGGGGCGATTTCCGACAATCCGATCATCATCCTGCTGGTGATCAACATCATCCTGCTGTTGCTCGGCACCTTCATGGACATGGCGCCGATGGTGATCATCTCGACACCGGTGCTGCTGCCGGTGGTCAAGGCCTTTGGCGTCGATCCCGTGCATTTCGGCGTGGTGATGATCCTGAATGCCGGCATCGGCCTCAACACGCCGCCGGTCGGAACGGTTCTGTTTGTCGGCTGCGCGGTCGGGGGCATCAGTATTCGCGAAGCCATGCGCACGATCTGGCCCTTCTTCGGCGCCAGCATCGCCGTGCTGATGCTCGTCACCTACATTCCGGCGCTCTCGCTCTGGCTGCCGAGCCTGTTCCGTTAGCATTACCCAGCCGCATCAACAGCAAGGCCGGCGGATCGCTCCGCCGGCCTTGTTCTCTTTCGGGCATGTCGGGAAAGACCGTTGCGGCCTACCAGCTCTTGCTGAGCTTGACGGTCACCGTACGCGCATCGCCATAGCCGCAGGTGGCAGCACCGGCGCAGCCGCTGACATAGACCTTGTCGAACAGGTTGGTGACGTTGAGCGAACCTTCCCAGCCGTTCTTCCTGTAGCGGATCGCAGCGTCGAAGACGGTGGCATCTGGCACCTTCAGCGTGTTTTCGCGGTCTGCCCAGCTTTCGCCGCGATAGCGGATACCGCCGCCGATGCTCAAGCCTTCGAGTGCCGGCACCGGCACGGCATAATCCAGCCACAGCGAGGCCTGCACCGCCGGCACCAGATAGGGGCTCTTGCCGACATAGGCGGCCACGATGTCCTTCTTCACCTCGAGATCGGTATAGGTGAAGGAGCCGAGCAGCTTCCAGTTCGGATCGAGATTGACCTTGCCTTCCAGTTCGACGCCGCGCGAGCGGACCTCGCCGATCTGGCTCGAAAGGAAGGTGCCGGGGTCGGTCACCACCACATTGCGCTTGGTGAGATCGAACAGCGAGGCGGTGAACAGGGCATCCATGAAGCCGGGCTCGTATTTGACGCCGACTTCGTACTGCTCGCCCTCTTCCGGCTTGTTGTCCGGCGTGCTGCTGACAGCGATCACCGGATTGAAGAAGCTGGCCACACTGACATACGGCGTCAGGCCATTGGCGAATTCATAGGCGAGACCAGCGCGACCACTGGCGGCGCTCTTGCTGTAACTGTAGGTGAAATCCTGCGTCGGCGCCCAGTAGGTCGGGCCGTTGTCGGTGGTGGTTTCCACGTGGTCGTAGCGACCGTTCAGCGTCACCAGCCATCCGCCGCCGAAGCGGATCTGATCCTGCGCATAGATGCCGACCTGCTTCTGGGTGATCAACTGGTTGCTGTAGGAATTGTTGGCCGGCTGCGGCTGGCCATAGACCGGATCGGTGGCGCTGATCGGATTGATTGTGGTCGCGGCCTGGTCGTTGGACAGCTGGTAGTATTTGTAGTCGAGGCCGAACAGCAGGCTGTGTTCCAGCGCCCCGGTCTCGACCGTACCCTCCAGACGGTTGTCGATGAGGAAGGTATTCACCTTGGAGGTCTGCTCAAAGCCGATGCGGTTCAGCCGCAAGGTGCCGATATCGTACCAGCCATAGAGATAGGGGGCGTTCTCGTGCTTGTAGAGATGGCCGTAGCGGGCGTTCTGCGAGATCTTCCAGCCATTGTCGAAGGTATGTTCGACCTCATAGCCGACCATTTCCTGATTATAGACGCCGGTATCGACATCCGGCTCGCCGTAGTAGGCGTCGCGGGGAATACGGAAGCCGTTGGTCCGCGAGGTATCGACCGTGCCGTAATAGGGGAAGAATCCGCCGCCCACATGCAGCTCGTCGAGCGCCGCAAACGAGCCCCAGACTGTCAATTTCGTCGCCTCGTCCGGAGAAATCGTCAGTTGCGGCATCACGAATCCGCGCAGGTCATGCGAGAAATCCGAATCATTGTCGCCGCCGGCAATCTTGCCGGTCAGGCGATAGGTCATGGTGTCGCTGGAGCCGAGTTTGTCGGAGAGATCGAAGCTGAAGAAAGCATTGCCGTTCGAGTTGATGCCGATTTCGGTCTCGTAGAGCGGCTCATCGGTCGGCCGCTTGCGCACCAGATTGACCATGCCGCCGGCATTGGCGCCGCCATAGAGGACCGAGGCCGGCCCCTTCAGCACCTCGATCCGCTCCAGCATGTAGGGGTCGGTCTGGAAGCCGCCGAAACCATAGGCATAGAGATTGAGGCCATCATAGAACACGCCGGTCTGCGTGGCATCGAAGCCGCGGATATAGACCCAGTCCGTATCGGCATCCGCACCGAAGGGTGCCGACAGCACGCCAGCCGTATAGGCCAGCGCCTCGTCCACCTTGTTGACGATGCCGCGATCGTTCAACTCGTCGCGCCCGACGACGGAGACCGACTGGGGAATGGCGGAAATATCGCCGGCGGTCTTTGCACCGGTCGCGGATTTTTTTGCCACGTAACCCTGAACCGGCCCGTTGGCACCAGCCCCCTCCGCCGACTGGCCCTGCACCAGCACCGGGTCCAGTTCGATCGCCGGCTCGGCCAGCGCCGGTATCGCGGTGAGAAGGCTGCCTGCCGCAATCCCGGCCAGCAGCATGGCGTAACCGTGCCTGTTCCTCATTGTCATCATCGTCGCGCGCGCCCCACGTCTCGTTCCGGGGTCCGATAACCCCACTTGATAAGATGAGCGCCTAACTCAAATTATAGGTCGAGGCTTGCCTGCAGGACGAAAAATTGAACATTCTTGGGCAAACATCGCCGACACGTCCGGCAGAGCCCCTGCAGCCCGTCAACTGTGTGCTTTTCGCCACTTCGCCGGCGTGGTGCCGAGATACTGGCGAAACACACGGGTGAAATGCGCCTGATCGGCAAAGCCGGTTTCCACCGCCACCGCATTGAGGGGAAGATCGTTTGCGGCAAGCAGCCCCTTTGCGCGGGAAAGTCTCTCGCGCATCTGCCACTGGTGCGGGGCGACCCCGGTGGATGCCTTGAAGGAATGGGAGAACTGCGAGGCGGAGAGGCCGGTCAGATCGGCCAGTTCATCCAGCCGCACCGTGCGCAGGCAATGGGCTTCCAGATAATCGGTGGCGCGACGCAGCTGCCAGGGAGCCAATGCGCTGCGCTTGCGCCGCTCCACCTTGTCGAGGTTCAGCACCGCAATGATCAGCGAGAGCGTCAGGCTGTCGCCATAGAGATCGTGCAGCGGCTGCGGATTGAGACATTCGGCGGCAATCAGCCGCGCAAGGCTCATGGCCCGCTCGTCAAAGAAAAGCAGCCTCGGATCGTCCAGCCGGCGCGGGTCGAGATCGTCGGTCAGTCGGCGGCAGACGGTCTCGGCGTCAAAATGAATATCGAGATGGCGAAGCGTGCGAATGCCGGTGAAATCCACCCACAGATCCATGCCGGCCGGCACGTAAGAGATCGGCGAGCTTTGCGGGTTCTGCAGTTCGCCCTTGCGGCCCTTACCGCTGCGAACCATCGGCCGACCATTGCCCTGCAGGTCGAGCAGGATGAAGAGACGCGGATCGGAGGCGACATAGTGACCGCCGGCATAGGGCGCGCATTCCACATCCCAGACATCCGCGACCAGCCCGTTCCAGACGCGACGGGCCACGCCCTTGCCGAGGGAGAAGCCCTCGATGGTGTTGGACATCCGGGGTTGGAAGGTCATGGGCGGAGACTGAAAAAGTTGAGTATTAAACTCCCCTATCAGACTTCCAGCGCACTGGCAATTTCAGGTCTGCCGGGGGCGCCCGCACGATCGACCCGGCCGGGCTTCGACCGATTCAGCATCGGGGGGCACTGCTGCAGGTCCGCCAGTGCAGCAGCGCCTCCCCCTCCCTCATGGATAGATGACGCCCTTGCGCAGGATGACATTGGCATAGAGGCGTGGTTCGCTGGTCTGTACCACCGTATGCGCCGCCTTCACGCGCGGATAAAAATCGGGGCCGAGCAGCGGGACCACCGGTTGCTTCGGCTCATGACGCCCGCAACAGGCGATGATCTCCTGATGCACCGGGTCGAGCGCGTCGCGATCCTTGCCGACAGTGGAGCGGAAGATCGCCGCCTCGACGAAATCATCGATCGGCATCAGCGACAGCACGGCATCGAGAACCGGAACAAGCCCGTGGCCATCGAGGCGCACCAGACGGCGGGCATGTTCGAGACCCGGATAATTGCCGTCGACGATGGCAATTTCATCGCCGTGCCCCATGGCCCGCAACGTGGCCAGAAGGTCGGGACTGAGAATGGGGTTGATGCCCTTCAGCATGCGGCAAGCTCCTTGAACAAGATACTCTGATCGGTGAGGTAGCGGGCGAAGATGGGCAGGCTTGCCCCGCCGATCGCCCGGGCCTGGGCGCCGACGGCGCCCTCGATGATATCGGGAATGATGACGCCCTGCAGGTCAAGCTTGGCGACCGCGTCCACGGTCGCCGCCACGATGCGTCTCCGGACCCAGGGCGGAAAGCCGCCGTCGATCACGGCCGCGCCGAAATCGATGACGGAGGCGGCGGCAACAATGGCCTGCGCCAGCGCCGCACCGGTGTCATGGATCCAGATCTCCAGCGGCTCGCCGAAATCGATCCATTCGTCGGCCGAGTACCAGAGCGGCTGCGGGTCGATGCCACGCTCATGCAGCAGCTTTTCCAGGACGAAGATCGAGGCGATGTCGAGCAACTGGCGGTTCTCGCCATTCGGACCGCGCACCGGCAGAGGCCCGAGCGCGCCGGCCGTTCCCGTGCGACCGGAATAGACGGCGGAATTGAGAACGATGCCGCCGCCGATGAAGGAGCCGATGAAGAAATAGACGAAGTCCGGATAGGACGGGCCGACGCCGAACACGAGTTCGGCGCCGCAGGCGCTGGTCGCATCATTCTGCAGATGGACCGCATGCGAGAGCCGCGCCGAAATTTCGGCGTGCAGGTCGAAGCTGCGCCAGGCATCCATGGCGCCGGGCGGCGCGCCGACTTCCTCGGCCCAGTTCCACAGTTCGAACGGCGCGGCGATGCCCACGCCGGCGATGCGCGACCTGTGCTCGTCGCTCATCTGGCCCTCCAGGCGGTCGATACCGGAAGTGATGATGTCGAGGATCTGTTCCGGTCGTGGATAGGCATAGGTCTGGCGCACCTGGCGGCGAATGCGACCGACGAAATCCATGAGGACAACATCGGCGCTGCGTCGGCCGATCTTGACGCCGAAGGAGAAAACCGCATCCGGATTGAGCCGCATCGGCACCGAGGGCTGGCCGACCCTGCCGCGCACCGGTTCGCCGCGCAGAAGCAGTCCATCCTTTTCCAGCGACCGCATGATGACCGACACGGTCTGGGCCGAAAGGCCGCTGGCCCGTGTGATATCAGCCTTGGAGAGAGAACCGCGCAAGCGGACAAGCGACAGCACCAGCCGCTCGTTGTGCGCGCGCACAAGCACCTGGTTCGATCCGCCGGCAAGAATCACTGCGGGCGTCTGCTGCCCGTTGGGCTGATTTCCCTGGATAGTCATGGCTACCCCTCCCTAAGGCACCCGCTCTCCCCGCACAAGAAACTAGCAGCGTCGATTAATAATTCAACCGGAATTAATTATTGACAGGCTGCCATTTTTTGATCTTAATGCCTTCCGTAAAGGCACGGGCGACTTGGAGGAGGCGCCTGGTCACCCGATCCGGTCCGTTGCCTGACGAAGTGCTTTCACCCTGGGAGGAGCCCTATGAAGAAAACTGTTCTGTCCGCCGCCTTCGCCACGCTCGCACTGGGCGTCGTGTTCGCCGCACCGGCATCGGCCGCCGGCGTCTCGGCCTGCCTGATCACCAAGACCGACACCAACCCCTTCTTCGTCAAGATGAAGGAAGGCGCGACCGCAAAGGCCAAGGAACTCGGCGTGACGCTGAAGGCCTATGCCGGCAAGACGGACGGTGATTCGGAAAGCCAGGTTGCCGCGATCGAAACCTGCATCGCCGATGGCGCCAAGGGTATCCTGCTGACCGCATCCGACACCAAGGGCATCGTTCCGGCTGTTGCCGAAGCCCGCAAGGCCGGCATCCTGGTCATCGCGCTCGACACGCCTCTCGATCCGATCGACGCGGCCGACGCGACCTTTGCCACCGACAACCTGCTCGCCGGCAAGCTGATCGGCCAGTGGGCTGCCGCCACCCTCGGCGACAAGGCCAAGGACGCCAAGGTTGCCTTCCTCGACCTGACGCCGGCCCAGCCGTCCGTCGACGTCATGCGCGACCAGGGCTTCATGATCGGCTTCGGCATCGACCCGAAGGATCCGACCAAGATCGGCGACGAAACCGATCCGCGCATCGTTGGCCATGATATCACCAACGGCAATGAAGAAGGCGGCCGCACGGCCATGGAAAACCTTCTGCAGAAGAACCCGAACATCAACGTGGTTCACACCATCAACGAACCGGCCGCTGCCGGCGCCTACGAAGCCCTCAAGGCCGTGGGCAAGCAGAAGGACGTGCTGATCGTGTCCGTCGACGGCGGCTGCCCGGGCGTCAAGAACGTCAAGGAAGGCATCATCGGCGCCACCTCCCAGCAGTATCCGCTGCTGATGGCAGCACTCGGCGTCGAAGCCATCAAGAAGTTCGCCGATACCGGCACCAAGCCGAAGCCGACCGAAGGCAAGAACTTCTTCGACACGGGCGTCTCGCTGGTCACCGACAAGCCGGCCAAGGGCGTGCCCTCGATCGACACCAAGGAAGGCACTGCCAAGTGCTGGGGCTGATGTCTCACGCCTGAACCATCCAAACGCGAAGGGCGGCATCTGCCGCCCTTCTGCCAAGCCACCCGCGACAGAGCCGGTCTGGCCGCATCCCGATTGGAATTGTCAATTTCATCGCCGGCCATGACGGGACGGAAAGTCCCGGTCGGCCCTCGCATCCTCGAGTGAGGAAAAAGGGAGGAAAATCAATGAGCGAGCCCCAAGCCGCATCCAAACCCCATCTCGAATACGAAACGGTGCTTTCGAAGAGTTCGACGCAGATCGCCCAGTTCGACACGCACGACAAGACGCCGCTGCAGAAATTCCAGCACTTCCTGCATTCGAGTCCCGCGGCTGTGCCGCTGATCGTGCTGCTCTTGTCGGTGGCGATCTTCGGCACGATCCTCGGCACCAAGTTTTTCTCAGCCTTTTCGCTGACCCTGATCCTTCAGCAGGTTGCGATCACCGGCATCATCGGTGCCGCGCAGTCGCTGATCATCCTGACCGCCGGCATCGACCTTTCGGTCGGCGCGATCATGGTTCTCTCCTCGGTGATCATGGGCCAGTTCGCCGTCAATTACGGGATTCCGGCACCGCTCGCCATTGTCTGCGGCTTCGTGGTGGGCGCGCTGTGCGGCTATATCAACGGTATCCTGGTTGCCCGCGTGAAGCTGCCGCCCTTCATCGTGACGCTCGGCATGTGGCAGATCGTTCTGGCCTCCAACTTCCTCTATTCCGCCAACGAGACGATCCGCTCGCAGGACCTTCAGGCCAAGGCACCGCTGCTGCAGCTTTTCGGCGAGAACATCCGCATCGGCGGCGCCGTCTTCACCTATGGCGTGATCGCCATGGTGCTGCTCGTGCTCGCGCTGTGGTATGTCCTGAACCGCACCGCCTGGGGCCGTCATCTCTATGCCGTCGGCGACGACCCTGATGCGGCAGAACTTGCCGGTGTCAACGTCAAGGGCATGCTGATTTCCGTCTATACGCTCTCCGGCGTCATCTGCGCGCTGGGCGGCTGGGCCCTCATCGGTCGTATCGGCTCGGTTTCGCCGACCGCCGGCCAGTTCGCCAACATCGAATCGATCACAGCGGTCGTCATCGGCGGCCTGTCTCTGTTCGGCGGGCGCGGTTCCATCCTCGGCATGCTGTTCGGTGCGCTTATTGTCGGCGTCTTCCAGCTCGGCCTGCGCCTCATCGGCACCGATCCGCAGTGGACCTACATGCTGATCGGCCTTCTCATCATCGCCGCCGTTGCAATCGACCAGTGGATCAGAAAGGTAGCAGGCTAATGGCACAGGAACCCATCCTCTCCGCCCGCGGTCTCATCAAGCGCTATGGCAAGGTGACAGCCCTCGATCGCGCCGACTTCGACCTCTATCCCGGCGAGATTCTTGCCGTGATCGGCGACAATGGCGCCGGCAAATCCTCGCTGATCAAGGCCATCTCGGGCGCCGTGACGCCGGATGAAGGCGAGATCACGCTGGAAGGCAAGACGGTCAGCTTCCGCTCGCCGATCGAGGCCCGCAAGGCCGGCATCGAGACCGTCTACCAGAACCTCGCTCTGTCGCCGGCGCTCTCCATCGCAGACAACATGTTCCTCGGCCGCGAGATCCGCAAGCCGGGCGTGCTCGGCAAGGTCTTCCGCTCGCTCGACCGGGCCGCGATGGAAAAATTCGCTCGCGAAAAACTGTCCGAACTCGGCCTGATGACCATCCAGAACATCAACCAGGCGGTGGAGACCCTGTCGGGCGGCCAGCGCCAGGGTGTTGCGGTGGCGCGTGCTGCCGCCTTCGGCTCCAAGGTGATCATCCTCGATGAGCCGACGGCCGCACTCGGCGTCAAGGAAAGCCGCCGCGTGCTGGAACTGATCCTCGACGTGCGCTCGCGCGGCATCCCGATCGTGCTCATCTCGCACAACATGCCGCATGTGTTCGAAGTGGCCGACCGCATCCACATCCACCGTCTCGGCCGGCGCCTGACGGTCATCAATCCGAAGGACTATTCGATGTCCGACGCGGTTGCCTTCATGACCGGGGCAAAGTCCCCGGAGCCTCTGGCCGCCTGATCCCGGGCGCCCGGACCCTTGGGCCGCGTCGCATGACGGATGCGGCGCGGCCCCTTTCCCCGCAGAACCCGGCGGGCGTGACCATGTTTTAGGCGGTCAACGCAACAGCGTTCACCTTTCTCGCCCCTTTTTTGATATTTGTGAAAAGATATCACTTCCGATTCCATCAGAATCGGGTTCCAATGCGCTTCCCTTCGGAGAGTTTCCGCCTAAATTTTCACCGGAAAAGACCGCCTTCTGGTCCATTGCCAGGGCGTGCTGCATTGGAATGACGACCGTGACACCCCAAGCTTCGAGCGGCGCCGCACCGGCGGCTGCTTCCCTTGCCCATGTCAAAGCCGCCGGCTGGGGCAAGGGCCTGTCGATCCTCACCCGCATCACCGTGATGGCCTTCCGGCATCCCTGGCAGTCGGGCGCGGCCATCGGCGCCACCTTCATCGCCTCCGCCTTCCAGCTGATGATTCCGCGCCTGCTCGGCCAGGCGATCGACGAGGCACAGGGTATCGGGGCGGGCGGATCGCTGGGCGTCGCGGCGCAGGACGCGCTGCTGGCAACCGCGCTCCTGCTTCTGGGCGCCAGCGTGCTGCGCGGCCTGTTCACCATGGTGCAGAACTATTACAGCGAAGCGGTCGGCCACCACATCGGCTACGAACTGCGGCTTGCCTGCTACGAGAAGATCCAGCGCCTTTCGTTCAGCTTCCATGACGGCATGCATTCCGGCGACCTCATCACCATCGGCCTTCTCGATCTGGAGGGCGTGCGGATGTACTTCTCCACCGCGCTCGTCCGCATGATCTTTCTCTCGGTGCTGATCGGTATCGGCGCCTATCTGCTCATCTCCACCGATGTGCTGCTCGGCCTTCTGGCGCTGAGCTTCGTGCCCTTCGTCGGCTGGCGCTCCTCCGTGGCGCAGCTTCGCCTGCGCGCCACCTGGCTCGACCTGCAGGAACGCCTGCAGGTGCTGACGCGGGTGATGGAGGAAAATCTCGGCGGCATTCGCGTGGTGCGCGCCTTTGCCGCCCAGGCGCATGAAATGGAAAAGTTCGAGACGGCTTCGCTGAGCGCACTGACGCTCGCCCACCAGCGGGTCGGCATCCGGGTCGCCAATACCAGCGCGATGACGCTCTCCTTCTTCGCCGCCATGGGCCTCGTGCTGTGGGTCGGCGGCACCAAGGTGATGGCCGGCGAGATGACGGTCGGCACGCTCGCCTCCTTTCTCACCTTCATGACCATCCTGCAGATGCCGGTGCGCCAGCTCGGCCTGATGGTCAATGCCTTTGCCCGCGCCTCCACCTGCGGCGCGCGCCTGTTCGGCCTGCTCGATCTCGAGGTTGCCATCAAGGACAAGCCGAAGGCCCCGGCGCTCATCGTTCGCGAGGGCACGCTGCGCTTCGACAATGTCGGCTTTGCCTATCCCTCCGCACCGGACAACCGCGTGCTGGACGGCATCAGCTTCGAGGCGCGGCGCGGCGAGACGATCGGCATCGTCGGCCCGCCAGGCAGCGGCAAGTCGACCATCGCCCATCTGATTCCGCGCTTCTACGACGTCACCCAGGGTCGCATCACCATCGACGGGCAGGATATCCGCGATGTCACGCTGCAATCGCTGCGCCGTTCCATCGTCGTCGTGCCGCAGGACAGCTTCCTGTTCACCACCACCATCGAGAACAACATCGCCTATGGTGACCCGTGGGCGCGGGAAAACCAGATCGCACGGGCCAGCGAAAGCGCACAGCTGCACAATTATGTGCTCGGCCTGCCCTCCAGCTACGGCACCGTGGTCGGCGAACGCGGCGTGTCGCTCTCCGGCGGCCAGCGCCAGCGGCTCACCATTGCCCGCGCGGTGATGCTGAAGCCCGCCGTCATGGTGTTCGACGATTCGACGGCCGCCATCGACGCGGCCACCGAACAGCGCATCCGCGGCGCCATGCGCCGTTATGCCAGCGACCGCGTGACGCTGATCGTTGCGCACCGGCTCGGCTCGCTGATGCATGCCGACCGCATTCTCTTCGTGGAGAACGGCCGGATCGTGGAAGAGGGAACGCATCAGCAGCTGCTGGCGCTGGGTGGCCGCTACAAGGCGCTGCATGACCTGCAGATCCGCCCCGGCGACGACGCGCTGGCCGGCTGAGGGAGGACGACATGGCCGAGGAAATGGAAACCGAACGCGCGGACGTTCGCGAGGATGGCCGCCGCCCACCCCGCGCGGTGGTGGGCTCGCACCGCATCGAGGAGGAAATCTTCGGCAAGGTGTTCGACCGCAACATCATTGCCCGCATCTGGGATTTCGTGCGCCCCTACAAGAAGAAGGTGGCGCTCGCCGTGGTGGCCGTGCTGGTGTTTACCGCCATGCAGCTCGCCATTCCGCTGATCATCCGCCACGCGATCGACAACGGCATGCAGCCGGGCGGCGACCGGGCGGCGCTGGTGTCGGCGATCATCGCCTTCGGGGTGGCGATCCTCGTCAATTTCGCCGCGAGCTATGCGCAGGAAACGCTGGTCGGCAATGTGGCGGAAGACGTGCTGTTCGATATCCGCCGCGCCATGTTCCACCATCTGCAGCGCGTCTCGCTGTCCTTCATGGACAAGACCGAGGTGGGCCGCCTGATGTCGCGCCTGCAGGGCGACGTCAATTCCATGCAGGAATTCCTCGAAACCTCGGTTCTCTCGGTCGGCGACATCACGCTTTTGATCGGCATCGTGGTGGTGATGCTGTATCTCGATTTCTACCTCGGCCTGCTGACCCTGTCCGCCCTGCCGATCCTGTTCATCGTGCGCCTGTTCTGGCTGCCGGTGGCGCGCAAGTCCTTCATGGCAGCACACGAATCGAATTCGGTGGCGAGCGGCGCGCTGGCGGAAGCCATTCATGGCGTGCGCGCCGTGCAGGGCATGGATCGCCAGGCGGTCAACTTCACCCTGTTCGACGACAAGGCCCGCACCAACCTCAACAACCACCTGCACGCCGCGCGCCTCGCCCAGGTGATGGTGCCGATCGTCGACACGCTGACCGGGATTGCCATGGCGCTCGTCATCGTGGTCGGCGGCGCGCGCGTGCTGAACCAGGCGCTCGACGTCGGCGTGATGGTGGCCTTCCTCTTCTACATCCAGCGCTTCTTCGACCCGATCCGCTCGCTCACCCTGCAATATTCGGTGATGCAGCGGGCCATGGCCTCCGGCCAGCGCCTGACTGATGTGCTCGACGTGCGCGTCGATATCGAAGACAAGCCCGATGCCAAGGTGCTCTCGCCCGACATGGACGGCTCGGTGGAATTCCGCAACGTGGTGTTCGGCTATAATCCGAAGCATCCCGTGCTGAAGAATGTCAGCTTCCGCGTCAATCCGGGAGAAACGGTGGCGCTGGTCGGACCGACGGGCTCGGGCAAGTCCAGCTGCATGTCGCTGATCCACCGTTTCTACGAGGTGCAGCAGGGCGCGGTGCTCGTCGGCGGTCACGACGTGCGCGACCTGACGCAGGAATCGCTCGGCCGGCAGATCGCCATGGTGCTGCAGGAACCCTTCCTGTTCACCGGCACCGTGTTCGAGAACATCCGCTATCACAAGACCGAGGCCACCCGCGAGCAGGTGATCGAAGCGGCCAAGGCGGTTGGCGCGCATGATTTCATCATGCGCATGCCCGACGGCTATGACAGCCTGCTCGGCCAGCGCGGCGGCAATCTGTCGCTCGGCCAGCGCCAGTTGATCAGCTTTGCCCGCGCGCTGGTGGCGGATGCGAAGATCCTGGTGCTCGACGAGGCGACCGCCAATATCGACAGCTATACGGAAATGCTGATCCAGAAGGCGCTGGTCAAGCTGCTGCAGGGCCGCACCGGCCTCGTCATCGCCCACCGGCTGGCGACCATCCGCGAGGCGGACCGCATCATCGTGCTGCAGAACGGCGAGCTGATCGAAAGCGGCAATCATGCCGAGCTGATGCGCAACGACCGGCTCTATGCCCGGCTCTACAACCTCAACTACGCCTCCTTCGACGACATTCCGGAGGATGTCATCGACAAGGCCGCAGTGGCGAGCACGACCTGAGCCTGCCGCGGAACCATCGCGCCCGCCCTCCGTTTCCCTCGGGACAACCCGAAGGAGACAGTGATGACCGCGAACAGCAAGCCGGAACGTGCCGTCGGCGAGGAAACGGCACCCGCAACGCGCCGTCAAGGCACCATTCCAGCCGGTCCCGACGCCCGCTCGAAGGTCGATCCGGACAAGACACCCGGCACCGGCGCCCTGCCGGCAACCGATGCCCGCGAGATCGATCCAGGCTCGGAATAACCATACCCGCCGCCCTGCGGCGCCTTGCCCGCTTGCGGCGGGGCGCCGGCCCGTCTAGACCTCCTGCGAAGCAGAACGGGACGGGACATGAGCGGCGAGACCATTACGCTGTATGAAGCGATCGGCGGAGACGAGACCGTGCGGGCCCTCACCCGCCGGTTCTACGAGCTCATGGACACGCTGCCCGAGGCGGCGCGCTGCCGCGCCATCCATCCGCAGGATCTCAGCGGCAGCGAGTCCAAGCTTTACGATTATCTCACCGGCTATCTCGGCGGCCCCCCTGTCTATGTGGAGAAATACGGGCATCCGCGCCTGCGCGCCCGCCATTTTGGCGCGCCCATCGGCGCGGCGGAGCGCGACGAGTGGCTGCTCTGCTTTTCGCGCGCCATGGAGGAAACGATCGCCAATTCCAAGCTGCGCGAGATCATCTGGGCGCCCGTCGAGCGGCTGGCCCAGCACATGCAGAACCGGGAGGAGTGAGCATGCGCGCCCTCGACAGTCTTCGCCCGTTGATCCTGATGCTCTCCGGCTTTCTCGGCGCGAGCGGCGTGGTGCTGGCCGCGGCCGCCAGCCATGGCGGCGACGCCCACCTTCTCGGCAATGCCTCCACCATGTGCCTTGCCCATGCGCCGGTGCTGCTGGCTCTTTGTCTCGGGCATGGCATGGTTCGCACGGCAACGCTTGCCGCGCTGGTGCTCAGCCTTGGTACGGTTCTCTTCGCCGCTGATCTGGTCGTTCGGCATCTTGGCTCTGCCGGCCTCTTTCCGATGGCCGCGCCAAGCGGCGGTCTGCTGATGATCCTCGGCTGGCTGATCGTTGCGGCCGGCGCCTTTTTTCGCACAAAAAGCGAGTAGAAGCCCCCGCAAGCAATCCTGCCTTGCGTCAGCCTCGGGGCACGCAAAATGGCTAGGATCTGTTGCCATGCGACGTCTAGGAATTTCGAAACGTTCGAATATTCTGACGGCGTTCGGAGATGAGGATGGGCCAGATCAAGATCCAGGTGGGGGACTCCTGGTGGATGTTGCTGATACCGCGCAGGCGGCCGACATTGCTTGTCGGCCAGCTGATCGCACTTGGCTGCGCGGCAGTTGCAATCGGGCTGTGGTTCCTGCTCAGTTCCGTTCTGCTCGGTGCGCCCTTCATTACATTTTTTCCCTTTATCGTGGTGGCCACGGCCTGGGGCGGGCGCGCCGGCGGCATGATGCTGATGGTCTACGGCGTGGCGTTTGCCATCATCGTGTGGCTGACCATCCGTCAGGTCGGCCTGCCGAGCGCGCTTCTCTCCTCCACCGTCTTTACGCTGTTCGGCGCGCTGACGGTGGGAATCATTCATGCCATGCATGTCCTGATGGCCGCCCTTGAGAAGGCCGAGGCACAGGCGGAGGTGCTGGCACGCGAGATGCGCCACCGGGTGGGCAACATCATGCAGCTGGTGCAGGCGATTGCCCAGATGACCGCGCGCTCCTGCAACGATCTCAGCGAATTCATGCCGCGCTTCGAGGGGCGCATGCGGGCGCTTTCAGAGGCGCATCGCATGTCATCCGGCCAGAATGCCATGCCGAACGATCTGGAGGCGATGCTGCGCATCCTGCTTTCCGCCTATGATCCCGAGCGGCTGCGACTGATCGGCCCCGCCTGCAGTCTGGATGCCGACACAGCACCGCGGGTGGCGCTGGTGATCCATGAACTCGCCACGAACGCAGCAAAATATGGCGCTCTTTCCGTGCCTTACGGCGTGGTGCGCATCGAATGGCAATTGCTGCCGGAAACGCTGGAACTTGTCTGGCGCGAAGAAGGCGGTCCCCCGGTCAGCACGCCAACCCGCAAGGGATTCGGTTCGCGGTTGATTACGGCAAGCCTTGCGCCCGGAGGCGGCGCGGCCGAACTGCAGTTCGAGCCGGCGGGGCTCCGGTGCACGTTGCGGCTGCCGCGACCGGTTGCGCCACCAGCAAAGCTGTGACCTCTATCGAAGGATCGGATCGCAGAGGCGTTCAGCCGCCGGTGGGATCTACCCGAGGGCGATGTCGGCGATCAGCCGATCCACATAGGCGCGGAAGATTGCCACCATGTCGATCGCATCCGGCGCCCTCAGCCACAGCATCTGCAGGCCGTCCATCATCGAAATCAGCTCGGCGGCCAGAGCCCGTGCATCGACATCCGGACGGATCTCGCCACTCTCGATGCCACGCTGCAAGGTCTGTGAAAGGCTGAGGCTCACGCTGCGGACGCGATTGCCGAACCAGCCGGCGGCTGGATGATCCCGCGTCAGGCTCTCGGCATTGAGGATCGCAAAGGTTCGCACCACACCCGGGATATGCGTATTGGCCTGCACCACCTCGACAAGCGCAGACAACAGCGCGCGCCAGGAGAGATCCGGCCCTCCCAGTACCTTCACGCTCTCCAGATCGCGCCGCTCCAGAATGGCGAGGAGCAGATCCACCTTGGTGGGAAAATAGTGGATGAGGCCCGGCAGGGAGAGGCCCACCTCCTGGGCGATGGCAGCAAACGAGGCGTTCTGATAGCCGTCATCGGCGAACTGCCGCATGGCCGCCTGCAGGATCTGCTCGCGCCGCTCTTCACCCTTGGGCGATTTGCGCCGCTTCGGTGGTGCCGCCTGCCCGGCCTTCTGCCGGTTCTGTCCCGTGCCGTCCATTCGGCCTTCCTCGCTCGCTCTCTCGTTCTTTTATTCGGAATTCAGAAAACGGCAACAGCAGCGAATGGCGGTGATGCCTGCGTCATTTGCCGGCCTTCCTTGTTCCACCCGCGACCCCGTGGCCGATTGACTCTTTAAAAATACCGATTACGCGGTAGGTTTAACAGCTATCACCGTGCGTGACAGCGTCGTGGAGGATTTTTCATGTCTTTTTCGCATACGCAGGGCGTTGCGCCGGCGGGCGCGGTCGCCGCCAAAGAGGGCGACGAGGTCAGCCTTACCTTCATCATCGGCTATGCTCTGGCGAGCCTCGGCTTCTATGTGGCTGTGATGACGCCGGTCGCGATGACGCTTGCGATCCGCGTCAACGCCATCGATGCCGCCGGCAAGGGCGCAAGCCTCGGCGCCATTCTGGGCGCCGGCGCGCTCTTCGCCCTCTTCGCCAATCCCGTTTTCGGGCAGCTCTCCGATCGCACCCGCAGCCGTTTCGGCCGTCGCAAGCCCTGGATGATCGGCGGCGTACTGGCCGGCAGCCTGGCACAGCTGGTGATCGCCTATTCCTCCAGCCTTCTCGTCATCGGGATTGCCTGGTGCCTTGTTCAGGCCGCCTATAATGCCATGCTCGCCGCGCTGGTGGCCGTCGTCGCCGATCAGGTGCCGGAGCGTCAGCGCGGCCTGGTCTCGGCGCTGGCCGGAATGTCGGTCTACGTCGCCCTTTTGCTCGGCAGCGCCATCATCGCGCTCACCGGCACCCACGGCACCACCATGTTCCTGCTGCCGACCGCCATCGGCCTCGTCGCTGTCGGCGGCTTCTGCCTCGTCCTGAAGGACCGACCGACCGATCGCGATACGCGCCCGCAGGCGCCGCTTCTGCCGGAGCTTGCCGGCAGTTTCTGGGTGAACCCGGTCAAGCATCCCGATTTCGGCTATGCCTGGCTCAGCCGCTTCCTCGTCTTCTTCGGCTTTGCGGTGCTGACCTCCTACCAGGTCTATTACCTGATGGACCACCTCAAGGTGCCGCAGGAGCGGATCGGCGACATCATGTTCGTCTCCACCCTGATCACCACCGTCTTCGTCGTCGGCTCGTCCTTCGGCTCCGGCTATCTCTCCGACCGGCTCGGACGCCGCAAGGCCTTCGTGCTGGCCGCTGCCATGACCTATGCACTCGGCATCGCCATCATCATCCTCGCCGGCAGCCTCACGGTCTTCTATGCCGGCGTCGCCGTCGCCTCGATCGGCTTCGGCGTCTACATGGCCGTCGATCAGGCACTGGTGGTGGATGTGCTGCCGGACCGCGAGACGCATGCGGCAAAGAACCTCGGCGTGCTCAACATCGCCAATGCCGTGCCGCAATCGATCGCGCCGGCGGTGGCGCCGCTGCTGCTTGCGATCGGCAATGCCGGCGAAAACTATCCCGCGCTCTATGCCGCAGCCGCCTTCAGCGCCTTCCTCGGTGCGCTCGCCATCGCGCCGGTGCGCGGCGTGCGCTGACCCTCGTTCCCGGTCCGGCGGCAGGATCGATCCCCGCCGGCCGCACCCCTTTGACCCCGGAGGACTGCATGATTGACGAGCTTCTGAACACGATGACGCTGGAAGAGCAGGTATCGCTGCTGGCCGGCGCGGATTTCTGGACGACCGTGCCGGTGGAGCGGCTCGGCGTGCCGAAGATCAAGGTCTCGGACGGGCCGAACGGCGCGCGCGGCGCGGGCTCGCTGGTCGGCGGCGTGAAGGCTGCCTGCTTTCCGGTGGCGATCGCGCTCGGCGCCAGCTGGAACCCGGCGCTCGTTGAACGAATGGGCGTGGCGCTGGCCGGCCAGGCGAAAAGCAAGGGCGCCTCGGTGCTGCTGGCGCCGACCGTCAACATCCATCGTTCCGGCCTCAACGGCCGCAATTTCGAATGCTATTCGGAAGATCCGCTGCTAACCGCCGAGCTGGCGGTCGCCTATATCCAGGGCGTGCAGTCGCAAGGCGTCGCCGCCACCATCAAGCACTTCGCCGGCAATGAATCGGAAATCGAGCGGCAGACCATGTCGTCGGACATCGACGAACGGTCGCTCAGGGAAATCTATCTTCTGCCCTTCGAAAAGGCAGTGAAGACGGCCCGTGTGATGGCCGTGATGTCCTCCTACAACCGGCTGAACGGCACCTATACCAGCGAGCATCCCTGGCTGCTGACCGAGGTTCTGCGGCAGGACTGGGGGTTTGACGGCATCGTGATGTCGGACTGGTTCGGCTCGCATTCCACCGCCGAGACCGTCAATGCCGGCCTCGATCTCGAAATGCCGGGGCCGACCCGTGACCGCGGCGAAAAGCTGGTGCAGGCGGTGAAGGACGGCCAGGTTGCGCCCGAGACGGTGCGCGAGGCCGCCCGCCGCATCCTGACGCTGCTGGGGCGTGTCGGCGCCTTTGAGCAGGCACCGGATCTCTCCGAACACGCGCTCGACCTCCCGGAAGACCGGGCACTGATCCGCCGGCTCGGCGCCGAAGGCGCGGTGCTTCTGAAGAATGACGGCATCCTACCGCTGACAAAGACCTCGCTCGAGCAGATCGCTGTGATCGGCCCGAATGCTGCCGAGGCAAGGGTTATGGGGGGCGGCAGCGCCCAGATCAACGCGCATTACCGCGTCTCGCCCCTGGAGGGCATTCGCGCGGCGCTGTCGAATGCCAACAGCATCCGCCACGCTGCCGGCTGCCGCAACAACCGCCTCACCCGCGTCTTTGCCGGCGAGCTGACGGTGGAATATTTTGCCGGCACGCTGTGCCAGGGCATGCCGGTTGCCACGGAACGCAGCGAAAAGGGCGAGTTCTTCTGGTTCGACCTGCCACATGCCGCACTGAAGCTCGATGACTTCTCGGTCCGTGTCACCGCCACCTTCCGCGCCGAGGAGAGCGGCGAGCATGTGTTCGGCATGACCAATGCCGGCCTTGCCCGGCTCTATCTCGACGGCGAGCTGGTGGTGAACGGCGATGACGGCTGGACACGCGGCGAGAACTATTTCGGCACCGCCAATACGGAGCTGCGCACGCCGGTGATGCTGGAAGCCGGCCGCACCTATCGCCTGACCGTCGACTATCTGTCGCCACCGCCGAAGGAAGAGGGAATCACCATCACGGCGCTGCGCTTCGGCCTCGAAAAGCCGCTCGGCGACCAGGCGATCGAGGACGCCGTCGCGGAGGCCGCCGCCTCGGATGTCGCCGTGCTCTTCGTCGGGCGCGATGGCGAATGGGATACCGAGGGCCTCGACCTGCCGGATATGCGCCTGCCCGGCCGCCAGGAGGAACTGATCGAACGGGTGACTGCGGCCAATCCCAACACTGTCGTGGTGCTGCAGACCGGCGGCCCGGTGGAAATGCCGTGGCTCGACAAGGTGCGCGGCGTTCTGCAGGTCTGGTATCCGGGCCAGGAACTCGGCCATGCCGTCGCCGATCTGCTGTTCGGCGATGCGGAGCCCGGCGGGCGCCTGCCGCAAACCTTCCCGAAACAGCTTGCCGACAATTCCGCAATCACCGGCGATCCCGCGATCTATCCCGGCCAGAACGGGCATGTGCGCTATGCGGAAGGGGTCTTCGTTGGTTATCGCCACCACGACAGCCGTGGCGTGGAACCGCTCTTCCCCTTCGGCTTCGGCCTTGGCTACACCCGGTTTGCCTGGAGCGAGGCCCGCGCATCAGCAAAGGACATGGGTGCCGACGGCATCACCGTGGAGGTGGATGTCACCAATATCGGCGACCGGCGCGGATCCGACGTCGTGCAGCTTTACGTGAAGCCGCTCTCCTCGGCCATCGAGCGGCCGGAGAAGGAGTTGCGCGCCTTTGCCAAGCTGGAACTCGGGGCCGGCGAAACCGGGACGGCGAGGCTCACGATCAAGCCCCGCGACCTCAGCTATTTTGACGTCGAAGCCAGAGCGTTCCGCGCCGAGGCCGGCGACTACGACGTGCTGATCGCCGCGAGCGCCACCGATATCCGCAGCCGCATTGCCATCCGCAATCCGGCCGTCTGGCTGGCAGCAGCATCGGACCGCAGCATCTGACCTCAGGCAGCAGGCGCGGGCGAGACGGCATGACCGCCTCGCCCGCAGCGCAGGGCAAGCGTTACGGCGCACTTCCTGCGCATTTCCCGGTCACGGAACCGCAAAGCCGGGGTTCAGCCGGCGACGCCGCACCACGACCAGCGGCTTTCCAAGGCGACCGGCCCGTTCGAGAAATTCGATCTGCTCCCGGATGCGAAGCCTGATCTTCTTGAGTGCCATGATGCGCAGGCCATCCGGTCTCCTTGCGCGCTGCTCATGGTCGATCTTGTCGTCAATGACGGAATGCCGAGCTTTCAGGGCCTTCAGCAGGGGGTTCATCGCGTCGTCTCCTTTCTGACAGAAAGACTATGACGCATCAGGATCAATAGCTCCAATTCATTGACAGAATGATCCTGATAGTTACTGTCTATCGCATGCCCTATCGCCCGACCCATCGACAGCTGGAATATCTGGTCGCGCTGGAAACCACCCGCCATTTCGGCCGCGCGGCGGAGATGTGCCATGTCTCCCAGCCAACGCTCTCCGTCCAGATCGCGCTTCTGGAGAAGCAACTCGGCGTCAGCCTGGTGGAGCGCACGCCGGGCGCCATTGCCATGTCGGCGATGGGCGAAGAGATCGCCGCCGCCGCGAAATCGGTACTTGCCACGCTGGACGAGATCGTGACGCTCGCGTCTGCCGGTCGCGACAATCTCGGCTCACTGATCCGGCTCGGCACCGTCCCCACCTTCGGCCCTTACTTCCTGCCGCACTTCCTGCCACAACTGCACCGGCTCTATCCGTCGCTGCGCATGCATGTGCGCGAGGAGCGGCCAGCGCTGCTGGAGGAACAGGTGCGCACCGGCGTGGTCGATTGCGCGCTCGGCCAGCGCCCGCAGGACGAGGAAGCATTTCTCTTCGAGGAGGTCTGCGTCGAGCAGATCTTCCTCGGCGTCGCCGGCAACCATCCCCTGGCAAGCCGCGAATTCGTGAAACTGAAGGATCTGAAGGGCGAGCCGCTTCTGACGCTGGGACGTGGTCATCGGCTTCTGGAAAACGTGCGCGAACTCGCCGCACTCTCCGGTGCCACCATGGCGGAAAACTATGAGGGCACGAGCCTCGATGCGCTGCGCCAGATGGTGTCGATCGAAATGGGGCTCTCGCTGTTTCCGGAATTCTACGCGCGCTCGGAAATCATGGCCGATCGCGGCCTCAAGCTTCTGACCATCCGCGACTGGCCGGCCCGGCGCGACATCGGCTTCTTCTGGCGCCGCAGCAGTGCACGCAGCCCGCATTTCCGGCAGCTGGCCATGCTGGCCCGCAAGACGGCCGCCGATCATCTCGCGATACGGGCCGCAGCGCCCTGATCGGACCCTTCACAGAGAATGCCTGAAAAATGGAAAAGGCGGCCGCTGATCGCGACCGCCCTCATCGTCAGAAACCGGCGAAATCCCGATCAGATAGGGTAATGCAGGTGGCCGTCCTGGATGGTGATCCAGCGCAGTTCGGTGAACTCGTTGATGCCGGCCTTGCCGCCGAATCGGCCATAGCCGGAGGCCTTGGTGCCGCCGAACGGCATCTGCGCCTCGTCATGCACGGTCGGGCCGTTGATGTGGCAAATGCCGGATTCGATGCGGCGGGCCACCGCCATCGCCCGGTTGACATCCTTGCCGAAGACAGCCGCCGAGAGGCCATATTCGGTGTCGTTTGCCACCCGCACCGCTTCATCGACAGAGCCGACGCGCACGATGCTGGCGACCGGGCCGAAGCTTTCCTCGCCATAGATGCGCATGGCAGGCGTGACGCGGTCAAGCAGGATCGCATCGACGATCGTGCCCTCGATGCGGCCGCCGGCCACCTGCACGGCGCCCTTGGACACGGCATCGCGCACCAGCTGGTCGAGACGCTGTGCGGCATGCGCATCAACGACCGAGCCAAGCGGGGTATCGCCCTTGCCGGGATCGCCGGCCTTCAGCGTGGCAACCTTGGCGGCGAGGGCGGCGACGAACTGGTCGGCGATCCTGTCATCGACGATGATGCGCTCGGTCGACATGCAGATCTGGCCCTGGTTCATATAGGCGCCGAAGGCAGCGGCCGCGACGGCCTCATCGAGATCGGCATCATCAAGCACCACGAACGGCGCCTTGCCACCGAGTTCGAGCAGCGCCGGCTTCAGATGACGACCGGCGGTTTCGGCGATGATGCGGCCGACGCGGGTCGAACCGGTGAAGTTGACGCGACGCACCGCCGGATGGGCGATCAGCGCTTCCACGATCTCGCCGGCATCTTCCGGCGCGTTGGAAATGGCATTCAGCACGCCTTCCGGCAGGCCGGCCTCATGCAGGGCATCCACGATCAGGCGGTGCGTGCGCGGGCAGATTTCCGAGGTCTTCAGCACCACCGTATTGCCGCAGGCAAGCGGCAGCGCGATGGAGCGGACGCCAAGAATGACCGGCGCATTCCACGGCGCCATGGAGAGGATGACGCCGGCCGGCTGGCGCACGGCCATGGCGAGCGTGCCCGGACGGTTGGACGGGATCACCTCGCCGCTGATCTGGGTCGTCATGGAGGCGGCTTCGCGCAGCATGTCGGCGGCCAGCATCACGTTGAACATCGCCCAGCCGGCAGTCGCCCCGGTTTCGGCAGCCATGGCGTCGACGAAGTCCGGTGCCTTGGCCTGCAGGCTGTCGGCAGCGGCCATCAGCACCTTGCGGCGGGTAGCGGGATTGGTGGCAGCCCAGGCCGGAAACGCTGCGGCGGCGGCATTGGCGGCAGCGCGCGCATCTTCCACGGAAGCCGCAGCCACCTTGGTCGCCACCTCGCCGGAAATGGGGTTCAGCCGCTGGAAGCTGCGGCCGTCGATGGCCTCCACTTCCGCATTGTTGATCTTGAAGCCGAGAACGGTCATGGTTTTTCCTCTGTCTCTTCCCGAAACTCTGTTGCCAATCCATCATGCGCGACTGACAGGCCGCGGCGCGGCGAAGCCGACGCCACGCGATCGTTCCAGTCCAGCCGAACGGGCGGACAGGGATCGTCACTCTGCAATCTCGTTCACGATGGCCTCCCAAAACCCATTACGGGTTTCAGACCGTGTCGCATGGGCAATCTCCTCCTCGCACCGCGCATCACGATGAGACAACAGTAGCGCCATGCCCCGGGCGACCAAATAGACAATTACAGGAGAAACTTGTACTTTTCACGGGATGGAGGGACGAGTGTATGCCTGAGACGATCCGCAAGACGGCAGAGCCTTCGGTAGCAGAGGCGCAACCCGCCACATCCACCGATGCGCAGCTGTTCGGCGGCGCGCTGTCGCGGACCGAATGGAGCCTCAGGGGCCATCGCAACCGTCTCTTCGTGCTGTGCGCCGGAAGCGGCCAGATCCGGCTCTCGCGCCGCGCCCAGCCGATCTCCCAGCCACTCACCGGGCCGTGCCTGCTCTGGCTGCCGGCGGGCGAACAGGGCGTGCTCACCATTGAGGCCGGCGGCGACGGCGGGGCGCTTGCCGTTCCCGATCCGATGCTGGGCGCGGCCATGCCGACCGGAACGGCCTATGCGCCGGTGCGCGACGCGATCTCGCGACCCGTTCTCGGCACACGCCTGACGCTGACCGTCGCCCGCCGGCTGACCGCCACCATCGGCATCATCGGGGAGGAGGCCGCGGCCGGCAACGGCCTTGCCGGCGCAGACGAGGCGATCCGCCACCATCTGGCGCTGGTGCTGATCGCGCTGTGGCGTGTCGCGGCTCCGCTGCCGGCCCAGCCGCGCCCCTCACCGCGCATCATCGTGCGCAGCTTCGTGCAGCTGGTCGATGCGCATATGCGCGAGCACTGGACGGTGCCGGATTATGCTGAGGCGCTGGGCGTCACGGCGGACCGGCTGAACACCGCCGTGCGCCGCGCCACCGGCCGCACGCCGGTGGATTTCATCCATAACCGGCTTGCCGCCGAGGCCGCCATCCTGCTCGACGGCTCGCCATTGCAGATCGCCGAGATCGCCGATGCGCTGGGTTTTCGCGATGCCGCCTATTTCAGCCGCTTCTTCAAGAGGATGGCCGGGCTTTCGCCGCGCGCCTATCGGGAGGGCCTGTCGCAACGGCGGACGCTCGCCGAAACGAGTTATGCCGCCTGGCCCTGACAGTCTGACAGCCTGACAGCTCCCTGCGACCACGGCCCAGCAACCACGACGCGGCAAGCGCCGCCTCAGACCAAGGGCGAACTTGGCGGCGACCTGCGGCTTGCCTAGAGTTGAGCGGGGAACTGCCCCCCATGCAGACAGGTGAGAGCGAGAGCCCCCCGACTCCGTCTGGCTCACACTGGACGAAGCCGAGTTCGAGGGCCCCCGGGAGGATGTCAGAATGGACGCGTCACAGACAGGCGGCGACGCACCCGCACGACTGCCGCATGGAGCCGGCCGCCCCGTCCGCTTTCCGGCAACGGACGGTTATCCGCTGGGCGGTTTCCTGTGGCAGGCGGAACGGGCAGAGGCGTCACCACGGCCGGTGGTCGTCATCACCTCCGCCACTTCGGTGCGGTGCCGCTACTATGCGCGCTTCGCCGCCTATCTGTTCGAGCACGGCTTCGACGTTTTGACCTATGATTATCGCGGCATCGACCAGTCCCGCCCCGCCCGCCTCCGAGGCTTTGCGGCGGACTGGGCGGATTGGGGCGAGAAGGATTGCGAGGGCGCGCTGCGCTTTGCCGCAAATCACTTCGGCCCGCGGCCGATCTCGATCGTCGCCCATTCCATCGGCGGCTTTGCGCTGGGTCTCGCGCCGTCGACGCAAGGCGTGAAGCGGATCTTCACCGTCGGCGCGCAATATGCCCACTGGCGCGATTATGCATCGCAGCCGAAATATCGCATGCTGTTTAAATATCATGCCGTGATGCCGCTGCTGACCGCGCTCTTCGGTTACTTCCCCGCCAAGCGGCTCGGCTGGATGGAGGATACGCCGGCGGGCGTCGTGCGCGACTGGAGCCGGATGCGCGCCCGCTTCGAAGATACGATCCGGCCCGGTCGCAGGATCGATGGCCGCCGCGAGGCAGACATGCTGAAGGACCGCATGGCGCGCATCACCGCGCCCATTCTCGCGGTTGGCCTCAGCGACGATCCGCATGGCACGATCCCGGCCGTCGGCAGGCTGCTCGCTTATTTCAGCGCCAGCGAGCGAACCCACCTGCATCTCAATCCCGCCGACATCGGCCATCCGGCCATTGGCCATTTCGCCTTCTTCCACGACCGCTTCCGCGACACGCTGTGGCCGCTGGCGCTCGCCTGGCTTGAGGACGGCATCGTGCCAGACCGCTTCCGCCATCGTCTGCTCTGACCGCCCCCCGCCGGCCTTCGATGAGCAAGCCGGCCTCTGCCGGTTGCACATATCTGTATGATATTGTATGGAAGTGTACACGAGAGCGAGGGAGGTCGGCGCGTGGCATCGGAAAGCATGGCGCACAAGGTGGAGCGGCAGTTGCGCGGCGATATTCTGACGCTTGCGCTCCCGCCGGGCGCACGCATTTCCGAACAGGAGATCGGCGAGCGCTACGGTTCGTCCCGTCAACCCGGTCGCGAGGCATTGATCGCGCTCGCCAAGAGCCGGCTGGTCGAGATCCTGCCGCAGCGGGGCGCGGTGGTGGCGAAGATCTCCGTCGCCAAGCTGATGCAGGCGGCCTTCATCCGCGAAACCATCGAAACGGCCGTGGTGCGCACCGCCTGCAACGCCTTTCATTTTCATGCCCGCACGCGGCTTGCCGATTGCCTGAAGGAGCAGGAGCGCGCCGCCGGTACCGGAGACCGGGCAGAATTCCGCCGCTACGATGACCTCTTCCACAAGACGCTCGCCGAAGGCGCCGGTCTGCCGATGGCCTGGAGTGTGGTGGGGGATCTGAAGGCGCATATCGACCGGGCCTGCTGCCTTTCGCTGCATGCACCGGACACGCTTGCCAAACTGATAGCCGAACATCAGGCGATCGTGGCGGCCATCGACACCAGAGATCCGGCGGCCGCAACGGCCGCCATGACCACGCATCTGTCCGAACTGCTGCACGACCTGCCCCGGCTGGAAGCGCAGCATCCGGATCTCTTCGAATAGACGCAAATCCGTCGACGAAAGCCCAAGGGAGTTAGAACAACCATGACGACCACGATACAGACGCGCCATGCGGTGCATTACACCCAGTCGGAAACGATGACGAGCGCCGAACTGCGCGACACCTTCATGATCGAAACGCTGTTTGCCGCCGGCGAAATCCATGCGGCCTACACCCATTACGACCGCATGCTGGTGGCCGGCGCCATGCCGACCACCGCCCCGCTGACGATCGGCGCCGATCTCGCCAAGACGGTCGGCACCGATTACCTGCTGGAGCGCCGCGAGCTTGGTCTCATCAATATCGGCGGCAAGGGCAAGGTGGTCGCCGACGGCACGACCTACGCGCTGGATTTCCAGGACGGCCTCTATCTTGGCATGGGCGTGCGCGAGATCGCCTTCGAAAGCGAAGACAGCGCCAACCCGGCCAAGTTCTACATCAACAGCGCGCCGGCGCATGCCAGCTTCCCCTCGCGCATCGTTACCAAGGCCGACGCAATCGAGAACCATCTGGGCGACCAGCTGACCTGCAACAAGCGCAAGCTCTACCAGTACATCCACCCGAAGGTGCTCCCCACCTGCCAGCTGCTGATGGGCCTGACGCGGTTGGAACCCGGCAGCGTGTGGAACACCATGCCCGCCCATCTGCATGACCGCCGCATGGAAGCCTATCTCTATTTCGAAATCCCGGAGGATGCCTTCGTCGTGCATCTGATGGGCCGCCCGCAGGCGACCAGCCATCTCATCCTGCGCAGCGAACAGGCCGTCCTGTCGCCGCCCTGGTCCATCCATTGCGGCTCCGGCACCGCCTCCTACGCCTTCATCTGGAGCATGGCCGGCGACAACCAGTCCTTCACCGACATGGACTTCGTGCCCATGAAGGACCTCAAGTAAGGATCGCAGGCTATGAATCTCTTTGATCTCACCGGAAAGCGCGCGCTGGTCACCGGCGCCCGCACCGGCCTCGGCCAGGGGCTGGCGCTGGCGCTGGCGAAAGCCGGCGCCGATATCATTGCGCTCGGCTCCCGCCCGATGCCGGACACCGAAGCCAAGGTGAAGGCGCTCGGCCGCGGCTTCGAGGAGGTGGTCTACGACCTTGCCGACCCCTCGGGCCTCGATGCCGTGGTGGCGGATCTCACCGCGCGCGGCACCATCGACATCCTCGTCAACAATGCCGGCCAGATCCGTCGTGCCGACTTCACGGAGCTTTCCGAGAAGGACTGGGACGACATCATGAACATCAACCTGAAAAGCACCTTCGTGCTCTCGCAAGGGGTGGTGCGGCACATGCTGGACAAGGGCATTGCCGGGCGCATCGTCAACATTGCGTCGCTGCTCTCCTTCCAGGGCGGCATTCGCGTCGCCTCCTACACCGCCAGCAAGCATGCGGTGGCGGGGCTCACCAAGCTGATGGCCAATGAACTGGCAGCCAAGGGCATTACCGTGAACGCCATCGCGCCGGGCTACATGGATACCGACAATACGGAGGCGCTGCGCAACGACCCGAACCGCAGCCGCTCCATCCTCGAGCGCATTCCGGCCGGCCGCTGGGGCGAGCCTTCCGATCTCGACACGGCCGTGCTGTTTTTCGCCTCACCGGCCAGCGGCTACGTGACCGGCCAGATTCTGGCGGTGGATGGCGGCTGGCTCGCCCGCTGACGCATAACCGCCTCGACGCAACACGGCCGGGCCTTCCGCAGGAGGCCCGGCCGTGTGTTTTGGCGGACGAAGTCCGTTGCTTAGGGCGCCAGTTGCGCGGCCCGCGCCAGGGCTGCCGAAAAGCCCTTGAGAGAGAGACGCATCGGTAGCGCCTCGCCGGTGGCAAGCGTCAGCGCCTGGATTTTCAGCACCGGCGCCGTCTTCATCGCGCTGACGAGCACCGGATCCAGCCTGATCGGCACGATGCAGCCATCCGGCACGCAGGTGGAAAAGGGAAAGCGCTGCACCGGCCCGGCATCGCCGAGGGAAAGGCCCGCACCATCGGCCAGCTTCAGCCCGAACGGCAGCAGCAGGGCGCCATCGATGCGCCCGCCGCGCGGCATCAACTCGGCCGCCAGCATGGCGCGGCCGGTCGTGCCGTCGCTCTGCTCCTGGCGCAGCACGCAGCCAACGACACCGTTCTGCGCCCGGCAGGCCACCACCCAGTCTTCAAAAGTCTCCACCAGAGAGCCGACACCACCTGGCAATTGCGCCGCCATGACCCGCTCGACCGTGAGGGACGGCACAAGCCCCAAGGTCAGCACCAAGCTGGCGAGTGCCCGCAGCGCCACGACACGCCACATCATCATCGATTTCCGCATGCGACACCGCACGATTTCTGCTGCCACAAGGCCCCGTCGCACGACGCACGAAGCCGCCCGCCGATTGACACGACCGGCGGGCGGCTTCAAGCAGAAATCGAAGCAAATCAATCTTGCCCACACGCCTCCGGCGCAGGGCGGTGCGAAGGCATCAACTGTTGTCGTTTGCCGCCATCGGACGGCGTTCGATCTTGCCGACCACCATCTCGATCATTTCCTCGCTGAGATCGAAGCCGTGGCGATGCCCCTCCGCGATGAACATGTCCATGAAGGTCTTGATGTCGGGCGCGCTGGCCAGCTGGGACATGGTGAGCGGATCGCGGCGCACTGCGCCGTAGAACTCGATCACCGAATTCGATGTCGTGTTTCCTGCCATGCGAAATCCTCCCAAGATGTCCTACAGCGATACAGCGTTATACTTGCTGGATTGATATCGCACACCTGAAGCGAAAGAGGCAAGTCGATAGAGTGAATGGTAAGATGTTGTATTTCCCGACACAGGAAAGGAGAAACATGACCTTTTGTCGGAAGCACGGATCCACATCGCAAGTTATGCCTCTTCTGTTCCCAGTTGACTGAAGCAATGGGCCGGACAGGAAATTCTTTCTTTTGTGTTAACGTGCGACCGGCTCGAAGAACGTTATACAATGTACCGATACCCCTGCGGCAAAACGCCCGTCGGGTTGACGAAGGTTTGAGGTGCCAAGCGGTACACGAGCGCGCGGGAAGCGTATAAGGAAAGCTCCAGCCACCCAGGCCTTCCGGAACCGACCGATCCACGGCCGGCGGGCAGAGACGAGATGATACGGGATCGCACGCACTGCCGGCAGAGAAGGCCGGCCAAGGACGACGCCGAATGAGCCATGCCCCCTTGCGCATTGCAGCCCTCACCGCCGCGGGTCTGTTCGTCACCCTGCTGGTCGCCATCATGATCTGGGTTTCTGCCGACAGCGCCCGCGCCCGCCCTGGTCCCTTCGAGGCCAAGTTCTCGCTGATCGATGACCGAGGCAACACGGTTGACCAGACCCTGTTCCACAAGGGCCCGTCGCTCGTCTATTTCGGTTATACCCACTGCCCGGAAATCTGCCCGACCACGCTGTTCGAGGTGGCCGGCTGGCTGAACCAGCTTGGAACGGAGGGCAAGGCATTGAACGCCTACTTCTTCACCGTGGATCCCGAGCGTGACACGAAAGAGGTCATGCACAGCTACGTCACCTCCATCACCGACCGCATCACCGGTGTCACCGGCGACCGCAAGGAGCTGCAGAAGGTGCTGGACGGCTGGATGATCTACGCGTCACGCAGCTATGGCGACGACAGCGATTACCATATGAACCACACGACATCCCTGCTGCTGATCGGTGCGGACGGCCGGTTGAAGGGGATGATCCCCTATGGCGCGGATAACGAAGAAGCTCTTGCCAAGATCCGCAGCACCCTGCTCAAACACGGCTGACCGTTGCTTGCCGGCGTCCGTGGTCCGTTCGCCGGACGCCTTCCACATCCCTCAGAGAACATGTGGCAGGTTCGCCAATCGACGCGAGAGGATTGACGGACTTGCACGCCTGCGTCGCTTGCTCCCCGGCAGGAAAGGCATAAGGTACGTATATTGCGCCCGAAACGGGAAAATTTCCAGAAATATAAAATTACTTTTTGTCCATTTTTATTTTGACATCAAAATATTGACCGTCGATTGAGTTCATATATCAAAATACAACGTTGCGACGCACACCGTCTATACATGCCTTTTTCTTGCCACGATATTGTCATGTGAGCTTCATTCAGCGGGTCTAATCCGCATTTCGTCGCCGATGCGGCGTCTTGCACTCTGAACAAGAGAGATCCCCATGAATATGCTCCTTCGCAAATTGGCGCTGACCACCGCGCTGATCGCAGCTGTTCCGTTTGTCACTGCTGCCCAGGCGGCAGACATTTCCGGCGCCGGCGCCACCTTCCCCTACCCGATCTACGCAAAGTGGGCCGACGCCTACAAGAAGGAGACGGGCATCGGCATGAACTACCAGTCCATCGGTTCCGGTGGCGGCATCAAGCAGATCAAGGCCAAGACGGTCACCTTCGGCGCGTCCGACGCGCCGCTGAAGGGCGATGAGCTGAACGAAGCGGGCCTGGCCCAGTTCCCGATGGTCATGGGCGGCATCGTTGCCGTCGTGAACCTGAAGGACATCAAGCCGGGCGAACTCGTGCTCGACGGCCAGGTGCTGGCCGATATCTTCATGGGCAAGATCACCAAGTGGGACGACGAAGCCATCAAGAAGCTGAACCCGAAGGTCAAGCTTCCGTCGAAGGCCATCGCTGTCGTTCACCGTTCGGACGGCTCCGGCACCACCTACAACTTCAGCTACTATCTCGGCGATGTTTCCGCCGACTGGAAGAGCAAGGTCGGCGTCAACACGGCTCTCGAATGGCCGGTCGGCATCGGCGCCAAGGGCAATGAAGGCGTTGCCAACAACGTCTCCCAGACGGACGGCGCCATCGGCTACGTCGAATATGCCTATGCCAAGCAGAACAAGCTGACCTATACCGACATGATCAACAAGGAAGGCAAGAAGGTTTCGCCGAAGGCCGAAGCCTTCTCGGCTGCCGCCGCCAACGCCGACTGGTCCAGCCAGCCGGGCTATGGCGTGATCCTTGCCAACCAGCCGGGCGCCACCTCCTGGCCGATGACGGCTGCCACCTGGATCCTGGTCTACAAGCACCCGGACGACGCGGCCGCCACCACCGACGCGCTGAAGTTCTTTGCCTGGTCCTACGCCCATGGCGAGAAGATGGCTGCCGAGCTCGACTACGTTCCGATGCCGGAAAAGGTCGTCAAGAGCGTCGAAGCTATGTGGCAGAAGGACGTGACCGGCAAGGACGGCAAGCCGCTGTTCGCCGCCAAGTAAGCGCTTTCGCGCATCGCACGGGAAGGGACGCCCGCCGTGGCGCCCCTTTCCGCCCCACCTGTTTCCCGGCCGGATGATGGAGATCAGCCCATGAGTGCTGCAGGCGCGGAGCGGCAAGACAGCCGCCGCGAGAGGATCGTGCGACAATTCGCGCTGACCGACGTGATCTTTCGCGAGGTATCGCGTCTGGCGGCCGTTGTGGTGCTCGCTTTGCTCGGCGGCGTGGCGCTGTCGCTCGCACTCGGCTCCTGGCCGGCGCTCTCCACCTTCGGCGCAGGCTTCCTCACCACCGAAAGCTGGAATCCCGTCACGGAGAAATTCGGTGCGCTGGCACCGATCTACGGCACGCTTGTGACGTCTGCCGTGGCGATCCTGCTCGCGGTCCCGATCGGCATCGGCATTGCCGTTTTCCTGACCGAACTCTGCCCGCGCCCGCTGCGCCGGCCGATCGGCATCGCCATCGAGTTGCTCGCCGGCATTCCCAGCATCATCTACGGCATCTGGGGCCTGTTCGTCTTCGCGCCCTTCCTGCAGGCCACCCTGCAGCCCTTCGTCATCGACGCCTTCGCCGATATCCCCGTTCTGTCCAGCCTGTTTGCCGGCCCGCCCTATGGCATCGGCATGCTGACCTCGGCGCTGATCCTCACCATCATGGTGCTGCCCTTCATCACCTCGATCACCAAGGACGTGTTCGACACGGTGCCGTCGATCCTGAAGGAATCGGCCTATGGCATCGGCTGCACGACCTGGGAGGTCATCAGCCACATCGTGATCCCCTATACGCGGGTCGGCATCATGGGCGGCGTCATGCTGGGTCTCGGGCGTGCGCTCGGCGAAACCATGGCCGTCACCTTCGTCATCGGCAATGCGCACCGCGTCAATGCCTCGCTGTTTGCGCCGGGCACGACGATCTCCGCCACCATCGCCAACGAATTCACCGAGGCGGATGGCGTGCTTTACACCTCCTCGCTGATTGCGCTCGGCCTGATCCTGTTCTTCATCACCTTCATCATCCTGGCTCTAGCGCGCTTCATGCTGATGCGCATCGACCGGAAAGCAGGAGCCTGATGCCCATGTCGTCCGTCACCTATCCGCGTCGCAAGCTCACCAACAGCATCATGATGGGACTCTGCGTGCTGGCAGCCGCGATCGGCATCGCCTGGCTCGCCCTGATCCTCGGCGCGCTGCTCTACAAGGGGATCGCCGGTCTGTCGCTCGGCGTCTTCACGCAGATGACCCCGCCGCCCGGCGAAGCAGGCGGCCTGCTGAACGCCATTGCCGGCAGCCTGGCCATGTCGATCATCGCCATGCTGGTCGGCACGCCGATCGGCATTCTGGCCGGTACCTTCATGGCCGAATACGGCCGCTTCAGCCGGCTGACCGTCATCGTGCGCTTCATCAACGACATCCTGCTTTCGGCGCCCTCCATCGTCGTCGGCCTCTTCGTCTACGAGATGCTGGTGGTGCCGATGGGGCATTTCTCCGCCATCGCCGGTTCCTTCGCGCTCGCCGTGCTGGTCATACCCGTGATTGTGCGCACGACCGAGGACATGTTGAACCTCGTGCCGAACGCGCTGCGCGAGGCCGGCACTGCGATCGGTGCGCCGCGCTGGATCGTCATCCGCTCGGTCGCCTATCGCGCCGCCTCGTCCGGCATCGTCACCGGCATCCTGCTCGCCATCGCCCGCATTTCCGGCGAGACGGCGCCACTTCTGTTCACCGCCCTCAACAACCAGTTCTGGAGCAGCAATCTGAATGCTCCGATGGCAAGCCTGCCGGTCACCATCTTCCAGTTCGCGCTCAGCCCCTATGAGGAATGGCAGCAACTGGCCTGGACCGGTGCCCTCATCATCACGCTCACTGTTCTTGGCCTCAGCATCGTGGCCCGCAGCCTCACCGGACGCAAGGAGGATCGATAAGTCATGATATCCGCCGAGAAACCCGCCACACAGACGGCAGCCGGCCCCGCCAAGATCGAAATCAGGAACCTGAATTTCTACTACGGCGAGACGAAAGCGCTGAAAAGCATCAACATGGCGCTGCCGGCCCGTTCGGTTACCGCCTTCATCGGTCCGTCGGGCTGCGGCAAGTCCACGCTGCTGCGCGTGCTGAACCGCATCTACGAACTCTATCCGCGCCAGCGCGCCGAGGGCGAGGTGCTGGTCGACGGCAAGAACATTCTCGACCGTTCGCAGGATCTCAACATGCTGCGCACCAAGGTCGGCATGGTGTTCCAGAAGCCGACGCCCTTCCCGATGTCGATCTACGAGAACATCGCCTTCGGCATCCGCCTCTACGAGAGCCTGTCAAAGGCCGATATCGACGAGCGCGTCGAGGCAGCGCTGCGGCGCGCGGCACTCTGGAACGAGGTGAAGGACAAGCTGAATGCCAGCGGCCTCAGCCTTTCCGGTGGCCAGCAGCAGCGCCTGTGCATTGCCCGTACGGTTGCCGTGAAGCCGGAAATCATCCTGCTTGACGAACCGGCCTCGGCGCTCGACCCGCTCTCGACCGCCAAGATCGAGGAACTGATCGACGAACTGCGCGCCGACTACACGATCGTCATCGTCACCCACAACATGCAGCAGGCCGCCCGCGTCTCGCGCCAGACCGCCTTCATGTATCTCGGCGAGCTCGTGGAATTCGACGACACTTCGAAGATCTTCACCTCGCCGCAGCAGAAGCGCACGCAGGACTACGTCACCGGCCGCTTCGGCTGATCGAAGCCTCCTTGCCAGGAAAGGGAAAAGCCATGCCCTCCAGCCATATTCTGTCAGCCTTTGACGAAGACCTGAAATACCTGAACCGCCGGATTTCCGAGATGGGTGGTCTGGCCGAGGAGATGTGCGGCGCAGCCGTGCGCGCGCTGGTGAATTCGGATGCGGCGCTTGCCCAGAAGATCATCTCGGACGACGTGATCCTCGACAATGCCGAGCGCGAGATCCAGGAAAAGGCGATCGTGACGATCGCGCGGCGCCAGCCGATGGCCGGCGACCTGCGCGAGATCATCGGCGTGCTGCGCATTGCCGCCGACCTGGAACGCGTCGGCGATCTCGGCAAGAA
>NZ_VJMG01000048.1 GCF_007004135.1 Affinirhizobium straminoryzae
CGGCGGCAAGGGCGCCAATCAGGCGATTGCCGCCGCGCGAGCGGGGGCTTCCGTCACGCTCTGGGCAGCCGTCGGCCATGATACCGCAGCCGACCGGATGCAGGCGCTCCTCACCGCCGAGCTTGCCGGCGCAAGGCTGTCGCGCTTCGATCTGCCGAGTGACCGTTCCGTGATCCTGGTGGACGGCGCGGGCGAAAACGTCATCGTCACGGCAGCGGCCTGCGCCGCTTCGTTCCGCCCTCTCGCCGAGGGCGTCCTGCCCCGCACGTGGAAGAGCGGTGACAGCCTTCTGATGCAGGGCAATCTCTCTGTCGACGAGACGGCCGCCTGCCTGCGGCACGCGCAGGCGGCGGGGCTGTTCACCATCCTCAACCCGAGCCCGCTGCCGCCGGGCGGGCTGGACATGGCGTCGGTCTCGCTTCTCATCGCCAACCGGCCGGAGGCGGAAGCCCTGACCGGCGAGCGGGATCCGGCCGCGGCTGTGAACCGCCTGCGCGCCATGGGCGCCGGGCAGGTGGTGATTACACTTGGCGGGGAGGGCGCTGTGCTGCATGACGGCCGGGAGAGTTTTGCCATACCGGCGGCGAAAGTCGACGTGGTCGATACCAGCGGCGCCGGCGACTGTTTTGCGGGCACGCTGGCCGGCCTTCTTCATCGCGGCATGCCGATAGTGGCTGCCGCAAGGCTTGCGACGCAGGCTGCTGCACTGTCCGTTGGCCGTGCCGGCACGCTCTCGGCCTTTCCCACGAGGGTGGAGCTTTCCGCCCTTGCCTCATCCCCGACACTGGATATTGCGTGATCATCATGACCAAACCCATCGGACGACAGGATTCCACGATACTGACAACCCTCTTCGGCCGGGACAAGCCGATCATCGGCGTGGTGCATCTCATGCCCCTGCCGGGCGCCCCCCGCTATGACGACGAGGGCGTCGAGGCCATTTATGAGCGTGGTTTGTCCGACGCGAAGGCCTATCTTACCGGCGGCTGCGATGCGGTCATCATCGAGAACCACGGCGACGTGCCCTTCGCCAAGCCCGATGACATCGGCCACGAGACCTCTGCCCACATGGCCGTCATCGCGGACCGCATCCGCCGCGAATTCGGCCGGCCGATCGGCATCAATGTGTTGGCCAATGCGGCCATTCCCGCCCTTGCCATTGCCTCGGCTGCCTCGGCCTCCTTCATCCGCGTCAATCAGTGGGCGAACGCCTATGTCGCCAATGAAGGCATCGTGGAGGGGGAAGCCGCGCGCGCCATGCGCTACCGCGCCCATCTGAGGGCTCGCGGCATCCGCATCTTCGCCGATGCGCATGTCAAGCACGGCGCCCATGCCATCGTCGGTGACCGGCCGGTGGAGGAGCAGGTGAGGGACCTCGTCTTCTTCGATGCCGATGTCGTGATTGCAACCGGCCAGCGCACCGGCCATGCCGCCGATCTCGGTTATATCCGCATGATCAAAGAGGCCGCCTCGCTGCCCACCCTGGTCGGCAGCGGTGTGACGCATGAGAACGCCAACGACATTCTCTCCGTCGCCGATGGCGTCATCATCGCAAGCGCCCTCAAATATGACGGCGTCTGGTGGAATGCCGTCGAGCCGGACCGGGTGACCCGTTTTATCGCCGGCCTTGATCGATGATGAAGAGAGTGGAGGTCGATGGCGCGCGTCTGCTGCAGTCGCTGGCGGATTTTGCAGCGATCGGTGCCACGCCCGCCGGTGGCGTCAACCGGCAGGCGCTCAGCGTCGAAGACCGGGCCGCACGGCGTCTGCTCACGGAACGGGCCCTGGCGCGCGGCTTTTCGGTGTTTCAGGATGACGCCGCCAATCTGTTCATCCGGCGCGAGGGCCGCGATCCCGGCCTGGCGCCGGTGCTGATCGGCAGCCATCTGGACAGCCAGCCGACCGGTGGACGTTTCGACGGCGCGCTCGGCACGCTCAGCGCCTTCGAGGTTCTGGAGGCCTTGGCGGAGGCGGACGCCGGGACGCTGCGTGCCATCGAGGTCGTCGCCTTCACCAACGAGGAAGGCAGCCGCTATGCGCCCGGCTGCATGGGCTCCATGGACTTTGCCGGTGCTTCTGCCATCGGCGCGTGGCGATCGGTCGTGGCGCCCGACGGCGCCCGCCTGGAGGATGAGCTTGCTGCGACGCTTGCCGCACTTCCGCAGGCCGCGATGCGGCCGGCGCGACCGCCGCCTTTCGCCTTCGTCGAGCTTCACATCGAGCAAGGCCCCATCCTCGAGCGCGAGGTTGTGCCGATCGGTGTGGTGACGGGCGTGCAGGGCACGCGGTGGCTGGAGGTCAGTTTCACCGGCGAGGCGGCGCATGCGGGCACGACGCCGCGCGAGTTCCGCAAGGATGCCCTGGCCGCTGCAGCCGATGCGATCGCCTTTCTGCAGGCAACGGTGATGCCGGGCGATGCGCAGGCCCGGCTCACCGTCGGCCGGCTTGTCGTCGAACCCGGTTCCATCAATGTCATCCCGAGCCATGCAACCTTCACCGTCGATGTCCGCCATCCGGATCATCAGGCCCTTGCCGGCCTGGAGGCGGATGTGAGGGCAGCCTGCGCGCGGGCGGCAGAAACATGGGGCTGCACCCTGTCGATCGATCGCCGTCTCGACATGGCCCCCGGAACATTCGACCCCGCGATAGTGGACGTCATCGAGAAAGCCTGCCGCAGGCGCGGGATTGCAAGCCGAAGAATGACGTCGGGCGCGTTCCACGATGCCCTCTTCGTCAGCCGCGCCGCGCCCTCTGCCATGATCTTCGTTCCCTGCCGCAATGGCATCAGCCACAACGAGGCGGAGTTCGTGACCGACGATCATGTCATTCTCGGCGCAAGCGTTCTTCTGGATGTCGTCAGGGAACTCGCGGGCAGGTTTGCGGCGGCGTGAGCACTGAGTGTCAGAGGCCGGCGCAGGCGGGAAACGTAATCCCCGGTCCTTGCGTAACCGCGGCGACGGCGAACTCTCCTGCCATGGTCAAGCGATCCCGCGCACACCAGATTTGAACGTGAGATGCATCACCTGCAAAGCAGTCTTGCATGACCTTGCCTTGCGCCGCAGTCCCTGACCAGGACGATCTCTGACTTGCTCCCTTGGCATGCGGTCGATGGCTGTCAAAGGTCTCGGTCCCGTGATAAGTCACGCCATCCGGCATGATCCGGACTTGCGCCGGTCGGTGAGGCTGCCTTCTTGCACCTGCGCGCTCATCGCGTCCATGACCGGCCCGCGATCTGGTATCCTTTGCCCAATCCGGTGCCAAAATCGGCGGAAACAACGCAGAACGAGCGCAAACGAGACGATGAAGAAAGAGACGTAAGTGTCCGTAGAAAAACAGAATAGCAATTATTTCAAGGCACCCGTCTTTGCCGTTGCGCCGATGATCGACTGGACGGACAGGCATTGCCGGTTCTTTCACCGGCAGCTTTCGGCACGCGCGCTTCTGTTTACCGAGATGGTGGTGGCGGATGCGATCATTCATGGGCCGCGGGAGCGGCTGCTGGCGCATCATCCGGCGGAGCATCCGGTGGCGCTGCAGCTCGGTGGTTCCGATCCGGCAAAGCTTGCCGAAGCGGTGCGCATCGCGGCGGATTTTGCCTATGACGAGATCAACCTCAATGTCGGCTGCCCCTCGGACCGGGTGCAGAGCGGCACGTTTGGCGCCTGCCTGATGAAGACGCCGGAACTGGTGGCGGCGTGCGTTTCGGCGATGAAGCGGGTCGCGACGGTGCCGGTCACGGTCAAGTGCCGCATCGGGGTGGATGACCAGGCGCCGGAGGTGGTGCTGCCGGATTTCCTCGCCCGGGTGATCGCGGCTGGCGCCGATGCGGTGTGGATCCATGCGCGAAAGGCCTGGCTGCAGGGGCTGTCGCCCAGGGAAAACCGGGAAATCCCGCCGCTCGATTACGATCTCGTGCGGGCGATGAAGCGGGAAAACCCAAATGTTTTCATCGGCATCAACGGCGGCATTCAGGATATCTCCCAGGCTCTTCATCATCTGAATCATGTCGATGGCGTGATGCTCGGCCGCGCCGCCTACCAGAATGCCGGCCTGCTGACCGGGGTGGATGCAGCCCTTGCAGGGACCGGGCCGGATGCGCTCGCCCGCGCCGCCGATGCGTCCGCCGCCTTCGACTGGATGGCGCTGCGCGACACCATGACGGCCTATGCGGACACGGTGATTGCCGGCGGCGGGCGGCTGAACCATGTCACGCGCCATATGGTCGGCCTGTTCCAGGGCTTTGCCGGCGCCCGGCGCTATCGCCAGCTGCTTTCCTCGGAGGCGACGAAGCCCGGCGTCGGGCCGGGGCTGATCGCCGAGGCCTTTGCGGCGGTGGACATTGCCGGTGGCCCGCGCCTGGGATCGAGCGGCCCGGCCGCCGGCGAGGGGCAGCGCGCGGCCTCCTGAAGCCGGGCCCGCAGCGCCCGCTGCCAGCGCCCATAGGCGGGCCAGAGTCTTTTCGGCAGGCAGAGGCGCACCGCCTCCAGCGCCGCCTCGCGCAGGTCCGGATCGGCCTCCCGCACCATCGGGCCATCAAGTCCCTGCCTGCGGAAATCGCCGAAAATGGTGATGCCGAGCACCAGCATCTCGGCGGTGCC
Source organism: Affinirhizobium straminoryzae (assembly GCF_007004135.1). GTDB lineage: Bacteria > Pseudomonadota > Alphaproteobacteria > Rhizobiales > Rhizobiaceae > Neorhizobium > Neorhizobium straminoryzae. Next base: position 4,599 of record NZ_VJMG01000048.1, read on the forward strand.
CGCATCGACCTCCGGTTCCACATGGCCGCGATGGCAGGGCGGCAGCTCTTCCAGCCGCGTCGCGTTGCCGTCCCATCCCGGGCAGTTGCCCGCCCGGCGGCAGGCCCGCACACGGCAGTCGAACAGCGCCTTGCCCGCCGCCGCCATCAGGCCGCGCCGCACCCGGGCCTCATCGATCGCGATCATCGTGTCATTCGCCGGCATCTTCACCTCCTTGCGCCGAGCCCGTCTTGCCTGCCGCGCCGCGCGCAGCCGCCATTCTTCACGCGGCCGGTTTCGACCCGTGCTGTGACGCTGCATTCGGCCGGGGCGCTGAAAGCTGCCTCGTAGGGTAGTTTATATGTGACACCTCTCAGCGCCCCGTTCGGTTGTTTGTGCCCGCCGGTCGGTCCCTCTGTCTGAAAGGCCATGGGCACCGTTTGCCATCGCCGTTCCCGTCATCCTTCCCGTGCGGGACGGATGCGGGCGGACAACGGGCGATGCGGCCCCTGCCGGCCTTCCCCATGTGTGCCACATAAGGCACGCCCGACGCGCAGCTGGGAGCGTTGAAGGACAAGGCGCAGACGTCCGACGCGCCTTCTCCTCCACCCGGTCGCCGGAGGGGGACCCTGTTGACGGACCCGGCTCAGGCGGTTTTGCGTCTCACCCGCCTGCCCCGAACCGGCCCCGCATCGCCGGCACGCCTGCCGGTGTATCCGCTGCGGGACGAGGCGATTGTAGGCATGGATTTCGGGGGTGGGGAAATTGCGAGGGTGATTTTTTTGCCGGAGGCTTGGAGGCTTTGTCCGGAGACCTGTCGGAAAGCGTGTTCGGTCAATGGGTTAGGGAGCTGTCGTTGGACGTTCGCGGATGGGGCTACCCCCCTCTGTCCTGCCGGACATCTCCCCCTCAAGGGGGGGAGATCGGCAGAACGGATCACCGGTCGCTCCACCAAGGGGCCAGAGCGGTTTCTTCAATGGCGACAGTCATGGGGCGGGAAAGCGGCGCCGCGCCGCGATCTCCCCACCTGTGGGGGAGATGCCCGGCAGGGCAGAGGGGGCTGACGGGGCGCGGGGCCATGGATCCTCGGGTCAGGCTCAAGGATGACGGAGTCTGTGGAACTGCGGGTGCCACGTTCGTGCTCGGACGGGACGCTGGCATCACCCTCTCGGTCGTCATCCTCGGGCTTGACCCGAGGATCCAGAGGCAAGCTCGAAGGGCCGCAATTCAGATTTCTCAAGAGGGGGCTCGGTCAAGTTCTTGCCCACGGGGCCGTGCCCCTCCTTAGGAAAAACTGAAGTGTCGGCGGCTTGCCGGACCTAAAGCATTCGATTTTCCGTGCACATGCGGAGGTGGCGGGCGTCGGGCGTTTTTGTGGGGGAGGAGGGGCGGCACAGGGTGTTGTAAGCTGGGTGGCTATGCCTCCGACAAGGCTCTGCTCCGCCGCCGCCCCCCTCGCAAGACATCGCATACTCTCGCGTATCCGAGGGCGGGACGGAAACAAGGGAATGGCGGCGCGGAAAAGGGGGATTATCTTCGTGGGGGGGATTTTGCTGGGGACTTGGTTGGTGCGTACTAGGGGAGCTGAGGGGCCATCTCCCGCCGCTGTACATGCACCAAGTAGCTCTATTGAGCCTTATCATCAAGGAAATGGTCGTAAACTCTGTTCAACAGGTCAGTATAAGCCTTGAAATAAGCGTCGAGTTTTGTTGAGGAAACATTCACATGATTTTTCTTTCTGTGAGCTATTGTGATGCGGTCATCGACCATGTTGTCAATGTGTTGCCTTTCTAACTCTCTACCTGTAGACCACTCCATCCTCAGAATTTCTTCGAATTCAGAGTCAAATAGTCCTATAAGTTCCAAAATCTTCGTTGACTTCGGGTTTTGATAGCTTTCGCAGACCTTTTCTATAGGGCGGTAAATTCGACTATTAGACCTGCGTTTGGCATACTCCATGAAGATGCGCTTCAGGTTTTGCTCAAGGCTTCCGCACATTGAAACGCATATCTGCTGGCTCGACAATGAAATTAATTCGTCCTTGTCTTTTCCCGTTCCAATTTTAACGGAGGATATCTGATATTTGATTCTATCAAAATCCGCCTGAAGTTCTTGACGTTTCATAGATTTGCGAAAGCCTTTTCGGCCTCTTCCATTCGTTTTTTGACGTTTTCGTCGTCTGCTGTTGACCGAATGTAACCTTCGATGAATCGTGTATTTTTAAGCAGTTCAGAGTATGCTGACTTTACTAATTCGCGGTCAGGTTTCTGGCGCTTTGGTGCGATTATTTTTTTAGCGATTGATACGGCGACTGAGTCGAATACGGCTGTATTTAGCGATCTATCCGGACGGAAGGCTCGGTTTCCAAGGCATTCGATGATATAATCAATGGTGCTTGTGAAAACTTCCGCTAGCTCTTTTGTTTTTTCCTCCGTGAAATTTCTTTTTTCCTTCATGTAATTGTTTAGGAAATGTTTCATTGGGCTTGAGTATTCATCACCTTTCTCATAGAATGCCATGAATCTTAATATTAGCTCTATATCTTTTAGTCGTTTGCTTCTCGGCCCATAAAGCGCTCGCCATTTTTCGTTATCGTTGAGTTTGTGGATGTAGTTGTTGAAGTCTCCGTGGCATATGCATGAGCGTATCTCTTGTGGAGAAAGTTTTATTCCTCCGGTGTTGATTCTTTCGAATACCTCATAAACGCTGTTTATCTCTCCCTCTGGTAAGTCTTGCTTAAACACCGTCGCGTGAATGACTGCATCATCCAACCTGGCGCGATCAGCATCATCCAGTGTCTTGTAAGTTTTTCCGTTAAATTTGGTCTCCAATCCAGAGAGAAAAAATTCCTTTCCATTTATCAATCCGGTTGCGAAATAATGCAAAGATTTCAGTCTTTGTTGCCCGTCTATGACAAGATGCTTTCCGCTTCCTTGAAAAGAAAAATGCCGGGAACTGGCAAACCTAAAAGCAATGATTCTATAAATCTTGAGCATTGGTTCTGGGACCAAACAAAAGCGCGCTGGAACGGTGGTATGTAGAAAAGCTTCTTCTCCATCCTGGATACAAGCGTTTCAACGGGGTAATCAACGCCAAACGAAGATATCGAAAATAGTTCGCCAGTTGTTGAGACATCTTCCTCTGCATCTTCCACGTTTTCAAGATCTTCGAGGTTTTCCTTGAGCTCTCTTACGCTTTCCAAACACAATCTCCCCAATGCTAATGTTCACACGTTAGGTGATTGATCTATCACCGTTGTATTGGCGTGTGAAGCTATGTGCCGCTCTCGCGTTGGTCGAGTCCTTGGGTCGCGCTCAAACTCCGAGGTGATTTTATCTATTTAAGACCACTACGCCCACCTCAACGCCAATGTCAGCGCCACGATAACATCACGCGCCAGCCGGGCTGGGGGCGGGATTTGCCCCGTTTTCTGGCGACCATATAGCGGAGGATACATGAGAGCAGGGTTTGCGAGGTCTTAGATGTGGATTCTGCGGTATCATGGATGGCGGTTGGGCCGCCCCCTCATCCGCCCTTCGGGCACCTTCTCCCCGAGGGGAGAAGGGATCACCTCACCGCCCGGGCCTCCCCGTCTTGCCCTTGGTGCGGCCCTTGCGCTTGACCTCCGCCGGGTCCTCGTAGGAGCCGACGCCGACCTTGCCGCGCACGAGGGGGCGGGGATCGTCCGTGGGGGCTGCCCCCCCATCCGCCCTTCGGGCACCGTCTCCCCGTGGGGGAGACGGGAGAACCGGTTTCTCCGGCAGCTTGCCGGGCAGGGGTTTTTCGGTGCGGCCGACGGTCATTTCGTCCAGCGTGTTCTTGCGGAACAGCGGTCCCCGGGTCGCGCCCGAGGATGACGGGATGGCCGTGTCGGTGCCGGGCCCCATGTCGTCCAGCGAGGGTTTGGCGAAGTAGGACGAAGCCCCCTCATTGTCCCTGTCGGGCACCGTCTCCCCGCGGGGGAGACGGGAGGTCGCGCTTGCGGCGGGCCGCCCGCCCTCCGGCGCCAGCGACTGGCGGGTGGCTTCGGCATTGCGGCGCACGCCTTCCTGCGCCCGGGTTTCCTCGCGGGCAATCGGATCGTCCATGCTCGCCAGTTCGACGGCCTTGAGGCGCTTGATCTCGTCGCGCAGGCGGGCGGCCTTTTCGAAGTCGAGATCGGCGGCGGCGTCGCGCATCTGCTTTTCCAGCGCGTTGAGGTGGCTCTGCAGGTTGTTGCCCACCAGATGCCCGCCATCGGCAAAGCCCTTGGCGCCGCCCTGTACATTGGCGCCGGAAATGTCGGCGCGGACGTGGTCGCGTTCGTAGACGCTGTCGAGAATGTCGGAAATGCGGGCCTTCACCGATTCCGGCGTGATGCCGTGTTCGGTGTTGTAGGCCATCTGCTTTTCGCGGCGGCGGGCGGTTTCCTCCATCGCCCGCTTCATCGAGCCGGTGATGTTGTCCGCATAAAGGATGACCTTGCCATCCACGTTGCGCGCCGCACGCCCGATGGTCTGGATGAGCGAGGTTTCGGAACGCAAGAACCCTTCCTTGTCGGCGTCCAAAATGGCGACGAAGCCGCATTCGGGAATGTCGAGGCCCTCGCGGAGCAGGTTGATGCCCACAAGCACGTCGAAGGCGCCGAGGCGCAGATCGCGGATGATCTCGATGCGCTCCAGCGTGTCGATGTCCGAATGCATGTAGCGCACGCGAACGCCCTGTTCGTGCAGGTATTCGGTGAGGTCTTCCGCCATGCGCTTGGTGAGCACGGTGACCAGCGTGCGGTAACCCTTGAGCGAGGTCTCCTTGATCTCGCCCAGCACGTCGTCCACCTGGCTGCGGGCCGAGCGCACTTCCACCGGCGGATCGATGAGGCCGGTGGGGCGGATGACCTGCTCGGCAAACACGCCGCCGGACTGCTCCATCTCCCAGCCGCCGGGGGTCGCGGAGACGGCGACCGTCTGCGGCCGCATCGCATCCCATTCCTCGAAGCGCAAGGGGCGGTTGTCCATGCAGGACGGCAGGCGGAACCCGTATTCGGCCAGCGTCGCCTTGCGGCGGAAGTCGCCGCGATACATGCCGCCGATCTGCGGAATGGTGACGTGGCTTTCGTCGATGAAGATCAGCGCATCGTCCGGAATGTATTCGAACAGCGTCGGCGGCGGCTCGCCGGGGCGGCGGCCGGTGAGATAGCGCGAATAGTTCTCGATGCCGTTGCAGGAGCCGGTCGCTTCCATCATCTCGATGTCATAGCGCGTGCGCTGCTCCAGCCGCTGCGCCTCCAGCAGGCGGCCGGCCTTTTCCAGCTCGGCAAGCCGGTGCTTCAGCTCGTCCTTGATCGCCTTGATCGCGCCGTTCAGCGTCGGCCGCGGCGTGACATAGTGCGAATTGGCGTAGATTTTCACCGATTTCAGGTCGCCGGTCTTCTGACCGGTCAGCGGGTCGAATTCGGTGATCGCATCGATCTCGTCGCCGAACAGCGAGATGCGCCAGGCGGCATCCTCCAGGTGGGCCGGGAAAAGCTCGATGGTATCGCCGCGCACGCGGAAGGAGCCGCGGACGAAGTTGATGTCCTGGCGCTTGTATTGCTGGGCGACGAGATCGGCGAGAAGCTGGCGCTGGTCGATGCGGTCGCCGACCGACATCTGGAAGGTCATCGCGGTATAGGTTTCCACCGAGCCGATACCGTAGATGCACGAGACCGAGGCGATGATGATGCAGTCGTCGCGCTCCAGGATCGCCCGCGTCGCGGCGTGGCGCATGCGGTCGATCTGCTCGTTGATCGAGCTTTCCTTCTCGATATAGGTGTCCGAGCGGGGCACATAGGCCTCCGGCTGGTAATAGTCGTAGTAGGAGACGAAATATTCCACCGCATTGTCGGGGAAGAAATTCTTGAACTCCGAATAGAGCTGGGCCGCGAGCGTCTTGTTCGGCGCGAGGATCACGGCGGGGCGCTGCGTCGCCTCGATCACCTTGGCCATGGTGAAGGTTTTGCCCGAACCGGTGACGCCGAGCAGCACCTGGGAGCGCTCGCCGGAGTTCAGCCCGTCGACGAGATCGGCAATCGCCGTCGGCTGGTCACCGGCCGGCTGGTAGTCGGACACCATGCGGATCGGGATGCCGCCCTCGGATTTCTCCGGCCGGGCGGGGCGGTGCGGCGTCCACAGCTTGCCGTCCTTGAACAGCGGATTGCCGCTTTCGATCAGTTTCGCCAGCGCATCGACGGTGGCGGTGACCGCGCCCGGCGCAAGCGACTGGGCCTCTTCCAGCGACACATCCATGCCGGCGACCGGATTAAGGCCGGCGGCGGCGCGCGTCTTCGGATCGGAGGAGGCGCCGATGGAGACGCCGCGGGAGGTTTTTTGCGAGGTGGTGTTCTTCGCGGTTGTGGATTTTCCGGCCGGGGTGCTGCGCTTCGTTCTGGCGGCCTCTTCCTTCGCGCGCGCGGCGTGCTCGTCCGCAGCCTCGCGGATCGCCTGCTCGCGGGCGGCGATCTCGATCTTCTTGCGGTGCTTGCCGGCCTTGGAGGCGATCTCGCGCTGGGTTTCCATCGCGCCTGCTTCGGCCTCGGCCTCCAGCTGGCGCACCCAGTCGGCCACCGAGCCCTCCAGGGGCGCTCCTTCGAAGGCGGCCTGCGGCGCTTCCTCGAAACCGTTGCCGGAGGTCTGGGGCGGGGATTTTTTCGGCGATCTGGACATGCCGCGAATATGGAGGGAGTCCGGCCGAAAGGGAAGGGTGCCGGCGAAACAAATTGGGAACGCGGCACGCCCGCGCGCGGTCATCCTGGCGCAAGATGCGGCTGTCTATATCCGACTATTCGGAATCATGCGGGCGCTTCCATGCGCCGGAAAGGACATCATGCAAACGGTCGAGCAGCGCCAGCGCCTCAAGGAAAGCATGCCGCAGACCACGCTCGGGCTGCATCATACGGAACACTGCCGGCTGCTGCCCAATCGCAGCGAGCTTCTGCTGCGGCTGCCGCGCGGCGGGGTCTGCGCCGAGATCGGCGCCGCCTATGGCGATTTCACCGCCGACATCCTGTCGATGAACCATCCCGCCCAGCTGCACCTGATCGACGCCTGGGACACCGACCGCTATCGCATCGGCCTGGAGCAGATCCGCGACAAGTTCGCGCCGCGCATCGAACAGGGGCAGCTGCAGATCCACCAGGGGCTCTCCACCGTGAAGCTGCAGGAGTTTCCCGACCAGTTCTTCGACTGGGTCTATATCGACACCAACCACACCTTCCACACCACCTGGGAGGAACTGGTGCTGAGCCATCGCAAGGTGAAGAAGGACGGGCGTATCTGCGGCCATGATTTCTGCACCGGCAACATCATCACGCCCGTCGTCTACGGCGTGGTCGAGGCGGTGACGAAGTTCTGCAACGATGCCGGCTGGCAGTTCGAATACCTCACCATGGAATCGCACGGCCATTTCTCCTTCTGCCTGCGCCGCCTCTGAGGGGGGCCGCGTCGGCGGACGGCGGGCAGGGCGGGGATCACGCCGTCGTGCGGCAAAGGCATTGGCCTTTCGCCGCCGCTTGTTCTAGACACGGAGATCATCTGCCGTCCGCCGCATTCCCGCCGGCGGGCCGATCGCCGGTCTGGAGGCCTCACCCGAAAATGCTGTCCCTCGAAAAGCGGCAGGCGCTGAAGAACAGCACGCCGCGCACCATGCTCTCGCTGCACCACACGGAAAACTGCCGGCTGCTGCCGAACCGCACCGAACTGCTGCACCGTCTGCCGCATGGCGGCGTAGCGGCCGAAATCGGCGTCGCTTTCGGTGATTACACGCGCGAGATCATGGCGCATAACCGCCCCGCCCGTCTGCACCTGATCGATGCCTGGGACCTGACCCGCTACAACGAGGGTTATGAGACGGTGCGCTCCGCCTTTGCCGGGGAGATCGAAGAGGGCAAGGTGCAACTGCATGTGGGCGGCTCCACCGACATGCTGCCGACCTTCGCCGATGCCACCTTCGACTGGGTCTATATCGACACCGACCATTCCTATGCCAATACCTGGAACGAACTGGTGCTGTGCGACGCCAAGGTGAAGCGCGACGGGCGCATCTGTGGCCATGATTTCTGCACCGGCAATGTGATCAAGCCGGTGGTCTATGGCGTGGTGCAGGCGGTCAACAAATTCTGCGTCGCGTATGGCTGGCAGTTCGAATACCTGACGGTGGAGCCGGATGCCCATTTCTCCTACTGTCTGAAGCGGCTTTGAGAGGGCGACCGCTCAGGGCGCGACCGTGAGCCGCACGCCCGCCTGATCGAGCCTGGCGCGCAGAACCGCATCGGGCTCGGCATTGCAGACGAGTTCGTGAACGTCGCTGACATGGGCGAGCTTGACGAGGGCATGGCGGCCGAACGTGCTGTTGTCTTCTGCGAGAGGTCGCTGCGGAACCGTTCGTTGAAGGTGCTGAAAGTTCAGCAGGCACAAGTCGCCATCCTCAGCCATGGCCGATCCGGCGGGGCTGAAGATGGTGGCGCAGCCGCGTGCATGGCAAGGCGCGAAACGCCGGAGCGTCGCGTCACCGGTTCCGTTTCCATGATTGCTATCGGTGGCCCGTGCGGTACAGGGGAAATGCAATTCCATATGCTGCCGCGAATCGCCCGTCTGCGCGCGGAGCAACAAGCGCGAGGGCGCGATTGACATGCTGGTCTATGATCCCACCCGACCCCTGGTCTCGCTGCACCTGCCGAAGACCGGGGGCACCAGTTTCCGGCAGGTTCTTCAAACCTGGTTTCCAGAAGGGACACTGCACCTGCACTATAGTCTGAATGGCCAGCGGCCGGAACGACACGATCTCAAGGCCGGCGACTGCGTGCATGGTCACTTCAATGGCGCGCGCGGCTTTGGAGTCTGGCACTACGATCCGGAAGCGCGCCAGTGCATTGCCTTTTTCCGTGAGCCCTTCGACCTGTTTCTCTCCTATTGGTTCTTCATCCGCAAACAACAGGCTCTTGGCCATCCCGTGAAGGATCTCGAGGACGATCCGAGCTTCGAGGTCTGGCTGCTGCGCCGGGCCGCCGATCAGGCCGAGGGGCACAACAGTCACTCCTTCGTCTGGCAGATGCCCGTTGCGCCCGGAACCGAGGATCTGGACAGGCTCCTGGACGAACGTTTCGTGTTTGTGGGCATCATGGAACGCTACGAGGAGTCGGTGACGGCACTCGCAAGGTTGCTTGGCAGGCCATTGATCGATCTGCCGCATGTCAACACCACGGAACGCGACAGCGATTTCAACGCGTGGCGGCGGATCTATGAGCGGTGGTTCCCCGATGAATACGATATTTACGAAAAGGCACGTGCGCGCAATGCAGCGCTCATTGCCGGGATCTGACGGCGCCGCAACGCCCGTCGGCAGGCATGACCCGGGCAAGCGTTGCCGAGGTGGCGGTACAACACGCGACTGTTGAGCCGCCGCGCCTTCTCCTTTAAGCCTGTGCTTGCAAGGGTTGTGCAGGCGGGCGAGGGAACCAGGCTGCGGTTCTCGCGTTGGCGGGTCCGAAAATGGCCGCAATCTCAGACTGCTTCCGTCACAATCACACGCCATGTTTCCGCAAGTTGCAAAGGGTGATTTCATGGCCGTTCCCACTTCGATCCTTGCCGCGCGGCGCTTCGGCTATGGCCTGAGGCCGGGTGAAACACCGCCGGCCGATGTGGACGGGCTGATGCTGCAGCTGCGACGCGGGGTGGCCGCCAAGCCGCGTTTCCCCCGCGAGGGCGTGGCCGGACGCCGCGAAACGATCGGCAAGATGCTGACGGTGAGGGCCGTGGAGGCCAAGGCTGCCGTCGAGGGGCGGCCCAATCCGGGTCTGCGGCAGGAAATGCAGGCGGAGGTGCGCCGCATCTTCCGTCGCGATGCGCTGGCACGGATGGCCCAGGCCGTTTCCTCCGAAAACGGTTTCTTCGAGCGTCTGGCGAGCTTCTGGCTCGACCATTTTTCCGTCAGCGCCCGCAAGGCCTACCAGATGCGTATGGTGGTGCCGCTGTTCGAGGCGGAAGCGCTGCGGCCCAATCTGGCGGGCCCGTTCCGCACCCTGCTGCGGGCGGCCGTGCTGCATCCGGCCATGCTGATCTATCTCGATGCCGAGCCGGTATCGGCCGGCGCGGCCTCGCCGCTCGCTGCGCAGAACGAGCGGCTGGCGCGCGAATTGCTGGAATTGCATACACTGGGCGAGGATGTCGCCTATGGTCCGGGCGACCTGCAGGCTGCGGCGCGCATTCTGGGCGGACTTGCCGTCGATTCGCGCTCGCTCGATGTGTCATTCCGGGCGGCAGCCGGCAGCGCGGGCGATCTTGCTCTCCTCGGGCGCAACTATGCCGATCGCGCCGCCTCTGCGCATCTTGCCATGCTGGACGATCTCGCAGCGCGCGCCGATACCGCCCGCCACATCTGCACGAAGCTTGCCATGCATTTCATCGCCGATCATCCGCCGGAGGATCTGGTCGCCGCCATGGTGGCCGCCTGGCAGGATACCGACGGGCGGCTGGATGCCGTCTACCGGGCGATGCTGGAGCATCCGCGCGCCTGGGACCCCGCGCCCGGCAAGGTGATCGCGCCCTTCGATTTCGTGATTTCCGGCTTTCGCAGTTTCGAGCGGCAGGGGGGCGAGTTTTCCGCCGTGGCCCGCGCCGCCGAGGAGGGCAATGCCGACTGGCGGCAGGCGGCGCCGGTGGCAAGGCGCGGCGCGGCCGTCGAACAGCCGGATGTCGCCTATGCGCTGACGCTGGAGGCGCTGGCCCGCATGGGCCAGCCGATCTGGCAGCCGCCGAGTGCGGCGGGCTTTCCGGACGGCGAGGCCGTCTGGCTCTATGCCGGGCAGTTGCGCGAGCGGCTGGCCTGGGCGCGGCTGGTGGCGCGCACGCTGGGGCAGGGCATTGCGCCTTCCGATTATGTCGAGATGGCACTTGGCGGGGCGGCGCGGGATGCCACGCGGCAGCTGGTGGCTGACGCCCCGAGCCGGGTTCAGGGGCTGACGCTCGTGCTTGCCTCGCCCGAGTTCAACAGGAGATGACGATGGCCGATGCTTCTCTCTTCAGGCTGTCCAGGCGCGGCTTCCTGTGTGGCGCGGCGGGTGCGGCCAGCCTTGCCGTCCTGCCGACGGCAACGCTGGCCGCCGGCTCTGGCGATAATCGTCTGGTGGTGCTGATCCTGCGCGGCGGCATGGATGGCGTCGATCTGGTGCAGCCGCACGGCGATCCGGGCCTTGTCGCGCTGCGCCCCGGCATGGCGCTGTCGCCGGACGCAGATCTGCTCGATCTCGACGGCTTCTTCGGCCTGCATCCGGCGGCGGGCGACCTGATGGGCCTGTGGCAGGCGGGCGAACTGGGCTTCGTGCACGCGGTCGCAAGTTCCTATCGCGGCCAGAAGCATTTCGAGGCGCAGGACGTGCTGGAAACCGCCGAGGCGGAGGGCAAGGCCGGGCGTACCGGCTGGCTGAACCGGGCACTGTCGCTGATGCCGCGCATCGGCCAGCGACGGGCGGTGGATATTACCGCTGCGGTGGAGCCGATTCTTTCGGGTCCCAATCTCGTTGATGTCTGGGCGGCGCGACCCGACCGCCCGCTTGCCAATGACGAGATGCATGGTTTTGGCGATCTTTTCGCCGGCGATGCGGCCTTCGCCGCCTCATTCCAGGATGTGGCGAATGCGGGACCGGGCGGGTTGTTCGATGCCGCGGCGCGGCGTGCCGGCCTCATCGAAATGGCCCGGCAGGTTGGTGCGATGCTGAACGGCGATTACAGGGTGGCGAGCTTTTCGCTGGAGGGCTGGGATACGCATGTGGACCAGCGCGGCCAGTTTCCGCAGGCGGCCGGCGATCTTTCCGCCGCGATCCTCGCCTTGCGCGAGGGCATGGGCCCTGCCGCCTGGAGCGGCACGATCGTGCTGGCGCTGACCGAATTCGGGCGCAGCCTCCGGCTGAACGACCGGGGCGGCACCGATCATGGCGGGGCAAGTTGCGCGGTGCTGGCCGGCGGCGGTCTTTCCGGTTCCGGTCTGTCGCGCAAGACGGTGATGGGCCGCTGGCCTGGCCTTGCGCCGGAGGCACTCTACGAAGGACGCGCCCTGATGCCGACCGGCGATGTGCGCGACGTGGCAGCGGCCGTGCTGCACCGCCAGTTCGACATCACGCCGGCCAATATCACCTCCAAGGTGTTTCCCGGCCTTGCCTTTGATGGCGCGGCATCGCTGCTGCAGGCAGGCTGAGCGAGGCGGCGGTGCCGCGGTGAAACCGCGCCGCCGAGGCAACAGTCAGGGCTTTGCCGGTGCAAACAGTTCCATCGGACTCCAGATCGCCAGAACCCCGATCAGGCTGAACACCACCGAGAGGGCGACGAGGGCGAGGATCGCGCCGAACACAAGTTTTCGCATCATGGTCTGTCACCGGATCGGTTTGAGAAGACGCAGCGCATTCATCGTGACGAGCACGGTTGCGCCGGTATCGGCGAGAATCGCCGGCCAGAGGCCGGTGATGCCGATGATCGTGGTGACCAGAAACACGGCCTTGAGGCCGAGCGCAAGCCCGATGTTCTGCCAGATATTGCGCATGGTGCGGCGCGACAGGTCGATCATCAGCGCCACATCGCCGACCCGGCCGTGCAGAACGGCGGCATCGGCCGTTTCCAGCGCGACATCGGTCGCCTTGCCCATGGCGATGCCGACATCGGCGGCGGCGAGCGCCGGGGCATCGTTGATGCCGTCGCCGATCTTGCCGACCACATGGCCCTCCCGCTTCAAGTCGCCGACGATGCGCTGCTTGTCTTCCGGCAGCAGTTCGGCGCGCACCTCGATGCCGAGCGTGGCGCCGATGGCCTGTGCCGTACGGCGGTTGTCGCCGGTCAGCATGACGGTTCGGATGCCGGCATCGGTCAGGCGCTTCAGCCCTTCGGCGGCATCGGCGCGCGGTTCGTCGCGCATGGCGATGGCGCCTGCCAGCCGGTTGCCGACGATCAGCACGGAGACCGTCTTGCCCTCGTCGTTCAGCGCCGCTATGCGCCGGGCATGCGCCATCGGCAGCGTCACACGCTCGCCGGCGGCGACGGGCGAGCCCAGGAACACCTCGACCCCTTGTACGCGGGCCATAACGCCCTTGCCGCCGAGCGCCCTGGCATCCGAGGCGTGCGGCGGTTCAATGTCCTCTTCCCGCGCCCTGTCGAGAATGGCGAGCGCCAGCGGGTGGCTGGAGCCGGCCTCGAGCGCCGCAGCCTGGCGCAGCACCTCTGCGCTGTCGAGACCGAAGGGGATGATGTCGGTGACCTTGGGGCGTCCCTCGGTCAGCGTGCCGGTCTTGTCGAAGGCGATTGCCGTAAGCTTGCCAAGGTCTTCCAGCACGGCGCCGCCTTTCATCAGCAGGCCGCGGCGCGCACCGGCGGCAAGGGCTGCGGCAATGGCGGCCGGCGTCGAGATGACGAGTGCGCAGGGGCAACCGATCAGCAGGATGGCAAGCCCCTTGTAGATCCATTCGCCCCAGGCGCCGCCGGCGACCAGCGGGGGCAGGATCGCGACGAGGGCCGCGACCGCCACGACGCCCGGCGTATAGTAGCGCGAGAAGCGATCGATGAAGCGTTCGGTCGGCGCCTTGCTCTCCTGTGCTTCCTCGACCAGTTTCACGACGCGGGCAATCGTGTTGTCCTCGGCGGCGGCGGTCACGCGCACGCGCAGTGCTGCATTGCCATTGACCGTGCCGGCAAAGACCGTGTCATCGACGGTCTTGCGCACCGGCACGCTTTCGCCCGTCACCGGTGCCTCGTCGATGGCGCTGTCGCCGGAAAGGATCACGCCATCGGCGGACATTCGGTCGCCCGGCCGCACGAGGATGACGCTGCCGACGGCAAGCGTTTCGGCCGCGACCTCGCGCGTCTTGCCGCCTTCCTCCAAAAGCGCGGTCTTCGGCACCAGCGCCGCCAGCGACTGGATGCTGGCGCGCGCCTTGCCGGCAGCAACGCCTTCCAGCAGTTCGCCGACCAGAAACAGGAAGACGACGGCGGCCGCCTCTTCGGTGGCATCGATCACCAGCGCGCCAAGGGCGGCAATGGTCATCAGCATTTCGATGGAAAACGGCGTGCCGGCCCGCGCTGCCATCACCGCGCGGCGCGCGATCGGCACCAGGCCGACCAGCATGGCGGCGATGAAGGCATAGGTGCCGATCGCGGGTACCAGATGGCCGAGCGCATAGGCCGCAAGCAGCGACAGGCCGGCGAGAAGTGTGGCGCGCCCTTTGCGACTCTTCCACCAGGGGCCATCGCTCGGGCCATCGTCGTGGCCGTGCAAGCCTTCCGGCCGGGATGCCGCCGCCTCGTGCGCGTGGTCGTGCCGGCCGCTCTCCGGCGCTTGCGGCCTGTTCGCCGGTCGCTCCATCGGCGCGATGCTGTAGCCGAGGCGCGTCACCTGCGTTGCGACGGCCAAAAGGTCCGTCTGCGGACGATGCCTGAGCGTCATCGTGCCTGAGGTGACGGAGACCCGCACATCCTCGACGCCGGCCTGGCGGCGCATGGCGGTCTCGATCTTGGCGGCGCAGGAGGCACAATCCATGCCGCCGATGTGGAACCGGGATTCTGCCGACGCGGCGTTGCCGGTGGCTGGTTGCGCGTGCTCGGCCGTTTCAGGCGATGAGGGTGAAAGAGGTGCATGGTCATGCGGTTCGCGATGTGCGTGGCCGTCATGGTCATGGTCATGATCGTGGGCGTGATGGTGGTGCGTGCAGCCGGGGCCGTGCTCATGAGGATGCGCTGCGGGAGGCGCGTGATCGCCGTGGTCATGATGGCGGTGCGCCGCCTTTTCCGCCGGCACCCGTCCGATCGGCGCAGCCGGATAGCCGAGCCCGGTCACGATGCGGCCGATCGCCTGCGGATCCTGCGCGGCCGCATGGGTGACGGTCATCGTGCCTGAGGTGACCGAGACGGCGACATCCGTCACGCCCGGCATCCGCCGCACCGCCGTGTCGATCTTGCCAGCACAGGAGGCGCAATCCATGTCCTCGATCCGAAATCTCGTCTTCACCGCGTCGGTCATCACACCTGTCCTCAATTGACGCGAGGAGGTGTACGACCTCCAGTGACTAGAGGTTCAAGCGGAAAATGAAGAGAGAAACGGAAAAAGATGCAGGCGCTGCGTGTGGCGAAATCCGGGGATGCGCCGGTTGCCGTCGCAGCCGGCAGCCTCCCTCGGGTAAGACCGGTCTGCTGGTCCCCCGGCGCTCAGTCTGCCGGCACCGGGCGCGGCTGGCCTGTCTCGTCGAGCGCCACCATGATGAATGTGCCTTCGGTGACCTTCTCCAGCATGCCGATGCGCGAGCGGTTGACCCAGGCTTCCACCTGCAGCGTGATCGAGGTGCGGCCGATGCGGGTGACTTCGGTGTAGATGCTGAGCGTGTCGCCGATCTTGACCGGGCGCTGGAAGGCCATTTCCTTCACTGCGGCGGTGACGACGCGGGTTCGCGCCCGTTCGCCGGCGCGGATGCCGGCCGCGAGGTCCATCTGCGCCATGACCCACCCCCCGAAGATGTCGCCGGCGGGATTGGCATCCCCCGGCATGGCCAGCGTGCGGAGCGTCAGTTCTCCCTCGGGCAGGGTCTGTTCGGGCATGGGGCGATCTCCTGTTGCCGTCTTGTGCAGTGCACACTTCCCAAACCTTAGATCCGGCCCGCACGGCTGACAACGGCTTTCCCGCAAGGGTGCACCCGTAGAATTGCAAGTCCTGCGTTTACGGAGCGGAAAGCACGCGCATCATACGCTTTTGCGGCATTCTGTGTGCGAAGAGGTGCAGCATGACGAAATTCCGTCTTTCGACGCGGCTTTACCTGCTGGTGGCGCTGGCCGTCATCATTCTCGTTGCCACCATGGTCCTCAGTCTGTCCCACAATTTCGGCGCGCTCGAAAAGGAGCGCAAGGCCTCGCTGGCGGCGATGAATGCCAATGCGCTGAGCCTGATCAAGACCTATTACGACCAGGAAGTGGCCGGCAAGCTGACGCGGGAACAGGCGCAAGGGGAAGCGAAGCGGCTGATCGGCACCATGCGCTATGACAATGGCAGCGGCTATTTCTGGATCAATGACATGTATCCGCGCATGGTCATGCATCCCATCAAGCCGGAACTGAACGGGTCCGACCTGACGCAGAACAAGGATCCCAACGGCAAATTCCTGTTTGTGGAATTCGTCAACACCGTGAAGGCCACCGGCCAGGGTTTCGTCAATTACGACTGGCCGAAGCCCGGCGCCGAAAAGCCGGTGGAAAAATATTCGCACGTGGCGGGATTTGCCCCGTGGG
This sequence comes from Affinirhizobium straminoryzae, assembly GCF_007004135.1. Taxonomy (GTDB): domain Bacteria; phylum Pseudomonadota; class Alphaproteobacteria; order Rhizobiales; family Rhizobiaceae; genus Neorhizobium; species Neorhizobium straminoryzae. Next base: position 20,843 of record NZ_VJMG01000048.1, read on the forward strand.
GCTGGGTCGTTGGCACCGGCGTCTATGTGGATGACCTGAAGGCGCTTTACTGGCAGATGGCCCTGCGCTTTGCCGCCATGTCCGGCATCGGCATGTTGCTGCTGGCCGGCAGCGCGCTGATGATCGTCAAGAGCGTGACGCAGCCGGTCGGGCGCATCCGTGCGGCACTGCAGCGCATGGCTGCCGGCGAGCCATCGATCGCCATCGACGGTGTGGAGGCGCGGGACGAGCTTGGCGACATCGCCCGTTCCCTTGTCGTGCTGCGCGATGCGGTGGATGAGCGTGCACTGCTCCAGAAGCGCGATGCCGACCAGCAGCGGGCCCTGGCGGAGGACCGCGAGCGGGCGGCCGGCGTGGTCCGGCAGGCGGCCGAGCGGCAGTCGGAGGCCATGCAGGCCCTTGGCGCGGCGCTGGAGGCTCTGTCGCGCGGTGATCTGTCCGTCTCGCTTGGGGATCTCGGAGCCGATTTCGCCAAGGTGCGCGATGATTTCAATTCGGCCGTCGGTTCGTTGCGGCGGACCATCGAGGAGATTTCCCGCACGGGCCACGTGGTGGGCGAAAGCGCGCTCGAGATCAGCCGCGCCACCGGCACGCTGCAGCAGCGCACCGAGCAGCAGGCCGCAGCCCTGGAACAGGCGGCGTCCGCGCTGGAGGAAATCACGGCGACGGTGAAGACCGCCTCTGAGCGGGCTGCGGAAGCACGCGCGATGGTAGCCGATACCAAGACCAGCGCCGGCCGTTCCGGCGAGATTGTTCGCGATGCCGTGGATGCCATGGGGCGCATCGAGGACTCCTCGAGCCGCATCGGCCAGATCATCTCCGTCATCGACGAGATCGCCTTCCAGACCAACCTTCTGGCCCTGAATGCCGGCGTCGAGGCGGCACGTGCCGGCGAGGCCGGACGCGGCTTTGCGGTGGTGGCGCAGGAAGTGCGCGAACTCGCGCAGCGTTCCGCCAATGCGGCAAAGGAGATCAAGGCGCTGATCAACAGTTCGGCTCGCGAGGTGGAGGCCGGAGTGTCGCTGGTGCGCACCACCGGCGAGGCGCTGGTGGATATCGTTCGTCTGGTCGAGAAGGTGAATGCCCAGGTGGAGGGCATTGCCACCGCAGCACGCGAGCAGGCCTCCGGTTTGCAGGAGATCAACACCTCCGTCAACCACATGGACCAGATGACCCAGCAGAACAAGGCGATGGTGCACGAGTCGGCCGCAGCCGGGCAGACGCTGGCCGCCCAGAGCCAGCAGTTGCGCGACCTGCTGGAAGGCTTTCGCCTTTCCGGCACCGGCACCGGCACCGGCACCGGCACCGGAATCGGGATTGCCCTGCCAAGACACGCCGCCTGACGCTGCTCGGGCTTGACGGCCGGGACTGGCCTGCTTCCCCGGGGAGCAGGCCTTTCTGTTCGGAGCCTGACCCGGCGGAGGGCCTCGCGGGTCCGGGCACCGCTGCTGCAGCCGGCCATTGTCAGGACAAACGGCACAAGGGCGCATGGCGCGCTCCTTGCCGAACTCCATCCTCATATCGGAGTTGTGCCGGCCGTTCACGCGCTGTCGCGGCGGTCGCGAAGCGTCGCCAGGCGCTTTCCTATCCCGTTACCGCTGACGCACCGTTCTCCGGCGTTACCGGTGTTTCCGACGAAACGATCTGCGCGATAGGCCTTCTTGCGGCCTGCGCGTGCTCCGTCTCAAAATAACTCATCCTCGGATTGTGCCCTGAATTTGCAGGGGTGCAAAATGACTCTTTTTGGGAAAGTTTTCATTTACCTTATCTGGTTACCGTTTCGTCGCTGGGACTCTTCCCGAAACGAGACAGGTGAGCAGTCGGAATGGCACAGGCGACTACCTACCGGCGGGCACTGGCCTTCCTGATGGCAACAGCGCTTGTGGCGGGGTGCTCCTTTACCGATATCGTGCCGCCGGCGCCGATCGACCGTGGCACGCGCGTTTCCGCCATCCAGCCTTCCGGCATGACATCCCCCGTGCAAAGCGTTCGTGACGGCTATCCTGTTCCACCGCAGCCGGTGACATACCTGCAGGGTGGCGAGGCAACGGGCGTGCAGACCGGCACGCCGGGCCATCTCGTCATTCCCGAGGGCGGCGTCAACATGGATGCCGAGCTTGGGGTTACGCCGCCCGACCCGGCGATGGCGGGGAACGGTCGGGTGTTGGGGCTTGCCGAGGAGCAGCAGTTCGATATTGCCGAGGGCAATGCCGTGCATCCTGTGGTTGATGGCATCGGCACCGATACGCCTGTCCAGCGCCCCTCCGCGATGCCTGTGGAACCGCGTCGCAGCGAGCCGCGTCGTCTGGAGGTCCGTCGCCAGCCGGGAGCGGGCGACGAGCTGCTCGGGCCGGTCACGCGTCGCGCGCCGCCCGAGCGCCGCGACAGGGTGGCGGCAGCGCCGCGCTGGAGCGACAACCGGCCCGTGGTCGCGCCGAGCCGGGTACCGGTCGATGAACCTTTCGATGGTCCGTTCGATGCTCCCATGGATGCACCGATGGCAGCACCACCGCTTGCTGCGCCGCGGCAGGTGGCCATGGTGATGCCGCAGAATCCCGCCTATCCGCCCCGCCAGAGCGACTGGGGCATGAGCCCCATTCCCGAGCCGATGCCCGCATCCGAGATCGCCTGCCGTCGTGAACTGGTGCGGCTTGGCGTGCAGTTCCGCGACAAGCCGCGCATCTATGGCGGTCCGAGCTGCGGGATCGAGCATCCCGTGGAGTTGACCGGTCTTGCCGGCAATATCGGTGTGCGGCCGGGCGTGACGCTCAATTGCCAGACGACGCTCGCCTTTGCCCAGTGGGTCAGGAACGAACTGGCGCCCGCCGCACGGGCGCGATACCTCACCGGCGTGCGCACCATCGAGCCGCTCGGCGGCTATTCCTGCAGGCGCATGAACAACAGCCGCCAGGCCTATAACCCGATGTCGGAACATGCCCGCGGCAATGCCATCGATGTCGGCAAGTTCGTGCTGAAGAATGGTCACGAGATCGACGTACGCCAGAAGGGTTTCTTTGCGTTCCGCGAACGCGGGCTGCTGAATGCCGTGCGCTCCGACAGCTGCCGCTACTTCAATACGGTGCTGGGGCCGGGCAGCAATCCCGAGCATTGGAACCACTTCCACTTCGACCTCAGGAACCGCGCGTCCGGCAACCGGATCTGCGACTGAGAGGCTTTTCACCGGATTGTGAGAGCGGTCCAACTTTCGACACAGACGGGTTGATGCATGGCGGCCGTGTTCCACCAGCGGTCGCTTTCATCCTCCGTGCCGCCTCTTCACAAAAAAGGAAAACCTGCATGAGCCTTCTCACCGTCGGCGTCCTCTATGGTGGCCAGTCGGCCGAGCACGATGTCTCCCTGATGTCGGCCGCCAATGTGATGAAGGCGATGGACCGCGCCCGCTACCGGGTGGTGCCGATCGCAATTGGCCGCGACGGGATCTGGTGGCTGAACGCCGATGCGGGCGAGGGCCCCGTGCCGCAGCCGGGCAGCGGGGTCAGCGTTGCGCTGGTGCCGGGCGGCCGCGGTCGTCTGGTGGCGGTCGATGGTGCGCCCGCCGAGCTTTTGCCGACGCTCGACCTGCTGTTTCCTGTGCTGCATGGCCGTTTCGGCGAGGACGGCACGGTGCAGGGCTATGCCGAAATGGCGGGGCTGCCCTATGCGGGCTGCGGCATTCTCGGATCGGCGGCGGCCATGGACAAGGATGTCGCCAAGCGTCTGCTGCGCGAGGCCGGGGTGCCCGTTGCCCGTTCGGTGACGCTTGCGGCCGGCGAGGGTGTCGATGCGGACCAGCTGGCTGACCGGTTCGGCTATCCCTTCTTCGTCAAGCCGGCGCGGCAGGGGTCTTCCTTCGGCGTGTCACGCGTCGATGGCGCCCAGGCGGTGAAGCCGGCGCTGACCAAGGCCTTCGAGTTCGACGACAAGATCCTCGTCGAGGAATTCCTGCACGGCCGCGAGATCGAATGCGCGGTGCTGCAGCATGCCGATGGCCGGCTGACCATTTCGCCGCCCGGCGAGATCGTCACCGCCGCGCATCATGACTTCTACAACTACGAGGCCAAGTATTTCGATCCGGACGGCGCGAAGGTCGTCATTCCGGCCGAGGTGCCGGAGGCGGTGGTGGAGGAGGCGATGGCGCTCTCTGCCCGCGCCTTCCGGGCACTGTCCTGCGAGGGGATTGCGCGCGTCGATTTCTTCCTGCTGGAGGACGGACGCCTGTTCCTGAACGAGGTCAACACCATGCCCGGCTGCACCAATCGCAGCATGTATCCGCTGGCGCTGGCCGAATGCGGCGTGAGCTATTCCGGCTGGATCGACGTGGCGATCGCCTTCGGCCTGAAACGGGGCTGAGGCGTTCCGCACCGGCGGCGGCTCATACAGAGTGCGCCGCCGTTCGCCCTCGCCATTCCGGTTTCGTGCCTATATAAGACGCAGCATCCTGCCCATATTTCATGCGTGCGTTCCCCGAACATGTCCTCCATCGTTTCCGTACACTCCCTGACGAAGACCTATGCCAACGGGTTTCAGGCGCTGAAGGGCGTCGATCTCGAGATCCGGCAGGGCGAGATCCTGGCACTGCTCGGGCCGAATGGTGCTGGCAAGACGACGCTGATCTCGATCATCTGCGGCCTCTCCATGCCGTCCTCCGGCCAAGTGCTGGTGGGTGGCCATGACGTGGTCAGCCAGTTTCGCAAGACGCGCCGGCTGATCGGGCTGGTGCCGCAGGAACTCACCACCGACCAGTTCGAGACCGTGTGGAACACGGTCAGCTTTTCGCGCGGCCTGCACGGGGAAAAGAGCAATCCGGCGCTCATCGAGCGCATCCTGAAGGATCTCTCGCTCTGGGAGAAGCGCGACAACAAGCTGCGCGAACTCTCCGGTGGCATGAAGCGGCGCGTGCTGATTGCCAAGGCCCTGGCGCATGAACCGCGCGTGCTCTTCCTCGACGAGCCGACGGCGGGTGTCGATGTGGAGCTTCGGCGCGGCATGTGGACGGCGATCGACCGGCTGCGCGAGACGGGCGTCACCGTCATCCTCACCACGCATTACATCGAGGAGGCGGAGGAAATGGCCGACCGCATCGGTGTGATCCGCGCCGGCGAACTGTTGCTCGTTGAGGAGAAGAAAGCGCTGATGGACAAGCTCGGCCGCAAGCAGCTTCGGCTTGAGCTGAAGGCGCCGCTTGCCGTGCTTCCCCAGTCGCTTGGTGCGCTCGGCGTGTCGCTGACGCCCGATGGCCGCCAGCTGGTGCACGAGTATGGCAACGGTGCGGGCGATGGCCGCATCGGCCAGGTGCTGGCGACGGTCGAGGCGGAGGGTATCGCTTTCACCGACCTTTCGACCCGGCAGAGTTCGCTGGAAGACATTTTCGTTTCGCTGGTGGGAGCACGCGCATGAACTGGGAGGCGATCAAGGCCATCTACCTGTTCGAGATGATGCGCATGAAGCGCACGCTGCTGCAGAGCGTCATCTCGCCTGTCATCACCACCTCGCTCTATTTCATCGTGTTCGGCACGGCGATCGGCTCGCGCATCAACGAGGTGGGCGGCGTTTCCTACGGCGCCTTCATCACGCCCGGCCTCATCATGCTGACGCTTCTGTCGCAATGCATCAGCAATGGCGCGATCGGCATCTATTTTCCGAAATTCACCGGAACGGTCTACGAGATCCTTTCGGCGCCCGTCTCGATGGTGGAGATCGTCATCGGCTATGTGGGGGCGGCCGCCAGCAAGGGGCTGATCATCGGCCTGATCATTCTCGCCACCGCCGCCTTCTTCGTGGATTTGAGGATCGAGCATCCGTTCCTGATGCTGCTCTTCATGGTGCTGACGGCGATCACCTTTTCGATGTTCGGCTTCATCATCGGCATCTGGGCCGACAATTTCGAGCAGCTGAACCTGGTGCCGATGCTGGTGGTGCCGCCGCTGACCTTTCTCGGCGGAAGCTTCTATTCCATCGATATGCTGCCGCCGTTCTGGGCGGCCGTCAGCCATCTCAATCCGGTGCTCTATCTCGTCTCCGGCTTCCGCTGGAGTTTCTACGAGATTTCCGACGTCAATCCGCTGATCAGCCTCGGCATGATCGCGGTCTTCCTGACCATCGGATTTTGCCTGCTGCAATGGATCTTCCGCACCGGTTACCGGCTGCGCAAGTAGCGCCCGCTCAGTCGCTCAGTCGCTCAGTCGCGCAGGCGCAGTTGGTCGGTCTGCATCTGCAGGGAACCGAGGGTGGAGAGAAAACTCATGCCGAGCAGGCTTTCCTCCAGCCGTCCGCGTTCGGCGACCAGCGCGCGGATGCCGGTGCGGTCGATCGGGCCGACGGCGACGCTGTCGAGCGTGACGGGTGCTGCGCGGGCAGCCCCGTTTGCCGTCATCACCCGCACCGAATAGGCAAGACGCGCGGGGTCGAGCCCCAGCCGTTCGGCATCCGCATAGGACAGCACGATGGTGCTGGCGCCGGTATCGACCAGCGTCGGGATCGTCCGGTCATCGATCTCGACATGTGCCTTGAAGTGGCCGTCGCGGGCGCGGTAAAGCACCACCTCCTGGCCACCCTCGCTCGTCGTCATCACCAGCGGACTGCCGGGAATGAGGCCGGCGCTCATGCGGGCGGCGAACTGGTGCAGGTCCATGCGGTAGAGATAGCCGGCGACCAGCGCCAGCACGATGACGAGCCAGAGCGCGATGTTGCGCAACACCTCGCCGATCGGCCCGCGCCGTCCGGCCATCACGCCGGCAGCCAGCAGCGCGCCGATGGCCGAAAGCTGCACCAGCCGGGCAAAATCGTCATTGGCAATGCCGAAGGTGAGGCCGGACTCGTGATTGAAGACGAGGAAGGCGAGGCCCGCCGCGAGGATCGCCAGAAGCACGCTCAGCATGGATCGTCCTCCCTGCTGCGGCTCGCCAGCTGCCGACGCCTTGTCTCGCGGCGCGGGCGCCGTTCGATGCCCTCCAGACGGGCCGGCAGCGCCGCCATGATCGCCTGCCGTTCGCCATCCGTATAGGTGGTCCAGAGGCCGATCTCGTCGCGCGTGCGACCGCATCCGAAACACAGGCCGGTCTTGTCATCCAGAGAACAGACGAGAATGCAGGGCGTGAGCATGAAGACTATATCATCCCTTCAGACTGCAACCGCAAGGGTGCACAGCAGTATCGTTTCCGTGATCTGCTGGGTGGCGCCGATCGTGTCGCCGGTATGCCCGCCGATGCGCTGCCGCACGAAGCGGGTGAAGAGCGTCGCGCCGAGGGTGGACAGCGCGAGCGCCAGGAACAGGGTCAGCAGCGGCAGGCCGGCGGGCACCAGCAGCAGGCTGAGCCCGAAACCTGTGACGAGCGCCAGAGTGCGCGCCTCCGGCAGCGGCTGGCCGACGGCAACCGCCGTTCCGTTGGCGCGCGCCGGCGGCAGGGCGCGCCAGTGCCAGACCATCAGCGCCCGCGACACGGCCGCGGCCGCCAGCAGGGCGCCGGCGCCAAGCCCCGGCGAGACGAGCAGCGACAGCGCGACGAGCGCCGAGGCACGCAGGCCGAAGGAGAGAATGAGTGCTATCACGCCAAAGCTGCCGATGCGGCTGTCCTTCATGATGAGGAGCGCCTGATCGCGGTCGCGGCCGCCGAGCAGCCCGTCGCAGGCATCCGCCAGCCCGTCTTCGTGCAGTCCGCCCGTGAGAAGCGTCATCAGGCCGAGCGCCAGGAGGGCGGCCAGCGGATCGACGGCCGGGCTGGTGGCAAAGGTTGCCAGCACCAGCGCCGGCGCGAGCGCCACCAGCCAGCCGGCCAGCGGAAAGGCCCGGCAGGCGCGCGCGCTCGAGCCGTCATGCCCCTCGAAGACGCGGGCCGGCACTGGCAGGCGCGAGAGAAAGGCGATGGAGCGGGCGAGGTCGGTGAAAAATTCCGCGGCGTTTGGCAGTTGTTCCTCCGTCGATGCCTGATAAACAGGGGACCAGCAAATCAGATTCCGCTGCCGAAACCTAGGGCAGGGGAACAAGAGCAAAGGAAGATTGATCCGATGAGCATGAGCGGCCTGCCTTTCGACGATTTCAGGGCTTTGCTGCGCGAGCTTCCCGGCCCGGATACCCGCGCGCTGGTGGCGGCCCGCGAGCGCGACAAGCAACTGACCAAGCCTGCGGGTTCGCTCGGACGGCTGGAAGAAATCGCCTTCTGGCTGGCTGCCTGGAGCGGCCGTCAGCCGGCCGTCAACCGGCCGCTGGTGGCGATCTTTGCCGGCAATCACGGCGTGGCGCGCCATGGCATCACCCCCTATCCGCCGAGTGTCACGCAGCAGATGGTGGAAAATTTTGCGGCCGGCGGCGCTGCGATCAACCAGATCTGTGCGGCCTATGACCTCGGTCTCAAGATCTTCGATCTGGCGCTGGACTACCCGACCGGTGACATCACCAGCGAGGCGGCACTGTCGGAGCGCGATTGCGCCGCGACCATGGCCTTCGGCATGGAAGCGATTGCCGGCGGCACCGATCTTCTGTGCATCGGCGAAATGGGCATCGGCAACACCACGGTGGCGGCGGCCATCAATCTTGCCCTCTATGGCGGCGAGGCGGAAGACTGGGTCGGCCCCGGCACCGGCTCGCATGGCGAAATGCTGGAGCGCAAGATCGCGGCGGTGAAGCAGGCGGTGGCCTTCCACAAGGACCATCTGTCCGACCCGCTGGAAGTGCTGCGGCGCCTTGGCGGGCGCGAGGTGGCGGCCATGGCCGGCGCGATCCTCGCCTGCCGCGTCGAAAAGATTCCGGTGCTGATCGATGGCTACGTGGCGACTGCCGCCGCCTCGATCCTGAAGGCTGCCAATCCGGCCGCCCTCGATCACTGCCTGATCGGCCATGTCTCGGCCGAGCCCGGCCATCTGCGCGCCATCGAGAAGCTCGGCAAGACGCCGCTTCTGGCGCTCGGCATGCGGCTTGGCGAAGGGACGGGTGCAGCGCTCGCGGCCGGCATCGTGAAGGCGGCCGCCGCCTGCCATTCCGGCATGGCGACCTTTGCGCAGGCGGGGGTCACGACCGCCGGCCAGCCGGTGCCGCACCAGCATTGAAGAACAAGACCGGGCGGGGCTCCGACGGCTTCTTTGCCGGAGAGGCCCCGTCGGTGGATCGCCCCGCCTGAAGGTGATGTGCGTTGCGGTCACGGCCACCTCATCTGTCTGCGGGCATCGTCTCCCCACGGGGAGAAGAGATCGGCGGCGGTGCTCTGCCGCAGTCAATGCCGGTGGTGCCGCTTCGCGCTGATGCAGGATGTCGCATCCGACTCTTCGGACGACCGTGCGCCGCTAGCCGTGCAGGTCGTCAGCGTTCAGATGGAAAGATGCCGTGCGGCCGTCTCGTCGTCCGTGCCGTCCAGCGGCAGAGATGAGCTGGCAAAGGGCAGGGTGCCGTCCGTCGTGTTAGCGCAATCCTGATCGTCATCAGACGCCAGCATCAGCACGAGGCGCGCGATCTCGTCCTGCCGTTCGGGCGGCAGACGGCGTGCAATGCCGATGGCCTGTTCGAAAAGACGCGTCATTGTCACAGTATGTGTTAGAAAACCTGAAAGTGACAGCGCGGATTACGCGAAACTTCTGCGGCGCGGTTCGACCGCTGGGGTATCCTCCACGGCTGGCAGGCTCTGCAGCACGCGGGTAGCGGGCAGGATGGCGATGGCTTCGGTGCCTTCGCGCAGCTTCGATTTCAGAATGAACTGGCCGTCATGCTTGGCAAGGATGGCCTGTACGATGGGAAGGCCGAGCCCGGTGCCCTGCTCGGCGCTCTTGATGGCGATCGCGCCCTGACCGAAGGCCGAGAGCACGACCGGGATCTCTTCTTCCGCAATGCCGGGGCCGTTGTCCTTGATCGCCACATACTGTCCGCCGCCGGCTGTCCAGCCGACCTTGACCACCACCTCGCCGCCCTGGCTGGTGAATTTCACCGCATTGGAGAGCAGGTTCAGCAGCACCTGGCGGATCGACTTCTCGTCGGCCCAGACCTGCGGCAGCTTCGGTTCGAACTGCTGGTGGATGGTGATATTCTTGGCGCGGGCACGCAGCTGCACCATGCCGATGCAGTCTTCCGCCACGTCGAGCAGCGAGAGTGCCTCCTCGGAAAGCTCGTAGCGTCCCGCCTCGATGCGCGACAGGTCGAGGATCTCGTTGATGAGGTTGAGGAGGTGCTGGCCGGATCGATGGATGTCGCCCGCATAATCCTTGTAGGTGGCGTTCGGCATCGGCCCGAGCACTTCATGTGCCATGACCTCGGAAAAGCCCAGAATGGCATTCAGCGGCGTGCGCAGTTCATGCGACATCGAGGCGAGGAAGCGCGACTTGGCGAGATTGGCTTCTTCCGCGCGGCGCCGGGCTTCGTCAGAAACGGATTTCGCCACTTCCAGCTCGGCAATCAGGTCGTCCTTTTCCGACTGATAGGACATCAGCGTGACGCTGGAGCGGTAGAGCCGGTCGGAAATATAGTGGAAGAGCGCCAGTGCCGTGACGCACATGCCGGTGAGCCCGATATCCAGCATGGTGCGCGACAGGACGGCGTTGAGGCACAGGACGGCGATCACCGGCAGGAAGGACATCAGCAGCGCGCGGCGCAGCAGCACATTGCCCATGGCCGAGATGGAAATCGCGACCAGCAGCACGCCGCCCTTGTAGAAATAAAAACCCTCGCCGCCACAGGCGCGGCAATCGCCGAAGGCAAAGACGGCCCAGCAGAAGCCGAGGAGAAGCTGGCCGGTCAGCAGGCGGCGGTGCCAGGTCTTGCTCTTTTCCGCCCCCCACTCGCTGCGGGCGGCGCGGCGCGCCAGAAGCAGGTTGATGGAATGGGCGGCGAGCGTCAGCAGCGCCCAGGGAAGCAGGCGCGCATCGCCGCTGAGATAGAGGCCGGCGCCGGCAACGAGGGCAACGAAAAGCGGAAGGATCAGAGCGCCTTGCAGCATGGTCTTGATGTGCAGCCCGAGCATGTCGCGCTCGAAAACCTGCACGCCCTTGCCGCTGCTCTGCAGCCGTTCACGAGTCGCGCGCACGGCCTTAGACACCGCCTTGTTGCGATGGCTGCGCGATTTGTCCACGATGATCTTGTCTGTGGAGCTGCTGACGCCGCTACTCATGGCCTGGGTACTCTTCCGGATATGGCAATCCTAGGGCGAAAATCTTAATAAGATCCTGCCGGGCAAGAAAGCGTTTGCCATCTTCGCCAAGCTTCCGTTTGCAATTGGGGCCTAACCATGTCCAGACGCTTCCATGACGTGCCGGGAAGGAGGCTTGTCCGCGACCTCGCGCTGACGGCCGCCTTTCTGCTGCTGCTGGCGCTGCTCGCCGCACGGTGGGGCAACGAGGGAACGGATCAGGTCTTCAATGGACCTTTTGCCGTCCTGGATGGCGATACGCTGGCTGAGCACGGACAGCGCCTGCGCCTGACAGGCATCGACGCCCCGGAAATCGACCAGACCTGCGCGCGGGCTGACGGCACTGCCTGGCCCTGTGGCCGGGTGGCGCGCGCAAGGCTCTCGGCGCTGATCGCTCAGGCTGAGCCGCAATGCCGCGGCGCGGCGGTTGATCGCTACGGGCGACCGCTCGTCACCTGCGAGGCCGACGGCGAGGATCTGAACGGTCGACTGGTGCGGGAAGGGCTTGCACTGGCGAGCGGATCGGTGCGTTATCGGGCCGAACAGGCGGCGGCGGAAACAGCCCGGCGCGGGCTGTGGAGCGGTTCCTTCGAGACGCCACGCGACTTTCGCCGGCGTGCAGGGCTCGGCGACGACGAGGCGGCGGAGGCAAGGCGGCTGTGGCAGTGGCTTGCGGAGAGGTTTGCGTGGATCTGGGGGTAGGGGAGACGGAGCGCGAGGCGAGGCTTTCGGACCTGCGGCAGGCGATTGCCGGTTGCCGCCTCTGTCGCGATGTGCCGGCACGCGGCATCGCGGACCGGCTGCCGCATGAGCCGCGCCCGGTTGTGGTCTTGTCGGCGCGCGCCCGCATCCTGATTGCCGGGCAGGCGCCGGGGCTTCGCGTGCACGAGAGCGGATTGCCCTTCAACGATGCCTCCGGCGACCGGCTGCGCGACTGGCTCGGCGTGACGCGCGAGGAATTCTACGATCCCGACCGTTTCGCGATCCTGCCGATGGGCTTCTGCTTTCCGGGCTATGACACCAAGGGCAGCGACCTGCCGCCACGCCGGGAATGCGCGCCGCTCTGGCGCGAGGCTGCGGTGCGGGCCATGCCGCAGGTGGAACTGGTGCTGGCGATCGGCGCGCACGCACAAGGCTGGCACTTGCCGGGCCCACACCAGAAGGGCATGACGGAAACGGTCTGGAACTGGCGCCAAAGCTATTTCGTCAATGACGGGCCGCGCGTGCTGCCGCTGCCGCATCCGAGCTGGCGCAACAGCGGCTGGCTGAAGCGCAATGCCTGGTTTGAAGCCGAGGTGCTGCCCGTTCTGCGACAGCATGTGGACAGCCTGATCCGCTGAAAGAGTTTTCGGTTACAGGCGCCGTTTTTCCCTGTATGAAGAAAAATAATCCAAGAGGGAGTGAAAATGGACCGCCTCGACCGCAAGATTCTGCGCATATTGCAGGAAGATTCGACGCTCGCCGTCGCCGATCTCGCCAAGAAGGTGGGCCTGTCGACCACGCCCTGCTGGCGGCGCATCCAGAAGATGGAAGAGGACGGCGTGATCAAGCGGCGCGTGGCGCTGCTCGATCCGGTCAAGGTCAACACCAAGGTCACGGTTTTCGTGTCGATCCGCACCGCCAGCCACTCCATCGAATGGCTGAAGCGGTTTTCCGAAGTCGTGGTGGATTTCCCGGAAGTGGTGGAATTCTATCGCATGAGCGGCGACGTGGACTATCTGCTGCGCGTTGTGGTGCCGGATATCGCCGCCTATGACGCCTTCTACAAGCGCCTGATCGCCCGCATCGAGATCCGTGACGTGTCCTCGGCCTTTGCCATGGAGCAGATCAAGTACACGACCGAGCTGCCACTCGATTACATGGTGCTGGACAACCAGAAGAGCGGCGAGGACTGAGCGACGACAATCCGGCGGCGCTCTGCCGGGTAAAATCGCCAGGCCAATCGCAACTGGATCCGATGAAAAAGGGCCGGAGGCGCTAGCTGCGCCTCCGGCCCTTTTTCTGTTCGCATCTGTCTATGGCGTGATCAGGCCCGCGCCCGCTGGCCGACGGCGCGTGCGAGCGAATTGACCATCTGGCGGGCAGGCGAGGCGTGGGAATACTGGCCGGCGGCCGGCATGGTCTGGCCTCGGCCGGGCAGCTGGAAGCTTGCGATGAGAACGCGCAGCTTGTCTGCCTCGCCGGCAAGATGCGAGCTGGCGGCTGTTGCCTCTTCCACCATGGCCGCGTTCTGCTGGGTCACCTGGTCCATCTGGTTGACCGCCGTGTTGACCTCGGAGAGGCCGACGGACTGTTCCCTGGCCGACGTGGCGATTGCATCCAGCTGTGTGTTGATGGCCACGACATGCCCTTCGATCACCTTCAGCGCCGTGCCCGTTTCGGTGACGAGGCGCACGCCGTTGTCGACCTCGGTGGCGGAGGTGCGGATGAGATCCTTGATCTCCTTGGCTGCCTGGGCCGAGCGCTGGGCGAGTTCACGTACTTCCTGCGCGACGACCGCAAAGCCCTTGCCGGCTTCCCCGGCGCGTGCGGCTTCCACGCCGGCGTTCAGCGCCAGAAGATTCGTCTGGAAGGCGATCTCGTCGATCACGCCGATGATGTTGGAGATCTGGTTGGACGACTGCTCGATGCGCTGCATGGCATCCACGGCATTCGCCACGACCTGGCCCGACTGGTGCGCCGAACGGTTGGCTTCGATGGCAACCGAACGCGCTTCTTCGGTGCGCTTCGAGGAACTGGAGACGTTGGCCGTGATCTGGTCGAGCGCTGCAGCGGTCTCCTCCAGCGACGCGGCCTGCTGTTCGGTGCGGCGCGACAGGTCGTTGGCGCTGTCGCTCATCTCGCGAGATCCGGAATCGATGGCGCCGGCCGAAACGGCAACCTGACTGAGCGTGTCGCCGAGCCGTGCCACGGCGGCGTTGAAGTCGCGGCGGAGACCTTCGAAGTCTGAGGCAAACGGGGTTGCCAGCTGGAAGGCCAGATTGCCGTCGGAGAGCTGGCGCAGCCCCTCGGCGAGGCCCTGCGTGGCCTGTTCCATCTCGCTTGCCCGCTGACGCGTCATTTCCGCGTTGCGCGCCCGATCGGCCTCGGAGGTTGTCCGCGCTTCGGCCGCCTGGCGGTCGCTTTCCAGCTTGTTGACGGCAGTCTGCCGGAAGGTTTCGACCGCCTCGGCCATCTCGCCGATTTCATCCTTGCGGCCACGGCCCGGAATGGTGATGTCGTTCTGGCCGCGCGCCAGTGTGAGCATGGAGGCGTTGATACGGGTCAGCGGCCTGACCAGGGCACCATTCAGCATCAACAGGCCGAAACCGGAGATGGCAATCATGCCGATGCCGCCCATGGTCGCCGTGGTGCGTGCCAGTTCGCCGGCCTCGATGGCAGCCGTCTTGCGCACGGCCAACAGACTCGTCTCCGCATCCAGCAATTCCTTGACCTTGCCGCGGATCGCATCCATCGACGCCTTGCCGGCCCCGGAAATTTCGATCTGGCGTGCCTGATCATGGGTGGCCGGGTCGCTCATGAGTTTGGTTTCGGCGGTAACGACCTTTGACGTCCAGGTTTCCGCGAGGGCAGCCATCTCCTTGAGGCGCGTCTGCTGGGCCGGATTGTCGGCAGTCAGCTTCTGGGCGGCTGCGAGGTTTTCAGAAAATGCGGCAGCGCCGGCGATCTGGGGTTCGAGAAACTTCCTGTCGCCTGCGAGCAGGAAGCCGCGCATGCCGGTTTCCTGGTCGATCATCGCGGCGAGCGCGCCATTGACCTTCGACATTACCTCATAGGTGTGGTCGGTCATGTACGCATTTGCGGACTGGATGGAACTGGAACGGTAGCTCACCACCGAAATGATAAGACTGACGACGATGAGTGCAGCAATGACCACTGCAATCTTTGAGATGATCCGGGCATTTTCGAGCAACTTCAAGGGTGCCTCCACGTTCGGGCCTTGAAGCATTGGGCATACGCGATGCGCTCAGGGACCTGGTTAAACAGCCAGAAGCTAGGCCCAAAGCATTAAATTTGAATTTCAGGATGTTATAATATTTGGCCTGTATCGCTGCTCTGAACGCGCGCAGCTCGGGCGATCAGCGCATCCCGCGGATGGAAGGTGCGGCAGAGGAAGGGGCGCCGGAGGACGGTCCTCCGGCGCATGGGTGCCCTGCTACTTCTCCAGCCGCGCAAGCAGCGAGGACGTGTCCCAGCGATGGCCGCCGAGCTTTTGCACCTCGGCGTAGAACTGGTCGACGAGGGCGGTCAGCGGCAGCGTGGAGCCGTTGCGCTTGGCCTCGGTCAGCACGATGTCGAGGTCCTTGCGCATCCAGTCGACGGCGAAGCCGAACTCGTAGCGCCCCTCGTTCATGGTCTTGTGGCGGTTCTCCATCTGCCAGGAGCCGGCGGCACCCTTGGAAATGACATCGACAACCTTTTCAATGTCGAGGCCGGCTTTCTTGCCAAAATGAATCGCTTCCGCCAGGCCCTGCACGACGCCGGCGATGCAGATCTGGTTCATCATCTTGGTGAGCTGGCCGGATCCGACAGGCCCCATCAGCCCGACCATGCGGGCATAGGCATCGATCACCGGCCGCGCCTTTGCAAAAGTCTCCTCGTCGCCGCCGCACATCACGGTCAGCACGCCGTTTTCGGCGCCGGCCTGCCCGCCCGAGACGGGAGCATCGATGAAGGCGCAGGATTTTTCCCGTGCGGCGGCATCAAGCTCGCGGGCCACTTCGGCAGAGGCGGTGGTGTTGTCGATGAGGATCGCGCCGGGCTTCATGCCGGCAAACACGCCATCGGCGCCGATCGTCACGGAGCGCAGGTCATCGTCGTTGCCAACGCAGGTGAAGACGAAGTCCGCATCGCGGGCCGCTTCCGCCGGCGTCGTGCCATGGGTGCCGCCAAATTTCTGCACCCAGCTTTCGGCCTTCGCGACCGTGCGGTTGTAGACCGTGACCTCGTGACCGCCCTTCGTCTTCAGATGCCCGGCCATCGGAAAACCCATGACCCCGAGACCGATAAACGCAACCTTCGCCATTTCGCAAACAACCTCCAGCGATTTCTGACGGACGGTCTATTGCCTTTTGGCCCGCTTGGGAACCGTCCGTTTCGTCCCGATGCCGTTCATGCCGACGGTCAGAACGGCTTGACTTCGGCAAGCAGTACCACGACGACGGTGGAGACGAGCACGATCGGCATGCCCTTCGACACGAAGGCCGGCGGATCGAGCAGGGGATTGGCCTCCATGCGGCGCAGCCAGGCGCTCTGCATGCCGTGCAGCGCCGAGAGCATCCCGACGATCAAAAGCTTCAGGTGCAGCCAGCCGCCGGAAAAGCCGATATAGCCAAAGGCGAGGATGAGGCCGAACAGCCAGACGCCGGCCAGCGCCGTCGTCGTCACCAGCCGGTCGTAGCGGCGCAGCGCGGTGATTACGCCACCACGGATCGGCGGCGGCACCATGGCGATCACGAAGGCATTGATGAGCATGCCGCCCACCCAGATGATGTCGGAGGCGACGTGCAGCCCCTTGATGATGAAATACAGCATTGATCAGCCCCAGATCTGTGTTTCGGAAAAGCCAAGTTCGGCAAAATCGGCACGCCGCAGCGCCTCTTCGCCGACGGAGAAAAATTCATCGAGTTGCGGCGGCGCGACGGGCGTGCCCGACAGCATGGCATGCACCTGGCCGCGATGGTGGATCTGGTGCTGGAAAAGATGCAGCAGCAGGCGGTCAGTCCTTTCCCGCTGCTCGCTATGGGCGCGCGGAATGACGACGATGCGTGACAACTCGTCCGTCTGGATCTGGCGACAGTGATCGATCAGCCGACGATCGATGGCGCGCTGTTCGCGCTCCAGATCGGAAAAATCCTGAAAGGGAATTTCCGTGTCGAAAGCCGCATATCCCATCGGCCGGCCTTCCAGCGCGCTCACATAGAACCAGTCCACCGTCAGAATGTGGTTCAGCGTATGAATGATCGAGGGAAAGAAGCTCGTGCGGCTGGCGGCGAGATCGTCGGCCGAAAGCTTGCGGCATGCGGTCAGCAGGCGGTGATTGGCCCAGGCATTGTTGTAGGCCTGGGCGAGGAAATAGCGTTGCGGCGACATGGCGACTCCCGTCCGGTCGGACGAAATCTAGTGTAAGGGTCGGCATCTGACCAGCCATGCGTCCGGTCTTGCGGGAATTGCCGGGCAGGGCGTTGATACGGCGCGATTTCATCTGGTCCAGTCGGGCGGCCTGACGTAGCATCGTGCATGTGTCACTGCGCGAAAGGATCGGGACGACGATGTTCCTCGACCTGCAAGGCTATTACCGGCGCGAGCCGGACCCGCCGCCGGAAAATCCGCCGCGGCCCTCGCTCTCCGCCAGCCAGCAGAAGCTGCTGGTCTGGCTGATCTGCTTCAACCTGTTTTTTCTGCTGGTCGCGCCGATCGGTGGCGCCACGGTGGTAGACGCGCTGCTGGCGCTTCTTTCCGGCTGAGGCACGGCCGGCGGTCATCTCTGACGCCGCCGGCTGCCAGCAGGCTCTCGTTCAGCCGCGCAGGCGGGCAACGACCAGATGGCCTGGCGTCGGTTCGCCATCCTGCATGCGCACGTTGATCTCGGTGATATCGACGAGATCAAAGCCCGTGGCATTCAACCGCTCGCGCACATAGGCTTCCGAATGGGCAAAGCGCTGGTGCGGGCCGACCATGTAGGGGCGGCCGGCCATCACCGCGTCCGGCAGGGTTTCGGAGGAAAAGACGAGAATGCCGCCGGGCACCATGTTTTCGGCTGCCCCGAAGAACAGCGGTTCGAGAGCACCGAGATAGGGCAGCACATCCGTCGCGGTCACGATGTCGAAAGCATCGTCGTCATTGTCCTCGAGAAAGTCCTCGATCTCGGCGACGTAGAGCGTGTCGTAGAGATCCTTCTCATGGGCGATCTCGACCATGTTTTCGGAGATGTCGATGCCGGTGATGTCTTCCACGATGTCGCGCATGGCGCCGCCTGTCAGGCCCGTGCCGCAGCCGAGATCGAGCATGCGCTTGAACGGTCCGAGATCGAGTTCCTGCAGGCGCTGCAGCACCATCAGCGGCACGGCATAGCCGAGCTGCTCGACAAGGATTTCCTCGAAATCCTCCGCATGCTGGTCGAACAGGGTTTCCACATAGGCATCCGGTGCGCGCGTCGGGGCTTCCCCGCGACCAAGGGCAGCAATGCGAACCGATGCGCCGCCGTGATCCTCGGGATCGATGGCCAGCACCTCGTGATAGGCGGCGACGGCGGCGTCGATCTCGCCGGCCTTCTCATGGGCGAGCGCCCGGTTGTAGGCTTCTGCCAGGGCTTCTTCATCGATCTTCGTCATGGCCGCCTCGTTTCATCCGTGCCGGTGGGTCTCCCCGCGGCTTTAAGGCCACGGGGAGGGCTTGGCAAGGAGAAGCCGATGTCGGCGGGCGATGGCCCACGTCAATGCAGGATGAATTCGCCCTTCAGCGCCCGCCATTCGCTGGCGGCGATCATCTTGCGGTGCACGTAGCGTACCGAATGCAGCGGGCCGTCGAGCTTTTCCTGCCAGAATTTCAGAAAACCGCGCATTTCCGGAAAATCCGGTGCGAGATCGTAATGCTGCCAGATATAGGTCTGAAGCAGCGCCGGATGATCGGGCAAGCGATAGAGGATCTGCGCGGTGGTGAGGCCATAGCCTTTCAGCATCATGTCCATGTCAGGTGTCATCATCGTTCGTTTCCCTCGGAGTTGACCCCGCCGGCGTCGTTGCGCCGGGACTGCCAATTGCAGCACTGCCGGCTTAACCGAGGCTTAACGGCACGTCTTCACGAAGAGTTTTTATCTCTTGTTTTCAAAGTCTTAGCACTCAATATGAACTTCTGCTGCCAGAGGAATTCAGCTTCGGTTCATCTGGCTCTGCTTCTTTTGCCGTGGAACCAGAACGGCCCCAGCTCCGTTATCGCGCGCCCTTGACGGTGCCCGACGGGCCGCCGGATCTGGGCGAAGCAAACGCCAGGGAGAAAACATGGCCAAGCGAACCGGATACCTTGCCAGCGTGGCAATGCCGTTGATGTCGATGAGCCTCCTGGTGCCGCAGGCGCACGCCATGCCGATCAGCATGGCGCCGATGGCACCGGCCGGCATCGCGCAGGATGTGATCCGCGTGCAGGACAATGGCGCCGCACCGCAGGATGGCAGCGCGCCGCTCATCAAGCCGCCACACAAGCCGCAAGCCGGTGGCGGGCAGGAGCCGCCTGCTCACGAAGGACAGCATCCCCCCGCACATGAAGCCGCACCGCCACGCGAAGCTGCACCGCCACGCGAGGCGCCGCCCGCCCGTGAACCGGCCCCGGCGCGCGAGCCCGCGCCGCAGCGCGAACCGGAGCCCGTGCGCCCGCCTCCGGCCCGTGAACCCGCACCACAGCGCGAACCGGCACCGCAGCGCGAACCCGCGCCTGCCCGCGAAGCCGCCCCGCCGCGCGAGGCCCCGCCCACCCGCGAACCGGCACCGCAGCGCGAGCCGGCGCCCGCGCCCAAGCCCGTCGCCCCGAAACCTCCGGCCGCCGAGCCGCCGGCCGCAGAACGTCCGGCCCGCGTGCCGGCGGCGCCCGCCGAATCTCTGAAGCCGCAGCGCGAGCCACAGCCCGCTGCGGGAGAGGCACCGCGTCCGCGTCCGCAGGAGCCTGCGGGTGCCGAGCGGCCTGCCGCGCCGGCCGAATCCTCCGCCGCTGCCCCGGACGGCCAGAAACCGAACCGCCGTCCGCAACCCGGCGCGGACGCGCCGGCAGACGGCAAGCCGCGTCCGTCGCCCGAAGCGCCGGCGCCTGCCGCACCGCGTCCGGTCGAGCCACCGAAGGATGCCGCACGCCCGCAGCCGACCGAACCCGGTGTGCCGGTAAAGCCGCCGGTTCCACCGGCGGGTGAGGCGCCGCCGAAGCCGCAGGGTGGGGCAGCCGTGCCGAGCCCGGCGCCGCTGCCGGGTGGCAAGCCCGTGCCCGCACAGCAGCCGGGTGTCAATCCGTCCGCGCCGCCGCAACCGGGCACTCCCGGCAAGCCGCCGGTTCCGCCGGGAGCCCCCGGCGCACCGCAGGCACCGGGCGCCGAACCCGTGCCGCTGCCGCCCGGGCAGGCCGGTCGCCCAGTCGCGCCTGGCAACGAACAGGCGCGTCCGGCGCCGGGCGTTGCGCCGCCAATGACGCCGGAAGAAATCGAGCGCGCCCGTCGCATTGCCGAAAATCCGGCCTCCAGCAACCAGCCGATCGTCCTGCCGGTGCAGAACGGTGCGGCGGTGCTGGACAGTGCCAAGGAGGCACCGGCACCGCTTCCGCCCGGTGCGCCGCCGCGTCCCGATGCGCGTGGTCCGGGCGCCGGCCCGCGTCCGGTTGCTGCGCCGGATGCACCGCCCCCGCCGCCGCCGAAATCCGACGCGGACGCCCAGGCCGGTGCCCCCGGCCGGCCCATGCCGCCGATTCGCATCGAGCCTGTTACGGCCGAGCGCGGTCAGGTGATGCAGGCGCCGCCGCGCTACGACATCCCGCGCGGCTTCGAGGACCGGCGCCCGGTGGAGGACAATCGCGTCATCTTCCAGATCGACAACCGCACCTTCGTGCGCCACGACGACAGCGAGCGCTTCTACGAGCAGGGTTATGAACCCCGCTATGAGCAGTTGCGCGGTGGCCGCGTGCGCCAGATCATCGAGCGGGACGGCGGCGTGCAGATCGTGACGATCCGCGACCGGTACGGCAACATCCTGCAGCGCTCGCGCATCGACCGTGACGGCCGCGAAGACGTGCTCTACTATGCCCCGGACCTGCCGGAGGACCGTCCCGGCAATGGTGGCTGGTACGATCCGGGCCGCGACCTGCCGCCGATGCGGCTGACGGTGCCCGTCGACCAGTACATCATCGACACCTCGACGCAGCCGGATCGCGACTACTACCGCTTCCTGGAACAGCCGCCGGTGGAACGCGTCGAGCGCGTCTATTCGCTCGATGAAGTGCGCTATTCGGCCCGTATCCGTGACAAGGTGCCGCGCATCGACCTCGATACGATCACCTTTGCCACCGGCAGCGCCGAAGTGCCCATGAGCCAGGCGAAAACCCTCAGGCGGGTGGCCGATGCCATCCTGGAAATCCTGAAGCGCAATCCGAGCGAGACCTTCCTGATCGAAGGTCACACCGACGCCGTCGGCTCGGACGAGAGCAATCTCGTCCTCTCCGACCGCCGCGCGGAATCAGTCGCCAACGTGCTGACGGATGTTTACGGCATTCCGCCGGAAAACCTCGCGACCCAGGGCTATGGCGAGCGCTATCTGAAGGTGCTGACCGACGGTCCCTCGCAGGAAAACCGCCGCGTGACCATCCGCCGCATCACCCCGCTGGTGAAGCCGGTGGCGCAGAACCGCTAAGCGGTTCCATATAGACAGCGAACAAGGCGGCCGCCGGAGCGATCCGGCGGCCGTTTTCCATGGCATGGGCGCCGATGCCATGATTGGACCGAACCCGCGGGATCAGCTGACATTATAGCGCAGTGCCGTCCTGCCTTTGTCGATGAATGCCTCGTCGGCCCCCAGAATGGTCAGGAACGAGGGAAGCAGGCCCATGCCGTTCGCCTCTGCCTCGTAGTGCATGACGCGCACGCGACATTTGGCGGCCCGGGAGAGGTTGCGGATCAGGCGGGGATAGTCGAGGTCGAAGCACTTGATCTCCGACATCCTGATGACATTCGTCTCCTCGGCCTGCTGCGTGTACCAGTCCAGCGGATATCGGGCGCCCTGACGGGTCTGCTCGCGATAGATGGCCTGGATGTAACTCGTCCGTTCACGCAGGTAGAGGATGATTTCGATGCGGTAGCCGAGCGCCCGGACCCTGTTGCAGAACTCTCGCAGCTGGTCGGGTCTCGTCGCCACAAATTCGAGGTCTTCGGAGGACACGACGACAACGGGATGCAGGACGTCGCGCAGTTCCGCGACCAGGTCGCTGATCGGGTCCAGGCTCGGATCGATGCGCTTGTCCCGCAGCATCTGCCAGGGCAACAGGTGATGGCCGGCGTATTCGGGCGGGCGGCCAGCTTTGGGAATATAGATGCCTTGCCGGTCAAGGTCTTCCCTGTGGTCGTAAAGAAAATGCTGGATTGACGTCGTGCCTGTCTTGTGGGTGCCGACGTGCAGGAAGAATGTCTTCTGCTGAGCGCCTGTTGCACGCTGGTATAGCCGCCAGCAGAACTGCCGGGTAGCGGAAAGACATGACGAAAGACGGTTGGCGAGCGACATGTCTCCGTCATGCCATCAGGCGCGACGGACGGCAATCCTTGCCTTCTCGTTCAGGGCACTTTCAGCAAGGTTATTGTCCCTGCTGCAGTCCCGTCACCGTCAGAACGAAATCGGCGATCGCGCCGGTGTCGTCGAGGTCGAAGACCGGAAGGTGGGTCTCCTCCACGGGATGGTCGGCGGCAATCGCGGCGATGTGCGGGTCGGTCGGGGCCAGCGGCTCGCGTTTGGCCGCCTCCAGCCGGCGGGCCTCGATCTTCGGCACCGGCTCGCGCTTGTAGCCCTCGATCAGCACGAGATCGCAGGGGGCAAGGCGGGACAGGATCTCCTCGAAGCTCGGTTCGGGCGCGCCGCGCAGTTCGTGCATGATGGCAAAGCGGGTGCCGGAGACGAGCGCGACCTCATGCGCGCCTGCCTGCCGGTGGCGATAGCTGTCGGCGCCGACCTTGTCGATGTCGAAATCGTGGTGGGCATGCTTGATGGTGGAGACGGTGAAGCCGCGGGCGGTGAGTTCGCTCACCAGTCGCACGGCAAGCCCGGTCTTGCCGGAATTCTTCCAGCCGGCAATGCCGAAGACCTTGGGTCTGCTGTTCGTCATGGATGTGTTTCCAGAAACCGCCGGGCGGTCTCGAGATCGTCCGGCGTGTTGACGTTGAGGAAGGGATCGAGCGGACCAAGTGCGGTAACACTGAGCTCGAAGTCGACGACGGACGTCTTCTGGCCCTCGAGAAAGCCCTTGACCCGCGGTTCGTCGGGACCTTCGAGAAATGTTTGCAGCGTGTCGGCGAGCGAGACGGGCCACAGGCCGCAGACCGGATGAAGGTTGCCGTCCGAGGAGGCGATGGCGATCGCCTCGCTGGTGGTCGCGACCTCCGCGAAGCGCGCCATCAGATCGCCTGGGAGGAAGGGGCTGTCGACCGGCACCGTCAGCACATGCGTCACATGCGGATGGCTGGCCGCGGTGTGGCGCATGGCGGCGAGAATGCCGGCGAGCGGCCCGCGCCGGCCGGGCAGCGTATCGGGCACGCGGGGCAGGGCAGTGCCCCGGCCGTCGTCCTTGATGTCCCCGAAGGCATCTTCTGCCACATTGAGCGCAAGCGTGGAGACCTGCGGACGGATGCGGTCCACCACATGCGCCAGCAGGGTCTTTGGGCCGAGGAGGACATCTGCCTTGTTTTGCCCCATGCGGCGCGAACGGCCGCCGGCCAGGATCACGCCCGGAGGATTGAGGGGGTCGTCACCGTTCAAAGTCGCACATCCTTCCGTTGGGCGGCACCTCTGGCGGCCGCGTTGACGTCAATGCGGCACGCGCGGTTCGGTTGCGCAGGCCAGCGGGCTGGCCCGTCGCTTTTCACGATAGAAGGCATAGAGGCCGGAGGCGACGATCAGGCTGGCGCCGATCGCCATATAGGCATCCGGCTGCTCGCCGAAGAAATAGAAGCCGAGGCTCAGCGAAAAGATCAGGCTCGTATAGCGGAAGGGCGCAACCACCGAGATCTCGCCGGAGCGCATGGCGATGACGATGGTCTGGTAGCCTGCCATCAGCAGCACAGCCGCTGCCGTCAGATGCATCAGCGCCGTGCCGCTGACCGGGCTCCAGCCACCGAACGGCAGGATGAGGGCCGCGCCGAACACGGTGTTGGTGAGGGCGGCAAACAGCGAGACGAGGAGCGTCGGCAGCGCCGGTGGCAGACGGCGGGTGGTGAGGTCGCGCCCGGCCGTGAAGAACACCGCGACGACGGCGAGCAGGGAAGCGGGCACAAAATCCTCCGGGCTCGGCCTCAGCACCACCAGCACACCGACAAAGCCGACCATGATCGCCGACCAGCGCCGCCAGCCGACCGGCTCCTTGAAGATCAGCCAGGCGCCGAAGGTGACGGCAAGCGGCAGCGACAGAAGAATGGTCGCGGCGACCGCGAGGTCGATATGGGCAAGCGCCGAGATATAGGTGATCGCCGCGCCGATCTCGAAGGTGGAGCGCAGGATGACCTTCCGATGCAGCATCTGCCTGATGTCGCGGAGCAGGCCGGCCTGACGGGCGAGCAGCAGCAGCATGGCCGTCGTCATCAGTCCGCGCAAGAACATGATCTGCCCGACATTCATCTCCGGCGTGACGAGCTTCACGAAGGCATCATTGGTGGTGAAGACACCCATGGCGAGCGTCATCATCACGGCGCCGCGCGCATTCTGCGACAATGGCATTTCCGATTCCCTAGACTGCTTTTCCCAAGGCTTAAAGCACACGGGGGCAGCCTGCCACCCTTGCCGTGTGCACAAATGCGACCGCAACTCGTCTTTTTGTCGAATCCGGCACAGGGTGCGGAAACGTTAACGGATGTGCAAGCTTTCGGGGCCAATTTCCGACAGGCCCGCATGAGGAGGGATGACCAGCGCTGCACGCCGATGACCGGCTGTCGCTTCGCCGTGCACGGAGAGGTGCAATGTCGTTCCTGGATCGTCTTCTCCAGAGCCGCCGGATTGTCACCAAGGTTCTGCTCTTCGTCGTGCCGCTGGTGCTGCTGATTGCCGGCGTGGGGCTCGCGGGCTTCTACACTGCGCGCATGCTGAACGGCCACATGACCGTGACCCGCGCGACCATTGAAAACATCGATGATTTCGAACGATTGCAGGCAGCCCTCCTTGGTTTTCTCGCAGCGCCCGAAGCCAGCACGCTGAAGGCGCTGCAGGAGGCAATCGCCCGGCAGGATGGAGGCGTCAACCGCCTCGAGAAACTCGTGGCCGACGCGGACGATCGCACGCGGCTTGCCGTCGTGCAGCAGACGGCGCCGGCGCTTGCCGAGCGCACCGCCGCGCTCTGGGCGCTGGAGCAGCGCATCACCGGCACCGAACAGGCCATGCAGGCGAGCATCGATGAAATCCGTGCACTGGCCGGCGGCGTCAGCGCCCAGTTCGAAGGCGTGCGCAAGGAGGGTGAGAGCAAGGAGAAGTTCGCCAAGGGCGCACTTTTTGATGCCTTTGTGTTGAAAAGCATGGCCAACCGCATCGACAACCTGGCCGATTCGATCCGCAATGCCGACAATGATGCCACCCTTGCCCGTGCCGCTGGCACCTATCTCTCCGCGCTGATCAAGGAATTCGACAAGGTGGCGGGTCGCGGCACCTCCAAGGTGGAGCGCATGCTGGAAGCGCTGAAGGCACAGGCGCTCGACCTCGACCGGCTTGTGAAGGGCGATCTTGCCCCCGCCGACAAGGCGGAGGCCATTCGCCAGGCGGTGGCGGCACTCCTGCCGGTGCGCGATGTCTACCGCACCGAGATGGAGAAGAGCACCTCCAATGCCGCAGACCGCTTCGCCAACCTTGAGGGCGATCTGCAGGTCAACCGTGCGCTGGTGACGGAGATTGCCGAGGCCCTTCGGCTCAACGATCTCTTGCAACTGCATGTGGAGCGCCTTCGCGTGACGCTGACCGAGGCGGCACGCAAGGACGTGCTGTCCGATATCGCCGCGCTAAAGGCGGCAGGCGGCCGTGTCTCCGATCTCGGCCAGAAGAAGGAGGCGATGAAGAATTTTGCACCGCAGCTTCTGCCAATCCTCGACAGGCTGACCGGCCATGCCCAGCAATTGCTCGACCTTGCCGGCCAGTGGAAGGCTGCCCGGACGGCCACCGAGCAGACGCTCGCCGCCGGCATGCAGGGGCTGAAGAGCTTCGTGGCGGAGGCGCAGGAAGCGGGCAAGCAGGACAGCGCCCTCTCGGCCAACCTGTCGCTGGCGGCGACCGTGATCGGCACGGTGCTGGCGATCATCGGTGCGCTGATGCTGGTGGAAACGTTGCGCGGTCCGCTGCGCCGGGTGACGGAGATCATGACCCGGCTCGCCAATGGCGATCTGGAGGTGAAGATCGAGGGGCGCGAGCGCGGTGACGAGATCGGCGACATGGTCCGCTCGGTCAGCGTGTTCCGCGATGCAGCGCTTGAAAACATCCGGCTCGAGCAGGAGGCATCGGCCGCGCGCGAAGCCTCCGGGCTGGAGGCCGAGCGGCGTGCTGCCGAGCGGGCGCGCATCAGCAACGAGCAGCGCCAGGCGCTCTCGGCGCTCTCCGAGGTCCTGCACCGCCTGGCGGGGGGCGATCTCGAACAGGAGATGAGCGAGGCCCTGCCGGAAGACTTCGTGGACATGGCGCGCACCTATAACCAGGCGGTGCGGACCTTGCGTGCCACGCTCGCCGATGTGCGGGCCGTGGCCGACGACATCAACAGCGGAACCGGCAATCTGTCGGCATCGGCCGATGATCTGGCGCGCCGCACCGAGCAGCAGGCGTCTGCTCTGGAGCAGTCGACGCGGGCGCTGCGGCAACTCAGCGATCTCGTCAAGTCCACCGCCGGCAGCGCGCAGCGTACCGCCCAGTCCGTCAACCAGACGGAAGCCTTCGCCACGCAATCCGGTCAGGTGGTGACGAGCGCGATCGCGGCGATGGACGAGATCAGCCGCTCCTCGGAAAAGATTTCCACCATCATCGGCGTGATCGATGAAATCGCCTTCCAGACCAACCTTCTGGCGCTGAATGCCGGGGTGGAAGCGGCGCGTGCCGGCGAGGCGGGCCGTGGCTTTGCGGTGGTGGCGCAGGAGGTGCGCGAACTTGCACAGCGCTGCGCCAACGCTGCCCGGGAGATCAAGGGGCTGATTTCCGTCAGTGCCGAGCAGGTGGGTAACGGCGTGCATCTGGTGGAACAGACAGGCCGGGCGCTGACCGAGATCATCGCCCATATCGCGACCGTCCAGACACTGGTGGCCGACATTTCGGCCGCCACCGGCGAGCAGTCGATCGGCATCGGCGAGGTGTCGCAGGCGCTCGGCGAGGTGGAGATGATCACCCAGCGCAATGCCGCGATGGTGGAAGAAAACACTGCCGAAATCCACGGCCTGCGCGGTCGCGTCGAGGCACTGGCGGAGAAGATCGAGCATTTCCGGACCAATGAGCCGGGAGCTGCCTCGATGCGCAAGGGATGGGCGGCATGAGCGAATTTTCCGCCACGGTCGCATTCCGGTCGGCAGAACGGTGGCTGCGCGACAAGCGCTTTCCAGAAGGAATCGACGCCATCCTGTCGCGAAGCAATGGTTCTCCCCAGCACTCGAATCTGAAATCGTTTCTGCCGGGCAGGGTGAAGCGCTGGGCGCTTGACGCAGGACCGATCCCCGTCTTTCTCACCAATGATCGGCGAGCCGAGGCGGCTGTTGCACTTATAGATAAGGTTCTTGAACGACCCGTGTTTAACCTCGTCCGAGGTCCGGGCCGGGCTGTTATCCCACGGGCCGGCCTCGTTGTCAGCCTCGGAACCGCGGCTGGAAATCCTGCGGAACCTCATGAAATCTGTATTGGCAATGTCAGCGGTCTCGGGGATGAAACCGGTTGGGATGATGACACGGTCGACGAGCAGGGGCGCTTCCGGAGACCGCTATGCGTTCGCATCGATTCGCCTGCCGGTCACCGGGCGACCTTCGACCAGGTGGTTCACGAGTTCGGCCATGCGCTGGGGCTCGGCGATCATTTTCCGGGCTTCGGCAAGCCTCAAGGTGCGCCGGCTGTGGACGATGCGTTCTGGGCAGCGCTGGTTCGCCTCTACCAGCTTTCGCCGGGAGACGAGTATGCGGATGCATCGCCGCCGGCGTGACGCCCGCCGCGTCAATCGATCGGGCGCAGTCGCCTGACCTTTTCACCGACATAGATGATGAGATAGCCGCCAGCGGCCTCCGCCTGCCCGGCAAGCAGCCGCAACCCGCTGGCATAGGGTTCGCGGGCGGCGGCGTCCGGCTGGTCCGGACGGACGAGAACGGTTGTCTGCGGTCCCTGCCGGTAGATCATCAGCCCGGCCTTGTCCGGCTTCCATTCGGGACCGAGTGACGGGTCGGTGCGCCAGAGACAGAGGAAATCGCGGCAGAGCGCCGGACGGCGTTCATAGATGCTGCAGCCCTTTTCCGCGATGCCGTGGCGACAGAGCCGGTTCGCCGGCTTGTCCAGCGCCGCGATCTCCGGCAGATCGCAGCAGAGCGTGCAGGTGCCACAGCTGCGCCCGGCAAGCGGCATTTGGGCCGTCTCGGACCTTCTTTCCGTGAGCGTGGTTTGCGTCATGCGAGACGGTGTAGCGGATGAACCGGCCAACCGCCAGCCGGAACGCAAACGGCCCGCTCTCGCTGAAGAGGGCGGGCCGTTGTTGCAGGACGGGACGCAAGCATGGGGCTGCGCCCGCTCTTCGGGTGTTTACCGGCGCGCGGCGGCGGCAGCACTCGCGGCCGTGCCGGCGCCGTTGCGGCGATAGAGGAAGAGCGTCGCGGCGAGACCGCAGACGGCGGCAAAGCTCATCCAGTAGCCGGGGGCGGCCTTGTCGCCCGTGACTTCGATCGCCCAGGTGGAAATGGCCAGCGACGAACCGCCGAGCGTGGTGGCGAGGCTGTAGGCGAGCGAGAAGCCTGCCGTGCGCACCGTCACCGGCACCACCTCGGTAAGGCCGACCACCATCGCGCCATTGTACCAGGCATAGATGAAGGAGAGCCACAGCTCGACGATGACCATATGCGCAAAGGTGATGTCGGAGGCGAGCCAGGCGAGTGCCGGATAGGCGGTCAGCACGGCGAGCAGCGTGAAGGTGATGAGGATCGCCTTGCGGCCGATCCGGTCTGAGGCGGCACCGGCGATCGGCAGCCAGATGAAGTTGGAAATGCCGACCGCCATGGTGGCGAGCAGCGCCTGTGATTCGGTCAAATGCAGCACCGTCTTGCCGAACGAGGGCGTGTAGACGGTGATCAGGTAGAAGGAGACGGTGGTCATCATCACCATGCCGACACCGCCGAGCACGACCTGCCAGTTGCCGAACAGCGTGCGGAAGATTTCCGCCGTCGACGGCTGGTGCTTGCGCTCGGAAAACTCTTTGGTTTCCTGCAGCGAGCGGCGGATGATGAAGATGAAGGGAATGATCATGCAGCCGATGAAGAAGGGAATGCGCCATCCCCAGTTCGAAATCTGCGCCGGCATCAGCGTGTTGTTGATGATGAAGCCGAGAAGCGCGGCCACCACGATCGCCACCTGCTGGCTGGCCGATTGCCAGCTGACATAGAAGCCCTTGTTGCCGGGTGTCGCCATTTCAGAGAGATAGACCGAGACGCCGCCGAGTTCCACGCCGGCGGAAAAGCCCTGCAGCAGCCGGCCGATCAGCACCAGCAGCGGGGCGGCGATGCCGATCGTCGCATAGCCCGGCACGAAGGCGATCAGCACCGTGCCCATCGCCATGATCGCCAGCGTGACGATCAGGCCCTTGCGGCGGCCGATGCGGTCGATATAGGGGCCGAGCGTCAGGGCGCCGATCGGGCGCATGACGAAGCCCGCCGCAAAGCTGAGAAAGGTCGCCATCAGCGAGACGAAGGGATTGTCGTTGGGGAAAAATGTCGCGGCAATATGCGAGGCATAGATGCCGAACAGGAAGAAATCGAACATTTCGAGGAAGTTGCCGCTTGTGACGCGCAGCACGGTCTTGATGGTTTCGGTGCGTGTTTCCTTCACGACCGTTCTCCTTGCAGTGAGGAATGCCGATGGGGCTGCCGGTTTGGGAAACCGGCTGGAGCGCCGCACGGGGCAGGTGGACATACCTTCGCGATAACAGATGTGCTGGCGATGCCGAAACAGCGGCGCCCGATGGACCGCAGGGCTAAGGTCCGTGCAACGGCTGCAATGGAATCGTCAGAAGAACAGGACTGCGACCGAAAGGCGGCGAAAATCGGTCAAAAAGTGTGATGATTGGGAAAGCATGGCGAAGGGGGGCGACTGATCCAAGATCAGCCTCCGGTGACGCTCATGTGGCGGGCAACCGCGGGGCGGTTGTTGCGGTCGATGATGAAGTCGTGGCCCTTCGGCTTGCGGGTAATCGCCTCGTCGATGGCGGCCGAGAGATAGGCGTCATCCTGCGATGCACGCAGTGCCGTGCGCAGATCCGCCGCATCGTTCTGGCCAAGGCACATATAGAGCGTGCCGGTGCAGGTGAGGCGCACGCGGTTGCAGCTTTCGCAGAAATTGTGGGTCATCGGCGTGATGAAGCCGAGGCGGCCGCCGGTTTCCTTCACCGTCACGTACCGGGCCGGACCGCCTGTCTTGTAGGCGATGTCCTCCAGCGAAAACGTTTCCTCCAGACGCCCACGCAGTTCGGAAAGCGGCATGTACTGATCGGTGCGGTCCTCGTCGATCTCGCCCATCGGCATGGTCTCGATCACGGTGAGGTCCATGCCGCGCCCGTGGGCGAAGCGCAGCATTTCCGGGATTTCGTGATCGTTGAAGCCCTTCAGCGCAACCGCGTTGAGCTTGATCTTCAGCCCCGCCTTCTGCGCGGCCTCGATGCCCTCCATCACCTTGGAAAGATCGCCCCAGCGGGTAATGGCGCGGAATTTTTCGGCATCGAGCGTGTCGAGCGAGACGTTGATGCGGCGCACGCCGCATTC
Source organism: Affinirhizobium straminoryzae (assembly GCF_007004135.1). GTDB lineage: Bacteria > Pseudomonadota > Alphaproteobacteria > Rhizobiales > Rhizobiaceae > Neorhizobium > Neorhizobium straminoryzae. The sequence continues at coordinate 51,632 of NZ_VJMG01000048.1, forward strand.
GTAAAGCTCGGCCGCATGGCGGGCGAGTTGCGAGCCGTTTGTGGTCAGCGTCAATTCGTCCAGCCGGCCCGCCTCGATGTGGCGCCCGAGCGCGCGCACGAGGAACATGATGTTCTTGCGCACCAGCGGTTCGCCGCCCGTCAGCCGGAGCTTGCGCACCCCCTTGGCGATGAAGGTCGAACAGAGCCGGTCCAGCTCTTCGAGCGTCAGCAAGTCCTTCTTCGGCAGGAAGGTCATGTTTTCCGCCATGCAGTAGGTGCAGCGGAAATCGCAGCGGTCGGTCACGGAGACACGCAGATAGGTGACCGCGCGACCGAAGGGATCGATCATCGCACGGCTGTCGGCCGTCAGCGGGTGGGAAGCGGCAGGTGGATTGACCAGACTGTTCAAGCGATGTCCTCCATCCGCGGAATCTGGGTTGGCAGGCGCGCGGCGTCAAGTCCAAACTCTGGTCCGGGTGAATGGTCCTGTCACAAAAGAGGGATAGGACCACCGGCTCACTATTTCTGCCGCTGCCTGTTCGAGCGTGACCGCAAGGGCGGACTGGAGGGCGGCCGCGACAGCGTCAAATGGGACATGATCCGCCACATCCTGGTGGCGACGCCGAAGAACCGGGCGCGCTATGTAGAGCTGTTCCAGCAGATCACGGTGCCGAAGATGCGGGTGGAGTCGCCTGCGGCCCTGCATGCGCTTTACGCGCGCTGGGGGCTTCAGCGATAGCAAGCGGGACGCCCGGCTGCTATGGCAGGACAAGACGCCGCCTGGCGCCCCTTGCCAAGACAGCGCGACAATCCATCTTGCAGGAAACGGATGACGACCATGAACAGCACACCCGATCATGCCTGGCCCACGGAACTGCGCGTCTCGCAGGACAGGCGCACCCTGACGGTTGCCTTCGATGACGGCGCGCGCTTTGCGCTGCCCGCCGAAATGCTGCGCGTTCTCTCCCCTTCGGCCGAGGTGCAGGGCCATGGCCCCGGCCAGAAGGTGACCGTGCCCGGCAAGCGGCAGGTGGCGATCCGCAACGTGGTGGCGGCCGGTAATTATGCGGTGCGCATCGCCTTCGACGACGGACATGACAGCGGCATCTACACCTGGCGCTATCTGCGCGAACTCGGCGAGGACGGCGCCACGCTGTTTGCCGCCTATGAGGCGGAGCTTGCAGCCAAGGGGCTGAATCGCGACACGCCCGCCATGGCGCGTTAGCCCGCATGACAGAGCGCCCCGCAGCGACAGGTCACGGCGCTGGCATACATAGGAGAGGGCGTGGGAGAGGACGTGACGATGCTCCGCCCGATACCGGTGACGACTGGCTGCGGGACGAGCCGCAGGGTGATCGCGAGGTTGGCTTCCCTGAACTCTTTTTCGACCTTGTCTTCGTCTTTGCCCTGATCCAGCTGTCGCATGCCATCGTCAGTGACCTGACCCCTGTCGGGCTTTTCGAGGGCGGCCTTGTGGCACTCGCCCTCTGGTGGGTTTGGAACCATACCGCCTGGGTGATGAACACGCTGGATCCGCAGCGCACACCCGTGCGGGTGCTGCTGTTCGCCCTGATGTTCTTCGGTCTGTTGATGGCGTCTGCCATCCCGGAAGCCTTTGCGGAAAAGGGGCTGATGTTTGCCGGCGCCTATGCCGCCATGCAGGTCGGGCGCTCCCTGTTTGCGATCTATGCGTTCCGTCAGGTGCGCCCGGCCCTGCGCCGGAATTTCCTGCGCGTCTTCCTGTGGTTTTGTCTCTCCGCTCTCTTCTGGATCGGAGGAGCGATGTGCGGCGAGGAGATGCGCCTGTTGCTGTGGGCGCTGGCGCTCGTCCTCGAATATGCGGCGCCTGAACTGCGCTTCTTCGTGCCCGGTCTTGGTCGCTCGCATGCCGGTGACTGGGATATTTCCGGCGAACACATGGCCGAGCGCTGTGCGCTCTTCGTGATGATCTGTCTTGGCGAGAGCATTCTGGCGATCGGCCGCAGCTTCGCCGACGAGGACCTTTCCCCGATGCTGGTGGCCACCTTCATCGGGGCCTTCTCGGTGACGGTGCTGATGTGGTGGATCTACTTTCACTTCGGGCAGGCAAAGGCGAGTCGCGAAATCGAGGAGGCAGACCAGCCGGGCGAGGTGGCGCTGCATGTGTTTACCTATGGCCACATGCCCGTTGTGGCGGGCATCATTCTTTCGGCGGTGGCGGCCGAGCATCTGCTGGCCCATCCGGGCGAGGCGGGCGATCTCGGCCGTGCTGCGGTCATCCTCGGCGGCCCTTTCGTCTTTCTCGCGGGCAATCTCTGGGTCAAGCGCATGACCACGGGCCGCTTTCCGGCCTCGCATGTGGCGGGGATCGCCGCGGCGGCGGTGCTGATGGCGATTGCGCCGCTGCTGAAAACGCATTGGACGGCGCTCGGCGCGCTGCTGGTGCTGCTGGGTGTGGCCGTGCGCGAATACCGGCAGCTCGAGCGCATTCCTGCGGTTTCCGACGATCCGGGCGACGTCCGCGGCGAGTGACTTTGCTGGCGGGCCCCGGGGGTGACTAATCGGGCCTGCGCCGCTTGATGCGGGCGCGCAATGGCGTAGTGTGCCGCCCGTCAGTGCATCCATCGGCCAGCAGGAGGACCTCATGTCGATCATCACCAGCCCGGAACAGTTGCGCGAGATCTACAGCGGCTGCTCGGAAGCCTCCCTTGCCAAGGTCACGCCGCGGCTGACGGAGGAATACCGGCAGATGATCGAGGCCTCGCCCTTCGTGGCGCTGGCAACCGTCGGTCCGGAAGGGCTGGACTGCTCGCCGCGTGGCGATCTCGGCGGTGTGGTGCGCATCGCGGACGAACGCACGGTGCTTCTGCCGGACTGGCGCGGCAACAACCGCGTCGATTCGCTGATGAACATCGTGCGTGATCCGCGCGTGGCGCTGATGTTCCTCATTCCGGGTTCGAGCAGCGTGATGCGCATCAACGGTCGTGCTGTCGTCTCGATCGAGCCGGCGCTGCTTGCCAGTTTCGAGATGGATGGCAAGCATCCCCGCACGGTGATCGTGACCACGATCGACGAGGTCTATTTCCAGTGCGCGCGTGCGGTGATGCGGGCGGAACTCTGGAACCCCGAGCGCTTCCTCGATCCGCAGAGCCTGCCGACGCCCGGCGCCATGCTGAAGGCCGCCAAGGCGGATTTCGACCAGGAAACCTACGACCGCGAATGGGCCGCCCGCGCCGCGGCAACGATGTGGTGAGCCTTCACTGCTGGTAGATCAGCCAGCCCTTGCCGGAATATTCCTTGCGCATGCCGTCCTCGAACAGCACCGTGCGGTTCTTGCCACCGTGCTTGGCGCAGTAAAGGGCGATGTCCGAACGCACGTAAAGTTCGCCGGGATCGGCGGCCTGCGAGCCCATGGCAAAGCCGATCGAGGCGGTAACCGGTCCGTAATCGACACCGGTGCGTGAGTTGCGGAATGGACGGCTTTCCAGTGCGCGGCGGATGCGTTCGCAGATCGCCATCACCTCCTCGGGCGTCTTGTGCTCGAGGATGACGGCGAATTCCTCGCCACCGGTGCGTGCGACGAACATATCCCTGGCAAGGCTGGAGCGGATGATCGCGCCGACGGATGCGAGGATCTTGTCGCCGACCGGATGGCCATGCGTATCGTTGATGCGCTTGAAGTTGTCGATGTCGGCGAGCACCAGCGCCGTGACGGGCAGTTGCATGGGCTCGTCATAGATGGCAGCCAGCCGCTCATCGAAAGCGCGACGGTTTGCAAGCCGCGTCAGCGAATCCGTGTTGGCGATGCGCTTGTATTCGTCGAGTTCCCGGCGGACCTCCTCCATTTCCTGGGAATGGTGGGCAACGCCCTCGGCCGTCTTCTCGCCGTTCGCCAGCGTTTCGTCGGTGGCGGCGGCCAGAATGTCGATGACGTTGCGCAGGAGATCGACCGACAGCGTGCTCTTGGCGCTGATGCGGCTCGCGGTTTCGCCGAGCAGCCGGTTGTAGGTTTCGAGAGAGGCATGCTCCTGCCGAAGCAGGGTCAGCAGCGCATCAAGCTCGCCTTGAAGCCGGCTTTGGGCGCGCTCCACCAGCGCTGCCCCATTGTGACCGAGATGGCTTGCTGCCAGCGCATCCAGTTCCTCCTGCCGCGGCGCACGCAGGGCGAACAGCGAAAGCTCGCGGGTGAGCGCCGGATTGGTGCCGATGTAGGCCTCATAGAACAGCTGGTAATTGCGCGGAATGGCGGCCACGCCCATGCTGCGCATGGCGTGCATGATCTGCGTCGCGATATCGGAGGCTTGCGCCTTGTGCGCCACGGCCGACGTCATTCTGCCACTCCGGAGCTGCTGGCTGGTTCCGGCACGATGATTAGCGGCAATTGATGTGAAAACCATTAAAACTGAATATAACCGCGCTGCGACCCATGCCGCACGCGATCTCAAAGCTTTTTGGTATCAGGGTGTTGCCAGCAGGGGTTGAGGTTCTTGCTCAGCAATATCGCGGCGGTGGGCGCGACAGGGTTCTGCCGGGCAGGACAGGGCCGCCCGGCAGAAGATGGCGTGCTGCGGCTTACTTCGGGCCGATCATGTTTTCCGGGCGGACATACTGGTCGAACTCTTCGTTCGTCAGGTAGCCGCCGCCGACGGCCTCTTCGCGCAGCGTCGTGCCGTTCTTGTGCGCGGTCTTGGCGATCTTGGCGCAGGCGTCATAGCCGAGCCTGGAGTTCAGCGCCGTCACCAGCATCAGCGAGTTTTCCACGCCGCGCTTGATATTGTCCTCGCGGGCCTCGATGCCGACCACGCAATTGTCGGTGAACGAGACGGCGGCATCGCCGAGCAGCTGCACCGACTGCAGGAAGTTGTAGGCCATCATCGGATTGTAGACGTTGAGCTCGAAATGGCCCTGGCTGCCGGCAAAGGTGATGGCGGCATGGTTGCCGAAGATGTGGGCGCAGACCTGGGTCATGGCTTCCGACTGGGTCGGGTTGACCTTGCCCGGCATGATCGAGGAACCGGGCTCGTTTTCCGGGAGCGCCAGTTCGCCAAGACCGGCGCGCGGGCCGGAACCGAGGAAGCGGATGTCGTTGGCGATCTTGAAGAGGGCTGCCGCGGCGGCATTGATCGCGCCATGGGCAAAGACCATCGCGTCATGGGCGGCGAGCGCCTCGAACTTGTTCGGCGCGGTGACGAAGGGCAGGCCGGTGATCTTGGCGATCTCTTCGGCGACCTTTTCGGCAAAGCCGACCGGAGCGTTAAGGCCGGTCCCGACGGCGGTGCCGCCCTGGGCCAGTTCATAAAGGCCGGCCAGCGAGATTTCGAGGCGCTTGATGGCAGACGCGACCTGGGCGGTATAGCCGCCGAATTCCTGGCCGAGTGTCAGCGGCGTCGCATCCTGCGTATGTGTGCGGCCGATCTTGATGATATGGGCAAAGGCCTTCGACTTGGCGTCGAGAGCGGCATGCAGGTGCTTCAGGCTCGGGATCAGGTGACGCACGATCTGTTCGGCGCAGGCAATGTGCATGGCCGTCGGATAGGTATCGTTCGACGACTGGCTCATGTTGACGTGGTCATTGGGGTGCACGGGCTTCTTGGAGCCCATCACGCCGCCCAGCATCTCGATGGCGCGGTTGGAGATCACCTCGTTGGCATTCATGTTCGACTGGGTGCCGGAACCGGTCTGCCAGACGACGAGCGGGAAATGATCGTTGAGCTTCCCGTCGATGACTTCCTGCGCGGCGGCGATGATGGTCTCGCCGATCTTGGCGTCAAGCCCGCCGAGCGCGATGTTGGCGCGGGCCGCCGCCTGCTTGACGATGCCGAGCGCGCGCACCACGGAGAGCGGCTGCTTTTCCCAGCCGATCTTGAAATTGCCAAGGGAACGCTGCGCCTGGGCGCCCCAGTAACGGTCGCTGGCGACCTCGATCGGGCCAAAGGTATCGGTTTCGGTGCGGGTGGTCATCGTCAAGCCTCTGTATGACTGAAAGGTGGCACGGGAACCGCAGCCCGGGGCCGACGGTCGCGTGCAAGCTCGCGGCGAATTACTATACGAATGGGGGGCGACTGCAAGCACTGCGAAGGGCGGATGCGGTAGTTATACTGACACCTGATTTCGTACTCCGGAGGCGCTCCTGTGCCCAGCGGAGGGACCGGGGCGTGCCCTCGCTGCAACGCCCGGCGATAAAGTTGCGGTCTGGATTGCTGGTGTCACGCCAGCGTGAAGGCCGGAATTTGCCGCGTCAGTAAAAATTTAACGAATGGTTTCTTAATCTTCTGGAAACGATATGGCGAAGCCCGTGCTGCCATCGGCACTGAAGCCCCGTCATTCGTTTGCTTTCCACGGCGCGGAGCTTGCATTAGAGACATGCGCAACAGGCTCAAGGCTCGCTGATTCATAGCTTACAAGGTGACGGGGACGAACATTGTCGCACTCCCAGAAAAAGACCAGACTCGCACTTGCCCTTCTTTCGGGCATTTCCTCCGCATGCATGGGGGCTGTCGATGCCCACGCGTTGACCCTCATGGACATGCTGCGTGGCAAGACCCGCGACAGCGTGCAGGAGCAGGTGGAGGGGCAGGCGCGTCCCGCTCCCACCCAGCGCGAGATCGATCTCAGCGATCCCGAGCCGCTGCCGAAGGTCTCCGCACCCAAATACCTGACCTACCGCACCGACGCCATGCGCCAGATCAAGGCGCAGGCTTTCCCGGCCGCGCAGGCGGCCGATGCGACGCGATTCCTCGCCTCCGCCCGCGTATCCGCACCGGCTGATGTCGCTGCCGCCGTCGAAGCCTATTACGCCAAGGGTGGTGCACCGCTCTGGGTGGAAAAGGGGGATGTCAGCGAGCGTGCCCGTGCGGTTCTTGCCCTGTTCGACAAGGCCGCCGACTACGGCTTCGACCCTGCCGACTACAGGCTGCCGGTTCCCTCTATGACGACGGCAAGCGTCGCGGACGCATCCGCGATCCCGGCCGCCCAGCCCGTGGCGTCCACGGATGGCGCAGCGACCGCCCAGCCCGCTGATGCGACCCAGCCTGCCCCTGTGGCAACGCCGGCTGCGCCTGCTCCCGTCGTTGCCGGCGACCAGCACGACCGCGACCTCATGCAGTTCGAACTCGCCATGTCTGCCAAGGTCGTGCTGTTTGCGCAGGACATGGTGCGCGGTCGCATCGATCCCAACCGCATCTCCGAATATCACGACCTGAAGCGCCGCGACGCCAAGCTCGATCTGGTGCTGCCCTTCATCCAGACCGCACCGGATACGGTGGCCTATCTGCAGGGCCTGGAACCGAAGAGCCCGGAATATCTGGCCCTGAAGGCCGAGTTGACGCGCCTGCGCGCCGAAAGCGGCAATGCCCCGCAGGTCGCCCGACTGCCCGACAATCTGGTGCTGAAGCCCGGCAACAGCAGCGCCGATCTTGCCAATCTCGTCGCCGCCATCGAGCGCCGGGCCTCCGACACGCTGAAGACGACGCATGCGGCGACGCTTGCCGCTTATCGCCAGACGCCGGAATACGGTCCGGACCTGGTCGAACTCGTCAAGGGCTTCCAGAAGGAAGCCGGCCTCAAGGCAGACGGTGTGGTCGGTCCCGCCACCGTGCGTGCCATTGCCGGCCATTCGACCGACGACAAGATCGAGAAGGTCGTCATTGCCATGGAGCAGACGCGGTGGCTGCCGGATACGCTCGGCGACCGCTACGTCTTCATCAACCAGCCGGCCTTCCGCGTCTATTATCACGATCAGGGCCGCGAGCAGTTCTCGATGCGTGTTGTGGTAGGGTCGCCCAGCCACCAGACCTTCTTCTTCCATGACGAGATCAAGACCGTGGAGCTGAACCCCTACTGGGGCGTGCCGCAGTCGATCATCATCAACGAGATGCTGCCGAAGCTGCGCCAGGACCCGAGCTATCTCGACCGCATGGGTTACCAGGTGGAAGTCGGCGGCAAGGCGGTGTCCTCCACGGCCGTCAACTGGTTCGCTTCGACCCAGTCCGTCTCCGTGCGCCAGCCGCCGTCCAGCGACAATGCGCTCGGCGAACTGAAGATCCTCTTCCCGAACGCGCATGCCATCTACATGCATGATACGCCGCAGAAGAGCTTCTTCCAGCGGGATATGCGCGCGCTCAGCCACGGTTGCGTGCGCCTTGCCGAACCGCGCAAGATGGCGGCTGCCGTCCTCGGCATCACCGAGCAGGATCTCGCCGGCCGTATCGCCCAGGGCAAGAACATGGCTGTTCCGGTCACGGCGAAGATCCCGGTCTACGTGTCCTATTTCACGGCCTGGCCGAACAAGGACGGCAAGGTCGAGTTCTTTGACGACGTCTATGGCCGCGACAGCGCCGTGGAAAAAGCCTTTGCCGCCACCAGCAAGGCGCGCGGCGCCTGAGATTTTCGAGAACGGATGACACAACGCCCGCGGTGATGAGCTGCGGGCGTTTTGCGTTTTGGGGAATGGGCGAACATCCGCAGGGCGTCGTGTCTTCGATTCGCCCCGCTTCGTCCGGCAGAGACAATCAGGCTGCCGATGCCTCCGCAATCACCGTTTCCACCAGATCTGCCGTCAGTTCCTCGAAATGGCTGATGATCCGGGTCGGCGCAAGCGTGGCGACGGGAACATCGGAGTATCCAAAGGTGACGCCGACCGAGCCGATGCCGGCATTCTTGGCGGCCATGATGTCGTTGATGCTGTCGCCGATCAGGAGGCTGTGGGCGGGGTCGCCGCCTGCGCGTTCGATGGTGCCGAGCAGATGGCGGGCATCGGGCTTGCGCACGGGGAAGGTATCGCCGCCTGTGATCGCGGCGAAGCGCCTGGTCAA
>NZ_VJMG01000049.1 GCF_007004135.1 Affinirhizobium straminoryzae
TGCCGTTCTTCCAGGTGCCGCCTCCAAGGCCCCGCTGCGCGAAGCCTTCGGCACCTGGAAGAACGGCAAGTTCGCCCTCATCGCGCTGTTCGGCCTCGTCGCGGGTCAGGCCGTGGTCTGGTATTCCGGCCAGTTCTACGCCCTGTTCTTCCTGCAGAACGTCATCAAGGTCGACAGCTTCACGTCCAACGTCATGGTGGCCTGGTCGCTGATCCTCGGCACCGGCGGCTTCCTGTTCTTCGGCTCGCTGTCGGACAAGATCGGCCGCAAGCCGATCATTCTCGCCGGCTGCCTGATTGCCGCGCTCACCTACAAGTTCGTCTTCCCGCTTCTGACGGAAACCGCAAATCCGGCGCTGCACGCCGCCCAGCAGACCGTCGTCACCGTCACCGCAGCCCCCGGCGACTGCTCGTTCCAGTTCAACCCGGTCGGCACCGCAAAGTTCACCTCGTCCTGCGACATCGCCAAGTCCACCCTTGCGCGCTCTTCGGTGAACTACACCTCGGTTCAGGATCCGGCTGCCACAACGGCACAGGTCAAGATCGGCGAAACGGTCATTCCGTCCTATGACGTGAGCAAGCTGACCGGCGATGCCGCCAAGGCAACGCCTGCCGCCTTCACAAAGGCGGTCAACGACGCCCTGACGGCTGCCGGCTATCCGCTGGTTGCCGACAAGAACACCACCGTCATCAGGGCCGCGCACTTCTTCGACATCTTCAGCGGCCAGAAGATCGCGGTCGTGCTGATCCTGACCTACCTCATCATCCTGGTGACGATGGTTTACGCGCCGATCGCCGCCATGCTGGTCGAACTCTTCCCGACCCGCATCCGCTACTCCGGCCTGTCGCTGCCCTATCATATCGGCAACGGCTGGTTCGGCGGCCTGATGCCGGCCACCGCCTTCGCCATCTCCGCCCAGACCGGCAACGTCTATGGCGGTCTGTGGTATCCGATCATCATCGCCGGTGCGACGGTGGTCATCGGCGCGCTGCTGGTGCCAGGCGGCACGCACAAGAAGAACATCTTTGCCGACGACGCCAAGTAAGCGTCATCCCAGGCAATCCAACAGGCGGGCCGGCAGCAATGCCGGCCCGCTGGCTTTTGCAGGCATCGTCCGGAACAAGCCCGTGGCATCAGCCCTGGCGACGGGAGCGCTCCCAAACCGTCCAGCCGGCGAGAAGCACCGCAAGGATCACGAGGTTCGCCACGATGCCGAGACCGATCTTCTCCGGCATGCTGCCCGGCTGCGTGGCGGCTGTGGTGATGGTGAGAAGGATGGCGATGAAGACGACGCCCATTGCCAGCGGCGCGGCCATGCCCATCGCGGCCCGCGTTCTGAGCGCCGTCATCAGCAGGAAGAAGATCAGGCCAATGCGGAAGGGGTCGAGGAGTTGCGAGGTCAGAATGTCCAGCATGGCAAAAATCCTCCGGTCAATGCTGCGCATGGTTCCCATAAACAACCGCAGGGAGCAAGAGAGCCGCCCGGCCCGCACGGCATTCTGAAACGAGGAAAGCCGGCGGGTTGCCCCACCGGCCTTCTGGAGAACGCAACGTGCTGACGGATCAGGCGAGCGTGTAGGCGGTCTTCACCACGGTGAAGAACTCGGCCGCATACTTGCCCTGTTCGCGCGGACCGAAGGAAGAGGCCTTGCGGCCACCGAACGGAACGTGGAAATCGACACCGGCGGTCGGCAGGTTGACCATCACCATGCCGGCTTCCGAATTCCGCTTGAAATGCGTGGCATGCTTCAGGCTGGTCGTGGCAATGCCGGCCGAAAGGCCGAAGGGCGTATCATTGGCAACGGCCAGCGCTTCCTCGTAATCCTTGACCCGGATGACAGCAGCCACCGGCCCGAAGATTTCCTCGCGGGAAATGCGCATCTGGTTGGTCGCTTCCGTGAAGAGGGTCGGCTGCAGGTAGAAACCGGGCGTCTCGCGCTCGACACATTCGCCGCCAAAGGCCAGCTTCGCGCCTTCCTTCTTGCCGATCTCGATGTAATCGCAATCCTGCTTCAGCTGCTTTTCATCGACGACCGGGCCGATATGCGTGCCGTCCTTCAGGGCGTGGTCGACATTGAGCTTGCCGAGGCGTTCGGTGAGGGCGGCGACAAACTTGTCGTGGATGCCTTCCGTGACAATGATGCGCGAGGACGCGGTGCAGCGCTGGCCGGTAGAGAAGAAACCGGAATTGGCGGCGGCTTCCACGGCCACGGACAGATCCGCATCGTCCAGCACGACCATCGGGTTCTTGCCGCCCATTTCCAGCTGGAACTTGCGGTTATGCTCGATGGAGGCGAGCGCCACGCGCTTGCCGGTGCCGGTGGAGCCGGTAAAAGTGATGCCGGCGAGATCCGGGCTGTCGAGCATGGCCTGGCCGACGACCGAGCCGCGGCCCATCACGAGGTTCAGCACGCCCTTCGGCAGGCCGGCGCGGTGCAGGATATCGACGATCGCCCAGGAGCAGCCGGGCACCAGATCCGCCGGCTTGAAAACCACCGTATTGCCGTAGGCGAGCGCCGGCGCGATCTTCCAGGCCGGGATGGCGATCGGGAAATTCCACGGCGTGATGATGCCGATCGGTCCGAGCGGCTCGCGGGTGATCTCCACACCGATGTTGGGACGGGCAGACGGCAGAACCTCACCAGCCAGACGCAGGGTTTCACCAGCGAAGAAGTCAAAAATCTGCGCGGCACGGATCGTCTCGCCGATACCTTCCGGCAACGTCTTGCCCTCTTCGCGCGACAGCAGGCGACCAAGTTCTTCCTTGCGTGCCAGAATCTCGTCGGCGGTCTTCTTCAGGATGGCGTGACGCTCCAGGATGCCCGAGCGCGACCAGGCGGGGAAGGCTGCCTTGGCCGCAGCAATCGCGGTCTTGGCATCTTCGGCGCTGGCCTGGGCGTAAAGACCAACGACGTCCTTGGTATCGGACGGGTTGATGTTTTCCGATGTCGAACTGCCGACCCATTCGCCGGCGATCAGGTTGTGGTGGATGGTCATCGAGCCTCCCTCTGGCGTTCATGCGCCGTTCTGAAAATCACGAAAGAAAATATGCAAGGCGCACGCAATGTCACGCCTTCGCCGCGGACATGCAACCCAAACCGCTGCCTGCGCGCCACCATACTTATATTACGTCTGACCGCAAGACATATGACAGGTTTTGACGGCTGCATTTATGATCGCGGCCCCCTCAGGCGGGGCCGACGAAGTTGGGCAAAAAAATTGCCGATTTCTGCATGTTAACAGCGAGATAACATGAAAGTTTCGCAAACCGACAGTCTGCTTGTGAAATTTTATTTTATGAAACCTCTTGCTCATTTTCGAAAACCGCGTAGATTGCACTCATCGAACTTGGTTGTGACTTTGTCCACGAGCGGACCGCTCTGTCAGATTTCCCTTCAAATATCGATCCTCGGCCGGGGTCCGGTCAGGAAACCTCAACGATTTGAAAAGGAGATCGTTATGAACAGTGGCACCGTAAAGTGGTTCAACAGCACCAAGGGTTTTGGTTTCATTCAGCCGGATAACGGCGGCCAGGACGTTTTCGTCCATATCTCGGCCGTTGAGCGCGCTGGTCTGCGCGGCCTGACCGATGGTCAGAAGATCCGCTACGACATCGTCCAGGACAAGCGCTCGGGCAAGAGCTCGGCTGACAACCTGATCGCTGCGTGATTGTCATTCACCGGCCCCGACCACGGATGTACTGGCGGTTGATCGGAAAATGACGGGAGAGGTCGGGGTAACGCCCGGCCTTTTTGTTTTGCGCATTCCCTTTCTTGCGCAGTGCGGAGGCCCCCATGCGAGGTCCACGTTATGCCGTTGGATGCCGGGTGGTGCTCAAAGACCTGCCAGGCCCCGGCGGATCGCCGGTTTCCGGCCATATTTCTGCGATGTTGCCCTCGACCAACGGGCACATCCAATACCGAATTCGGCTGGAGAACGAAGCGTTCGAGCGCCGCATCATCGAGACGGACATCGATGCCGAGCAATCGGACCGTCCGATACCGGAAGAAGCCGCCGTCCTTCCCGCCAAGGGAACCTCCTGGTTGAACCCGCAGCGGATCAAGGTCGGCAAGTAGACAACACGAACATTGCACATCAGCCAGCCATGGCGTGCAAAAGGAGATGTTTTGCAGGTTCTAGTTCGAGACAACAATGTCGACCAGGCCCTTCGGGTGCTGAAGAAGAAGTTGCAGCGGGAAGGCGTTTTCCGCGAAATGAAGGCGCGCAGCGCCTACGAAAAGCCCTCCGAGCGTCGCGCCCGCGAAAAGTCGGAAGCCATTCGTCGCCAGCGCAAGCTGGCCCGCAAGAAGATGCAGCGCGAGGGCCTGCTGCCCGCGCCGAAGAAGGCCGCTCCCCGCGGTCGCGGCTGATCAGCCGTTCCAGAGCGTTTCCGCCCCATCGGGCAGGAAACGCCCTCTCCCGCAACGGCGCGCCGCGCCGGAAGTGACTGCACAGGCAGTCACGCGGCCCCTCCTCCCAACAGCAAAGGGCAGAACCATGCCGGATGACGCAAGGGAAACCCGCAGCAGACCATCGGCGCGTGACCGCGCCGCTGCCACAGACCAGTCCGCCCGGGCGATCATTTCCGCCGAGGCCGAGGCCAGACTGAAGAAGACCGAAAAGCTGAAAGCGCTCCGGCTGGAACAACAGGCCGATGCAGAACCTGCGCCAAAGCCCGCCGCGGGCCGCCGTAAACGGCCTGACTGACGCCGAGATCGGCACAGCCCGAACTGCGAATGAACATGCCGCCGCCGATCCGCTCGAAGACAGCTTCAGCGAAGGCTTCGCGCAGCCACGATCGGTCAGACCGCTTCTCATCCCCCCTGTCGGGAGCCGTTATCACCGGGCGATGCCGGCTGAGAGGGCACCGCATTCGGGCGGATGACGGGCGTATCGCCAACCGGCGGCGCGGGCGTCACGATGTCCTTATCTCCAACGGGAGGCGGCGTCAGCACGCCGTTGCAGTCGGAGAGAGAGTTTCGTCCACCGGCATCGGAGCCTTGCCCGTTCGGTGCGGCGGGGGCCGGCGCCGTACAATCACCGTGGCCTGTGGCATCCTTCGTCTGCTGCGCCGCGGCCATCGAACCGAAGAGACACAGCGCTGCGGCAAGGGCTACGAATACGGCACGGAAGCGGCCTTTTCCCGGGCGCGGCAGGTTGCGCCGGACGCGGGCGGCCTCTCCCGTCCGATTTGTCCTGTGATGCGGCATGGGTCACCTCCTTTGCGAGGCGAACCCGCAAGGAGGGGAGGATGTTCCCCCATTTCAATGGCAAAGAGCCTGATGCGGCGATCGATCAGGGCTGCGGCACGAAACTCTCCCGCACCACGATTTCCGGCACCACCCGCTCGCGCCCCGGCTCGCCATCCGGATCGGCCAGGCGTCGCTCCAGGAGATCGACGGCGCGCTGCGCCATCACGACGGGGTCCTGCCGGAAGGTGGTCAGGCCGTAATTCAGCCAGGCGGCCTGCGGCACGTCATCGAAGCCGATGACGGCGAGATCCTCGGGAATGCGGAGATTGCCCTCCCGCCGCACCACGTCCATCACCCCGAAGGCGATCAGATCGTTGGCGCAGAAGACCGCATCCGGCCGCTCGCTTTCCGCCAGAAGGGCCCGGCCCGCCATCACGCCGCCTTCGTAATCGGAATCGGCCCCGTGGGCGATCGCAACGCTCTGACCGTGATATTCGACCTCCGCCACGAAGGCGATCTGCCGCTCGAGGATCGACGGGGTCGCCGAATGCGATCCGGCAAAGGCAAGCCGCCGCCGTCCGGCACGGATCAACAGACGCGCCGCTTCGATGGAGGCTTCCGCATTGCCGGCATGCACATGGTCGGCATCCGGTTCCGAACGGCCGATCATCACCACCGGCTGTCCGTTGCGCTTGGCAAGCTCGAAGAAACTGGCGGGCGGCGAGCCGGACAGAATGATGGTCGCTTCGGCCCGGTGGCCGATCAGCGTCTTCTGGGCGGCCAGCAATTCCTCTTCCGTCTGCCCGGTATTGATGAGGATCGGCACGCTGCCGCGGCGGATCAGCGCCTTGGCAAGCGCTGCGGTCAGATAGGCGCGAAAACCCACCTCCGGCTTGGTTGCCACAATGCCGACCAGCCGGCTCTGGTTGTTCAACACGCCGCGCGCCAGATCGTTGACGTGGTAGCCGAGCTCCTCGGCCGCCCGCAGCACCTTTTCACGGGTGGCGGGGGCGACGCTCGCACCGGGCGTGAAGGTGCGCGACACCGCCGAGCGCGACACGCCGGCGCGGCGGGCCACCTGTTCGGCGCTCACGAAGCGCATTCGGTTGGAAGGGGTCTTTCCGTCTTTCATCGCAAGCCTCACCGTCCGACACGAGAGAGAACGTCGGCCTTCAGGAAGCGCTCGACGATCAGCATGAAGATCAGGGATGGCACCAGAAGCAGCAGCGCCGTGATGGATGCAACCTGATAGTTGCCGCCGGAGCCTGCCGTGTAAAGCAGCAGCGGCAGCATGTTCACATCCGGCGCGCCGACGAAATAGCTGCCGGTGAATTCGTCCAGGGATTCGAGAAACACGAAGATCGCGCTCGCCATCAGGCCGGGTGCGGCAAGCGGCAAGGTGATGTCGCGGAAGGTGCGCATGGCACCGGCGCCCAGGCTGCGGGCCGCCTGTTCCAGTTCCACATCGATCGCCGAGAAGGCGGCGGTGGCAATCCACACCGCATAGACAAGGCCGTGCGAGACATGCACCAGAACCACGCCTGCAATCGTGCCGTTGAGGTGGATTTCATAGAAAAGCCGCGCCACGTTGACGTAGACGGTGAGGTTCGGAAAAGCCTGCGGGATGAGGAAGGCGAGCAGGATGAGGCTGCGCAGCGGCAGCTTCAGTCGCGCCAGCGCATAGCCGGCGGGAATGGCGAAGGCGAGCGAGACGATCACCGTCAGCACCGCCACGGTCAGCGAATTGCCGAGCGATTGCAGCGCGCCGCCGCGCGGCGCAAACACACGCGCCCAGGCGGAGAAACCGTATTCCAGCGGCAGCGCATGCGGAAAATACCACTTCTCCGTGACGGTCCATAAAGCCATGTTGAACAGCGGCCCGAAGATGAAAAACGCCATCAGGCCGAAGATCAGGCCGCGCGGCAGCCACCAGAGAACGGAAAGGTTCAAACGCAGGCCCGCCATCACGCGCGCTCCTTGAGGCTGATCCGGAGATAGATCCAGGCGACCGACGAGGCGAGCACCAGCGAAATGAGGCCAAGCGCATTGGCCACGCCGTAATCGCCATAGGCGTTGACGCGGAACGCAATGTCAGCGGTCAGCATGGTGGGCGACTGGGCATTGATCATCAGCGGCACCGAGAGAACCGACATCATGGTGACGAAGGAGAGGATCAGGCCGACAGCAAGCGTCGCGGTGACCTGCGGCACGATGATCTCGACCAGCACGCGCAGCCGCGACGCGCCGAGATTGACGGCCGCCTCGATGCCCTCGCGATTGACCGAGGCCATGGCGCCGGCCACCAAGAGGGCGACGAAGGGCGTCTGCTTCCAGACGAAGGCGATCACGATGCCGCGCCAGTCGAGAAAACTCATCGCATCGATCGGCGTCATCAGGCCAAGGCTGATCGCAGTATTGTTCATCATGCCGTTCTTGGCGAGAAAGGTTCGCAGGATCTGGCCAACGACGATGAAGGGAATGAACATCGGCCAGCGATAGAGCCAGCGCAGGATCGTCACGGCCACAGGATGGGCGCCGAGCGTCAGATAGCCGCCGATCGCGATCGCGCCGAACCCGATCAGTGCCGTGGAGAGGCTGACGATGCCGACGCTGAACAGGATGTCGTTCAGATAGAGATCAAAGGCCTTGGCAAAGTTTCCCAGTCCCCAGCCGCCATTCAGCTGAAAGGCGCCGACGGCCGACATGACAAGCGGCAGGATGAACAGCAGCGCAATGACCGCAAGCGCCGGCATGACGAGCAGAAGGCCGAGGAGACGTCTGGGCATGGGGATCCCGTCGCAGATGGTTGGTCGAACTTTTCGAACGCGGCAGCACCGGCCGCCGGTCATCCCCCTCCGGCCGGCGGGCCGGAGGGGGTCTTTAGCGAACCGGAAAAGCTTACTTCACCGACTTCTCATAGGCTTCCAGGATCGCGTTGTTGTAGGGCGCGATCGGGAAGGGCTTGCCCTTGGAGGCGAGATCTTCCGGCGAGATGTCGACGAACAGCTTGTTCCAGGTGGCGCCGTCCAGCTCGGCCTTGACGTGCTGGGCGTCGATGCCCGGATACCAGTTGAAGCGCTTCACGATGCCTTCGGCCTGCACCTTCGGGCTGGTGGCGAGTGCCACGAACTTCTCGGCCAGATCCTTGTGGGCGGTCTTTTCCGGGATCACGTAGTGCATGGGCTGGCCCGGCATGCCCGGTGCCGGCAGAAAGAGCTTCATGTCCGGCGGCAGGCGGCCATCGGCCTTCCAGCTGTAGAACATGTCGACCCAGACCGGACCCATGGCGATTTCGCCGCGCGACAGAAGATCGAGCGTACCGGCATTGCCTGGGGTCAGCGTCGCATTGGTGGTGAAGTCGGCAAGGCTCTTCAGCGCCTTGTCCCACTTCTTGGTGTCCTCTTCCTTGAAGGGGCCGTTCATCAGCGTGGTGGCATCGCCCTCGCCGAAGGCATAGATCCAGCCCATGACGAAGCTGACGCCGGACGCGCCACCCTTGATGCCGTTATAGCCGAACTGCTTCGGATGGGCCTTCGCCCATTCGACGATTTCGGCATAGCTCTTCGGCGGATTGGCGACGAGCGTCGGGTTGTAGGCAACGGCCGTCTGGCTGTTGAACATCGGCATGACATAGCCGTCGACATTGGTGCCGAGCGCCATCTTCGCGTTGTCGCGCGTCACCAGCTTGCCGGTGTCGATGTCGCCGCGATACTTGGCGAGATAGCCCTTGGTGACCATCGGGCCGACGAACTTCTCGTGGACGACGGCAACGTCGGTATCCCACTTGTCGGCTTTTGCGCCAGCCTGCGCATCGAAGCGCTCGAGGATCTTCTGCGAGCCGGCATCGCCGGGGCCGGTGCCGACGGCGCGTACCGTGTTGCCCGGATAGGTCTTCTCGAACAGCGGGCCGAGATACTGGTTGATGTAGTCAACCATGTTCTGGTCGCCCGCGGTGGCGACCGTCAGTTCCTCGGCATGCACGGGCATGGCAACGAGGGCTGCGGCGAAGGCGGCGTAGGACAATGTCTTCATGGGTCTTCTCCGGATGTGTCGGGAAAGGAAGTCAGGCATCGGTTTTCACGCCCGAGAGGCGGGAAGGGAGGAGGCGGAGGCAGGCTCCGCCAAATTGAACAGGAAGAGCGCATCGGCCCCCACATGCACGGCCACGCGCTCGCCCGGCTGGCAGGCACGCGGCGCATCGGCCAGAATCTCATGGGCGCCGGTGCGCACCACATGGCGCCAGTGGCCGCCGGGATAGGTGACCGCCAGAACCTCGCCCCGGAAGGTCATGCCGTCTTCGGGCGTGGCGGTATCGAGCGTGGCAAGAATGCGTGCCGCTTCCGGCCGGAACCGGGCCTCGACGGCGCCGGACGCGAGCGAGCGTCCGTCAAGCGGCACACCACCGGCGGCATGGACGGCGCCAGGCGAGAGCACGAAGCGATCCCCGACGACGAAGCCGTCGAGCTTCAGCAGATTTTCGGCGCCCATGAAGGCGGCGACGAAGGGCGAGGCCGGACGGTTGTAGACCTCTTCGGGCCTCCCCTGCTGGGCAATACGGCCGGCATCCAGAATGACGATGCGGTCCGCCATCACCATGGCTTCCTCGCGGTCATGGGTGACGTGGATCGCGGTGATGCCAAGCCGCTGCTGCAGGGCCCGCAGTTCATGGCGCACCGTCAGGCGGATGCGCGCATCGAGGTTGGACAAGGGCTCATCAAGCAGCAGGATCTCCGGATCGATGACGAGGGCACGACCCAGCGCCACGCGCTGCCGCTGCCCACCGGACAGTGCCTGCGGCTTGCGGCCACCCAGCCCCTGAAGGCCGAGCAGCGACTGCATGGCCGACACCTTCGCCGCGATGTCGGCGCGCGGCACCCCCTTCAGCTTCAGGCCATAGGCAATGTTTTCGTCCACCGTCATGTGCGGCCACAGCGCATAGGACTGGAAAACCAGCGCCATGCCGCGCTTGTCCGGCGGCAGATGGGTGATATCGCGTGCACCGATGTGCACACTGCCCGACGAGGGCGCGTTGAAGCCGGCAAGGGTGCGCAACAGCGTGGTCTTGCCGCAGCCGGACGAGCCAAGCAGCGCCACGAATTCACCGGCACGGATCGACAGATTGATATCCTTGAGCACCTGCGTTGCGCCGTATCGGGACGCAATGCCGTTCAGCTCCAGATAACCCGATCCGCTCATGTTCGCACTCTCCTTGCACAGCTGTGCAGCTACTGGAGAGTGTCTTAGGACCTGTTTCTAACAGACAGATGACAGACGGGAACCTTGAGGATTTTTTCGCCGTCGGAGAGGGGCTCAGGTGAGGAAGGAGAAGCAGTCCGTGAGGCCGGGCGCACACGCCACGATGCCACCGCCCTGCGCCAGAAGGCTTGGAACGGGTGCCATCGCCATATGGGCACCGGCCTCGCGGGCAATCAGCGCCCCGGCCAGCATGTCCCAGCTGTTCAGGTGGCGCTCGTAATAGAGATCAGCGACGCCTTCGGCGACCCGGACAAGACCGATCGCAGCCGCACCCATACGCCGGTAATCGACACCGAGGTCGTGCAATCGGCGCGAGATGGCCAGATAATCCTCGAAGCTTGTGCGCCGGCTGTGGCCGATCATCGCCATGGCCGCAGTGGGATCCCGCGTGGCTGCGGCCCGGATCGGCGCTCCCTCTTTGAAAGCACCCGCACCCGCAATCGCATGAAAAACACAGTCCTGCGTAGCATCATAGATCACCCCGAGACAGATCGCATCGGCCTCGACATAGGCAATCGACACGCCCCAGTGACGGAAACCGCGAATATAATTGGTGGTGCCGTCGATCGGATCGACCACCCACATGCCGCCGCTGCCCGCCTCAGTGCCGCCCTCCTCGCCCAGGAAGCCATCACCAGCGAACGCACCGACCAGCGAGGCGCGAATTTCCGCCTCAGCGCGGCGATCCACCGCCGTCACGAAATCCTGCGGCCCCTTGTTCTCCACAGACAGCGACAGCGGATCGTTCTCGGCCCGATGGCGCGCCGCCCATCGCCCGACCTGACGGGCAATATCGATGGCAACCCGTGCACGCGCCTCGAACGGGTTTGCATGCGGCAGGCTGTCCGTCATGGGGATCTACGCTTTCCGTCTGTATTCACTTGCCCGCCACCGGCGGCAGCCGGAGGCGGGACTGTGCGATTCGCGCTGAAATTTCCAGGGGGTTATCGCCTCATCGATCACGCAGACGCAAGCCTTGCGGCCACCGGGTGGGAAGAAGATTGCGCTTCGCCCTGAGGTCCAACGGTTTTCGCCGAGAAAACGGAACCAACCACGTGCAGGAATGTTGTCCTGCACGTTAAAAGGAAGGCGACACCATGACGACTGATCACGCAAGCGATCGCGTCCGCGCGGAAATGCTCGAACTCATTCCCGCCCTGCGATCCTTCGCCCGGCGGCTCGACCGCAGCCCCAGCAATGTTGACGATCTGGTGCAGGAGACGCTGATGCGCGCGCTTGCCAATCTCGACAAGTTCCAGGAGGGAACCAGCCTCAAATCCTGGCTCTTCACCATCCTTCGCAACACCTTCTGCACCCGCTTCGGGCTTGCCAAGCGAGAGATCGTCGGGCTCGATGATTGCGCCTCGGCGCGGCCGACGGTGAATGCGCCGCAAGAATGGGCGGTACGCGCCCAGGAATTCCACCGGGCCTTCCTCGATCTTCCCCGGCATTACCGCGACGCGGTCGACATCATCCTGATCCAGGGCCAGAGCTACGAGGTGGCGGCCGAACGGTACGGCTGCCCGGTCGGCACGATCAAGAGCCGCGTCAATCGCGCGCGTGCGCAACTGGCGCAGCAGCTGGACTGATTCGTCCGCAGGCGCCGCCAGCCCGTTCGTCGCCCCTCCCGCCTTTTTCAGGCCCTCCGCAGGCTTTTGCCGTGGGGGATGTTGACGCGTGGGACGGGCGCGCGCCACCGGAAGGCAATGCGCGCTCCATCTGCGGGTGCCCCTATTGTGTGATGGCGTGCGGGTTCGGCTGACCGGGCGCATCCGCCGCCGTCTGCGTGGCGGGCCGCGAGGCCAGCACCGCGATGAGGGCGAGCAGCACGAGGGCAGCGAGGATGATCCAGCGGTTTCGTGTCATGCGATGATCTCCGATCGCGTCGGCAGGTTTCCGGAAAGGATGCCGGCGGCGCGGGGCCGCCGGCGGGCAGACGTCACATCTGTTCGGTCTGGGCGCCGCTATCCGGGCGTGCCGGGCCGAGATCCGGCTTCTGGCCAAGCGGCTTCATCGGCATGGCGGCGAACCGGCCCTTGCCATCGATGGATTCCCCTTCCGACCAGCGGCCGGCAAGCGGCTCGACACCGGCCTCCTGGAAGCCGAGGAAGGCATAGGAGAACTCCTGGTTTTCCAGATCCTGCGGAAAGCTGTTGGGGATGGGGAACACGCCCTGGGGACCGCCCAGTTCCTCCAGCGCCGCCAGCCACTGGTTCTGGTGCATGGTGTCGCGGGCGATCAGGAAGGAGAGCATGTCCTTCATGCCGGCATCATTGGTCATGTTGTAGAGACGCACGGCGAGCGTGCGGCCGGTCGCTTCGGCGGCGACATTGGCGGTCATGTCGGCGGCGATATTGCCGCTGGCATAGACATGCGACATGTCGAACGGCACGCCGTCGCTATCGACCGGCATGGCCGACAGGCCGGACGACAGGATGTTCTTCATGTTGATACCGCCGAGCACCATGCTGGAGACCGGATCGGCCGCAACGGCCTCCTTTTCCGACAGCGGCGCGCCTTCCAGATTGAGCGCGACGGCGGTTGCCAGCATTTCGATATGGCCGAGCTCTTCCGTGGCCGTGTTCATCAGCATGTCGCGGAACTTGCTGTTGCCACGCGCGCCGCAGGCCTGAAAGAAATACTGCATGGCGACGCGGATCTCGCCCTCGATGCCGCCGATCGCCTGCTGCAGGGCCCGCGCGAACAGGGGATCTGCCTTCTCCACCCGAACCGGATATTGAAGCTTGCCATCCGTATAGAACATGTCTCTCTCCTTGAGGTTGGACCGGCAGCCCAACCGTAGGAGGTGAGAGAAGTTCCTTTTTTCCTGGGAGGCCTCTGGCGGGCGCGTCCTGCTGTCCAGCGATCAGGCCGCCCGCTCGGCTCCGATCAGCCGCGGCGAGACTTCCGTCTCGAAACTCTTCAGCGCCGCGCCGATGGCCTGATGCATGTCGAGATAGCGATAGGTGCCGAGGCGGCCGCCGAAGATCACCCCCGTCTCCTCTTCCGCCAGCTTGCGATAGGCGAGATAGGTACGCCGGTCCTCCAGCGTATCGACGGGATAATAGGGTTCGTCGGCGCGGGTAGCGAAGCGGGAATATTCGCGCACGATCACCGTGCGGTCGGCGGGATAGTCGCGTTCCGGGTTGAAATGCCGGAATTCGAGGATGCGGGTATAGGGCACATCCTCGTCGGCATAGTTCATCACCGCCGTGCCCTGGAAATCGCCGACCGGCAGCACCTCCTCCTGAAAGTCGATGGTGCGCCATTTCAGCTCGCCGGCGCGATAGTCGAAATAGCGGTCGATCGGGCCCGTATAGACCACCGTCTTGTCGGAGGGGATCGCCTGGCGCACCGCAAAGTAATCGGTGGCAAGCTGCACGTCGATCAGCGGATTGTCGAGCATCCGCTTAAAGATCGCCGTATAGCCATCCACCGGCAGGCCTTCGTAAGGATCGTTGAAGTAGCGGTTGTCGAAATTGTAGCGCACGGGCAGCCGCGTGATGATCGATTCCGGCAGGTCGCGCGGATCGGTCTGCCACTGCTTGGCGGTATAGCCGCGAATGAAGGCCTCGTAGAGCGGACGGCCGATCAGCGAGATGGCCTTTTCCTCGAGATTGCGCGGCACCCTGCCCTCCAGCTCAGCCGCCTGCGCGGCGATCAGCGCCCGCGCCTCATCCGGCGAAAACTGCCGGCCGAAGAACTGGCAGATCGTGCCGAGATTGATCGGCATGGCAAAGACCTGGTTGCGATAGCTGGTGAAGACGCGGTGGCGATAATCGGTGAAGCGGGTGAAGCGGGACAGATAATCCCACACCGTCCTGTTCGGCGTGTGGAACAGGTGAGCGCCATACTTGTGCACCTCGATGCCTGTCTGCCGGTCGTTTTCGCTATAGGCATTGCCGCCGATATGGGAACGGCGGTCGATGATCAGCACCCGCTTGCCGAGCTGATTGGCCGCCCGCTCCGCCACCGTTGCCCCGAAGAAACCGGCACCGACGATGATGAGATCATAATCATGGAAATTCATGGGGCGGCCCTCTTCCTGCCAGACGAAACGGTGGCGAGGAGCGCACACGCAAGGCCCCTCATCGATCCGGTCTAGCCGCCCAGTCTTGAGCCGCCCTTGCGTGACGGGTGGACCACAGTTTTCGTTTGCGCGAGGCAGTGCCGAGAGGCATGGTCAGGCAAAAAGCGATGGACCAAGGGGCAAGGCAGACATCATGACGGCAGACGCAATCGTTCTCGGAGCGGGCATTATCGGGGTTTCCGCAGCCGTGCATCTTGCCCGCCGCGGCAAGAGCGTGGTGCTGGTGGACCGGCGCGGGCCTGGCGAGGAAACCTCCTTCGGCAATGCCGGCCTCATCCAGCGCGAAGGCGTGGTGCCCTACGGCTTTCCGCAGGGCATTTCGATGCTGCTGCGCTATGCCATGAACAACCGTGTCGATGCGCATTACCATGCTGGCGCGCTTCCCTCCGTCGCCCGTTTCCTTGCCAGCTACTGGTGGAATTCGCATCCCGCCCGCCATGCCGCGATTGCGCGGGCCTATGCGCCGCTGATCGAACACTCGGTGCGCGAACATGACGATCTGATCCAGGCCGCCGATGCCGGCCATCTGATCCGCAAGCAGGGCTGGACGCAGGCTTTCCGCACGGCGGCAAAACGCGATGCGGAGATCACCGAGGCCGAGCGGCTGAAGCGCGATTACGGCCTTGGCTTCCAGGCGCTCGATGCGGCGGGGCTTGCCGCGAAGGAACCGCATCTGAGCAGCGATTTCGTCGGGGCGCTGACCTGGACAGATCCCTGGTCGGTCACCGATCCGCATGCGCTGACGCTCGCCTATGCCGGTCTCCTGCAAAGGCTCGGCGGCCGAATCGTCCGCGGCGATGCCACGACCCTTGCAGCGACCGGCACGGGCTGGCGGGTGAGTACCTCAGACGGCCCCGTCGAGGGCAAGGATGTGGTCGTGGCCCTCGGCCCCTGGTCCGACACGGTGACGGCGCCGCTCGGCTATCGCTTCCTGCTCGGCGTCAAGCGCGGCTATCACATGCATTACGGCATCAAGGACAACAAGCTCCTGAACGGCTGGACCGCCGACAGCGAGCGCGGCTATTTCCTCGCGCCGATGGACAGGGGCATCCGCCTGACGACCGGCGCCGAATTTGCCCTGCGCGATGCGCCGAAGACGCCGGTGCAATTGGAGCGCGCCGAAGCCGTGGCCCGCAACATCTTCCCGCTCGGCGAGCGGCTCGATGCCGAACCCTGGATGGGCGCCCGCCCCTGCACGCCGGACATGATGCCGGTGATCGGCAAGGCGCCGCGCCACCAGGGCCTCTGGTTCGCCTTCGGCCATGCCCATCACGGCCTGACGCTGGGGCCGGTCACCGGCCGTCTGATCGCCGAGCAGATCTGCGGCGAGACCCCATTCCTCGATGCGCGGGCCTGGCGCCCCGAACGCTTCCCCCTGTGACGGAGACGAACCCCATGCAGAGCGCCAATCCCGGCCACACCGCCTCCTGGTATGCCGCCTCCGCCAATGACACGCGCATCCGCCCTGTGCTGGAGGGCGAGGTGGAGGCCGATATCTGCATCATCGGCGCCGGCTTCACCGGGATTTCCGCGGCCCTGGACCTGTGCGAGCGCGGCTATTCGGTGGTGGTGCTGGAGGCGGAGCGCATCGGTTTCGGCGCCTCCGGCCGCAATGGCGGCCAGATCGTCAATGGCTACAGCCGCGACCTCGCCACCATCGCCGGCCGCTACGGCACCGAGAAGGCCGCAGCCCTCGGGCGCATGTCGCTGGAAGGCGCCGCCATCATCCGCGAGCGGGTCGGCCGTTACGGCATTGCCTGCGATCTTGTCGACGGCGGTTTCTTCGCCGCCTTCACCGACAAGCAGATGCGTGACATGGAAGCCCACAAGCGGGATTGGGAAAAACACGGCCATCCCGGCCTGGAGATGGTCACGCGCACGGAGGTGGGAACCTATGTCCGCACCGATCGCTATGCCGGTGGCATGATCGACCGACTGGGCGGCCATATCCATCCGCTCAATCTGGTGCTGGGCGAGGCTGCGGCCGTGGAAGGCCTGGGCGGCCGGATTTTCGAAGGCTCGCGCGCCACCGCGCTGGAGGAAGGGGCGACGCAGACCGTGCGCACGCAAAAGGGCGCCGTCCGGGCACGTTACGTGCTGATCTGCGGCAATGCCTATCTGGCCCCGCAGTTTCCGGCGATCAGCGGACGCATGATGCCCGTCTCCAGCCAGGTGCTGACGACGGAGCCTCTGCCGGCGGATCTGGCCGAAGCGCTGCTGCCGGCCAATTACTGCGTGGAGGATGCCAATTACATTCTCGATTACTACCGCCGGACCGCCGACAACCGCATCCTCTATGGCGGCGGCATCGGCTATGGCGGGCGCGACCCGAAGGACATCGTGGCGGTGATCCGCCCGAACATGGTGAAGACGTTTCCGGCGCTGGCCGGCGTGAAGATCGATTTTGCGTGGAGCGGCAATTTTGCCCTGACGCTGACGCGCATCCCGCATATGGGGCGCCTTGGCCCGAACGTCTATTTCTCGCATGGCGACAGTGGCCATGGCGTGACGACGACGCATCTTCTGGGAAAGATCCTCGGCGAAGCGGTGGCCGGCCATGCGGAGCGCTTCGACGTGTGGAGTTCGTTGCCGAACCTGCCCTTCCCGGGCGGCAAGACCTTCCGGGTGCCGCTGACCGTGCTCGGAGCCTGGTGGTACGGTTTGCGCGACCGGCTGGGGTTGTAGCCGGTCGCGCTCACCTTGACGGTCGTCCGCCGCGGCGACCGTCAAGCTGCATCATTCTGTATTCTGTATTTCCGTTGTCCGTTCGGGCGGGCGATGTTTCATCGAGCCCTGACATTGCCGTCCATCAGTGCGCCGGCCGCTGGCTTGCTTCCAGGAACACCCGCACCTGGTCACGCGTGGATCGCTTGAAGTCCTCGAGGATATGCTTGGCCTCGTCTGCCGGCGTCTTCAGCGTCAATCGCACGATGCTCACCGTCAGATGGCACATCATGAAGGTGGTGCGGTAATACTGCTCGTGCAGGCTCTCATCGATGAACTGTTCGGTGGCCATGGCAAACATGCCGGCCAGCCGCCGGGTTTCGGTGAGGTCCATGTCGGCCAGCATCTTGTCCGCCTGGATGGCATTCACCAGATCCTGGATCTGCGGATTGCTGTGGACGTAGAGGCAATAGAGATCGATCAGCGCATCGGTGGCGCGGTAGAGGTCATCAGCGACCCGGATATCGGCCAGCCCCGCCTGCATGAATTGCGTGATATTGGCCACATACCGCTCATAGAGCATGGCGATGATGGCCGACTTGTTCGGGAAATACTGGTAGACCGAGGCAATCGGACCGCCGGACAGAGCCGCAATTTCCTTCATCGTCACGGCATCGATGCCCTTCTGGCCGATGAGATCCATCGCCACCTTCAGAATTTCATCGATACGCTCGCGACTGCGCTCCTGTTTGGGAATGCGCCGCAGCACCGGCCGGGTGGCAACCTTGTTGGCATCTGGCATTTCGAACCTCAAACCATCCATCGTATTCCCCCTTCTGATGCGTGTCCCTTCCCCGGGCCACTCGGCGCCTCTGGCGCCCGCTTCTGTTCAGGGTTCCGGTGGAAAACCACACGGAACCTCTCCTCGCAAGACCGGACAGCCCCGCGCCGTCCCGCCATCTCCCTCGACCCTGGGGCCGCATCTCCCGCACCGTCACCGGTGTGGGCCGCTCTCCGCGGCGGAGATCGGGTCCGAAGACCCCTCCCCGCCCGCCGGAGGCTTCCGTTTCCGCGCCAGATCGCACCAAAATGCGACAAGGCACAAAGCCGCATGCATCTTGAAGCGCCCGCCCGGCACCCCAAAATCCTGATTAATCGCCACACCTTTAGTAAAAAGTATGACTGTTGAGAGGCCCCTCGAGAGCCAAACAATCCGACTACAACTTTTCACTGATGAACTTGTACATAGTCTAGGTTATCCATCAGTCTTCAAGTCTGTCTAGCGCCCTTCTCAACTCCGGGCATAATTCTTAATACTTCATGATCTACATTAGTTCAACGAAAATTAGGCCAGGATATCGGCTTTATCCGCCTGCATTGTCATGGGTGAAAATTTATAGTGATCTGAATTTGGACAAAATGAAGGGCATCAGCACCGACAGAAACAGCAATCTGAGAATGTGGTGCGTACCAACATAGGCCGGATCCGCATGCATGATCACGGCCATGGCGGCCATGGTCTCAAGACCGCCGGGAGCAAAGGCAATCAGGGCCGCCCCGAGCGGCACGCCAAGAAGCCGGGAAATGCCGCCAGCAATGACCGCCGAGATGAACCCGACAAGTATTGTCACCGAAATACCTGCGGCAAAGGCATTGCGCAGGTCCTTCAGTCTGACGCCGGAGAAGCGGGTGCCGATCATGCCGCCGAGCACGACATAGACCGGGACCTGCAGCCAGAGCGGAATGCTGCCATGCACGAAACCGCCGAGATGCGCGAGGATGGAGACACCCATGCCGCCGACGAGGAGCGCGGCCGGCACCTTGAGACGCAGCAGCAGCATGCCGAGAGCTGCGGCCAGCAGGCCCATGGCAGCAAGCGGCACAAGGCCGGTCGCCTCGGGCAGCGTCACCGTGCCGGTACCGGTCGCACCGGAAAACTCCACGATCACCGGCACGAAGAGCGTGAGCGCCAGAACCCGTACGCTCTGGATGATGCTGATGCTGGCGAGGTCACCGCGCGTCTCCGCGGCAAGGCTGAGCACATAGCTCAGATGTCCCGGGCACGCAGCCAGGAGCGCCGTCAGCCGATCATAGCGGAAAAGGCGCTGCAGCATCAGCCAGGCGGACCACAGAAGGATGATGGACGTGACCAGCACCATCACGAAGCTGACGGGCCAGGCGCGCGCCGCCTGCACAACCTCCGGCGTCACACTCGAGCCCATCGACAGGCCAACGACGAGAAAACACAGATTGCGCACCGGATGCGGGACGGCGACGGAGAGACCGGCCAGACTGCCAAACGTGACGAAAAGGGCAGGACCGATCAGGAAAGGCGCCGGCACGGACAGAAGGCTCATCACCGCCGCGCCGAGCGATCCAAGTGCAAGCGTCTGGCCGAAGGGAATAAGCGCGTTGAAATACATTGAATAAAAGCAATAATGACAAGAAAACCGCGCCGTTATCAGGCGCGGCAGTTCCCTAGAGACGACGGTATCCGGCGCACCGGACTGGTATTCTTACGATGTCGCCCCTGCGGGAGGCAGGCGCGGCCGGTATACGCTTCAGGCTGCCGGTGCGGCCACCGGCTTGGCGGGCACATCCAGGCCGAGCAGAAAGTTGATCTGCGGCCGCGCCTTGACGAGATCATCGATCGTATACTCCGCCAGCACATCGAAAAAGGCGCCGAGAGCCTTGCGCAGAGCCGAGTTGAGGCCACAGCTATCCACCAGGGGACATTCCACCGCGCCATCCTCGAAACATTCCGCCATGGCAAAGCTGTCTTCGGTCACCTTGACGACGTCGAACAGGGTAATCTTGTCGGCGGCTCGCCCCAGACGGATGCCGCCATTGCGGCCGCGCAGGGTTTCGACCAGTCCAGCCCTGGTCAGCGGCTGCAGGATCTTGAAAAGGAAGAGTTCGGAGACGCCGTAGGCCCTGGCAATCTCGGGGATCCGGCTGAGGTGACCATCATTGGCAGCGCAGTACATCAGCATGCGCACCGCGTAATTGGTCTGTTTCGTCAAACGCATGCCATTCTCCCTGCTTCAAGCCTAAGCGTTATATAAGCCCTCTGCCACTTTTGAACAATTCCAAATATGCATATTTTTCTCACCTTATCGTCTTTTCACATTCCTGTGAATTGACCCTGCAGATTAAATCATGAATTCGGATTTCAAGATAATCCGAAAAATGGGAGGTTTATGGATGAAACCCTATCTCGCCGCTTCTGTTGCCGCTTTCACAATGTTGATGGCCGGTGTTTCCGGCGCTGATGCCGCCGGCGAAGTGAACATCTATTCCTATCGCCAGCCGGAACTCATCCAGCCCCTTCTCGACGCCTTCACCAAGGAAACGGGCATCGACACCAACGTGCTGTTCCTCGACAAGGGGCTGGTGGAGCGAATCAAGGCCGAAGGCGCCAATTCACCGGCCGATATCATCCTGACGGTGGATATTGCCCGCCTGATGGAGGCCAAGGAAGGCGGCGTCGTGCAGCCGGTGACCGGCAATGCGACGATCAACAAGGACATTCCGTCCTCCTACCGCGATCCCGATGGCGACTGGTTCGGCCTCACGACCCGCGGTCGCGTGGTCTATGCCTCCAAGGATCGCGTCGCGCAGAACGACATCACCTATGAGGAACTGGCCGATCCGAAGTGGAAGGGCAAGATCTGCCTCCGTGACGGCCAGCATGCCTATAATGTCGCGCTGTTTGCCTCGATGGTCGCCCATCATGGCGCAGACTATACGGAAAAGTGGCTGACGGGCCTGAAGAACAATCTGGCCCGCAAGCCCGACGGCAACGACCGCAGCCAGGCCAAGTCCATCATGGCCGGTGAATGCGACATCGCGCTTGGCAACACCTATTATGTCGGCCTGATGATGACCAACGATCAGGCACCGGAAGAGAAGGAATGGGCGAAGTCCATCAAGGTTCTCTTCCCGAACGCTGCCGATCGCGGCACGCATGTCAACATTTCCGGCATGGCGCTGGCCAGGAATGCGCCGAACAAGGAGAACGCGCTGAAGCTGATGGAATTCCTGGCTTCCGGCGAAGCACAGAAGATCTATGCCGAACAGGTCTTCGAATATCCGGTGATGCCAGGCGCCGAACCCTCGGCGATTGTCAAATCCTTCGGCCCGATCAAGCCGGACACGCTGCCGCTGATCGACATCGCCAAGAACCGCAAGACCGCCTCCGAACTGGTGGACAAGGTCGGCTTCAATGAAGGCCCCTCGAAGTAAGCCAAGTGCGTCAGCAGCATGAGATAAAAACGGAAAGGCCGGGCGCAAGACCCGGCCTTTCGCATAGGTGTCGAGAGAACAGTGCTTACTTCATCGTCGGCATGACGAATTCGGCACCGTCCTTGATGCCGGACGGCCAGCGCGAGGTGACCGTCTTGGTGCGGGTCCAGAACTTGATGGAATCCGTGCCGTGCTGGTTGAGGTCGCCGAAGGACGAAGCCTTCCAGCCGCCGAACGAGTGATAGGCAAGCGGAACCGGGATCGGAACGTTGACGCCCACCATGCCGATATTGATGCGGCTGGCGAAATCGCGGGCGGCATCGCCGTCACGGGTGTAGATCGCAACGCCATTGCCATATTCGTGCTTCATCGGCAGCGCGAGGGCTTCCTCGTAGTTTTTGGCGCGGACGACCGAGAGGACGGGGCCGAAGATTTCCGTCTTGTAGATGTCCATGTCCGGCGTCACGTTGTCGAACAGGCAGCCGCCGACGAAATAGCCGTTCTCGTAGCCCTGCAGCTTGAAATCGCGGCCATCGACCACGAGCTTGGCCCCGGCTTCAACGCCGCTGTCAATCAGGCCGAGAATGCGATCGCGCGCTTCCTTGGTGACGACAGGGCCCATATCGGCCTTCTCGTCGGTATAGGGGCCGATGCGCAGGCTTTCCACCATCGGGGTGAGCTTTTCGATCAGGCGGTTGGCGGTTTCCTCGCCGACCGGGACGGCAACGGAGATCGCCATGCAGCGCTCGCCGGCCGAACCGTAGCCGGCGCCCATCAGCGCGTTGGCGGCCTGGTCGAGATCAGCATCCGGCATGATGATCATGTGGTTCTTGGCGCCACCGAAGCACTGGGCGCGCTTGCCGTTCATGGCGGCCGTGCCATAGACGTAGCGGGCGATCGGGGTCGAGCCGACGAAGGAGATCGCACCGATATCCTGATGCGTCAGCAGGCCGTCGACAGCCGACTTGTCGCCGTTGACGACGTTGAGGATGCCGGCCGGAAGGCCTGCCTCGATCATCAGTTCGGCAAGACGGATCGGAACGGACGGATCGCGCTCGGACGGCTTCAGGATGAAGGCATTGCCGCAGGCGATCGCCGGCGCAAACATCCACATCGGGATCATCGCCGGGAAGTTGAAGGGCGTAATGCCCGCGCCGATGCCGACCGGCTGGCGGATCGAATACATGTCGATGTTCGGGCCGGCGCCTTCGGTGAACTCGCTCTTCGACAGATGCGGGATGCCGATCACGAATTCGCAGACTTCGAGACCGCGCACGATGTCGCCCTTGGCATCCTCGATGGTCTTGCCATGCTCGCGCGACAGGATCTGCGCCAGTTCGTCCATGTTCTTGTTAAGCAGCTCGACGAACTTGATGAACACGCGGGCGCGACGCTGCGGGTTGGTGGCCGCCCACTTCGGCTGGGCAGCCTTGGCGCTCTCGACGGCAGCGTTGAGTTCGGCGGCGCTGGCCAGCGAAACCTCGCCCTGCACTTCGCCGGTGGCCGGGTTGAAGATGGACTGGCTGCGGCCGGACGTGCCGGGCACGTGCTTGCCATCGATGAAATGACCGATCTGGTACATGGGTGTCCTCCAGGTTTTGTGTGGCCGTAGTATGCGCTTTAATTTGCACAAGACAACGCGATGATTTACGCATCCGTTGTGCATGAATTGATGTCCATTGACGGATTGATGTTGCCGTCAGGCCCTGCGGTCGTAGAGTTTCCCGGCGCAGGGACATCGGCCGAGGGAAGTCCCGGAGGGAGCGCCATGCCCATGTCGTCGCATGACAACCGCCATGACGGGAAACGGGGTAGAGGACAAGAGGGACAGGGCGGAGAATAGCGGATGGACTGGGACAATGTGCGCATCTTCCTCGCCGTCGCGCGCGAGGGACAGTTGCTGGCGGCTTCGCGGCGCCTGGGCTTGAACCATGCGACGCTTGGCCGGCGGATCAATGCGCTGGAAGATAGCTTGCGCACCCGGCTCTTGATCCGCAAGCCGAACGGCTGCGAGCTGACGGCGGAGGGACATGCCTTTCTGGAATCGGCAGAACGCATCGAGGCGGAAATGCTGGCGGCGCAGGCACGTACCGGCCAGGTGAACGCGCCAATCGAAGGCACGGTGCGGATCGGGGCGCCGGACGGTTTTGGCGTGTCGTTCCTCGCGCCACGGCTTGGCCAGTTGACGCAGCGGCATCCGAACCTGCGCATCCAGCTGGTGCCGGTACCGCGCGCCTTCTCGCTCTCGCAGCGCGAGGCCGATATCGCGATCACCGTGGAGCGGCCCGCGCAGGGGCGCCTCGTCTGCTCGAAACTCACCGATTACACGCTCGGCCTCTATGCCTCGCGCGATTATCTTGCCCGCAACGGCGAGCCAGCCACGCTGGAGCAACTGAGACTGCATCCCCGCATCGGCTATGTGGAGGACCTGATCTTCTCGCCGCAGCTGAACTTTACCGGAGAGGTGATGCGCGACTGGGATGCGAGCTTCGAGATTTCCAGCGCCATCGGCCAGACGGAAGCGGTGCGCACCGGCGCCGGCATCGGCATCCTGCATGATTACATCGCCCGCCGCGTGCCGGAACTTGCCCGCGTGCTGCCCGACATCACCATCCGCCGCGCCTACTGGACGAGCTATCACGAGAGCCTGCGCGACCTGATGCGCATCCGCGCGGTCGTCTCCTTCCTGCAGGAAGCGGTCGGCGAGGCGCGCTCCATATTCACCTGAGAAGGCAGACGGCCGGGCATGGTGCGGGCGGAAGGCTCACCCCTTCAGCGCTGCCTCCACAAGGACCTCGACCGGCTCATCGGCTTTCAGATGCCGCCAGTCCGTTACCTGCGGCAGCCGGTCCAGTTGCCGGGCCAGCACGTCGACGGTGGCATCCGAGGGGCCGGGCGCCCGCTCGCGCACCCGCCGGTGCAGCGTCGCCGTATCCGCGGCCAGCCAGATGCCGGTGAAGCGCGCCTGCGCGGCATGGGCGGCGTCTGCCATGCGCGCACGATTTTCCGGCTTGTCGAACACGGCATCGGCAACCACGCAGGCGCCCGCCGAGAGCAGCACGCCCGCCCGCAGCGCAATCTCGCGATAGACCTCCTGCGACACGTCCGGCGCATAGGCCGCCTGCGGCAGGCGGGTTTCGGCCGGCACATCGAACAGGGATTTGCGGATGCGGTCGCTTTCCAGAAGGCGGGCCCCGGGGGGCACGCCAAGGCGCGGCGCCAGACGGTCCGCTACCGTCGTCTTGCCGGAACCGCTCAGGCCGCCGATCGCGACCAGCCGCGGCGGCTCGGTGGCCAGCAGGGCATCCGCCAATGCGAAATAGGAGCGTGCCTCGCGCACCAGCGCCTCGGACGGCCCCCAGCTTTCCGCCACCTGGGTGGCCGTGACATGCGCCCTGACCGCCGCACGGATCGCCATCAGGAAGGGCAGAAGCACGACGCCGTCATCCTCTTCCGCATCGTCCAGATAGCGGTTCATCGTCAGGTTGGCGAGATCGGCAAAACCGCGATGCCAGAGATCCATCAGCAGGAAGGCGAGATCATAGAGAACGTCGGTCGTTGCCAGTTCGGCATTGAATTCGATGCAATCGAACAGCCGCGGCTCGTCCTCGAGCAGGCAGATGTTGCGCAGGTGCAGATCGCCATGGCAACGCCGCACCTTGCCCGCCGCCGCCCGCCGGTCGAGGCGGTCGGCATGGCGCAGAAGATGAGAGCGGAAACGGGCCGAGAGACGTTCGACTTCATCGGCGGAAAACACCCGGCTGGTGGCAAAGCCCGCCTCGTTGATCGACAGCACATCGCCGATCCGCCGGGTACCGGCCACGTCGCCGGATACGGGCGCCGTGCGGTGGACGCGGGCAATCATCCGCGCCGTCTGCGTCATCAACGCCGGCGTCAGCCGCCCAGCCACCGCCATGCGGTCAAACAGGCGGTCCTGATCGAAGCGGGCCATCTCGATCAGCGCATCGACGAGCCGCCCCTCCCCGCCAAGCCGCAGAGCGCCCGCCTCGTCGCGGGTGACGCGATGCACGCCACGATAAAGGCCGGGCGCCGTCAGACTGTTCAGCGCCACCTCCGCCTCGCAGGCCAAAAGCCGAAAGTCGGGGGTGGAGAAGTCGAGATAGGGCAGCTTCACCGCCCGCTTGAGCTTGAAGGCGCTTTTGCCGGCCAGCGCGATCAGAGAGATATGCGTCTCGATCAGCGTGACGGGTTCGGCGCCCTCGAACGGACCGCCCTCGGACAGGAAGGCCCGGATCTCCTGCTGGTCATCCACGATCATGCTGGCTGGCCCTCCTTGTCGCCCCGTTTCCCATTGTCGGCAACGGTCCCCTGACCACACGCCCGCGCAACAGCCACTGCCCGACAACGGTGATGAACCGCACAGGTTGCAGAGCAGAACAGCGGGATCAGGCTAGAAGCGAGCGGGCACCCTGCGCCTTGACATGCCGCAAGTGAAAAACAAAACAGCACATACACGCAGAGGCTGCGCAATGACAAAAGCAAGGTTTCGAGGGATCATGGGGAGAAGAAGTGGTACGGTTGAGTGGAGTTGAACCACTGACCTCAGGTGCCACAAACCTGCGCTCTAACCAACTGAGCTACAACCGCACACCGCCGCCAGCAAGGCCGGCTGCGTCTGGGGCGTGACATAAAAGCATTGTCTGCGTTTTGCAAGCCC
Organism: Affinirhizobium straminoryzae; assembly: GCF_007004135.1. Lineage (GTDB taxonomy): Bacteria > Pseudomonadota > Alphaproteobacteria > Rhizobiales > Rhizobiaceae > Neorhizobium > Neorhizobium straminoryzae. The sequence goes on from NZ_VJMG01000049.1 coordinate 26,126, forward strand.
CGAATTGCCGCGCCACCGCAAAAAATGCGAAGACGAAAAAGCCGGGCGCTGCGGCCCGGCTGCATTCTTGTTTGTCCGCCGACAGGCGCCTGATCAGGCGGCCTTGAACTGCGACATGACCTTTTCGGCAGCTTCCTTGCCGGGCTTGGAAACCTCTTCCGCCAGCTTGCGGGCGGCTTCCTGCATGGCCTTGGCCTGCTCGACAGTCAGTTCCGCCTGCTTGCGGAAGAAGCCGGTCTGCAGTTCGACCAGTTCAGCTACGGACTTCACACCGAGCAGGGCTTCCATGTGGGACAGCGACAGATCGGCATTGGTGCGCAGCGCGTCGATGGCCTTCAGGCCGAGTTCGACCGAACCGGCCTGAGCCGTCTGCATCGTGGATTCCACGGTTTTCGTCGCTTCTTCAGCGGCCGTCTTCAGCTTGCCGAACGCTTCACGGGACTGGGCGGCACCCTTTTCAGCGATATCGCGGAAACCTTCCGCAAAACGGCTCGGGTCGAATGCGGCGAAGGAAAATACGTCTTCGGTCTTGTAAGCCATGTTCATTGATCCTTGTTCGAACCTGGCCTCCGGTGCGGCGGCCTCATGCACACGTATATAGCGCATGGATTGTTGCATTGCAATATCGTTGTGCGGTGCAACATAAACATTTTCTGATTAACCGTGTTCGGCGATTCCCCGCGCGGGTATGTGGACCGGACGGGGCTGGGAAGTTACTAACAATGTGTTAATCTAGTGCCGGAATGAGATCGGCACCGAGTGCAAGGCCTGCCATGTCCGCTGTGCAATATCCTTTCATCGAGATCGCCGTGCACCCGCGGGTGCGGGATCATTTCGCGGCGGGCAAGGCAGTTGTTCTGTTCTCGCAGGATCTCGGCGAGGTGTTGTGGACCAACGGGCTCGGTGCACGCCTGTTCGGCAAGACGGCGATCTATGATCTGATCGACCAGGGGCCGCCGCGTCTCGACCTCATCCTGCGCCAGGCGCGCACCACGGCGCGCCAGCTTCAGGCAGTGGGCGACAGCCGCACCTTCATCATCCGCATCACCGCCGGCTTCGAACGCGTGGCCGTTCAGGCGCTGTGCGAACTGGTCGCCCTGCCTGATGGGGAAAGGGCCGTTCTTCTGGCCGTGCCCGCCGCCGCACAGCCGCCGCTGACCACAGAGGCCGCCCGGCAGATGATGGACGGCTTCGACGATCCGGGCATGCATGTGGCAGTGCTCGATGGCGAGGGCCAGGTCATGTCCTCCTCCGCCGATTTCTCGCGCCTGAACCTGACGCCGCACACCGCACGCATGCTGGTGACGCTGGCCGCCAACGATCGCGACCGGCTGGTCAAGCGCCCGGTGCCGACGGCCGAAGGCTATCTGCCCGCGGCCATCGCCCGCCTGTCCGATGAGCCGGCGCTGCACCTTCTCTTCCTGGTACAGGCCGATCCGCTGGAGCGCGACCCGGCGCTTGCCACCGAAGAAAGACAACCAGCAGCATCCGCGCCCGCCGCACCGGCCGCACCCCCGGATTTCGACGAGGCTCTCACCGCCGTTTCCGGCATCGTCGAGATGGAGGAAGAGGACGCTGCAGACACCGAAATCGTGACCGAGCCGGCCGAACCGGTACATGCGGAACAGCCGGAGACGGCGAAGGCCGATATGTCCGAGCTCCCTGTTGTGGATGTCGCGCCCGACCGCATGGGGTCGAGCGGTCGCGCCAAGCAGGAGACACCGGCTGATATCGCAGCCGAAACCGCTGCCGCTGCGCCCGCAACCGACCATCCCGCCGCGCCCGGCTTTGAATTCCGCCGCGATACCCGCGCCACCCGCTTCGTCTGGAAGATCGATGCGGATGGCTGCTTCTGCGCAGTATCCCCGGAACTGGCGGCCGCTGTCGGCCCGCATGCGGCAGAAATCATCGGTCTCGGCTTTGCCGATGTCGCGGCCCTCTTCAATCTCGATCCGGAAGGCAGGATCACGGAACTGCTGACCCGGCGTGACACCTGGTCGGGCAAGACGATCTACTGGCCCGTCGAGGGCACCAGTCTCTGCGTGCCGATCGATCTCGCAGCGCTCCCCACCTATACCCGAAACCGGGATTTCGACGGGTTTCGCGGCTTTGGCATCATTCGCATTGCCGATGTGCAGGAAGATCCGTTGGCGATCGGCCTTACGCTGGTGCCCGGCCCGGCAGAAGCCGAGGCGGCAGCCGAGGAGATCGTTGATCCCGACCAGCCCGAACGTGCCTGGGTGGAAGACGGCTGGACCGAGGACGAGACGGCCATCACCTTCGAAGACACAGAAGATCAGCCTCCGGCAGCCGCGGAACCCGCCGCAGTCGATACAGACGCGCCTCCATCACCGGAACACACGGGCGAACACCTGACGCAGGAACAGCCGCAGGCAGCGCAGGAAACCTCCGCCTCCGTGCATCCCTTCCCCGGCGCGGAAAAGCCGGTTCTGCGCATCGTACAGCCCGCCCTGCCCGGCAGCCCGGAAAAAGTGGTGCGCATCGAAGACCGCCGTCCTTCCGGTCGCGACAGCCTGACGCCCGTCGAACAGGCCGCCTTCCGCGAGATTGCCCGCCGCCTCGATGCCTTCCGCCGTCCCGACGCACCGGCCGAAGATGCCCCGAAGGATACAACGGCAGAGACCGGCACTAGGGCACCGGACGCGGTTTCGAAACCCGCCGAAGCGGTCGCCGAGGACCCTGCGGTCGAGACGGAGACGCTTGTTGCGCAGCACGCTGCCGACATGGCGTCGACCGCCGGCGAAGACGAGATTGCCCCGATCATCGACGATGCCACGACGCTGGTCGATGCGGAGCCGACCGACGTCACGTCGTCCGACGTCGCCGCAGACGATGACCTTTCTCGCGCGATCCCCGATGATGAGAAGGACGCGCCGTCCGGGGACGAGGATGAGGCAGAGCCCCTTGCCTTGGAAGAGCCGCAGGCCCTTCTCGAGACCGCTGCCTTAGAAGCCGACGAGGGCCTCGACGACGCTCCGCACGCCGCCACGTTCGATGCCGATGTACCCGAGCCGGAAGAGACGGAAGACGACCGCATCTCGATGGCGGAAGCCTATGCGCAGGTGATGAAGCCGCGCCAGCGCCCGGATCTGTCCGCCGACATTATCGACCAGATGCCGGTTGCGCTGCTGGTGCATGCCGGTGACCGGCTGATCCATGCCAATCCGGAATTCCTGCGGCTGACCGGTTACGATTCGCTCGAAGCGCTGGCAGCCGTCGGCGGCCTCGATGCGCTGCTGCAGCGGCAGGATCTGGAGGACAAGACCTCCGAGGCCGGCGGCATGGTCGTGGTGCGCGCCGATGACAGCATCGTGCCGGTCACCGCCCGCCTGCAGACCGTGCGCTGGGAACAGGCAACCGTCCTGATCCTCGCCCTGATGCCGGTGAAGGACGCGGCCGAAAAGGCGCCGGCGGAAGACCCGGCGCGGCAGGCCGACCGCGTATCCCGCATGGCCGTCGAGGTGGACGAGTTGCGCGCCATTCTCGACACCGCCACCGATGGCGTCGTCATCATCGGCAGCGAGGGGGAGATCCGCTCGATGAACCGGGCGGCGAGCGCGCTTTTCAACTACGACAATGACGAGACGGCCGGCAAACCTTTCGTCATGCTGTTTGCCCATGAGAGCCAGAAATCGGTGATGGATTACCTCGCCGGTCTCGCAGGCCATGGCGTCGCGAGCCTGCTGAACGACGGGCGCGAGGTGATCGGCCGCGAAGCCTCCGGCGGCTTCCTGCCGCTGTTCATGACGATCGGCCACCTCACCTCGTCCAACGGCTATTGCGCCGTGATCCGCGACATCACCCAGTGGAAGCGCACGGAAGAGGAGTTGCGCAATGCCAAGCGGGCGGCGGAAACCGCCAATGCACACAAGAGCGATTTCCTCGCCCATGTGAGCCACGAGATCCGCACGCCGCTCAACGCCATCATCGGCTTTGCCGACATGATGGCGACCGAACGGCTCGGCCCCCTCGGCCATCCGCGCTATGTGGAATATGCCAATGACATTGGCCGCTCCGGTCGCCACGTGCTCGACATCGTCAATGACCTTCTCGACATTTCCAAGATCGAGGCGGGCGAGATGGATCTCGATTTCTCGGCCGTTGGCCTCAACGAGACGGTGGCGGAAGCGGTTTCCCTGGTGCAGCCGCAGGCCAATGGCCAGCGGGTGATCATCCGCACCGCGCTCTCCCAGTCAGTGCCGCCGGTGGTGGCCGATCTGCGCTCGATCAAGCAGATCATCCTCAACATTCTCTCGAATGCCATCCGCTTCACGCCGTCGGGCGGCCAGATCGTGGTCTCCACCGCTTACGAGGCCAATGGCGCCGTGGTGCTGCGCATCCGCGATACCGGCATCGGCATGACGCGGGCGGAACTGGAACTGGCGATGAAGCCCTTCCGGCAGGTGGCGGGCGGCACGCGCAAGCGCGGCGATGGCACCGGCCTTGGCCTGCCGCTGACCAAGGCGATGGTGGATGCCAACCGCGCCGCCTTTGCCATTCACTCGGCCCCGAACGAGGGCACGCTGGTGGAAGTGACATTCCCCTCACCCCGCGTGCTCGCCACCTGATCCGGGGTGGCTTGCCATGCCGGTAGCAGCCCCGCTGCCGCAAAAGGCGTTTGTCTTTTGCGACGGATGCTGTAGGCCTTCGGCACCGACATCATGAGGCATTGGAGAAGAGGGGAACCGGCCTTGCAGCTTGCTCGCCAGAGGCAGATGCGTGTGGCGCGACAGGATACGCGCCCCTTTTCGGTCCTGTCGGGGTTGGTCGCGGCCCTTGCCGTGATGCCGGTGGCAGCCGTGGTATGGATCGCAGCCTTCGGCGGCTTCGAAAGCCTGCAGCATGTGCTTGTCAACGTGCTGCCGCGGGCAACCGGCCGCACGCTGATGCTGGTCGTTTTCACCGGTCTCGTCACCAGCCTGTTCGGCATCGTCACGGCCTGGCTCGTCACTACCTTCGATTTTCCGCTGCGACGTGTGCTGTCGGTGGCACTGGTGCTGCCGCTCGCCATCCCGTCCTATATCGCGGCCTACACTTTTTCCGAGTTTCTCGATTTCACCGGACCGCTGCAGACGGGTTACCGTGCGTTCTTCGGCTTCAAGTCCGCCCGCGACTACTGGTTTCCGGATGTCCGCTCGCTGGGCGGCGCCGTGCTGGTGATGTCCTCGGTGCTCTATCCTTACGTCTACCTCGCCTGCCGTTCGAATTTCCTGATGCAGGGGCGCGCCGCCGCCGATGTGGCCCGCACGCTGGGCGCCGGTCCCTTGCGCACCATCCTGCGCATCCAGCTTCCCATGGCGCGGCCGGCGCTGATGATCGGGCTGACGCTGGTCAGCATGGAGACGCTGAACGATATCGGCGCGGTGGAATATCTCGGCGTCAACACGCTGACCTTCTCCATCTACGATGCCTGGCTGAACCGCGGCAGCCTCGGCGGCGCCGCCCAGCTTTCGGTGGTATTGCTCGTCATCGTCGCCGGACTGATTGCCGTGGAGAGGCTTGCCCGGCGGCGCCAGCGCTTCGTCGCAAACCGCACCACGGCAAGCGTCAACGACCAGATCCGTCCGCCGCTTGGGGGCATGAAGCGGTGGTTGGCCATCGTCACATGCCTGCTGCCGGTCGCCTTAGGCTTCGTGCTGCCGGTCGCCATGCTGCTGAGCTATGCCTTCAAGCGTATCGACCTGCTGCATGATCCGCGACTGATGAAGGCGCTGTGGCACAGCGTCACCGTCTCCGGCGCCACGGCGCTTGCGACCGTGCTGATCGGCTTCATCCTTGCCTATACCGTGCGCACCCGCGGCGGAGCGTTGAGCGGCCTTGCCGGACGGCTGGCCTCGCTCGGCTATGGCATGCCGGGTACGGTACTGGCGATCGGCGTGCTGGTGCCGCTCGCCGCCTTCGACAATGCGCTGGATGCCTGGCTGCGCAGCCATGTCGGCATCTCCACCGGGCTTCTCTTGTCCGGCACCGGTTTTGCCATCTTCTATGCCTGCACCGTACGCTTTCTCACCATGGCGGAAGGCACGGTGGATTCCGGTTTCCAGAAGCTGTCGCCGCATCTGGACATGGCGGCACGCACGCTGGGGCGCAGCCGGCTCAGAACGCTGACCGGCGTGCTTCTGCCCAACATGCGCCCGGCGCTTCTGACGGCGGCACTGTTCGTCTTCGTGGAATCGACGAAGGAATTGTCTGCCACCATCCTTTTGCGGCCATTCAATTTCAACACCCTCGCCACTCTCGTCTATGAGGATGCCTCGCGCGCGCAGATCGAGAAGGCCTCGATCCCGTCGCTGATCATCGTGCTGGTCGGGCTCATTCCGGTGCTGCTGGTGTCGCGCTCGATGGAACGCTGACGGTCGATATTTGGCCCGTCTGGCCGATATCCGGCCCTTGGATCGGCGGATTTGACGCGCATGTTTGCAAGCCGCTGACAATTCCGATAACGAAACGCACGGCTTCAGGCCTTGTCACCCCTTAACTCCCGTCATCCAGCAGAGAGATGGCCAAAGACGCATGATCGACCTGTCACCGCGCAACCGGACATCTCGCATGGCGCTTGTCGTCGTGGCGGGTATTCTGGTCGTCGTGGTGCTGTTCCGAATCCTGTCACCGGTGCTGGTGTCGTCCGCGCTGGTGCGCGAGCGGGTGGAAACGGCCGTGGAGGACTGGCTCGGCCACGACGTGACAATCGACAGCGTGCCGCAGCTGGAATTCTGGCCGCGTCCCATGGTGCGCCTGCGTGGCATCGTGATCCGCCAGGAAGACAGGCCGGGCTCGCCGGTTCTCGGGCATATCGCCGAACTCTCCGCCAGTTTCAGCCTGCTGAAGGCGCTGACGGGCAATCCGGTCTTTCACAACTTCGCGCTCGTACAGCCGGACATCACGGTGCATACGGGTGCGGGCGGTCAGCTGAACTGGTCCAACCAGGGTCTGCTCGGCGCAGCCGTGCGCCACGCCATCAGCACCGATACGGCAGAAAAGGCACGGCCGCTGAACGATGCGGAAATCGGCGATGTGTCGATCTCCAACGGCCGCCTGGTCATCGACAGCAGCGACGGGCGCAGCCTGACACTTGAGCAGATCAATGGCACGCTCGACTGGGACGAGCTATCGGCACCGGCACGCCTGCGGGCACGGTCGCTGGTGCGCGGCGTGCTGCTGGATATTGATCTTTCCACCGCCCAGCCCCTGCAACTGCTGGGCGGCGCCAGCGCAAGCCTGGACCTGGCCTTGAACTCCAGCCTCATCACCGCGCGCTTTTCAGGCCGCGCGGACCTCACCCGCAGCGCCTTCCTCTCCGGCGACCTGCAGCTGACCATCCCCAAGATGGCCGAGGTCGTGCGCTGGGCAAACCTGCCGATCCACACCGCCGATGCGCTGCACGACATCACGCTTTCCGCACGGTTGGTGACCCTTGAGCGGGTGATGCGCTTCGACCAGCTGACGATTGCCGCCAATGGCACATCCGGTACCGGGGTGATGGATCTCGCCATGGCGACCGACACCCAGCCGCCGCGAGTGAGCGGAACGCTTGCCTTCGACCGGATGGACCTCCGTTCGCTCGCGCATGCGATCTCCAGCGACCGGCAGGATGCCGGCCCCGTCGATCCTGCCCGTGAGGCGCCCTTCGAGCGCCAGCTCGGTTTCGATGCCCGCTTCTCCGTGAAGACCGCACGCTACGGCCCGCTGGTGCTGACCGATGCTGCCGTCAGCCTGCTGTCGGATGCGAAGCGGGCAGAGGTAGAGATCCTCGACAGCACAGCGCTGGGCGGCAGCCTGACCGGCCAGATCAGCATGCGGCTGACACCGAAGCCCGCCACCAAGATCCGGCTCTCGGCGCGCAATGTGGAATTCGATGCACTCGCCAAACAGCTTTCCCTGCCGGGATCGCTGATCATCGCCCCCGCATCCATCGATCTGGACCTCGACCTGTCCAAGCCGCTGTTTCTGGCGAAGCCAGACGACGTGACGGGCACCATGCATTTCTCTGCCGCGACCGGCCAGATCCCCGCGCTCGATCTGGACGCCTTCCGCACGCTCGCCTCCGGCACCGGCTATTTCACGCTCGACAAGGCCCGCGACGGCCATACCGATTTCAACAGCCTCGATCTTCAGGCGGATTTCACCGCCGGCAGCGCCCGCATCCGGCAGGCAACCATCGATGGAAGCAGCTATGTGATGCATCTGAGCGGCGTCGTGCCCTATCAGACCAGAAGCCTGTCGCTGATTGCCGTGATCGACAGCAAGACGGGCGCGGCCTCGCACCGCGCCTTCATCGGCGGCGCATGGCCGAACCCGATCATCTGGCCGGCACCGGCCGGTACGCCAGCCAAGCCGTAAGGGCAAGCCCCTCAAGCACAACCTTTCGCCGCCCAGGAACAATGCCGGCAAGGAAAGGTTGGGGGAGGACAAACCTGCGGAAAGGACCTTCCCATGCGCGCCCTCAACATCATAACCCTGCTGCTCGTCATCATCGGCGGCCTCAACTGGCTTCTCGTCGGCATTGCCGATTTCGATCTCGTCGCAGCCCTGTTCGGCGGCCGGGAGGCAACGCTCGCCACCCTCGTCTACGTGCTGGTCGGCCTGTCGGCCCTGTGGCAGTTGATCCCGTTCACCCGCGCCCTCTCGGCCGGCGAAACTTCCGCCGAAGCCCATATCGGTCACCGCTGACCTGACGCGGCCTTCTCGCTGCGGCACAAACAAGAAACATGCCGGCCTCCCCCAAGGAGCGCCGGCATTTTTTCGCTCTGGACGGCGCCGGATCGCGACCGGACCTCAGAGCACCCCGCGGATCGCCGCATGTTCGTCGCGGATGCGGCGAGCCTCATTGCGCTTGGTGGTGATGGAAGCAATGATGACGCCGATGGTGACGAGGCCGATCAAAAGGGTACAGACGGCATTGATTTCCGGCGTCACGCCGAGGCGCACCTGCGAATAGATCTTGATCGGCAGGGTGGTGGCCCCGGGGCCGGTCGTGAAGCTTGCGATGACGAGATCGTCGAGCGACAGCGTAAAGGCCAGCATCCAGCCCGACACGATGGCTGGCAGGATGAGCGGCAGCGTGATCTTGAAGAAGGTCTTCACCGGCGGGCAGCCGAGATCCATCGCTGCCTCTTCGAGGCTCCGGTCGAAGGTCAGCAGGCGCGACTGCACAATGATCGCCACGTAGCACATGGTGAACGTGGTATGGGCAATCGTCACCGTCCAGAAGCCGCGATCGACATCGAGCGCGACGAACAGCAGCAGCATCGAAAGGCCCGTGATCACTTCCGGCATCACGAGCGGTGCATAGATCATGCCCGTAAACGGAATGCGGCCGGGAAAGCGCGGAAACCGCACGAGGGTGAGGGCTGCAAGCGTGCCGAGCACGGTGCCGATGCTGGCGCTCAGCACGCCGACGCGGGCCGTTACCCAGGCGGCATCCATCAGGCTCTCGTTCGACCACAGCGACCGATACCATTGCAGCGAAAAGCCGCCCCAGACGGTGACCAGCTTGGAGGCATTGAACGAATAGACGACGAGGATGACGATCGGCAGGTAGAGGAAGGCGAAGCAGAAGGTGAGGACGGTGCTGTCGAAGCGCGAGGATTTCATGGTTCACCCCACCTTCTGCTGCTGGTTCTGGAAGATCACGATCGGCACAACGAGCGCCAGAAGCAGTACCACGGCCACTGCCGAGGCAAGCGGCCAGTCGCGATTGCCGAAGAATTCGACCCAGAGCGTTCGGCCGATCATCAGCGTCTCCGGCCCGCCGAGCAGATCCGGAATGACGAATTCGCCGGTGATCGGGATGAAGCAGATCATCGCGCCGGCAATCACGCCGGGCAAGGACAGCGGAAAGGTGATGCGCCAGAAGGCCTTCCACGGCGGGCAGCCGAGATCGCTTGCCGCCTCCAGCAGGGTGCCATCCAGCTTTTCCAGTGTCGCATAGAGCGGCAGCACCATGAAGGGCAGATAGGAATAGACGATACCGATGAAGACGGCATAGTCGGTGCGGTAGATTTCCACCTGCTGGTCAGGGGCAAGCAGCCCGACCGCCTGCAGTGCGACCGTGAGCAGCCCCTCCGGCTTCAGGATGCCGATCCAGGCATAGACGCGGATGAGAAAGGAGGTCCAGAACGGCAGGATCACCATCATCATCAGCGTCGGGCGGATCGTGCTCGGTGCCCGCGCCATGGCGAGCGCCATCGGATAGCCGATGAGAAGCAAGAGAAGCGTCGAGATCAGCGCGATGCGCAGCGACGACAGATAGGCCGCGAGATAGAGCGAATCCTCGACCAGCGACTGGTAGTTTTCGAAATCGAGCGCCGAGAGAAAATCGCCGAGCTTGCCAAAACCCTCGAACACCGGCTCGTAGGGCGGCATGGCGATCGCTGAATCCGACAGCGAGATCTTGAAGATGATCAGGAAGGGTGCGGCGAAGAACAGCACCAGCCAGAGATAGGGAATGATCACCACCAGCCAGCGCAGCGGGCTGGCCTTGGCGAAGGATGGTGCGGGTGCGTCTGCCATGATCGCCCCCGCGCTAGCGTGTCAGCACCAGGCCGCCATCCAGCGGCCAGGTGAGCCAGACCATGTCTCCGAAGGTGATCGGCCGGTCGACAAGACGCGAGACATTGGCCTGTGCCGCGCGCAGGATGCGCCCATCGTCCAGACGCACCAGAAACACCGAGAAATCGCCGAGATAGCCGATGTCCCAGACCTCGCCATGGGCGGTATTGACGTCGGTCTCGACAGGCGGATCAAGCGAGATTCGCACCTTTTCCGGGCGGATGGCAAAGGCAACCTTCGCACCATTGCTTGCCGGGCATTCCTGTTCCACCGCAATCTTCATCCCGTCGCTCTCCAGCCGCACCAGCGGCGGATGGCCGGGATGCACGCAGACACCGGCATTTTCCGTGACTGCGCAGTCGAGTATGTTGATGTCGCCGATGAATTCCGCGACATAGCGGCAGTTCGGACCTTCATAGATTTCCGCCGGCGCCGCCACCTGCACGACGACGCCCTTGTCCATCACCGCGATGCGGTCGGAGACGGTCATCGCCTCCTCCTGATCGTGAGTGACGATCAGGAAGGTGAGGCCGAGCGTGTGCTGGATGTCCATCAGCTCGAACTGGGTTTCCTCGCGCAGCTTGCGGTCCAGCGCACCGAGCGGCTCGTCGAGCAGCAGCACTTTGGGCCGCTTGGCAAGCGAGCGGGCGAGCGCCACGCGCTGCCGCTGACCGCCGGAGAGCTGGGCCGGCTTGCGCTTGGCAAAGGGCTCGAGCTTCACGAGCTTCAGCATTTCCTCGACGCGCGCCTTGATCTCCGGCTTCGCCAGCCCGTCCTGCTCCAGCCCGAAGGCGATGTTCTTCTCCACCGTCATGTGCGGGAAGAGCGCATAGCTCTGGAACATCATGTTGGTGGGGCGGCGATAGGGTGGCACGCCGGAGAGATCCTTGCCCTGCAGCAGGATGCGGCCCGACGTCGGCTCCTCGAAGCCGGCCAGCATGCGCATCAGCGTGGTCTTGCCGCAGCCGGAGGGCCCGAGCAGCGAAAAGAATTCCCGCTCGTAGATATCGAGCGTCAGATTGTCGACGGCGGTGAAATCGCCATAGCGCTTGGTGATGTTCTCGAAGCGGATGAAGGGGGTCGCGGATGGATCGGTCCAGGGGGAAAACTTGCGCTTTACGGGTCCGAGAGATTTCGCCATGCCCTGCCCACTCCTGCTGGTCATCCAGTCAACGTCGCCACAGTCAAAAAAGGCGGGCCGCAAGGCCCGCCCCCGGTTTTCGCCTCAGCGGCCGTTCTTGAACTTGGTCCAGACGGAGGTGACCTCCTTCTGCGACTTGCCCTCATAGGGCGAGATCGTGAAGAGCCGGCCGAGAACCTCCTTGGTCGGATAGACGGAGGGGTTGTCGAGGATTTCCTTGTCGACGAACTGCTGCGAGGCCAGGTTGCCGTTGGCATACTGGACATAGTTGGAGGCCTTGGCGATCACCTCCGGCTTCATCAGGTAGTTGATGAAGGCATGCGCTTCCTCGACATTCTTGGCATCCGCGGGGATCGCCAGGTTGTCGAACCACATATAGGTGCCTTCCTTCGGGATCACGTAATTGATCTTCACGCCGTTCTTGGCTTCCTCGGCGCGCTTCTTGGCCTGCAGGATGTCACCCGACCAGCCGATGGTGATGCAGATGTCGCCATTGGCGAGATCGTTGATATAGGCGGCGGAATTGATCGAACGGGCATAGGGCCGGATCTTGCTGTAGACCTCGCCGGCGGCGCGGATATCGGCAATCTCCTTGCTGTTCGGATCCTTGTGCAAATAGTTGAGCGCAATCGCGAAGGTTTCGTCCGGCGCATCCAGGACGTTGATGCCGCAGGCCTTGAGCTTGGCGGCATTTTCCGGCTTGAAGAGCACATCCCAGCTATCGATTGGCGTATCGCCCAGCACGGCCTTGATCTTGTCGATATTGTAGCCGATGCCGGTCGTGCCCCACATGTAGTTGACGGCGTGCTCGTTGTCCTTGTCGTATTTGGCAAGGCGCGTCATCACCTCCGGCCACATGTTGGAAATGTTCGGCAGCTTGCTCTTGTCGAGCTTGCGATAGACGCCGGCCTTGATCTGGCGCTGCAGGAAGGGCCCGGTCGGCACCACGACATCATAGCCCGAGCCGCCGGCCAGAAGCTTGGTTTCCAGCAGGCTGTTGTCGTCGAACACGTCATAGACGACCTTGATGCCGGTTTCCTTGGTGAAATCCTCCAGGATCGACGGGTCGATATAGTCGGACCAGTTGTAGACATGCACCTCGCGCTCCTGGGCGGCGGCGGCGGTTGCGGCCAGTGCCGAGACGGCAAGGGCCAGCATGCGGAGCATGGGTGATTTCATGATCGTCTCCAGTTCCCGTTTTCCCGCAGATCCCGGCAAGGGATGCGGATTGGTTGTCGTCTTTTGGTGCAGAGTAAAAAGGAAACGGGCGGCTCACAAGCGGAAAAGTTCGGCACCGCACAAGACTTGGGCAGGGGCCTGACGTGCTTGTTCTTTACTGGAAATCGAAGGCGCTGAGACCCGTGACCATTTCATCGAGCCCCAGCGGGCGGGTGAGCGGCGGCTCGGCGCGCGCGAGGCAACCCTGCCGTTCGCAGAGCCGGCAGGCAGTGCCGGCCGGCACGTGGGCCGCCGGCAGGTCGGCCGCCGCGCCATAGACGGTGTCGGAGGCGGCAGACGCATCGCAGCCGACGAGGATCGCGGTGCGGCGCAGACGTTCGCCATAGGCCGCCCGCGGCCCCTCCAGCGTGCGGCAGAGTGTCAGAAAGGCCGCGCCATCCGGCATCTCCACCCGTTCGACCAGCAGCTGGCCGGGCTGGGCGAAGGCCTGGTGCAGGCCAAGCTTCGGACAGAGCCCGCCAAACCGGGCCTGCGGAAAGCCGAGCGCGCCCGCCTTGCGCAGAACGTTGCCGGCATGATCGGCTTCCATCAGGAAGAAGGCGGGCACGCTGACGCCCGCCCGGTGCAGGGACACAAGCCGGTGCGCGGCCTGCTCGAAGGAGACATCGAAGCGGGCCGCCAGCTGATCGAGATCGAAGCGGGTGCGCTGGGCTGCAGACAGGAAACTTGAAAAGGGCATCATCAGCGCATGCGCCGCATAGCGTGCCAGCTCGAAGCGGCCGATGCGCAGCGCCTCGCCGCTGGAGAGCGACAGGCCGGCAAGCTCGGCGGCGATCTCCTGCCCCAGCGCAAGCAGCGCCACCTCCTGGGCGATCTCGCGGGTGCGGTCCGCCACCGACAGCCGCTCGGAGAGGAAGAGACGCATGGAATGCCGGTCATAACGGCGGCGCAACGTCGGCATGGCATGCACCGGCAGCTGGCGCACCACGATCCCATGCGCCGAGCGCAGCCAGCCCTTCAGGGCACCCGAAAGATCGTCGCCGGGATTGAGCGCGGCCATGAAAGCCTCCGCCGCCTCGTCCAGCCTTGCAAACACCATGGGGCGCTTTTCGAGCGTCTCGCGCACCTCGTCCATCGGCAGGCGCGCGCGGCCAAGCGAGGTCTCATGCCCCTCGCGCGCCAGAAGATCGGAAAGATCGGAAAGGCGGGCCGCCTGCTCGCGATAGGCGCGGTAAAGCTTCAGAATGCCGACCGCCGCATTGGGTGCCCCCTCCGCCACCTCGATCAGCTCCTGGTCTCCCGGAATTTCCCCTGCCAGCAGCGGATCGGCAAACACCTCGCGCAGCTGCTGGGCCGCACCGCCCCCCTCGCCCTGCAACTGGTCGATATCGACCTTGTAGACCGAGGCCAGCCGCAAAAGCAGCTGCACGGTCAGCGGGCGCTGGTTGCGCTCGATGAGGTTCAGGTAGGAGGGGGAGATCCCCAGCCCCTCGGCCATCGCGGTCTGGGTGAGATTGAGGCTCAGACGCAGCCGCCGCACGCGAGGCCCTGCAAAGATCTTCCGCTCCGCCATGTCACACCTTTTACAGAGGCCTCTGGTTTACGACTTTTACATTCTTTACAAATTTACACGAGGAGACGTCAAAGGCAAGACAACCTAACCTCTTTCATCCAACTGTTTTCTCTTATTTTCTGGCGATACGCTGCGCTGCATTGTAAATTCAGTCTCAGACATTCGGAGGTAGCATCATCGGACACAGGATGTGTCCTCGCCTCCAGAGCAGACGGGAGAGAGCATCATGACAGAGTTTTACAACCTTGTTCCCAGCGCGCCCCAGGGGCGGTTCGATGGCATCGAGCGGCCGTATACGGCAGAGGACGTGAAGCGGCTGCGCGGCTCGGTGGAGATCCGCTACTCGCTGGCCGAAATGGGCGCCACCCGCCTGTGGAAACTGATCAACGAGGAAGACTTCGTCAACGCGCTCGGCGCGCTCTCCGGCAATCAGGCCATGCAGATGGTGCGCGCCGGGCTGAAGGCGATCTATCTCTCCGGCTGGCAGGTGGCCGCCGACGCCAACACCGCCTCCGCCATGTATCCGGACCAGTCGCTCTATCCGGCCAATGCCGCGCCGGAGCTCGCCAAGCGCATCAACCGCACCCTGCAGCGCGCGGACCAGATCGAGACGCAGGAAGGCAAGGGACTTTCGGTCGAAACCTGGTTCGCGCCGATCGTTGCCGATGCGGAGGCCGGCTTCGGCGGGCCGCTGAATGCCTTCGAGATCATGAAGGCCTTCATCGAGGCGGGTGCCGCCGGCGTTCACTTCGAGGACCAGCTGGCATCCGAAAAGAAGTGCGGCCATCTGGGTGGCAAGGTTCTGATCCCGACGGCAGCCCATATCCGCAACCTCAATGCCGCGCGCCTTGCGGCAGACGTGATGGGTGTTCCAACCCTCATCGTGGCCCGCACCGATGCGGAAGCGGCCAAGCTGCTGACCTCCGACATCGACGAGCGCGACCAGCCCTTCGTCGATTACGACAAGGGGCGCACGGCGGAAGGCTTCTACCAGGTGAAGAACGGCATCGATCCCTGCATCGCGCGCGCCATCGCCTATGCACCGCATTGCGACCTGATCTGGATGGAAACCGGCAGGCCGGATCTGGAACAGGCTCGCAAGTTCGCCGAAGCCGTGCACAAGGTGCATCCGGGCAAGAAGCTCGCCTACAACTGCTCGCCCTCGTTCAACTGGAAGAAGAATCTGGACGATGTGACGATCGCCAAGTTCCAGCGCGAGCTGGGGGCGATGGGCTACAAGTTCCAGTTCATCACGCTCGCCGGCTTCCACCAGCTGAACTACGGCATGTTCGAACTGGCGCGCGGCTACAAGGAGCGCCAGATGGCCGCCTATTCGGAGCTGCAGGAGGCGGAATTCGCCGCCGAGATCAACGGCTATACCGCCACCAAGCACCAGCGCGAGGTCGGCACCGGCTATTTCGATGCCGTGTCGCTGGCGATCACCGGCGGCCAGTCGTCGACGACGGCAATGAAGGAATCCACCGAGCACGAGCAGTTCCGCCCGGCAGCTGAGTAAAAACCAAGGCCCCTCCCCAGCCCCTCCCCACAAGGGGGAGGGGTAACCCGCAGAACCGCCTTACCCATTCGCAGCCGACAGCTTTCTGGACGGTTTGAAGGGGCAGTCCGGTGCCGCAGGCCATGCCCCTCCCCCTTGTGGGGAGGGGTTGGGGAGGGGTCTGAGCGTTCCCCTTCAACAACCCCTGTACAACAAGAGGAGAAATGCCATGAACGTCCAGACCCGCGTCAAGGAACGCGCCGAGGAACAGTCCACCGCGATGAGCGCCGAACAGCAATCGGCCATCCGCGTTCTCGCCAACGAACTGCACCGCCTGAACCATGCCGTGATGCGCGCCGTCGATGCCGGCGTCTCGGTCGAACTGGTGCGCTCCGCCCGCCACCATGGCGGCGAGGGCAACTGGGGCGACCTGATGATCCCGGTCATCGTGACGCAGCCGCGCTGACCCCGAAAACAGCCTGGAAGAATGGCGGGGAAGCGTGTGTCGCTTCCCCGCCTCATGCGTTCGGTCGCTCACCGGCAAACAGGGCTGCCTCATCCCGCACGAGGCGCGTCATCCGGTCGATGACGGTGCGGATCTCGCGCCGCCCCCGGTCCTCGTTGTTCATCACGATCCACTGGCTGTGACGCAGTGCGGCAACCTCGCCATCCTGCCGCACAAGTTCCGGCAGAGCATCCCCGACGAAACAGGGCAGAACCGCAATGCCGGCGCCGGCCAGCACGAGATCGAGCAGCGAGCGCGGCCGGCTGACGGTGACCGCAATGTGCTCGGCATGGTGTTCGCGCGGATAGCGCAGATAGGCGGAAATAGCAGCCTCTTCCCCGACCGCCAGCCAGCGGCTGGCCTCGGTGCCCGACAGGCTGCGGGCGCGATAGGCGGCATACGCCACCTCCCCCAGACGCGTGGCAGCCAGATTGGATTCCGCAGGCTCGAAGGCGCGTATGCCGATATCGCTTTCCCGATGCGCGAGCGCCGCGCGCTGCTCGCCGATGAAGATATCCAGCCGGAACCGGTCATCCGGCCGGCAGAGCTGCGGCCAATGCCGCATCAGGTGCCAGGCCATCCAGGTGCCGCAGGCAATGCGCACCAGCGGCGCATGCAGCCCGCTGGCATTCCAGCTTTCGATACGGCGGGCCGCTGCCTCCATCTCCAGACATTGCGCAAACAGGGCCTCGCCCTCGCCCGTCAGGCGATAGCCCGTGCGGCTGCGCAGGAAGAGCGGGCGACCGATTTCGGCCTCCAGATCCAGCATGCGCCGCCCGAGCGAGGCGGGACTGAGGCCTGTGGCCTGCACTGCACCCGACAACCCGCCCCGCCGCGCGACCTCCAGGAAGGCCGCATAGATATCCCAGCTCACGTTTTTCATGGGTGAAAAACATAGCCGGTTTTCCCGGTTCTTGAAGCAGATATCCCTGATTATTGAAAAGGATCATCGCATATGGCCTCCCTCAGGAAAGGATGATCCATGCAGGATTTGATCAGCGCCCAGGTTTTCAACCTCTATCTGCAACAACAGCAGACGGTGAAAAGCGAGGATGAGTTCTATCGGCTTTACGCCGAACCGCTGCCCGGTTGGCTCCGCATCGCGCGACTCTGGCGCCAGGCAAAACGGGACGATCCGCAGACCACCCCGTCTGATCCGATGATGGAAAGCGCCGAAGGCCTTACGCCGCCTGACGCCTGCCGGAGCCGGCCTGCCCCATCTCCGTGCGGAACTGTTCGACCATCTGCATCAGCCGGCCGGCCTCGTCGGCAAGCCGGGCGCTGGCCTGGCTGGTTTCGGTGGCCATGGCGCCATTCTGCTGGGTCAGCTGGTCCATCTTGTTGACGGTGCCATTGATCTCCTTCAGCGCCGAGGACTGGTCCTGGCTGGCAGTAGCGATCGATTCCACATGGCGGCTGGCGCCGGCAATCTGCTCGCTGATCGCCGCCAGCACCTGGCCCGCCTGTTGTACAAGTTCGGATCCATTGCGAACTTCGTTGCTCGACTGGTTGATGAGATCCTTGATCTCGTGCGCGGCGCTGGCGGAGCGCTGGGCCAGCTCTCGCACCTCCTGTGCGACGACGGCAAACCCCTTGCCCGCCTCGCCCGCACGCGCCGCCTCGATGCCGGCATTGAGGGCAAGAAGGTTGGTCTGGAAGGCGATGTCGTCGATCACCTCGATGATCAGCTCGATCTTCTGCGAGGCTTCCTCGATTCGCCCCATGGCATCGATAGCGCTGCTGACGACGGTGGAGGAGCTGTCCGCCGTGCGACGGGTCCGGGAGACGGCCTCGTTCGCCTCACGGGCGCGGCCTGCCGAATTGGTGACCGTGACGGTGATTTCATCGACGGCGGCTGCCGTTTCCTCCAGAGAGGCGGCCTGGCTTTCCGTGCGGCGAGCCAGTTCATCGGAGGAGGCGTTGAGATCCGTCGTACCCTGCCGGATCGTCAGCGCGCTCTTGCGGATATGGCTCATGGTGTCGCGCAGGCGGGTGATCGAGCCGTTGAAATCCTGCCGCAACTGTTCCAGACGACCGGCAAAGCGCGTTTCGATGGTGCCGGTGAGATCCCCTTGCGCAAGGCGTGCCAGCGCAGTTCCGAGTTCGGTGACCGCCTGATCGATCTGCCGGTCCACCTCCTGCTTTTCGGCATCGCGACGGCGGCGTTCGGCCTCGACCTCGGCGCGCTCCTCGCCCGAGCGCGCCTCCATCAGCTGCTTTTCCTCCGCATTGCGGCGGAACACTTCCAGCGCGCGGGCGATATCGCCGAACTCGTTACGGCTGTGCGTGAAGGGCACATCCACCGAACGGCCGGAGGAGATGCTGATGACGGTTTCAGTCAGCAGGGTCAGCGGGCGCACCTGCCGGCGGATCATCACGAAACCGACGAGGCCGACGGCCAGAATGGCGAGAAGGCCCGTCACCACCATGATCCAGGCAGAGGTCGAGATCTGCGCGAAATAGACTTCGAGCGGAATGCCGATGAACAGCACGCCGGTCACGACACCGCTGTCGTTCTTGATCGGGAAGTAGCCGGTGACGAAACTGCGACCGAACAGCGTGGCGGGGCCGTAATAGGCTTCGCCGCGCGCCAGAACGCTCTGGGCCGGATGATCGGCAGCCAGCTTGGTGCCCGTCGCGCGGTCACCATTCTCCTTCTTCACATTGGTGGAGATGCGCACGTAATCGGCGCCCTGCTTCTGGAAGATGGTGGCAACCCCGGAAATCGACTGCGCCGTGCGGTCGACCAGCGCATGGTCGGGAAGTGCGACCGGCGACTCCTGCCGCACGGCGGTGACGATGCCATCGTTGATCCTTACATCAGAACCCGGCACCGATGCGCCGTAGAGAATGGCCATCGCGCGCATCGCGCTGCGGGCATCGTTATCCGTCTGCTCCATGATGCTGGAACGGAGATAGCCGTAGGTCATTCCCCCGACCGCAGCCACCGCGGCCACGACGAGAAGAAGACAGAGCAGAAGAATGCGCGATGCAACCGAAGCCGGGATGATCCTGGACATGAAGCCCCCTTGGACAGAGCGATGTTCAAGCCAGGAAGTCTCGGAATTTGCGGTAAAAAGACCCTGACTTGCGTTCCGTCAATTTTAGGGGGTGTTAAATTAAATTTCCGTTTCCCTCGCCGCGGGGCGAGGGATGCAAGCAAGGACAGGACCGCAAAGGCAGGCGGTCAGAAAAAGAGACCGGGCAGAGCAATGAGTGCGGCGGTCGCCGAAACGGCCAGAACGAGATGGCGGAGCTTTACGGAAGCTTCCGTGCGGGCTTCGGCAATGGCAATGGCACGCGCGCGACGTCTCTGCATGGTACGATCCCCAGAACGATGTGGTTTACCCGCCGCGACACGGCAGGCAGCGCCTCTTCCCCGAAGCAGGGAACGGCGACGCATGACGGTAGCATGAGACGGCAGCACTTAAGAAGTCTTGAATAAACGCGCCCATTTCCCGTCCGCTTCCGAAAGCCGCCGCTATGGTAAAGGGCCCTTCAATAACGCATTGAAAGGCCCTGAGCTTGATCGAGGCTGGACAGCCCGCCTCAGGCGGCGCGGGCCGTTCTCTGGCCGGCGCCGGCTTCGATTCGGAACTGCTCAAGCAGTATCACCAGTTGATCGGCTTCCTCGGCAAGCTGGCGGCTGGCGGCACTGGTTTCCTCCACCATCGCCGCGTTCTGCTGCGTCAGCTGGTCCATCTGGCTGACGGCGCCATTGACCTCCTGCAGGGCGGACGACTGGTCGCGCGAGGCCGATGCAATGCCCTCCACATGCGCGCTCAGGCTGGAGATCTGCTGACCGATGGCAGCCAGCGCTTCGCCGGTGCGCTGGACGAGATGCGAACCGCTGCTGACCTCCTCGGCGGAGGCGTTGATCAGTTGCTTGATTTCCTTGGCGGCACCGGCTGAACGCTGGGCAAGCTCGCGTACTTCCTGCGCCACCACCGCAAAACCCTTGCCTGCTTCGCCGGCACGCGCCGCCTCGACGCCGGCATTCAGCGCCAGAAGGTTGGTCTGGAAGGCGATGCCATCGATCACCTCGGTGATGGAGGCAATCTTCTGCGAAGCCACCTCGATCCGCTCCATGGCCGAAACGGCATCGCGCACGACCAGGATGGAGTCATCGGCGCTGCGCCGCGTCTCGCCCACCACCAGATTGGCCTCGCGCGCCTTGTCGGCGGCAGCGCGCACATTGGCGGTCACCTCGTTGACGGCCGCAGCCGTTTCCTCCAGCGAGGCTGCCTGCGTCTCGGTGCGCCGCGACAGATCATCGGTCGACTGTGACATCTGCCGGACATTGCCCTGGATGGCACCGACATTGTCCTTGATCAGAGCGATTGTCTCCTGCAGGCGGGTCAGCGAGCGATTGAAATCACTGCGCAGTTGTTCGAGGCGTCCGACAAAGGGCGTGTCGATGGTGGCAGACACATCGCCATCCGCCAGCCGTTCCAGCCCCTTGGCAAGGGCGGTGACGGCAAACTCGATCTGCCGGTCGATATCCTGCTTTTCGACTTCGTTGCGGCGGCGCTCGGCATCTGCGGCGGCGCGTTCCTGTTCGCTCAGCGCCTCGACGCGCAGCTTTGCCTCGGCATTTTCCTTGAAGATGCCGAGTGCGCGTGCCATGTCGCCCAGTTCGTCCCGGCGGGCTGCGCCGTCGATGGCCGTAGTCAGATCGCCGGAGGCCAGCCGACGCATGGCTGCCGCAAGCTGCAGGATCGGTCCCTTGAAGGTGAAGATCAGACCGACGCCGGCAAAGATGGCGACCAGAATGCCGAGCGCCATGGCGCTGACGGAAATCTGGTTGGCCTTGTCCCGTTCGACACTGGCGGCGTCCCGCTGCTCGGCCGCAAACTGCGTGAGATTGCTCCAGATGGAGCCGATCTCGCCCTCGGCGGCGCGGAAGGCATCGATACGCTGGCGCGAGAGGTTGAGCAGGGCTTCAGACCTGTCTTCCAGCGAGACGATCAGCGGCAGAATGGCGTCGGCCCGCTTGCGAACCTGCTGTGGCACGTTCTGGTCTGCCTGCAGGGCACCGGCCGAGACGTCGAGCGACATCAGGGCACCCAGCGTCTCGTCCAGCAGGGCGGCATCCGGCGCCGTGGTATAGCGGGCGATCTTTAACTCGACGGTGCGCACCGCATCGCTGATCTGGCGGGTCACGTTGAGGAAGCGGGCGGCCGCCGCGATCGGCGCATCAAGCGCGCCGAAGGCTTCCGTCGCCTGCCGGGCCTTGGCGGTAGCGACCCCCTGCAGGCGGATCGCCGCCGGCCGCATCAGATTGACGGCCCGCTCGGCAGCACCGATCGTCGCATCGTTGACGATGCCGATCTCGGCCTGCTTGCCGATCTGCGTCACGCTGTCGGTCAGTTGCTCCGCCACCACCTTCTGGTCTGCCGGCAGGGCGGCGTTGATCTCGGCCACGGCCGCCTTCAGCGGAGCAAGCTGCGGGATGACGACATCCATCTTCTGCTGGGGCGTGGTCTGGCCATTGAAATCGGCAACCACCTTGGAAATCAGGTTGGCGCCGCGCGTGAGGCGGTCGGCATCGCGCAGCAATTCCTTGGCCTTGGCCTCGTCAGCACTCAGGTTCTCGCGGTTGACGGTGGCATAGTTCAAAAGGTCGGCCTGCTGCTTGACGATGCCGCCCAGATCCGCATCGATGCCCTTGCGCAGGGTGACTTCGTCCTGGTAGCGCCGCCACAGCGCATCAATCTGGCCATTGATGGATTCCGCGCCCTGAATCGCTGCCTGGATCTCGGGGCGGCCTTCCACCCCGCTTGCGGCGGCGGCGACCTGCTTCAGAAGCGTGGACTGTTCGCCAAGCTGGCGCACCAGGGTGCTCCGCGTCTCCTCGCTGGTATGCTGCAGGAATTCGGTCATGCCGGCATAGACCAGCTTGAAGCCACTCAACGACTGGAGAACGGAGTTGGACATGTCCATGCGCACCTGCAGCAGGCGGGAGGCATAGAGACCGGACAGGCCTACGGCCGAGATGCTGAGGACGAAGGGGACGATGAAAGCGATGACCTTCGTCTGGATCTTGAAGCGCGCGAGAAGGCGGTCGACGAGCATTTGCAACCTCTGAAATGAACCATCCGCGGCAGAACCCGCGCGGACGTGCTTCTTCCTGGGACATCAGGAGACCCGATAAGTGTCCCATTTGCGGCTAAAGAAATGCTGAAGAATCCGCCTAAAATCCTAGGCCTGAATGTGCAAATATACTGATATGCGAATAACTTGTGCCATATTGACGCAAGGCAGGGTTCTGCTTCCGCCAGCCCGCGCGACAGCGCCTCAGGCAGCGAGAGCCTCGCCGCAGACATGGCCGGAAGCCCAGGCCCACTGGAAATTGTAGCCGCCAAGCCAGCCGGTCACGTCGACGCATTCGCCAATGAAGTAAAGCCCCGGCACCGCCTTTGCCTGCATGCTGCGGGAATCGAGCGCACCGACATCCACGCCGCCGAGCGTCACCTCCGCCGTGCGATAGCCTTCGGAGCCGGCAGGCTTCAGGCTCCACGCCTGCACCGCCGTCGAAATCGCCTGCAGGGCGCGGTCGCTCTGGTCGGCAAGCGGTGCCGTGAGACGCAGATCCTCCGCGAAAAACTGCGCCAGACGGCGCGGCAGGATCTCGCCGAGTGCGGTCTGCACGGCCTGACGGCCATTGTCGCGGCGCGCCTGCTTCAGACGGGCGAAGAGGTCGACATCCGGTTCCAGCGACAGCGTAATGGCATCGCCCTCGCGCCAGTAGGAGGAGATCTGCAGGATGGAGGGGCCGCTGAGGCCGCGATGGGTGAAGAGCAGCGCCTCGCGGAAGCCCGTCTTGCCGTGGCGAACCTCCGCCTCCACCGCAATGCCGGACAGGGCAGACAGCTTTTCGAGCATCGCCGGCTCCAGTGTCAGAGGAACCAGCGCCGGCCGCGTCTCGGTGACCGGCAGGCCGAACTGTTCGGCGATGCGATAGGCAAGGCCGGTGGCGCCCATCTTCGGAATGGACTTGCCGCCCGTCGCCACCACCAGCGCGCGCGCCTCCACGACGCCGCCGTCAAGGGCGATGCGAAAGCCGTCTTCGGACTTCTCGACGGCGCCGACCGGCTGCTGCAGGCGAAGCTCCACATCGCCGGCCTGCATTTCGGCAAGCAGCATGCGGATGATATCCTTGGCGCTGTCATCGCAGAACAGCTGGCCGAGCGTCTTTTCGTGCCAGGCGATGCGATGCTTTTCGACAAGCGCGAGAAAGTCGCGCGGCGTATAGCGGGCAAGCGCAGACTTGGCGAAATGGCGGTTGCCGGAGATGTAATTGGCCGGACCGGCGTGGAGATTGGTGAAGTTGCAGCGGCCGCCGCCGGAGATGCGGATCTTTTCGCCGGGCGCGCGGGCATGATCCAGCACCAGAACGCGAAGGCCACGCTGACCGGCTTTCAGCGCGCACATCATGCCGGCGGCTCCGGCGCCCAGCACCACCACGTCGTATCGGCGCGTCACGTCACCCTCGCCCTGTCTCGTTCATCCGGCCTTTCCTGTTTGCGATCAGCCGGACAAAGTCAATGATCCCCCTCGCCAATTGCCGTGTTCCGACTATGATGCCGGGACCATCAACAACATCCGGTGCCTTATGCCGTCCAAGAAAAAGCCCGCCACTGCCCGCGCCTCTGGAAGCGTTCTCAAGGCCGCAACGGCACAACCGCCGCTGACCTCGCTGCGCGGCGTGGCGAACTGGCGTGACGCGGCCGCCTGGCTGAAGGCGCGTGGCATCGAGGACGTGGAATGCATCACCCCGGATCTGGCCGGCGTGCCACGCGGCAAGATGATGCCCACCTCGAAATTCACCTCCAACACCTCGCTGGCGCTACCGTCTGCGCTCTATCGCCACACGATCTCCGGCGACTATCCGGACGAAACAGCGAATTTCCGCTACGAGCCGCGCGACAGCGACCTGAAGCTGGTGCCCGACCTGTCCACCCTCTCCGTCGTGCCCTGGGAAAGTGACCCGACGGCGCAGGTGATCTGCGATGTCGTCGGCACGACCGGCGAGCAGGTGCCCTATACGCCGCGCAACGTGCTGAAAAACGTCATGCGGCTTTACCAGGACAAGGGCTGGAAGCCGGTCGTTGCGCCGGAAATCGAATTCTATCTCGTCGCGATCAACGAGGACCCGGATTATCCGCTGCATCCGCCGAAGGGCCGCTCGGGCCGCTCCATCGTCGGCGGGCAGGGCTATTCGATCGCCGGCATCAACGAGTTCGACGAACTGATCGACGACATCTACCACTTCTCCGAGAAGCAGGGTCTGGAGATCGATACGCTCATTCACGAGGAAGGCCCGGCGCAGCTGGAAATCAACCTGCGTCACGGCGATCCGGTCCAGCTGGCCGACCAGGTCTTCCTGTTCAAGCGTACCATCCGCGAGGCCGCTCTGAAACACGGCATCTATGCCACCTTCATGGCAAAGCCGATGCAGGGCCAGCCGGGTTCGGCCATGCACATCCACCAGTCGGTCGTGGATGCGAAGACCGGCAAGAACATCTTCTCCAACGAGGACGGCACGCCCTCGCGGACCTTCTTCCACTTCATCGGCGGCATGCAGAAATATGTGCCAAGCTCGCTCGTCATGCTGGCGCCCTACGTCAATTCCTATCGCCGCCTGACGCCGGACATGGCCTGCCCGGTCAACAATGCCTGGGGCTATGACAACCGCACCACCGCGTTTCGCGTGCCGATCTCCGAACCTGCGGCGCGACGCGTGGAAAACCGCCTGCCGAGTTCGGATGCCAATCCCTATCTGGCGCTTGCCGCATCGCTCGCCTGCGGCTGGCTCGGCATCATGAAGGAAATCGAGCCGACGGAGCCGACCTACGACACCGCCAACGAAGGCTCGATCGACCTGCCGCGCGGCCTTCTCGAAGCCGTCGCCCTTCTGGAGGACGAGCCCGCCTTCGAAGACGTGTTCGGCAAGGAGTTCATCGGCCTTTATGCAGGCGTGAAGCGGGGTGAATTCGAGACCTTCATGCAGGTGATCAGTCCGTGGGAGCGTGAATTCCTGCTGCTCAACGTGTAAGGTGATCCCATGACATGGCAAAGCCCCATCGCGCCGGGCCTGTCCTGGTATCAGGACAGCGTTGCGGATCGGCCCACCTACGAACCGCTGGACGGCTCGGTTGCGGTCGATGTCGCGATCATCGGCGGCGGCTTCACCGGTTTGCAGGCGGCCTTCAATCTGGCCAAGCGTGGTGTCTCGGTGGTGCTGATCGAGGCAAGCCGGTTCGGTGACGGGGCCTCCGGGCGCAATGGCGGCCAGCTGGGCTCCGGCCAGCGCGCCTGGCCGGACGAACTGGAGCCGGAACTGGGCTATGAACGGTCACGCGCCCTGTTCGACATGGCCGAAAACGCCAAGCGACACCTGCTCGATTTCGCCGAGACGCATGGCATCGACATCGATTACATGCCGGGCCAGATGAACGTATCGCACAAGCGCACAGGCGCCGACGACTACCGCCGTGTCGCGGACCTTCTGGCGACACGCTACGACTATCCGCATGTCGCCTTCATGGACCGGGCGGAAACCGCCGAACGACTGGGTTCCTCACACTACCGTCACGGGGTTCGTGATGCCGGCACCGGCCACATTCATCCGCTGAAGCTGCTGATCGGGCTTGCCCGCGTGGCGGCCGAAGCCGGTGCCCGGATCTGCGAGATGACGCCGGCCACCGGCATC
>NZ_VJMG01000004.1 GCF_007004135.1 Affinirhizobium straminoryzae
CACAACACACTGATTACAAAAGGAAATTCCAAAATCACCCCAAAACCAGACCCAAACAATCCCAAAATACACACACGGCGAAGGGGCTTCTGTGGGCCGGCATCGGATGCTGGAGAAAACGCAAAACGGGGCCGCCCGCATGGGCAGCCCCGAGATTGTTCTGGATAACGCCACGCCGGACAGGACCGGCAAACATGTCCCTGTCAGGCCGCGAGCATGGTGGCGTCGCGCGGGATCTCGACATCGATCTCGAGGATTGAAACGTGTTCGTCACGATCCACCTTGATGCGGACCTTCTCGCTGTCGACCTGCACATGGCGGGCGATGACGGCGAGGATTTCCTCGCGCAACACGGCGACCAGATCGGATCCGGCAGATGCACGTTCATGGGCGAGCAGCACCTGCAGACGCTCGCGCGCCAACGGGGCGGAGACGGGTTTGCGAAACAGCTTGAAGAGGCTCATGCGGCCCTCCGCGTGAAGATCTTGGACAGAAGGCCGCGCTTCTCGCCGGGGATGGACACGGGCAGGGCTTCGCCGGCCAGCCGGCGGGCGGCTTCGAAATAGGCCATGGCGGGCGCTGAACGGGCATCCGCCAGCGTGACCGGCGCGCCGATATTGGAGGCGCGCAGCACATCGGTGCTTTCCGGGATGATGCCGAGCAGCGGGATCGACAGGATCTCCAGGACATCGTCGACCTTCAGCATGTCGCCGCGCTCGGCGCGGGTGGCATCGTAGCGGGTCAGCAGCAGATGCTTTTCCATGCGTTCGCCGCGCTCGGCCTTCAGCGTCTTGGAATCCAGCAGGCCGATGATGCGGTCGGAATCACGAACCGAGGAAACCTCGGGATTGGTGACAACCACGGCCACATCCGCATGACGCATGGCAAGGGTCGCACCCCGTTCAATACCGGCAGGGCTGTCGCAGATCACCCAGTCGAAATAGCGCTTGAGCTCGTTGATGACCTGTTCGACGCCTTCCGGCGTCAGATTGTCCTTGTCGCGCGTCTGGGAGGCCGGCAGCAGGAACAGGGTTTCCAGACGCTTGTCGCGGATCAGCGCCTGCGGCAGCTTGGCATCGCCCTGGATGACGTTGACGAGATCGTAGACGACGCGGCGTTCCGCCCCCATCACCAGATCGAGATTGCGCAGGCCGACGTCGAAATCGACAACGACGACCTTTTCGTTGCGCTGCGCAAGTGCTGCGCCGAGCGCGGCGGTGGAGGTTGTCTTGCCGACCCCGCCCTTGCCTGATGTAACGACGATGACCTTGCCCATCTTGCTCTCCTGTTCTCGCCGGTTCCGGCTCAAATTAGTTTCTCGGCGATGATCGCATCCCCATCCAGCCACAGCTGGACCGGCTGGCCCAACAGCGCGGGGTCGAGATCCTCGGCCATCTTGTAGACGCCGTCGATCGCCACCAGCTCGGCTTCGAGCTTGCGGCAGAAGATGCGGGCGCCGGCATTGCCGACGGCACCCGCCATGGCGCGCCCGCGCAGGGCGCCGTAGATGTGAACCGATCCGCCGGCGATCACCTCGGCACCGGAGGCGACCGAACCGACCACGGTCACATCGCCTTCGGTGAAGACGATCGACTGGCCGGAGCGCACCGGCTCGCGGATCACCAGAGATTGCAGCGTCTGGCGGGGCGCTTCCGTGATGATCGGCTGGGCCGCGGCCGGCTGCGGCGCCTCGAGCGTCGCTTCGCTTTCGGTCACTTCGACATCGGGGGCAGGACGGCCGCCCTTCAGCGCCGGCGGCATGCCTGGACCGATGGCGGAGGGCCTTGCGCCCTCGACGCCCATCACGCTGACATTGCGTTCGCCAAGCGATGCGATCAGATCCTTCAGCTGGATCCGGTCGAGCCCGAGATCCGTCACATCGAGAACGACCGGACGCCCCAGGAAGAAGCCGGCGGACCGCTTCGCCAGATCGTCAAGGCGCGCGAGCCAGTCATCGAGGGGCAGATCCGGCGACAGAACCACCGCCAGAAACGAGCGGCCCTTGATCCGGATGGAGCGAGAATCTGTTAGCACTTCAGTCATCTACGTAAACAAATCGTTGACCATGCCTATCCCCGGCGTGGTTAACAGAGGGTTAACGCTGAAGCATGGGCGAAGCTTGCGTCCTGGCGTAAACAGCCGACAAACATTGTTTTTTTAGGATTTCTGCAGGTTTACCGGCGGCGCGTTTTTCGCGATCAGCCGTTAACGAAATCCCCCGGCGAGGGCACTTCGATCGCTTCGGGTACCGCGGCACAACCCTGCAAGGCGAATCAGATTTTCATGCACGGCAGCGGCCTGCCGCCAAGCCAGGGTGAGAACGGAAAAGGCCCGCGGACCATCCGGACCGCGGGCCTTGCACCTTGCTTGCGCGACGGCGCGATCAGCCGCGCCAGATGGCTACCGCCTGCGGCTTCAGCACGGCCTCACCCTGAACGCGTTCGACGCCAGTTGGGAGGGGCCAGTCTTCGGTGCCATAGTTGAAGGCAAAGACCAGATTGCCGCGACGGCGGATGCGGATGAAGTCCGGTACGGGAAGCGTGTCGAGGCCGGCCTTCTCCGCCACCTGCGTCAGCACGGCGCCAAGCAGCGCCTCATCGGCCCAGCAGGCGAGATAGAGCACGTTACCCTTTTGCGTCAGGGCGGGATCGCCATTGGCGAAGCGCGCCAGCACGTCTGCCGTCGTCTCCAGATATTCCCGCCAGCGAATGCCCGCCCCGGAAACATCGCCCGAAACGCTATCGGACAGACCGGGCCGAAGGCTCGACACCTGCACGACGCGATTGCCGGTGAGATCGGCCAGCGGACCCGGCGGCAGGTTCTGCGGAATGCGGAAATTGCGGTCGCGCGAACCGGTGCGGGCGCCGATGAGCACGGTGCCTTCCGCCTTTTCGAGCGCAGCGCGGGTTGCCTCGTCCACCTCCGTCATGCAGGGTACCACGACCAGCGGATAGCCCTCCAGCGAGGCGCCGGGGCGCACGAAGTCAACGTTCAGTCCGAGGCGGCGCAGACCTTCGTACCAGCGGAAGCACAGCTCCTCGTAGCGGAAGTCGCGGCCCTGCGGCTGGATCATCGTCGTCCAGTAGCTCTGGTAGTCGAAGAGGAGCGCGACCGGCGCCTTGTCCGTCTGCGGCAAGGCGCCGAGTGTCGTCAGCTCCTCCGCCACGGTGCGCGCTTCCAGCCCGCCCGGCGACCATTCATCGAGACCGGCAAGGTTCAGGCCGGCATGCATCTGCTCCTGGGCAAAGGGCGCCTGGCGCCAGCGGAAATAGCTGACGACCTCGGCCCCGTGCGCGAGCGCTTCCCAGGTCCACAGCCGCACCATGCCGGGCTTCGGCACCGGGTTCCACGGCGCCCAGTTCACCGGACCCGGCTGCTGTTCCATCACCCAGAATCGCCCCTTGCCGACGGCGCGGTAGAGATCGTGGTGATAGGAGGCGATGTCTGGATGCGAGGTCTCGGCCCAGCGGTTGCGCTCCGCCTCGGTGAAGGGAAATTTTTCGACGAAGCCGATGGGATAGCTGTCCCAGGAGGCGAGATCGAGATTGTCGGCCACCTGGAAGTGGTCGAAATCGGAGACGAAGCCCATGAAGTTATGGGTGATCCAGCGGCCCGGCGAATGCTTGCGAATGATCTCGCACTGCATACTGTCATAGGCGGCGACCTGATCGGAATGGAAGCGCCAGAAATCGAGACGTGTCGCCGGATTGGGCTCGGTCACCGTCAGGTTGGGCAGCGCCACGTCGTCGAAACTCTGCAGTTCCATCGACCAGAACACCGTACCCCAGGACTCGTTCAGCTGGTCGGTGGACTGGTAGCGCAGCCGCAGCCAGCGCTTGAAGCTCTTCAGATCCTCCGGCCCCCAGGAGAGCGTCGTATCGTGGCAGCCATATTCGTTATCGGTCTGCCAGCCGACGATGCCGGGATGCGCCCCATAGCGCTTCGCGACGATCTCGACGATGCGGGCGCTTTCCTTCCACCAGGTTTGCGAGGAAAAGGTGTAGTGCCGGCGCGAGCCGAAGCCGCGCGGACGGCCCTGCTCGTCATAGGGAACAATGTCGGGGCATTCGTCCACCAGCCATTTCGGCGGCGTGGCGGTCGGGGTGCCGAGCACGATCTTCAGGCCGGCAGCCGTCAGCACGTCGATCGCGCGGTCAAGCCAGTCGAAGGTGAAGCTGTCGCGGCGCGGCTCCAGCCTCGACCAGGCGAATTCGCCGATGCGCACGAAGGAGATGCCGAGTTCGCGCATGCGGCGCGCATCGCTCTCCCAGCGGCTTTCGTCCCAATGTTCCGGGTAATAGCAGACGCCCAGCATTATCGTGTCAGATCCCCATTGATGATGGCGAGCCCCTGTCCATCGAACAGATGGCATGCCTTGGCATTGATGCCGAGCGTCAGCGTCTCGCCCGGCTTTTGCGTGGCAAGGCCATCGGCCTTGACGGCGAGTTCCGACCCATCCGCCAGCGTGACGAAGAAGAGCGTCTCGGAGCCGAGATATTCGGCGAGCTTCACGGTGGCGGTGATCGTCACGTCGCCCTTGCCGCTGGCGTCGATGTGTTCGGGACGCAGGCCGAGCGTCAACTCGCCGGCCGGGACGGCGGCGCCATGGGTCGGCAGCGGAAGATCGGCACCCGGCAGGGCGATGCGGACCGAACCGCCCTCGCCTGCCGTAACATTCACCTTCAGGAAGTTCATCTTCGGCGAGCCGATGAAGCCGGCGACGAAGAGATTGTTCGGGCGATGATAGAGTTCGAGCGGCGAGCCGACCTGTTCGATCTTGCCGGCCGACAGCACGACGATCTTGTCGGCCATGGTCATGGCCTCGACCTGATCATGCGTGACGTAGATCATCGTCGCCTTGAGGTCCTGGTGCAGCTTCGAAAGCTCGGTGCGCATCTGCACGCGCAGCGCCGCATCGAGGTTCGACAGCGGCTCGTCGAACAGGAAGACCTCCGGATTGCGCACGATGGCGCGGCCGATCGCGACACGCTGGCGCTGGCCACCGGAGAGCTGGCCAGGCTTGCGCTGCAGAAGCGCCTCGAGCTGCAGCATCTTCGCCGCTTTTCCGGTGCGCTCGGCAATCAGTTCCTTCGGATGGCCGGTCATCTTGAGGCCGAAGCCGATGTTTTCGGCGACCGTCATGTGCGGATAGAGCGCATAGGACTGGAAGACCATGGCAACACCGCGTTCGGAAGGGCCGACACTGGTCATATCCTTGCCGCCGATGGCAAGCGCCCCGGAGGTGATGTCCTCAAGGCCCGCGATCATCCGCAAAAGGGTGGACTTGCCGCAGCCGGAGGGGCCGACGAAGACGCAGAACTCGCCATCCTTGACCTCGAGATCGACGCCCTTGATGACGCTGAGCGCGCCAAACTGCTTCTTGACATTGCGAAGGCTGACATCAGCCATGGGATTTGCCTCCCTTGAAAGGTGTAAGTTCGAGGAGCATCGCGCTTTCCGGCTTCAGCATCGGCAGCGGCAGGCCGGCGCGGCCGGCGGCGGCGAGCGAGAAGGAGACCTCACCAGCCAGGAGGCGCTTTTGCCCCTCGGAGATGCGGATGAATTCGGGTTCGGCCGGCAGCACGCGCTCGATGGTCCAATCACCACCGAAACGCGTGACGCTATCCGGCAGCCTGAGCGGCGCCGGCTGTTCGCCCACCATCTGCGGTCCCTGCGCGACGATTAGCACGATCTTCTCCGCGCTCGCCGCACCCCAGACATAGCGTCCGTCGACGGGTTCCAACTGGAAATTGGCGCCCGGCGCATGGAAGAGACCGCGCAGCCGCTTGTAGGTCTCGATATAGAGTTTCAGATCGCTGCGCTCATCCTCGGACAGCTCCAGCGGATTCAGCTCGACGCCGAGATGATAGGCAATCGCCACCAGCGCCCGGAAAGCAAGCGTATGGCGTCGGCCGGTCTGGTGGTTCGGCACGGCCGAGATATGGCTGCCGAGGATTTCCGGCGGCACGAAGCGGGAGGCGCCGCGCTGGATTTCCAGTCGCTCCAGCGCATCGGTGCAATCGGAGGTCCAGACACGATGGGTGCGCTTCAGCGCGCCGTAATCGATGCGGCCGCCCCCGGAGGCGCAGCTTTCGATCTCGACCTGGGGATGGGCGGCGCGCACGCGGTCCATCAGCGCATAGACCGCCCGCGTCTGGGTGGCGAACTTGGCCTTGCCGTCCAGACCGCCGGCATGGGTCAGGTCACGGTTCATGTCCCACTTGATGTAGGAGACGGCGTGGTTGGACAGCACCGCATCGATCTTGGCGAAGAGGTAGTCGGACACCTCCGGCCGCGTCAGGTCCAGCACCAGCTGGGTGCGCGATTCAAGGATCGGGCGGCCCTCGATGGAAAGCGCCCAGTCCGGATGCGCCTTGTAGAGTTCGGAGACGGGGTTGACCATTTCCGGCTCGAACCAGATGCCGAACTGCATGCCGAGCCCGGTCACGTGGTCAACGAGCGGCTTCAGGCCCTCGGGATACTTGCGGGCGTCGATATCCCAGTCGCCAAGGCTGGTGGTATCGTCGTCCCGCTTGCCGAACCAGCCATCGTCCAGCACGAAACGCTCGATCCCGAGCTCGGCTGCGGCCGTGGCCTGTGCCTTCAGCGAATCCATCCGGTGATCGAAATAGTTGCCTTCCCAGGTGTTCAGCGTCACCGGGCGGGGCGACATGTGGCCACCCGGCCAGTCGAGCAGTTCGCCGCGTACGAAGGCGTGGAAGGCCGCCGTATCCGGCCCCGCATAGGCAACCGGGCTCTGATAGCTTTGGCCGGCGCCCAGAATCATCTCGCCGGGTTCGAAGAGCTCACCGAGATGGATCAGCCGCTGGCCGTCATCGGTGCGGTCGATGACCATCTGGTGATTCCCGCTGAAACCGAGGGTCACGCCGAAGCGGAGGTCCGCCCCCTCGATGAACAGCATGGGAAAACGGTCATGCGAGGTGCGACCGCGCCGGCTTTCCTGGCTCCAGATGCCGTTGCCGAGCGCATCACGCCGGGTCTGGAACTCACGCCCCCAGATTCCGGTGAAGCTCATCACCTCGACAGCACCCTGGGGCGCCAGGAAGGTGCCAGCCATGCAGCGGTCGAGCTGGTAATCGCTCTCCCCGCGATTGGTGAGCGTTGTGGCCATGGAGAGAAGCCCGCTCGCATGGGCGGTGATCTCGATGGCAAGCTCCAGCTTCGCGACAGGATCGGTGCCAAGGAGCACGGTGCGCGCGTCCTCGCGGCTGATGCGCCAGGCACCAAACTGGGCGACGAAATCGCGGCCCTGCCGGTGACCCGCAATCGCCGGCCAGCCGAAGAAGCCCATGCCGCCGGTCGGCAACAGAACGGCGGAGGGAACGGCAATGTCCATGCCGTTGACCCGGCTGGAGCGCTCGATGTCGAACAGCGGCTCGGCCGAAACGGCGGGCTGTCCGAAACTCAGGATTTCCGGCATGCCGAGATCCGGCAGGCGCAGGCTGAGCGCAAAGGCGCCCGCGCCGATGGTTACGATGTCACTCATCCCTTGGTGGCTCCAAGCGTCAGGCCGGCAATGAAATGCCGCTGCATCAGGAAGAACATGGCGACCGGCGGCAGCGCCGCGACGATCGAACCGGCGGAGACCAGGTGCCATGCGGCAACCCACTGGCCGTTCAGCGAATAGAGGCCGGCGGTTACCGGCATGGCGTGCTGGCCCTGCACCAGCACAGTTGCCCAGAAGTAATCGTTCCAGACGAAGGTGAAGACGAGCACCGAAAGTGCTGCAATCGCCGGGCGCATCAGCGGCAGCACGATGTAGCGGAAGATCCGCCATTCGGAGACGCCCTCGACGCGGGCGGATTCGATCAGCGCAAACGGCAGGCCCTTGATGAAGTTGCGCATGAACAGCGTGCAGAAGCCGGTCTGGAAGGCGACATGGAACAGCACAAGGCCGAGCGTGGTGTCATAGAGCCCGGCCCGCAGCGTCATGTCGCGCACCGGCACCATCAGGATCTGGAAGGGAATGAAATTGCCGGCGACGAAGAGGAAGAACAGGACGAGATTGCCCTTGAACTTGTAGACGGCCAGCGCGAAACCGGTGAGGCAGGACAGTGCCACCGCGCCGATCACCGTCGGAATCGTTACCTTGAACGAATTGAGGATGTAGAGGCCGATCGGCGAGTCGCGGAACACGGCCGTGTAATTCTGGATGCCGTCGAAACCGGAGGGGATGCCGAAATAGTTGCCGGCCGCCAGATCGCTCGCCGGCCGCACCGAGGTCATGGCG
Organism: Affinirhizobium straminoryzae; assembly: GCF_007004135.1. Taxonomy (GTDB): domain Bacteria; phylum Pseudomonadota; class Alphaproteobacteria; order Rhizobiales; family Rhizobiaceae; genus Neorhizobium; species Neorhizobium straminoryzae. The sequence continues at coordinate 8,252 of NZ_VJMG01000004.1, forward strand.
ACCCCGATCAGCGGCAGCAGCCAGAGGATCAGCGCGATCGGCAGCACCACCTTGTAGGCCGTCTGGACGAAGGGCGAAGCCTTCTCGATGGGTGTGGGGAACATCAGGCGTTCCTTTCCTGGGCGATCATCCGCACGATGAAGAGCGTGATGAAGATCATCATGATGAGGAAGAGCACCACCGCGATCGCCGCGCCATAGCCCATGCGGAAGCCGTATTCCGACAGCGCCTGTTCATACATGAAGTAAGAGAGGACCTGGCTGGAGCCGTAGGGACCGCCGGCGGTCATGATCGACACGAGGTCGAAGGAGCGCAGCGAGCCGATGACGGTGACGACCATGGCGATGAAGGTGGCAGGTGCCAGTTGCGGCAGGATCACGTACCAGAGAAGCTTCAGCCCCTTGGCGCCATCCATGCGAGCGGCCTCGACCTGTTCCGGATTGATGTTGTTGAGGCCCGTCAGGTAGAGGATCATGCAATAGGCCGTCTGCGGCCAGAGACCGGCGACGATGATGCCGTAGGTCACGAAGCGCTCGTCGGCAAGGATCGCGATCTGCTGACCGGTAATCTCCTCGATCAGCTTGGAGAACAGGCCAAAATCGGGCGCATAGAACCAGGTGAACATCAGGCCGACGACGACCTGGCTCAGCACGAAGGGGAAGAAGAACAGCGACTTGTAGAGGCGGATGCCGGGAACCGTCTGGTTGAGGAACAGCGCCACCGCCAGACCGGCCGGAATGGACAGCAGATACAGCACCAGCCAGATGATGTTGTTCTTCAGCGAGGTGTAGAAGGCGTCGTCCTGCAGCAGTTCCGCATAGTTGCCAAGCCCGATCCAGACCTTGGCGCCGAGCCCGTCCCAGTCGTGAAAACTGATCCAGATGGATTCGAAGATCGGCACCAGCACGTAGATGACGAACATCAGCAGGCCCGGCGCAAGGAACAGCCAGGGCGCGAGCTTCTGCTGGTTTTTCTTCCAGAAGCTCGGCTGCGGAGAGACGGCCTGAGTCACGGCAACACCTCGGGAAATTTTCGGAATGGGAAGCACCGGACGCCGGCTCCCCGTGAGGGGAACCCGCATCCGGCGCCGGGGAGGATATCTTACTTGTAGACGCGCTGGCGGACCTTATCGAGGCGGGCCAGGATGGCGTCGACCTTGTCCGGCTTCACCATGAATTCCTGGAAGCCTTCCATGCCGGCCTTGGCCATCTCGGCATTGGCATCGCGGTCATAGAACTGTGCAAGCGCCTGCGCCTTGGAGAGCATCTCGAAGCCCTGCTCGAGGAACACGTCCTTCGGCTTGTCCGCCTTGTTGTTGACCGGCAGCTGGCCAAGCGTCGCATTCATCTTCGACTGGGCGGCCGGCGAGGCAACATAGGCGAGGAACTTCTTCGCATCGTCCTTGTTCTTGGCGCCAGCCGGGATGTGGAAGGTATCCGTCGGAGCCTCTTCCGAAACCGGGAGACCGGCCGTGATCTGCGGGAACTGCAGGAAGCCGATCTGGTCTTCCTTGAGCCCGCCATCCTTCATGGTCGCGACGGCGAAATTGCCCATCAGATACATGGCGGCCTTGCCCTGCACCAGCTGCGGGATCGCATCCTGCCAATCGATGGCGGCGTGGTTCGCGACGAAATAGCCGGGCTTCACCAGTTCGCCCCACTTCTCGAACACAGCCTTCACGCGCGGATCCGTGTAGGGAACCTTGCCGGAGGTCAGCTGCATGTGGAAGTCGTAGCCGTTGACGCGCAGGTCGAGGTAATCGAACCACCCGGCGGTCGGCCAGAGCGCCTTGGTACCGATGGTGAAGGGGGTGATGCCGGCAGCCTTCAGCTTTGCGCAGGCGGCCACCAGTTCGTCCCAGGTCTTGGGCGGGGTGATGCCCTGCTGGGCAAAAATGTCCTTCCGGTAATAGATGCCCCACTGGTAGTAGGTATAGGGCACGCCCCACTTCTTGCCGTCGATGGTCATCGAGGTGGACGCGGACTTCAGCTGATCGTCAAGACCATTGGCAGTCCAGACGTCGGTGACATCGGCAAACAGGTTGGCCTTGACGAAGGGCTCCATGCGATTTCCGGCATACCAGGCAACGACATCCGGCGCATCGGCCGTCAGGAAGTTGCGGATCGCGGACTTGTAGCCCTCGTGGTCGAAATTGTTCCACTTCACCTTGATGTCAGGGTTCGCCTTCTGGAAATCGGCGATCAGCTCTTCCATCGCCTTCTTCGGCACGGGATCGGAGTGGTCGGAATTGATGGTGATCTCACCTGCAAACGCCGCCGAGGAGATGAAGGCGGCAGACAGCGCAAGCCCTTGCAGGCCTTGAATAAAGGTCATGATTTCCTCCCTATGACCGGTATGCAGTCGCGTGGACAATTGAGGGAGCCAAGTCACCGCACAGCCCCGACTGCCGGTGGACGATCTTGAACTCGGCTTGATCATCAAATTCAAATCCGTAATGTTCTACCGAATTTCAGGGGAAGTTTTCCGGAATCCTAAGACATGAACCTGCAGTCCCTTCACATTCAGGATGAATCCGTGCCCGTTCATCCCGATCACGACCCGCGCCATCCGCTGGTCATCTTCGGCGATCACCGGTTTTGCGCCGGCGCGCAACTGGAGGTGCAGAAGATGGCGGGGCCACACATGCACAGCCAGATCGAGCTGAACTTCGTGCTGTCGGGACGCATGACGTACTGGTTTGATGGCCGCGCGCTGACGGTGGACGAGAACCGCCTCTGCCTGTTTTGGGGAATGATCCCGCACCAGGTGATCGACCGGGCGGAAGGCACGCGCTTCGTCTGTCTTTACGTGCCGATGTCGGTGTTTCTGGGCTTTGCAAGCCTCAGCCGCTTCCGCGACGCGGTATTCCGCGGCGCCGTCATCGAGGCGCTCGACATCCGGCCCTGGGACCGCGAGGTGTTTCTGCGCTGGCGCGACGAACTGCTGTCTGGCGATCCGGAAGTGATGGAGATCGTGCGTTCGGAACTGACCGCCCGCGTCATGCGCATCGAGCGCGAGGGCTGGCGTGACCTGCGCGAACAGGGTGCCGCGATCCCCACCTCCGGCCAGCGCGACGCGGACTGGGTGCTGCATGTGGAAAACATGCTGCGCTTCATCGGCGAAGGCGCGCTCAGCGATATTTCCGCGGAAGATGTCGGGCGCGCCGCCGGCCTGCATCCGAACTATGCCATGACGCTGTTTCGCAAGGCCGTCGGCATGACGATCAACCAGGCGATCATCCGCCACCGGCTGGATACGGCGCAATCGCTGCTGATCGCCACCGACCTGCCGATCACCGAAGTGGCCTACGAATCCGGCTTCGGTTCGCTGTCCACCTTCTACGAGGCTTTCCAGCGGCGCTTCAAGGAAAAGCCCGTGCAGTACCGCCGCCGCATGCGGCCGGCCCTTGCCGCGACCGGCTGAGCCTTCCATCAACGTCGTGAATCGGTCGGTACGGACCGATTCAAATCTCTCGTTGGACAGGACAAGCGCCCCGCCCGATGCTCAGGGTCATGGGAACGCACCTCTACCAGATCTACATCGAGCGCATCGATCCGCAGCAAAACATGGCGCGCTACTATTCGCTTGCCATTGCTCCGACGCTGTTCGGCGATCTCTCGCTGATCCGATGCTGGGGCCGTATCGGTACCGGCGGCCAGACGCGGGTGCATCTGTTTGCCCGCGAGGAAGATGCCGTCAGACTGTTTCTGCGACTGCTGGCAAGCAAGCGGCGGCGCGGCTATCGCCCCCGCCCGCCGCACGCACGAGCGCACTGACATCCTGAGCGAAAGCTCCCCAAGGCAGGGCCTCAGCCGATAGTACTGCCCCGGCCTCCTGCCAAAACAGGCCGGATCGGTTCGGTTGCGCCCTCCTCCCCGACACACTCAAAAGCATAACAAAAGTCGATCGCCGGCGCGAAAGCGCCTGGACATATGCGGCCTTATCCGCATCATTTTGCAACGAGTTATATAAGATCTTCAAATAATTAAACATTCCTTAACCATCACGTTCGTTATCTGTGAGCGTTTGGTAAAGCTTCATGATTCGAAGCGCCCGTGGATGAGTTTCGGGGAAACGATGTGACGAAGGCAGTCTCTTTCAACTGCGCAGGTGCCGTGGCCGTGGCCGCGTGCGCCCTTCTGGCGGGATGCCAGACGAGCGGTGAGATCGCGGCACCACGCGCACCAGCACTCGTTCAACGGGAATCTGCACTCATCATGCCACCACCTGGCTCATTCGCCATGGTTGGCGTGGTTCAGCAGGATTACAGCAACGGGCTGGAACAGACGGTCTGGCTGACGACCTCCTCCTCGGTGACGGGACAGAACTACCTGAAGGTCCGCTACACCGGCGGCATCAGCAAGGCAGGCCGCCCCAGCATGGACTACAGCCCGATCACGCCGCAGACGCTGCGCCGCGAGATGATCGTGGCAGCCCCCGGCGTCCGGCTGGCCGCCAACACCAATTTCCTGCGCAATGCCTATGGCCCGATCGGCTATGCCAGCGGCCGCAGCAGTTCAGGCGATACCTGCCTTTACGGCTGGCAGCAGATCCGTTCGCGCGCCGCGCCAAGCGGGATAGGGCGCGATTTCGGCATGATCCAGGTTCGCGCACGCCTGTGCGATCATACCGCGAGCGAACGAGATCTGCTACACGTCATGTATGGGTACACCGTGACGGGGACCTTTCCGGGAGAAATCTGGAACCCCTATGGTTCGGCAGAGCCGGTATCGCCGCTGATGGCCTATGCCGGACGCCAGGTGCTGCCTCCGGACCCCGTGGTCCCCGCCACCTACGCCTTCGGCGTCAACACGTCGATGGAACGGGCAATCGCAAGACAGCCGGCCATGGCTGCGACCACGGCCACGGTCCGCACCACACCAAGAAAGACACCGGCCGCTGTTACGGAACCGCAGCGGCCGGAGATAACAATTCCCCTGCCGGATGCGCTGACCGGATCTTCCACCGGGACCACCGGCAAGGCCGACACGAAGGCCGGCCCTGCGGAGACGCAACCTTCCGCGCGGCCGAATGCGGCACAAGCGCCCCTGCCGCTCCTGCCCATGCCGGATTGCCTGGCATCAGAGCCCGGCGGCACCGGCTGCTCTGCAAGGCAGTGATGACATGCCACGATCGCGTATCTCGTTTCCAAGGGACAGCATGGACATGGCCCGCAATGTCGCCTTCTGGGCGTTCTCATCAGCCCTCGTGATTGCCGTGCTGACTCTGCCGGTCAGCATGCAGACGCAGCTTGTCCTCAGCTTCACCATTATCGTGCTGATCACGGTGCTGAAGATCACCGCACCGGAGGGCAAATGGCGACTGGTGACGCTGGCACTCGGCACCTCGATCGTCATCCGCTACGTCTTCTGGCGCACGACGGAAACCATTCCGCCGATCAGCCAGCTGGAAAACTTCATCCCGGGCTTCCTCGTCTATCTCGCGGAAATGTACAGCGTGATGATGCTCGGCCTCAGCCTGTTCATCGTGGCCCTGCCGCTGCCCACCCGGCCCGAGCACACGCTCGATCGCAAGGCGCTGCCGCATGTCGATGTCTTCGTTCCCTCCTACAACGAGGACCACGACCTGCTGGCCAATACGCTGGCAGCAGCAAAGGCTTTGGATTACCCCGAAGACAAGCTGCAGATCTGGCTGCTCGACGATGGAGGCACCCAGCAGAAGCAGCATTCGCACGACGTTCGCGAAGCGGAAACGGCGATCGCCCGCTCGCGGGCGCTCAGCCAGCTGTGCGAACTGCTTGAGGTCAACTATCTGACGCGCGAGCGCAACGAGCATGCCAAGGCCGGTAACCTGAACAACGGGCTTGCCCATTCCACGGGCGAACTGATTGCCGTCTTCGATGCAGACCATGCGCCTGCGCGAAACTTCCTGCTGGAGACGGTCGGGCATTTCCAGGACGATCCGAAGCTCTTCCTCGTCCAGACCCCGCATTTCTTCATCAATCCGGATCCGCTGGAACGCAACCTCCAGACCTTCGAGAGAATGCCGAGCGAAAACGAAATGTTCTACGGCATCATCCAGAAGGGCCTCGACCGCTGGAATGCAGCCTTCTTCTGCGGCTCGGCTGCCGTGCTGCGGCGCACGGCCCTGCAGGAATCCAACGGCTTCAACGGCGTCAGCATCACCGAGGACTGCGAGACGGCAATCGTCCTGCACAGCGCCGGCTGGAACAGCATCTATGTCGACAAGCCGCTGATCGCCGGCCTGCAGCCGGCGACCTTTGCAAGCTTCATCGCGCAGCGCAGCCGCTGGGCACAGGGCATGATGCAGATCCTGCGCTTCAAGGCCCCGCTGCTCAGGCGCGGCCTCTCGCTGCCGCAGCGACTGTGCTACATGTCGTCCACGCTGTTCTGGCTGTTCCCCTTCACCCGCATCACCTTCCTGCTGGCGCCGCTGGCCTATCTGTTCTTCGGGCTTGAGATCTTCACCTCGTCGGGGGGAGAGTTCCTGGCCTATACCAGCGCCTACATGCTCGTGAACATGATGCTGCAGAACTATCTCTACGGGTCGTTCCGCTGGCCCTGGATCTCGGAACTCTACGAGTACATCCAGACGGTCCACCTTCTGCCGGCGGTGGTTTCGGTGATGCTCAACCCGCGCAAGCCGACCTTCAAGGTCACGGCAAAGGACGAGACGGTCTCCTCTGACCACGTCTCCGAACTCGGTCGTCCCTTCTTCATCATCTTTGCCGTGCTGGTGGCAGCCTTCCTCGTCACCATCTACCGGATCTATACGGAGCCCTACAATGCGGACGTGATCCTGGTTGTGGGCGGCTGGAACCTGCTCAACATCATCATTGCCGGCTGTGCGCTGGGGGTGGTGTCAGAGCGTCGCGATCGCGCCTCCTCGCGCAGGTTCCGGGTGCGGCGGCGCTGCGAACTCGGCTTCGAGGGCCAGTGGTATCCTGCCTCCATCGAGGACGTGTCCGTCGGCGGCATGCGCCTGCAGGCCTATGGCAAGGATCTTGGCACGCTCACGCACGACAGTGCGGTGGAAATCCGTTTCAAGCCGCATGGCGGCGAGGACATGGCGCACCTGTCGCTTCTGGTGCGCACCGCCCAGTCGAGCGGCGAAATGGCAACGCTCGGCTGCAAGTACATGCCGGCCAATGCCCGCGACCACCGCTGGATCGCCGACCTTATCTTTGCCAATTCCTCGCAATGGGAGCAGTTCCAGCGTGGGCGACGCAAGAACCCGGGCCTGTTGCGCGGCAGCATCTGGTTCCTGGGGCTCGCGCTCTACCAGACCAGCCGCGGCCTTAGCTATTTCATCCGCAGCATCAGCGGGAGGCCGGCATGACCAGGTCCTCCTGCACGGCGCTGCCGCTGCTGATGAGCATGGCAGCACTCATCACCCCGGCCATCGGCCAGGAAATTGCCCCCTTCGACATGTCGCCGGAGCGCTCCACGCTGACGGCGCCAGCGCCTTCAGTGACGGTTCCGCAGATCCCGGCGCGCAAGGTGCCCGTCCAGCAGCAGCCAGCGGCAACGCCTGCGGCACCACCGCAGGCTCCCGCATCCGCGACACCGGCCCGCACCGCGACGCCCCCCACGGCGCAGGCCGCAACACCGGCGACGCCGTCTCCGGCACAGGCACCACCGCAGCCGGTCCAGCGTATCCCCGCCCCCTCCGGCCCCGCACGCCCGGAAACACCGCGCACGACACCAGTCGCGGAACAGAAAGCGGAACAGAAACCTGCCGCGGCGGCGGAGGTCTCGGAAAAGGGACGGCGGCGCTATCTGGTGCCGATGCATCGTCTGGTGCTGGACGGAGAATATGCGGAACGCAACTGGTCGATCTATCTGGAAGACGACGAGGCATCCGGACAGACCGAGCTGCAGCTCACCTTCCAGAACGCCGTGGTCGTGGCACCCGAAGCCTCCGCGCTCAAGGTGTTCATCAATGGCAATCTGCTGGTCGACGAGGCGATCGGCGCAGCCGATGCGCCACGTACCGTGCGCGTCCACATACCGCCCGGGCTGCTGCAGGCCGGCACGAACCGCGTCCGGCTCCTCGCGACGCAGCGGCATCGCACCGATTGCGACCTGCGCTCGACCTATGATCTGTGGACGGAAATCGACCCAAGCGAAACCTTCCTCGTTCTCAACAGCGAAAGACAGACGCCCGATTCGCTTCAGGAAACCGTGCGGGCCATCGGCGTTGACGGGGAAGGTCGTTCGGAGTTCCAGGTCCTGATGCCGGCGCTTGGCCAGACAAGCGCGGCAACGACGGTGATCCAGCTGTCGGAGGGCCTCTCGCTGATGGCCGCAATGCCGAACCTCTCCTTCCGGTTTTCGCCCACCAATGTTCCAGCCCCGGGACGCGGCCAGCTTGGCCTCATCATCGGCACCTGGAGCGAACTGCAGCCGCTCTATCCGCAGATCCCCGAATCCGCCCGGCAGGCCGCGATTGCAACCATCCTGCCCGGACACGGCGAGGCCGGCGAAACCCTTCTCGTCACGGGCCCGACCTGGGACAGCATCCGCGGCGCGGTCGATACCATCATCGGCACCGTCGAACGCCGCGACGGCACCGGCCAGGAAAGCATGACGACGCAGCGCTGGATTGCACCCGATCCGCTGATGATGCTGGGGGGCGAAAACATTCCGCTCTCGCAGTTCGGCGTGCAGACCGTGGAATTCAGCGGCCGGCGCCTGCGCACCGCCTTCTCGATTGCTATTCCCTCCGATTTCTATGCCAATGCCTATGGCGAGGCGACGCTGCTGCTCGATGCCGCCTATACCGACGAGGTGCTGCCCGGCAGCCATATCGACGTCTATGTGAACGACAACATCGCCTCCACGCTGCCGATCAAGGCAACCGACGGCGGCATCTTCAACCAGCTGCCGATCAAGGTCCCCTTGCGCCACATCCAGCCGGGCCACAACCGGATCCGGGTGGAGGTGATGCTCGATACGGCCACCGATGCCGTCTGCCTGCCGGGAACGCCGGCCGCCAACAAGCCGCGCTTTGCCATCTTCGACAGTTCACGCTGGGTGATGCCGCACTTTGCCCGTCTGGGACAGATCCCCAATCTTTCGGCGCTGAGGGGGACCGTACCCTTCGGCGAAACGACGACACCGCTCATTCTCTCCGTCGATCGTCTGGAGCCGGACACGCTGAGCGCCGCCACGACCCTGCTCGGCAAGCGCGCAATGGCCGATGGACGCACGAGCCGCATCGAGATCGGGACCACCTCGCAACCGACGGCCGAGCGCGAGACGCTGTTCGTCGGAACGGTCTCGCAGATCCCGCCGAAGCTGCTGACGCAGTTCGGCATCGATCCGGTCGCAATCACCACCTGGCATCCGCAGGTGGGCGGCATTTCCACACCCAAGGAGGACACCCCCGCCAGCATGAGCAAATGGCGCTCACAGGTAAGCGGATCCCTGTTCGGTGACAGGCTTGCCGCCCTCGAGCGGTGGCTGCGCCGCAGCTTCGATCTATCGCTTGAATCCTTCGACATCCTGCACCGGCGCGTCGGGCTGATGGAGCCGAGCGTCCACGACACCGTCCTCATCAGCCAGACGCTGAGCCCCGGCGGCGGCGCCCGCTGGACAGCAGCCATCGCCTCGACCTCCACCGACCTGCGCGACGGCGTGGTCGGACTGACGGAACAGGAGAAGTGGCGCTATCTGGCAGGTCGACAGACGGTCTATCGGGCCAAGACCGACGAAGTGATCGTACGCCCGGCCACGGATGTGAAGTTCACCCAGACGCTTCCCTTTTCGCTGGCAAATATGCGTCTGATTGCTACCAATTGGTTGTCCAGCAATATTCTAATATATGCTATTGTGGTTGTCGTCCTCTGCGCGATTCTGGGTGTGGCGACAACCCTTATGCTCTCGAAAATGGGACGCCGTACGTGAAGCCTTGGCTGTCGATCATCATGACACTCGTTATCCTCGTGCAGGCGTCGTTGGCCCATGCCGACGCCTCGATCAATGAGGAGGAGTGGATGCAGTACAAGACACGGTTCCTGGATCGCGGCGGCCGGATCATCGACAATGGCAATCATGGCATCAGCCACAGCGAAGGCCAGGGTTACGGCCTGCTGCTCGCCTATCTCGCGGACAACCGTTCGGATTTCGAACTCATCTGGCACTTCACGCGCACCGAGCTTCTGCTGCGTGACGACGGGCTGGCGGCCTGGAAATGGGATCCGGAGGCGCGCCCGCACGTGACCGACATCAACAGCGCCACCGACGGCGACATGCTGATCGCCTATGCGCTTGCGCTTGCCGGCGCGTCCTGGAACAACAAGGAATATGTGGCCGCAGCCACGCGGATCGCCAAGGCAATCCTCCAGGAAGCGGTTGTCAAGCATGCGGGTCGCACCATTCTTCTGCCGGGCGCCAACGGTTTTTCCGCCAGGGACCGCGAGGACGGGCCGATCATCAATCCGTCCTACTGGATCTTCGAAGCCTTTCCGGTGATGAATGCGCTCGCACCGTCCGATGCCTGGGAGCTTCTGACCACCGACGGGCTTTACTTCATGAAGTCGCTGCAGTTCGGACCGGCCAAGCTTCCGGCAGAATGGGTAAGCCTGCGCACTGCGCCCCGCCCCGCCCCCGGCTTTGAACGCATCTTCGGCTACAACTCCGTCCGCATTCCCCTCTATCTCGCCCGCTCCGGCGTTGCCGAAGCCTCGATGCTCGGCCGCCTGCGGCAGTCGCTTGCCTCGGATGACCAGCCAATGGCAACCGTCGACCTCACCACCGGCAAGCGGCTGCAACCGCTGACGGACAAGGGTTACATGATCATCCTCAGCCTGCTCGACTGCCTGACGGATGGAACGAAGGTGCCGGAAACCCTGCAGCAGTTCCAGCCGAATCTCTATTTTCCGGCAACCCTGCAACTGCTGGCGCTGTCCTTCCTGCGTGAGGAGCATGCGGCATGTCTATGACGCACAGGAAGGCGGCGCTCGCCGCTGTGCCGCTTGCCATCGGCCTTCTCGCCGCCGTGCCGGATCTTTCCGCCGCGCAGGACACCCATGCGGGATCGGCGCCTCTGCTCTCGCTTGAGCGACAGGGCAGGCTCCGCGCGATCGATGACGCCGTCGCCAACGACGCACGCAGCGCGACCGGCAGCCGTGTGGCGCAGGTCCGCACGGTGCAGGATACGCCCACCACCCAGCCACAGCCGGTCGCAGCCCCGAGCGGCGAACCCGATCTCAGCGCCTTGCGTTACTTCGCAAGCCGCGGCGATACCGCGCGCCTGCAGGCCGAGATCGCACGCCTTCGCGCCCTTTATCCGAACTGGACGCCGCCGGCCGATCCTCTGGCCGTCCCGCAGAATGTCGACCGGCAACTGGAGCAACTCTGGCAGTTCTATTCCGAGGGGCGCTATGCCGAGGTAAGGGCTGCGATCACCGACCGGCAGACCCGTGAGCCGGGCTGGACGCCGCCAGCCGATCTTCTGAACCGCCTGGCGCTTGGGGAAGCACGCACGCGCCTCATCAATGCCTCGGACCAGAAGCAGTATGCGACCGTCATCGAACTGGGTGCCAGCAATCCGAACCTGCTCAACTGCAGCGATGTCGACGTGCTCTGGCGGATTGCCGAATCCTTCGTGCGCACCGAGCGCAGGCAGCGCGGCGTCGATGCCTATCGCTACATCCTGCAGCATTGCGACAATCCGCAGGAACGGCTGGCGACCGCACAGAAGGCGCTCGATCTGCTGCCGCTGGCGGATGTGAAGCCGCTTCTCGCCCTTGAGCGGACCCTGCCTGACGGACAGCCGGAATTTGCCTCGTTGCGTGACGGACTGGCACGGCGCGCCGTTGCGGAAGCCAACAAGGCGAAGCGAACGGACGTCGACCCGGCCGATGTCGACCGGCTGGAGGCGCTGGCCACAAGCGGGAATGATGTCGCCGACATGCTGCTGCTCGGCTGGTACCTGAGGGGCAAGGGCGATCTCGACCGTGCCGAGCCCTGGTTTCGCAAGGCAATCGACCGCGAACCTTCGGCCTCGGCGGCGCAGGGGCTGGCCCTCATTCTGGTTGCCCGCGGCAGGCCCGGCGAGGCCGAGGCCGTGATATTCCCCTGGCGCGCCGATTCGGACGATGCCCAGGCGACCTATCTGGCCTCCGCCACGAATTTCCTTGCGTTGACGCCCGCACCCGTCATTGCGCCTGAAATCCTGACACGGATGGCGAGCGAAATCCTCAATGCCAAATACGTGGCCGGCGCGCAGCAGCTTGGCTGGTATGCGCAAGCCTTCAAGCAGCCGCAGGTGGCGGCGCGCTGGTTCGAAACGGCCCTGCGATGGGATCCGCAAGACGAGCCCTCCGCCTATGGCCTTCTGATCGCACGGGACTCGCTCAATGATCGCCCGGGCGTTGCGGAGATCCAGCGCAACTGGGTAGACAAGTCGCCGCGCATTGCCGCCTACTTCGAAGGTGTGGCCACCGCGACCGTACCGCGGGAGCCCCGCACGGCTAGAGCCCCGGCACCTGTTGAAAGGGTCGAACGGGAGGAAGCGACCCGCCAGCCCATGCCGCCAAGGCCCGCGAGCCCGACGGTGCGGACGGCTTCGGAACCACGCAGACCCGCGCGCCAGTCGGCCTGCCAGGCAACCGCCATCAATGCTGCACCCGCCACGGCGCAGCAGCAACTGATGCAGGGCTGGTGCCTGATGGATCTTCAGCGTCCGCTTGAAGCGGCAGAGGCCTTCGAGGCAGCCCTGAAGAGCCCGACTGTCGCCATTCGTGAAGATGCCGCCTACGGCCAGTCGCTTGCCTACCTCCGGCTCGGCCTGACCGACAGCGCCGCCGTCGCCGCGACAAAATCACCATTGCGGCCAGCGCGTGCCGCCGAACTGCAGGTGGCCATCCTGGCAAATCGGGCGCTTGCGGCATTCTCGGCCCAGCGCTACCGGGAAACGCTGATCTATCTTGACCAGCGAGCAGCGCTGAAGGCCGAAACGACGGACCTGATGATCCTGCGTGCCAATGCCTATCGCGCGCTGGGGGATACGGCGAGTGCCCTGCAGATCTTCCGCGTGCTGGCGGAGGTCGGCAACGGGGATGCCATGAAGGGTGTCGAGGAAATTCGATCGATGGACGATCACAACGGCTGACAAGCCGCTGTCAGCGTCCCAGCAGCAGCCCGGCGAAACCGCCTCTCTCTCGTCTCAACCGATGTTTGCAGCAATTCCCGCAAAAGCGGGAACCAGTTTTGCGTCCGGAATTGCCTCACAACAAAAGGATAACGCGTTTCGGGCGATCCTGTTTTCGCCGGCAACGCTCCATTTGGTGCCGTTGCCGCCATGATCCGCGCGCCAGCACGTGTCGCACGCCGTGGCGGATTCATATATGTCTTATATGTCCTAGAGAATACCGCCGGACAGCAGGAAATAGACCACAAAAGCGCCTACCACGACGAGCAGACCGATCTTCTCGTAATTCGGGGATGCGTTCATCAAGCTTCACACTTTCAATGCCTGCGGCATGTTCATTTCCAGTCACTTCTATAGTCAGTTTATCAAATAGTAAGCAAGAAGGTTCTTAACTCAAAGTTTAAACAGCTATGCGGCATAACGTAGGCAAAAGACGACATATTCTCAGAATAACATCGTCAAAATGAGTAAAGTCACTCAGAAGTGAGGGGTTATTGCGTCTCTCTTGCGGAGGTTATTGACATCATCACAAGGCGGACGACCTGCAACCATGAAGAGTTTCGACATAAGCAAAATATAATTTTCGCAATAATTAATGTAGATACCGCACATGAGTGTGCAACCTGAACGGGGAAGAGAGCCGGCGCTCATGGCAAGCGGATCACGCAGCGGGATACAGATCGAGGGGGGCTGGCGCAGGCTTGAACTGCCCATCCGGCAGACAAATGAAACGGGAAAAGCCTGCCGCCGCCGCGTCAGGCCTAGTTCCCCATCGGATGAAGGTCAGGCCACGGCCGCGAATCGCTCGGTCAGATAGGCGTCCAGATCAGCGGCCTGCTCCCGGCTCAGGAACAGACCCTGCTTGGTGCGACGCCACAGGATATCCTCGGCGCTCACCGCCCATTCCTTCTCGATTAGCCAGGACACTTCCGCCTCATAGAGCGTACCGCCGAAGTGGCGGCCGAGATCATCCGCCTTGCACACCCGGCCAAGAACGGCGCGGGCATCGCTGCCGTAGCAGCGGATCAGACGTTCCGCATGGCGCCGGTCGAGGAAGGGTGCCCAGGCCACAAGGCTGTCGACCATCTCCTTCACCTCGGTCACGGCAAAATCGCCGCCGGGCAGATGGCTGCCGGCCGTCCAGGGCTGGCCCTTGGCGCCGATCGCCTCGCCGATCTTCTCCAGCGCATGCTCGGCCAGACGACGATAGGTGGTGAGCTTGCCGCCGAACACGTTGAGCAGCGGCGCGGCACCATCCGGCGATTCCACCTTCAGCACGTAATCGCGCGTCGCTTCCTGCGCCTTGGAGGCACCATCGTCGAACAGCGGACGCACCGCCGAATAGCTCCAGACGATGTCGTCCGGCCGCATCGGCTCCTTGAAATATTCGCTCGCCGCATTGCAGAGATAATCGACTTCCTGCTGGGTGATGCGCACGTCCTTCGGGTCTTCCTTGAAGTCCCGGTCGGTGGTGCCGATCAGCGTGAAATCGCCTTCGTAGGGGATGGCGAAGATGATGCGGTTGTCCGGGTTCTGGAAGAAATAGGCCCTGGAATGGTTGAACTTCTTGCGCACGATGATGTGGCTGCCCTGCACGAGGCGGACATTGTGCGCATTGTTGCGACCCATGGCGCCGGCCAGCACCTGATCCACCCAGGGACCGGCGGCATTCACCACCATGCGGGCGCGATGGGTTTCGAGGCGGCCATCCTGCTGGGCGCGTGTGTTGATTTCCCACACGCCGCCTTCGCGCTTGGCGGACACCACCTTGCGGCGGCTGAGGATCGTTGCGCCGCGCTGCTCGGCATCGCGGGCGTTCAGCACCACCATGCGCGCATCATCCACCCAGCCATCGGAATATTCGAAAGCCCGGCGAAATTCCGGCTTCAGCGAGTGCCCAGCCTCGTCACGCATCAGGTTCAGCGTCTTCGTGGCCGGCAGCAGCTTGCGCCCCCCGAGATTGTCGTAAAGGAACAGGCCAAGCCGCACCAGCCAGGCGGGACGAACGCCGCCCTTCTGGATCGGCAGCACGAAGCGCAGCGGCCAGATGACATGCGGCGCCATGGCCCACAGCACCTCACGCTCCATCAGCGCCTCGCGCACCAGACGGAACTCGTAGTATTCCAGGTACCGCAGGCCGCCATGGATGAGCTTCGTCGCGCCGGACGAGGTGCCGGAAGCAAAATCGTTCATTTCCGCCAGGGCAACCCGATAGCCGCGCCCTGCCGCATCACGCGCGATGCCGCAGCCGTTGATACCACCGCCAATAACGAAAAGATCAAATACGGGGGCGTCGGACATCGGCTTCTCCTGGGCGCGACCGGGCCGCGCATCACATGTGAGACAATTACGAAACTTCGTTTGTTTTAAGTGAAAGCAAAACGAATGTCAAACGAAGTCAATCCGCGACCACACCGGACCTGTCGGCGACAGGTGCGGTTTCGATCAGTCGCACATCCCGCTCCTGGCAGATCGTCCGTAGACGGGCGATGGGGCAATGATCCGTAATGAAGGTATGAACCTGCGAGATATGCCCGATCCGCACGGGCGCCGTACGCTCAAACTTCGAGGAATCGGAGACGAGGATCACATGGCGGGCATTGGCAATGATCGCCTGCGCCACCTTCACCTCGCGGAAATCGAAATCGAGCAAGGCGCCATCCTGATCAATGGCGGAAACGCCGATCACGGCGAAATCCACCTTGAACTGGCGGATGAAATCCACTGCCGCCTCGCCGACGATGCCGCCGTCCGCGCCGCGCACGACGCCGCCAGCAATCACCACCTCGATCGAGGGGAAGATGCGCAAGCGGTTGGCGACGTTGATGTTGTTGGTGATGACCATCAACTCACGGTGATCCGTCAGCGCTTCGCCAACAGCCTCCGTGGTCGTGCCGATATTGATGAAGAGCGAGGCGTTGTCGGGAATGAGCGCGGCGGCGGCCCGGCCGATCGCCTGCTTTTCGGCAGCCGCCATCGACCGCCGCGCCTCGTATTTCACATTCTCCTTGCCGGCCGGCAGTACGGCACCGCCATGGATGCGGTTCAGCACGCGGGCATCGCAGAGATCGTTGAGATCCTTGCGGATCGTCTGCGGCGTGACGGAAAAGCGCTGCGCCAGTTCCTCCACCAGCACCCGCCCCTGCTCCTTGGCAATGGCCAGGATTTCCGTCTGACGCGAGGACAACAGCATGCGCCCCTCCTTTTCGCTTTTTCTTCACTTTAAAAGAAAACGAACTCGGAGCAAGGGCAGGCGTGTCGGCAGGGGATAAACGCCCCTGCCGACGAACGCATCAGATCCGGATGCCGCGGGCATTCAGCATGGAGGGAATATGCACGAGCGAGCCGCTCTCGATCGACGCATTGGCCGCGATGCCGGTCAGGATCGACCAGGCGCCCGCCACATGGTCGGAGGCGCGGCCATAGCGATCCGGCTCCATGCCCTCGGGGTTGAAGATGTAGCCGAGCATCACCGGATCGGCCCCGCCATGGCTTCCCTCGGCCTTCGGCACCTCCAGCTGGCGGGGCGCTTCCCCGGCCAGATGCAGCGTGGTGGTGATCGCATCCTCATCCGCATGGGCGCGCACGCCGCCGAACACGCCGTGCACCTCCACGTGGCGATGGGTGATCTCGCCCTTGGTACCCTGGAAGGTGATCTCCAGCCCCTCCCACGGGGAATAGGCGGTCAGCGTATAATTGGCGGTGGCACCGGAGGCATAGCGGATATGCGCCTGCATGGTGTCCTCAATGCCGATCTCCGCGTCGAAGACGCAGAGGTCCCGATAGTAGCCATCCTCATGCTCGGCCTCGCGGTAGAGGCGTTTCAGGTTTTCGTCGGCCGCCAGATCCAGCCGGAACAGGCAGGAGGAGGCGACGGGACAGTCGGCACAGCGCGGCCCATGATCCTGAAGCCCCATCTCGACCGCCGTCTCCGGCCGGTAGAAGACGCGACGGCCGGACGCCAGAACCTCCTGCGGCACCGAGGCCAGCCACCAGTTCAACAGATCGAAGTGATGGGTGGACTTGTGCACCAGAAGACCGCCGGAATTTTCCTTCTGGCGGTGCCAGCGGCGGAAGTAATCGGCGCCATGCACCCGGTCGAGATGCCAGCGGAAATCGACGGCGGTGATCGTGCCGATGGTGCCGGCGGAGATCAGCTCCTTGATCTGGGTGCGGGCCGGCGAATAGCGGTAGTTGAAGGTGACCTTCACCTGGCGGCCGGTGCGGGCCTGCGCGTCGACGATCATCTTCAGCCGCGAAAGGTCGATGGTCAGCGGCTTCTCGCAGATGACGTCGCATCCCGCCTCGAAGGCACGCACGATGTAATCGGCATGCAGGAAATCGGGCGTGGCCACCACCACCGTATCGGGCTTCTGCTCGGCGATCAGCCGGTCGAAATCAGCGGCGAGATAGGTCGCCACCCCGTTCGTACCGGGCTGCGAGACGATTTTTGCCGCCTCGTTGAGGCGGTGGGGATTGCTGTCGCAGAGCGCGACGATCTCATGCCGATCGGCATAATCCTCAAGGACCGCGTCCCGAAACATCTGGTGACGCGATCCACATCCAACAATGGCTATTTTCACGGTAGAGGCACCTCATGAAGGGGCGTCCCGCCCGGGAGTGAGACGGAGCCGCCCGGCTGGCAGTTCGAAATCTCAGGCGAAGGCCGCCTGCGGCTGTGCCGGCAAGGCCGGTTCCAGGCGGCGTCCTTCGGCATCGAAGTAGTGGAGGTCGGCCAGGTCAAAGCCGATCGGGATGGTCTGGCCGGCGCGATAGGGCGCGGGACCGACCACGCTCAGCAGCACCACCTGGCCGGAGGCAAGCGCCACATGCAGCAGCGTCTCGTTGCCGAGATATTCGACAAGCCGGATGGTTCCCTCGCTTATCACCTCGCCCTCGCCGACATGCAGCGCGCCGGGGCGCACGCAGAGCGTCAGGCGGGTGTCGCGGGTCGAAAGATCCGGCAGGGCGAAATCGGCAAAGCCCGCCACCCGCGCGACCGGACGGCCACCTTCCGCGCGCACCTCGGCGGCCAGCATGTTGATCTTCGGCGAACCGATGAAGCCCGCGACGAACAGGTTCTGCGGGCGCGTATAAAGCTCCTGTGGCGTGCCGACCTGCTCGATCTTGCCGGCGCGCAGCACGACGATGCGGCTGGCCATGGTCATGGCCTCCACCTGGTCATGCGTCACATAGATCATGGTGGTGCCGAGACGGGCATAGAGCGAGGCAAGTTCGGCGCGCATCTGCACGCGCAGTTCCGCATCGAGGTTGGAGAGCGGCTCGTCGAACAGGAAGAGCTTCGGCTCGCGCACGATGGCGCGGCCGATCGCCACGCGCTGCTTCTGGCCACCGGAGAGCTGGCGCGGCTTGCGCGCCATCAACGGCTCGATCTGCAGAATGCGCGCGGCCTCCGCCACACGCCGCTCCACCTCCGCCTTCGGCATGCGGAAATTCTGCAAGCCGAAGGCGAGGTTCTTGGCAACCGTCATGTGCGGATAGAGCGCATAGCTCTGGAACACCATCGACAGCTCGCGCTTCGAGGCGGGCAGATCGTTGACCACCTTGTCGCCAATGGCGACGGTGCCATCCGTAATGTCCTCCAGCCCGGCGATCATGCGCAGCAGTGTGGACTTGCCGCAGCCGGAGGGACCGACGAGCACCAGGAACTCGCCGTCATGTATATCGAGATTGAGGCCCTGCATTATCTGCAGCGCGCCGTAGCTCTTGCCGACATTGCGAAGTGTCAAACCAGCCATTTTGCTTTCCTTACTTCATGCCGGACGTGGCGATGCCGCGCACGATGAGCTTCTGGAACAGAACGAAGAAGATGACGACGGGCACCAGCGACAGCACCGACATGGCAAACATCTGCCCATAGGCGGACTGGCCGTCCTGATCGAGGAAGAGACGCAGTGCCAGCGGCACCGTGTAGCTCTTGATGTCGTTCAGATAGATGAGGGGTGCCAGGAAATCCTCCCAGACCCAGATGAAGGAGAAGATGGCCGCCGTGCCCATGGCCGGCAGCGACAGCGGCAGGACGATCGCCCAGTAGATCTTGAAGGGCGAGCAGCCGTCGATCATCGCCGCCTCGTCCAGTTCGCGCGGCAATTGCCGGAAGAACTGCACCATCAGGAAGATGAAGAAGGTGTCGGAGGCGAGGAAGCGCGGCACGACGAGCGGCAGATAGGTATCCACCCAGCCGAGCTGCAGGAACTGCACATATTGCGGGATGAGGACCACGTGATAGGGGATCATCAGCGTCATCATCATCAGCGCGAAGAAGAAATTGCGCCCCGTAAACCGCAGCCGCGCAAAGGCATAGGCCGCGAAAGAACAGGACAGGAGGTTACCGATGACCGACAGCACCGTGACGATTGCCGAGTTCACGTAGAAGACGGTGAAGGATTCCGGCAGCGCGTGCCATCCCTTGGTATAGTTCTCCACCATGAACACGCTCGGCCACAAGTCGACATTGCCAAAGATCTCGTTCTCCGGCTTCAGCGAGGCCGACAGCAGCCAGAACAGCGGATAGAGCATGATGAAGGAGACGCCGATCAGGAAGGCGTGCTTCAGCAGGCGGCCATTGCGTTCCCGTTTCAGACGGCGAAGCTTGAATTCGTGGGCGATCCGCGTCGCTTCGTCGAGGCCCATGGTGGCCTCCGGCTCAATCGCGCTCGTTCTCATAATGCACCCAGTATTTCGAGGTCAGGAAGGCGGTGGCGGTGAAGATCGCGATGATGATGAGCAGCACCCAGGCCAGCGCCGAGGCATAGCCCATGCGGAAGAACTTGAAGGCCTCGTTGAACAGGTAGACCGTGTAGAACAGCATGCTGTCGGCGGGGGCGCCCGTGCCGTTGGAAATGATGAAGGCGCTGGAGAAGGTCTTGAAGGCCTCGATGGTCTGCAGCACCAGATTGAAGAAGATCACCGGCGCCAGAAGCGGAAGGGTGATGCGGGTGAACTGGCGCCAGCGCGGCGTGCCGTCGATCTCGGCCGCCTCGTAGAGATCGCGCGGAATGCCGCGCAGGCCGGCCAGGAAGATCAGCATGGGCGAGCCGAACTGCCACATGGCGAGCGCCACCAGCGCATAGATCGAGGTTTCCGGATTGGTCAGCCATTCCGGACCACGGATACCGATATAGGCAAGCGCCTGATTGACCACGCCATGCGCATCGAACAGCTGGCGCCAGAGGATGGCGATGGCAATCGAGGCGCCGAGCAGCGAGGGCAGATAGAAGATCGCCCGGTAGAGGCCGATGCTGCGCAGCCCCTTGTCGAGCAGCATGGCAACCGCGAGCGCCATGGCAAGGCGCGCCGGCACCGCCAGCACGACATAATGGAAGGTCACCTCCAGCGCCTTCCAGAAGCGCCGGTCGCGGGTGAACATGTATTCGTAATTGCCGAACCCGATCCAGCGCGGCGCGCTCACCATGTCATAGCGGGTGAAGGACAGGTAGAGCGAGGCGAGGATCGGCCCCAGCGCCAGCAGGAAGAAGCCGACCAGCCAGGGCAGCAGAAAAATGTAACCTGGCGCATTGCGGGCAATGAAGCGTTTCATGACACGGCCTTTATGAGGATTCACCGTCGATCCCGGCGGGTGGGCAAACGCCCGCCGGCATGAGCGCTCAGCGGCGCGCGGCCGCAACGCAGCGTCGGCCGGGGGCCGCCCCGCCGGCCTGAGCGGGCGAGACATCAAGGGTCATGGCCGGCAACGCCACCGCACCGACCGCATGGTCGGGCCGTGGCAGAAAACACCTGAAATCGATCTTCGCCATGACATCCTCCTCCTTCAGTCTGGCATGAACCGTCACGCGGGAGCCTCCGTTCTCCCGGCATGCGGACGCATGATACCGATGCGCAACGGTGCCTCCTTGTGTCCGGGGCCGGAGATCTGCCTCCGCCCGCGACCGGTGCGCGAGGCCGCACCGGATGTCCGGAACCTGTCTTCATTCCGGCGTCAGACGCCAACAGATATGACAGGTCAACGGCGTCATTGCTACAGTTATAATACGACCTTGGCAAGCGCTCTCGCGCGTGCTGCAGAAGCCGGACACAGTCCCGCCGCCCCTCACCCCACGCCGGTGAAGCGCAAGTCCTCATAGGAGTTTGACGGACGCATCCGGCCGCCGCCGTCAGGCATTGCGGATGGTAAACTGAACCCGGTCGGCGGGGAAGCGGGTGATCGCATACTGGATCGGCAGGCCGGCCAGATCGGTGTTCAGCGCCTTGGTGACCAGCACGATGGCGCCGGGCGCCAGGCCAAGATCGGCCACATCGTCGGGTTCGGCATGGATCGCCGAAATTTCCGTGACGGCGCGCAGGTAGTCGGCCACGCCGAGAAGGGCCAGCGCCCGGGTGATCGACTGCGTCTTGCGAAAGGCTTCATCGATGCCGGCAAAGCGCTCGGCCGGAAACCAGGTGGTCGAGCGGGAGAGGGCGCGTCCGTCGGCGGTGCGCAGCGCATCCAGCCTGAGCACGCGCGCGCCGGATGGAAGGTCCAGCCGTTCGGCAAGGTCGGTCGTCACGACTTCCTCGCAGGAAGAGAGCAGAACGCCCTTGATGTCGCGCGCCTGGGTGCCGATCCCTTCCGTGAAACGGGTGCGGCGGCCGATCGGGAAGTCGAAGCGGTCGCGCCGCTCGATCAGCGTACCGCTGCCCTGCACCGCGCGCACGATGCCCTCCTGCGAAAGCGCCGAAAGCGCCGCCCGCACGGTATGGCGGTTCACGCCGAATTCTTCCGCAAGTGCGGTCTCGGGCGGCACGCGGCCGGTCGCATCATAGGCGCCGGCAGCAATCTGCGCGCGGATGCGGTCGGCGATCTGCCGCCACACGGCGACACCCTTCTGGCGCGGAATCATTGGGCCTCCTGTCACAACGGCGTCATGCTTTGCCTCTATCCATAATGCAAATTGTATGGTTGTCTATATTACTAGACAATATGAGGTGCAGGATGAACACAGCTTTTGCAGATCCGGGTCACGCCGGGCCGGCCGGTGGAGGTGAAGAGGAGGCGCGCCGCAAGCGCGATCTTGATCTTCTGGCCCGTGCCAGCCGGACCGAACTCGAAGACCTCTGGAACGGGCTTGATGACAAGCCGGCGCATACGCGGCTGCGCGGCCCGGAAACCGGCCTGGTGATGGTGCGCGGCCGCATCGGCGGCGGCGGCGCACCCTTCAACCTCGGAGAGGCGACCGTCAGCCGCGCCAGCGTCCAGCTCGCCGATGGGGCCGTCGGCCATGCCTATCGCCTCGGCACCGACCGCCGCGCCGCCGAACTGGCCGCCATCATCGATGCGCTGGCACGCGACGACGGCCGCCGCGCGGTGATCGCGGACCGCCTTCTCACGCCGCTTGCCGAACGACTGGCTGCCGAGGCCGCCGGCCGCGCGGAAGAAACCGCGGCAACGAAGGTGGATTTCTTCACCATGGTGCGAGGAGAAGACTGATGCTGAGCCGGACCGAAACCTTTTCCGGCGGCTTTGCCGATCCCGTCTTCGACGCCCAGACGGCGTTCCGCATGCTGATGGACTGCATGGCGCGCCCGGGCGAGATCGGCGAGGTGGCGCTTTCCCTCTCACCACCGGCCCCGCTCGGCATTGCTGCCGGCGCCGTGATGCTGACGCTCTGCGACCACGACACGCCCGTCTGGCTGAGCCCGAAGCTCTCGCAATCGCCCGTGCCGGGCTGGCTCGCCTTTCATGGCGGCGCGCCGGTCACTCCCGAACGGCATGACGCCCGTTTCGCCTTTTTCGAGACAAAGGCTCCCCTCCCCGCGCTGGGTGCCTTTGCGCTCGGCACGCAGGAGTACCCGGACCGCTCCACCACGCTGATCATCGAGGTGGCAAGCCTGAAGGACGGACAGCCGCTCTTGCTGCGCGGCCCCGGCATTCGCGACACCGCCGGGATCGCCCCAGGCGGACTGCCGGCAGACTTCCTGCGCCAGTGGAACGAGAACGGCGCGCTGTTTCCACGCGGCGTCGACGTGGTGCTGACGGCCGGCCGCCAGCTCGTCGCCCTGCCGCGCACCTGCAAGATCACGGCCGCAGCCGTGGCCGAGACACCGGCATCGGAGGGCTGATCCATGTATGTTGCCGTCAAGGGTGGCGAAAAGGCCATCGCCAACGCTCACCGCCTGCTGGCCGACCGTCGCCGCGGCGATCGGTCGCTGCCGGGCCTCACCATCGCGCAGATCATCGCCCAACTCGGCCTTGCGGTCGACCGGGTGATGGCCGAAGCCTCGCTCTACGATCCCTCGCTCGCAGCCCTTGCCCTCAAGCAGGCGCGCGGCGACATGATCGAGGCGATCTTCCTGCTGCGCGCCTATCGCACCACGCTGCCGCGCTTCGGAACGTCCGTGCCGCTGGAGACCGGCCGCATGCAGGTGGAGCGTCGCGTTTCGGCCACCTACAAGGACCTGCCGGGCGGCCAGCTGCTGGGCCCGACCTTCGACTATACCCACCGCCTGCTTGATCCGGACCTTCTTGACGAGACGGCAGACGTCGAGGCCCCCGCACGCCGTGCCGGCGAGACGGAAGCCGTCATGCGCGTCTCCGACATCCTCGACGGCGAGGGCCTGATCGAGCCGGACGGCGAGATGCCGGACGACCATGTCCCCGGCGACCTGACGCGCGAGCCGATGGAATTTCCGATGCCGCGTGACCTGCGCCTGCAGGCGCTGGCTCGCGGCGACGAGGGTTTTCTGCTGGCGCTCGGCTATTCCACGCAGCGCGGCTATGGCCGCACGCATCCCTTCGTCGGAGAGATCCGCATGGGCCTCGTCGAGGTGGAGTTCGAGGTGCCGGAACTCGGCCTCACCCTGTCGCTCGGTGAGATCCGCATCACCGAATGCCAGATGGTCAACCAGTTCAAGGGATCGGCCAAGGCGCCGCCGCAGTTTACCCGCGGCTACGGACTGGTGTTCGGCCAGAGCGAGCGCAAGGCCATGTCCATGTCGCTGGTCGACCGGGCGCTGCGCACCAGCGAATTCGGCGAGGATGTGACAGCCCCCGCCCAGGACGAGGAATTCGTCATTTCCCATTGCGACAACGTGCAGGCGACCGGTTTCGTCGAGCACCTGAAGCTGCCCCACTACGTGGACTTCCAGGCCGAACTCGACCTGGTGCGGCGCATGCGCGCCCGCCACAAACCCGCCGAAGAGACGACCGAGCACGAGGAGGCCGCGGAATGAGCGCGCCAGACACCCGACCTGCCCCCGGACAGGACAGCGCCGGCGAGACCGAACTCGCCGCCTACAACTTCGCCTATCTGGACGAACAGACCAAGCGGATGATCCGCCGCGCCATCCTGAAGGCGATCGCCATTCCCGGCTATCAGGTGCCGTTCGCCAGCCGCGAAATGCCGATGCCCTATGGCTGGGGCACCGGCGGCGTGCAGGTGACGGCAGCCATCATTGGCCCCGAGGACGTTCTGAAGGTCATTGACCAGGGCGCCGACGATACCACCAATGCCGTCTCGATCCGCGCCTTCTTCCAGAAGGTCGCGGCCGTCCGGGCCACCACGCATACCGCGGACGCCACCATCATCCAGACGCGTCACCGCATTCCGGAACATACGCTGCAGGAAGGCCAGGTGCTGGTCTATCAGGTGCCGATCCCGGAACCCCTGCGCTTCCTCGAACCGCGCGAGACCGAAACCCGCAAGATGCATGCGCTGGAAGAATACGGCCTGATGCATGTGAAGCTTTACGAGGACATCGCCCGCCACGGCCGCATCGCCACGACCTATGCCTATCCGGTGAAGGTGCATGGCCGCTATGTGATGGACCCCTCGCCGACGCCGAAATTCGACAATCCGAAAATGCACCGCTCCGAGGCGCTGCAGCTGTTCGGCGCAGGCCGCGAGAAGCGGATCTATGCCGTGCCGCCGCACACCGACGTGGTGAGCCTGGACTTCGAGGACCATCCCTTCGAGGTGCAGCAGTTCGACAGGCCCTGCGCGCTGTGCGGGGCAACCCATGTCTATCTCGACGAGGTCGTTCTGGACGACCGGGGAGGCCGCATGTTCGTCTGCTCCGATACCGATTACTGCGAGACGCGCCAGGCCGAGGGCCATGTGGGCGAGATGCTGGCCACCACGGCTACGGATCGGGAGGCCGCGGAATGAGCGACATGCCTCTCCTCAAGGTGCGCAGCCTGTCGAAGTTCTACGGTAACCGCATCGGCTGCCATGATGTGAGCTTCGATCTGTGGCCGGGCGAAGTGCTGGCCATCGTCGGCGAATCCGGCTCCGGCAAGACCACGCTGCTCAACTGCCTGTCGACGCGGCTGATGCCCTCGACCGGCGACGTGCAGTACCGGATGCGCGACGGCGATTATCGCGATCTCTTCCGGATGAGCGAGGCGGAACGGCGCGTGCTGATGCGTACCGACTGGGGTTTCGTGCACCAGAACCCGGCAGACGGGCTGCGCATGACGGTTTCGGCCGGCGCCAATGTCGGTGAACGGCTGATGGCGGTTGGTGACCGCCATTATGGCCGCATCCGCGCCACCGCCTCCGAATGGCTGTCGCGCGTCGAGATCGACACCGACCGCATCGACGACCAGCCGCGTGCCTTTTCCGGCGGCATGCGCCAGCGCCTGCAGATCGCCCGCAACCTCGTCACCTCGCCGCGCCTCGTGTTCATGGACGAGCCGACCGGCGGCCTTGACGTGTCCGTGCAGGCCCGCCTGCTCGATCTGGTGCGCGGCCTTGTCAGCGATCTCGGCCTCTCCGCCATCGTGGTCACCCATGACCTCGCCGTTGCCCGCCTGCTGTCGCACCGGATGATGGTGATGAAGGGCGGCCATGTGATCGAGCACGGGCTGACCGACCGGGTGCTGGACGACCCGCGCGAGCCCTACACCCAGCTGCTCGTTTCCTCCATCCTGCAGGTCTGACGGAGAACATCATGGCCACTCCCCTCGTCGTCTCCGATGTCGCCAAAAGCTTCACCATGCACCTGCGCGGCGGGCTCGTCCTGCCGGTCGTCGCCAATGTCTCCTTTGCGGTTGCGAGCGGCGAATGCGTGGTGCTCGGCGGCCCCTCCGGCATCGGCAAGAGCTCCATCCTGAAAATGCTCTACGGCAATTATGCCGTGGATGCCGGCCAGATCCTCGTCAGCCATGCCGGCCGCACGGTGGACGTGGCGAGCGCCGATCCGCGCACCGTGCTGGAGATCCGCCGCAGCGCGCTCGGCTATGTCAGCCAGTTCCTGCGCACCGTGCCGCGTGTCGCCGCCCTCGACGTGGTGGCAGAGCCGCTGATCTCGCGCGGCACTGCGCCCGAGGAAGCGCACGAACGGGCCGCGGAACTTCTCTCCCGCCTCAACCTGCCGCGCGACCTCTGGCAATTGCCGCCCGCCACCTTTTCCGGCGGCGAGCAGCAGCGCGTCAACATCGCCCGCGGCTTCATCACCGACCACGCCGTGCTGCTGCTCGACGAGCCGACCGCCTCGCTCGATGCCACAAACCGGCGCGTGGTGATCGCCATGATCGAGGCCAAGAAGATGGCGGGCGTCGCCCTGCTCGGCATCTTCCATGACGAGGAAGTGCGCGAGGCCGTCGCCGACCGCATCCTCGATGTCACCGCCTTTTCACCGCGAAGGAGCGCCGCATGAGCCGCAAGCTGGGGATCGAACCCTTCATCCACGAGAGCGCCAGCATCGTCGACTGCACGCTTGGCCGCTATACGGAAGTCTCCGAGCGCTGCCGGCTGCAAGAGGTCGAGATGGGCGACTATTCCTACATCATGCAGGATGGCTCCGCCTGGTGCGCCACGATCGGCAAGTTCGCCAATATCGCGGCGGCGGTGCGGATCAACGCGCCGAACCACCCGACCTGGCGCGCCACCCTGCACCACTTCACCTATCGCGCCGCCGACTATTTCGAGGGCGCCGAAAACGATACGGATTTCTTCGCCTGGCGTCGCGAGAACCGGGTCACGATCGGCCATGATGTGTGGATCGGCCATGGCGCCACCGTGCTGCCGGGTGTCACCATCGGCAATGGTGCGGTGATCGGCGCCGGCGCCGTCGTGTCGAAGGACGTGGCACCCTATACCATCGTCGGCGGCGTGCCGGCAAAACTGATCCGCGAACGCTTTCCGGCCGAAACCGCAGAGCGGATGACAGAGCTTGCCTGGTGGGACTGGGATCACGATCGCCTGTTTGACGCCCTCCTGGATTTCAGGGAGCTGGAGGCTGACGCATTTCTCCGGAAATACGGGAAATAGCCAAGAAGAAACAGTACGTTATAACGTTTCACAAATCTTAAACAAATCCTACATCGGTGCTTCACAATGGCTGTGTAGCTCGTCGGCGAAACGACAAGAATAACAGCAGAGGGACCGCGATGCGTCTCAAGTTGCAAGACCTGACCCGACAGTTTGGCAAGAAGACGGCAGTGGATGCCGTTTCGGTCGATATTCCCTCGGGCCAGATGGTCGGCGTGATCGGACGTTCGGGTGCGGGCAAGTCCACGCTGCTGCGCATGATCAACCGGCTGGCGGATCCGACCGCCGGCAGCATCCATTTCGGGGATGTGGAGGTCTCTGGCCTGCGCGGCAGCGCGCTGCGTCACTGGCGCCGCGATTGCGCGATGATCTTCCAGCAGTTCAACCTGGTGCCGCGCCTCGACGTGATGACCAATGTGCTGCTCGGTCGCCTCGACCATCGCTCCACCCTGTCCAGCCTGCTGAACCTCTTCACCCGCGAGGAGCGCCTGATGGCAATCGCGGCACTCGAACGGCTCGGCATCGAGCAGACGGCGCTGCAGGCGGCCGGCACGCTCTCGGGCGGCCAGCAGCAGCGCGTGGCCATCGCCCGCGCCCTGATGCAGCGTCCGAAGATGCTGCTCGCCGACGAGCCGATCGCCTCGCTGGACCCGCTGAACGCCAAGATCGTGATGGATTCGCTGCGCGACATCAATCGCAACGAGGGCATCACGGTGCTGACCAATCTGCACACGCTGGATACGGCCCGCAGCTATTGCGAACGCATCATCGGCATGTCGCAGGGCCGCGTCGTCTTCGACGGAACGCCGGACGAGCTGACCTCCGACGCCATCCATTCGATCTACGGCGTCGAGCACGCATCCCAGTTCGACGAGACCATGACGTCGACCGCGATTTCGACCTCCGGTGCGACAGAGATGTCGGCCGATCCCCATCCCGCCGGCAATCTGTCGCTGGCTCCCGCCTGAGACAGACGCCGTCCACGAGATCGCCCTGAAGGCGAAACACCCCAAGGCCCCTTCCGGATGATCCGGAAAACCCAGGAGACCCACATGCTCAAGAAGATCTTGCTTGCCGCAGCGGCTGTCATGTCGCTGTCGAACATCGCCTCTGCTGCCGACATGAAGGAATTCCGCATCGGCATCCTCGGCGGCGAAAACGAAGCCGACCGTCTGCGCAACTATGCCTGCCTCGCCGACAACCTGAAGAAGGAATTCGGTTTCGAGAAGGTCTCCCTGTTCCCGGCCGCCGACTATGACGGCGTCATCCAGGGCCTCCTCGGCGGCACGCTCGATTTCGCAGAACTCGGCGCTTCCGGCTACGCGGCAACCTACCTCAAGGATCCGAAGGCCGTGACGCCGATCCTGACGACACAGCAGAAGGACGGCTCGACCGGCTACTACTCGATCGGTCTCGCCCGCAAGGATTCCGGCATCAAGTCGATTGCCGACGCCAAGGGCAAGACGCTCGGCTACGCCGATCCGGACTCGACCTCGGGTTACCTCGTTCCGCTGACCCAGATCCCGAAGACCACCGGCGTTCCGAACGACCAGTTCTTCGCCAAGACCCAGTTCAACGGCGGCCACGAGAACAACCTGCTCGCCGCCTATGACGGCAAGGTCGACATCGCTGTGGACGACTCCTCGGGCATCGGCGATTTCAAGGACGGTTTCACCTCCGGCACCTTCCACAAGGTCGTCGCCAAGGGTTCCGTCGACCCGAACAAGCTGGTTGAAGTCTGGCGCTCGCCGCTGATCCCGAACGGCCCGCTCGTCGTTCGCACCGCCCTCGGCAACGAGTGGCAGACCAAGCTCGCCGACTTCTTCACCAAGCTGCCGAAGACCGACGCCAAGTGCTTCGCGGCTGTCGAAGGCGGCGATTACGTCGGCTACGTTCCGGTCAAGCACGAGTTCTACCAGGCCATCATCGACGTTCGCAAGAAGGCCATCGGCGGCTGATCCTTCACCCATCGATCACGGTCGGGGCGACCTTCGCGGTCGCCCCTTTCCATTCAACGGGTTGGCATGGCCTCAGAGCCAGGGCCGACGGCCGAAAGGGCAGGATGCCCGCAACAGGCCCTTCTTCGAACCGGACGGGAACATGAGCCTCCAGAGCAAAGCGGACACTGCCTCCACCGTGGCCATTGTGGATGCCTGGGAAAAGCTGGCCGCGCGGCGCCGCTTCTACACCATCCTTGGCCTTGCCATTCTGTTTGCCGCCTTCGTGGCCTCCGTCCGTTTCGCCGACGACAGCAATGCGGGCCACTTCTTCGATCGCCTGCCGCATCTCTTCGATTTCCTGAGCTGGCTGATCCCGAAGGACTGGAACGATGTCTGGCGGGCCCTTCTCGGCATCGCGAGCCCCAACGATCAGGGCGGGGAAGAGCATAACTTCACCGTTGGCCGCGTGCCGCTCTGGGGCGGCTTCTACATTCCGAACTACATCGAGTTGATGATCGTCACCATCAACATCGCCCTGATCTCGACGCTGGTCGGCTTCGTCGTCGCGGTTCCGCTGAGCTTCTTCGCGGCCCGCAACCTCGCTCCGTCCAACCCGCTGCGCATCCTCGTGAAGCGGCTGATGGAATTCCTGCGCGCCTTTCCCGAAATCGTCATTGCCGGCCTGTTTTCGGCGGTGCTGTCCATCGGTCCGGCCGCCGCGATCATCGCCATCACGCTGCACACCATCGGCGCTGTCGGCAAACTGTTCTTCGAGGTGATCGAAAACATCGACATGAAGCCGGACGAGGGCATGACGGCGGTCGGCGGCAACTGGCTGGAGCGCGTGCGCTTCGGCTCGCTGCCGCAGGTACTGCCGAATTTCACCTCCTATGCCCTGCTGCGCCTCGAAATCAACGTGCGCGCCTCCACCATCATCGGCGCCGTCGGCGGCGGTGGCATCGGGGAAGCGCTGAAGCTTTCCATCTCCCGCGGCTTCGGCGCCAAGACCATGGCGCTGGTGCTGCTGCTGTTCGTCACCATCGTGGTCGTCGACCAGGTTTCGGCGGCGCTGCGCCGTCGTCTCGTCGGCGAAGCCGCCTTCGTTCCGGTTCATTGAGGCCAAGACCATGACCGTTCTCGACGCAAGCGCCCTCCGCGATCTGGAAAGCCGCCACGCCCATCTTCTGCACCGCTCCTTCCGCCAGCGTTTCGGTGGGCTGATGATGCTGTGCGGCATCCTGCTCTATTGCCTCTACTCCGCCTGGTTCTTCGACCTGCCGAAGCTGGTGGCGGAAGGCCACTGGGAGCGCCTCGGCATCTATCTGCGCCAGTGGATCAGCTATGACGTGCAGCCGGTCTTCCGCATCGGCTCCGATGGCACGATCGCCACCCGCTATCCGCGCTTCAACCCGCTGGGCGACGATCCGCATCCCGACTGGGTCAGCACCAATCCCGATGGCAGCGTCACCGTTCAGGTCTCGGGCAGCAAGACGGTGCATGTCGCGCGCAAGCAGGTGGATGTCACCGCCTATGGCGTGACGACGCCGGTGCGCCTCGAGGGGGAAAACGCCAAGGTGGACGGCCCCCTGCCCGGCTGGATGACCGCCTATGAAGACACCATCAGCGTCGATCTCGGCTTTGCCGGCGATGTCAGCATTTCCGGCGATCAGGTGAAGGTGCGCAAGCGCTTCCTCGGCTGGCCGAACTTCATCTTCGACACCCAGTCGCCCTTCTTCGACAAACCGGCCGGGGAAGTGCTGCGCCTGATCATCTCCGGGGAGCGGCTGGACAAGAGCCAGTCGAACCTGTCGCTCGCCTTCGAAAACTTCTGGAACAATTCCGCCTGGCAGCATGGCGACATCTGGGTGAAGCTGTTCCAGACCATCGTGATGGCCTTCCTCGGCACGCTGCTCGGCGCCGTATTTGCCTTCCCCGCCGCGTTTCTGGCAGCGCGCAACATGACCTCGAGCCATCTCGTCAACCAGGCGATGAAGCGCTTCTTCGACTTCCTGCGCTCCGTGGACATGCTGATCTGGGCGCTGTTCCTCACCCGCGCCTTCGGCCCGGGACCGCTGGCCGGCAGCGGCGCGATCTTCCTCACCGAATGGGGCACGCTCGGCAAGCTCTATGCAGAAGGCCTGGAAAACATCGACAACAAGCCGCGCGAGGGCATCCAGTCGACCGGTGCCTCCACTGTTCTCACCCATCGTTACGGCGTCATGCCGCAGGTGATGCCGGTCATTGTCGGCCAGACGCTCTACCAGTGGGAATCCAACGTGCGCGGCGCGACGATCATCGGCGCGGTCGGCGCCGGCGGTATCGGCCTGAAGCTGTGGGAGGCCATGCGCACAAATGCCAACTGGGCGAATGTCTGCTACATGGTGCTCCTGATCCTGATCGTCGTCTTCCTGTTCGACATGGCGTCCAGCGCACTGCGTTCGCGCCTGATCGGCGACCGCAGCCGCTGAGCCCCGATCCTTATCGCCGCGCATGACCTCCGGCTGCGCGGCCCTGCAACCCGGGCACGCAGTGCCCCTTCTGCCGTCAGGCACTTTTGGAATGGCCACGAACATGACGCCCGAACTCATTCTCTCCAATGCCCGCATCGTCCTTGAGGACAGGATCCTGCAGGGCTCCGTGCAGATCCTGGACGGCCGGATCGCCGACATTTCCGAGGGCCACAGCACGGTGGGCGAGGATTTCGGTGGCGATTACCTGATCCCCGGCCTCGTGGAACTGCATACCGACCATCTGGAAAGCCATTATTCGCCGCGCCCCGGCGTGCGCTGGAACATGATCTCGGCCATCCAGGCGCATGATGCGCAGGTGGTCACCTCCGGCATCACCACCGTCTTCGATTGCCTGCGCATGGGCTCCGACGAGGATGGCGGCTTCAAGCCCGGCGAAATGCGCGAGATGGCCGATGCCATC
Source organism: Affinirhizobium straminoryzae (assembly GCF_007004135.1). Classification (GTDB taxonomy): domain Bacteria; phylum Pseudomonadota; class Alphaproteobacteria; order Rhizobiales; family Rhizobiaceae; genus Neorhizobium; species Neorhizobium straminoryzae. The sequence goes on from NZ_VJMG01000004.1 coordinate 40,494, forward strand.
GCGCTCGCCGAGACCGAAGAGAGGCTGCGGGCGGATCACCTGCTGCATCTGCGTTGCGAAGTCTCGGCGCCCGACATGCTGGAGCATGTGGCAGCCTTCGAAGAGGACGAGGCCGTACGGCTCGTCTCGCTGATGGACCATGCACCCGGCCAGCGGCAGTTCCAGACGATGGAGCACTATACGCTCTACTACAAGACCAAGCGCGGCCTCTCGGAAGACGCATTCCGCATCTTCGTGGAACGCAGGCAGGAAGCCTCGGCCCGCTATGCCAGCCCGCATCGCGAGCATCTGGCAGCGCTCTGCCGGCGCCGCGGCATCACGGTTGCCAGCCATGACGATGCGACGCTTGACCATGTCGAGGAAGCGGTCGGCCACGGCGTGAAGCTCGCGGAATTCCCGACCAGCGTCGAGGCCGCCGTCGCCTCGCACAAGGCCGGCATGAGCGTCCTGATGGGGGCGCCGAACGTGGTGCGCGGAAAATCCCATTCCGGCAACATCGCCGCGCGCGATCTCGCCGCCAGGGGCGTTCTTGACGTGATGTCGTCGGACTATGTTCCGCTCAGCCTGCTGCATGCGCCTTTCGTTCTCGCCGACGAGGTGGACGGCGTCTCGCTGCCGCAGGCACTCGCCATGGTCACGGCAACGCCCGCCCGCACCGTCGGTCTTGACGACCGCGGCCGCATCGAGACGGGCCTGCGCGCCGACCTGGTCCGCGTCCGACGCCAGTCCGGCGTGCCGGTGGTCCGCTCCGTCTGGCGCGCCGGAACCCGCGTCGCCTGAGCATCGCCGGACCGAGGCATCTATCGCGCCGATGGACCAAGCCGCCAGATTTTGTGCAGTCGAAAAATCTGCACAGAATTCACCCATGAGAATTGACCTGTGTTGCGCTTCGTGACAGCGCTAGCACCATCACTGCATGGAGGCCTTCGGCATGGACAGAGAGCGCATTCTGGATCAGGCATCCGGCTATGTCACCGGCGGCGGGCTGGAGCGGGATCTGGCGCGGCTGGTGGCACGCGCTTCCGTCAGCCAGTCCGAAGGTCGCCCGGAGGACCTGCTGGCCTACCTCGCCGAGGACATGCGTCCGATGCTGACCGGACTTGGCTTTACCTGCACCCTTTTCGACAATCCGCGCCCGGGCGGCGCGCCGCTGATGATCGCCTCACGGATCGAGGACGAAAGCCTGCCGACCATCCTCGTCTACGGCCATGGCGACGTATGCAATGGGGAGGCACATCGCTGGCGCGAGGGTCTTTCTCCCTTCACGCTGGTGCGCGAGGGCGACCGCCTCTATGGCCGCGGCACGGCCGACAACAAGGTGCAGCATCTCATCAACCTGAAGGCGCTGGAACAGGTGATCCGCGCCCGGGGACGCCTCGGCTTCAATGCGCGCATCATTCTCGAAATGGCCGAGGAAACCGGTTCGCGCGGCCTGCGGGAATTCTTCGAGCAGCAGCGCGCCGCGCTCGATGCCGATGTCCTGATCGCCTCGGACGGACCACGCCTCGCCGCCGATACGCCGACCATGTTCATGGGCTCGCGCGGTGGCCTCTCTTTCGACCTGATCGTCGCATTGCGCGACAGCGATCACCATTCCGGCAATTTCGGCGGCCTGCTGGCCGATCCGGTGATCCTGCTCTCGCATGCCATCGCCTCGATCGTCGATGCGCGAGGCCAGATCCTGATTCCCGAATGGCTGCCCGACAGTCTGACGCCGGATGTGCGCGCTGCACTCAAGGATCTGCCGCCGCGTCGCCACGATGCCGACTGGGGCCAGGCGGATCTGACACCGTCGGAGCGCGTGTTCGGCTGGAATTCGCTGGCGGTGCTGGCGATCTCTGCGGGAAACATTGCCGCGCCGCAAAACGCCATTCAGGGCTCTGCACGCGCCACCTGCCAGCTGCGCTTCGTCGTCGGCACGCAGATCGACGCGATCCTCCCGGCGCTGCGGCGCCATCTGGATGCAAAGGGATTTTCGATGGTGGAGGTTCGCGCGGCGGGTGAACCCTTCAAGGCCACGCGCTTCTCACCCGATCACCCCTGGGTGCGCTTCGTGGAACAGTCGCTGAGCCGCACGGCCGGCCGCAAGCCGCATGTGCTGCCGAACCTCGCCGGCTCGCTGCCCAACGACGCCTTTACCGACATTCTCAGCCTGCCCACCATCTGGATCCCGCATTCCCACGCCGAATGCGGCCAGCATGGCCCGAACGAGCATGCACTTCTTTCCATCGCGGAAGAGGGCATGCGCCTGATGACCGGCCTCTTCCTCGACATTGCCGATGAGGGCCACGCGCTGAAGGAGAACGGCGCTGCCGATGCAGCGCCGATCGCAGCGGTCGCTCGCCAAGGCTGAGGCGACTGTCCGCCCGCCTTGCAAAATCGGTCTGAAACTATTCCGTTTTTCTGATGCCGTTGGGGCGGTCGAGGCGCTAAGAGTGGCTCCACCTCAAGGCCACGGACCGCTTTACCATGACTGACTCATCTCCCGCCCGCCTGCGCGATTTCGGCATCCGCCTCGGCCGTTTCCAGACCGGGCCGCTCAACGCGATCACCGACGTGGAGGGCGTGGCGGTTGGCCATGTGACGCTGATCGAAGGCGACCGGACCCGAACCGGCGCAACCGCAATCCTGCCGCATGCGGGAAACCTGTTTCAGGACAAGGTGCCGGCCGGACTTGCCGTGCTGAACGGGTTCGGCAAGTTCGCGGGCGCCACCCAGATTGACGAACTCGGCGAGATCGAGACGCCGATCCTTCTCACCAATACGCTTGCCGTGGGCCGCGCCATCGAGGCGATCAACCGCTTCACGCTCTCCCGAACCGGCAACGAACGGGTCGTTTCGCTGAATGCCGTGGTCGGAGAAACCAATGATTCCCGGCTCAACGATATCCGTTCCGCCCGCCCTTCCGTCGAGGAGATGGTGGCCGCGCTCGAGGCCGCAAAGGGCGGCGCCGTGGCAGAAGGCTGCGTCGGTGCAGGCACCGGAACCGTCGCCTTCGGGCTGAAGGGTGGCATCGGCACCAGTTCGCGTCTCGTGCCTGTGGATGGCGAAACCTATCGGCTGGGCGTTCTCGTGCAGTCCAACTATGGCGGCCGCCTGACCATTGCCGGGCGCCCCTATGATCAACTGCTGGAGCATGACCGCGACGGCTCGATCGTCATCGTCGTTGCAACGGATGCACCGCTTGCGTCGCGCAATCTGACGCGGCTGGCGGAGCGCTGCTTCGGCGGGCTCGCCCGCACCGGTGCTGCCCTCAGCAACGGCTCTGGCGATTATGCGCTCGCCTTTTCCACGTCCGAGGCCGTGCGACAAACCCCGGCCCGGCGCGCAGCCCTTGCCGCAACGCCCGCCCTTCCGAACGATCTCGTCTCGCCCCTCTTCGAAGCGGCGATCGAGGCCACCGAGGAAGCCATCCTGAATTCGCTCACCATGGCCACCACCATGACCGGCTTCAATGCCGCAAACGGCAAGCCCGCGACGATCCGTGCGATTTCCCGCACGGCGCTTGCGGGCCGCTGATCCCCTCCTCTGTCATTCCTGTCCGGAGCATCCCATGTCGACCCAGACGATCCGCACCGTCTATCTGAACGGTGCCTTCCTGCCCGAAAACGAGGCGCATCTTTCCATCTTCGACCGTGGCTTCCTGTTCGGCGACGGCATTTACGAGGTGACCGCTGTACTCGACGGCAAGCTGATCGACAGCCCTTTGCACATGGCGCGGCTGGAACGCAGCGTCGGCGAGATCGGCGGCCGGCTTCCGGTCTCGACCGATGAGATCGTCGCCATCGAAAAGCGCCTGATCGCCGAGAACGATCTCGGGGAAGGCCTCATCTACCTGCAGTTCACGCGGGGCGTGGAAGACCGCAATTTCCTCTATTCGGAGAATCTTGCGCCGACGCTTCTGATGTTCACCCAGGCAAAGACGCTGGAGCATGTGGCGGCGGTGGAGCGCGGCGTGAAGGTGAAGATCGTGCCCGACCAGCGCTGGGCCCGGCGCGACATCAAGAGCGTCTGCCTGCTGCCGCAGGTGCTGGCCAAGCGCGCCGCCAAGGCCGACGGTTTCGACGAGGCCTGGATGGAGGAAGACGGGCTGATCACCGAAGGGGCTTCTTCCACCGCCTATATCGTCACGCAGGACGGGCGCATCGTCACCCGGGGCCTCTCGGAGGCAACCCTGCCCGGCTGCACACGGCTTGCCATCCTGCAGCTTGCGCAAGAAACCGGCCTGCCGGTCGAGGAGCGCGCCTTCAGCGTCGAGGAAGCGCTGTCCGCCCGCGAAGCCTGCCTGACCAGCGCCACCAATTTCATCGTGCCGATCACCACGATCGACGGCCAGCCCGTGGGCGACGGAACGCCGGGCCCTATCTTCAAGCGACTGCGCGCGCTCTACATGGAGCACGCCCGCAGGACGGCGGTCTGAAGCCGAACAGGACCCGCCTGCGGCGGCTTGCCCGCCTCAGGCGTCGCCGAGTGCATCCCAGATGGTGCGGACGACCGCGCGCCGGTTCTCGCGCGAACGATAGAGCCGGATCTCGACGGCGATATCCCATTCGGGGCCGCCGGCCCGCACCAGCTGGCCGGCGGAAAGCTCCGCCGCCACAAGGCTTTCCGGCACCCAGGCCATGCCCCAGCCCGCCTGCGCCATGGCCTTCAGCCCGACCGACATGCTGCCCACATGCACCCGGTGTTCCGCCGGCAGGCGATCGGCCATGGCACCGGCGATCAACTGGCCGAAGAACGAACTCTTCTGATAGGTGACATGGGCAAAGCCCGGCGCGATGCGATGACGCGGCAGGCCGCTCGCATCGGGCGCGCTGACCGGCACGATGGTCTCAAAGCCCAGCCGGTGATGCTCGAACCGCCCGTCGAGCAGCATGGGCACATGCGCGTGCTGATAGGTCAGCAGGAAATCGGACGGGCCATCCACCAGCGAATTGAGGTTTTCTTCCATGCTGCCCGAATCCGGCCGCAGATGCGAGACGATCGGGCCCACCTTGCGGCTGATGGATGTCAACCAGTCGGGAAAGAAGGTGAAGGACAGGGTGTGGAGCGCCGTCAGCGTCACGCGTCTCGCGTCGGTCCCGTCTTCGTGCTGGAGGTTGCGCCGCGCCTGATAGAGCGCCTGCAGTGTCTGCTCGGCAACCGGGACGAAGCGCTCGCCCGCCTCGGTGAGCCGCGAGGGATAGGTGGCACGGTCCACCAGCGTGGCACCCACCCAGGCTTCCAGCTGCTTGATGCGCCGGCTGAAGGCGGATTGCGTCACATGCCTCTCGTCCGCCGCCTTGGAAAAATTCAGCGTCGCCGCAAGCGCCAGAAAATCCTCAAGCCATTTGACGTCCACATTCCGCTCCCTCGGCAAGGACCGGCTCCCGATGCCGTTCCTTCCCTGTAGGGCGTGAGCGCCATCAAGAAAACCCCGTTCAGCGACGGCGGCGATATTCGATCATGCGGGCGCGGCTCAGCACCAGTTCCACATGGTGGTCGCCGAGGCGATGCAGACAGACGCGCTTGGTCCAGGGTCCGTCCTTGAGCGTGAAGAGGAAGCGTCCGGCCCCCAGCGGCTGCAGCGGCATGCGCTGGCGCACCGGGCCGATGCCCATGACAAGCACGCCCTCCTCAATGTCGAAAGAGGCTCCCTCCCCATTCTCCCAGCGGCCGGAAAGGTCGTTGGCACAGGCGGTGATATCGGCCGGCAGGAAACGCCGGGGCACATGGCCGACCTGGCCGACGATGGCAGAGCCCTCCATGCGCAGCCGCATCGGCGAGGACGCGGAGCGGGAATTCACCCAGCCGTCGCCGTCCTCGTAGACGCTCTCGTCCGCGTCGAGCCAGGTGACGGTGCTGCCCTTGACCGCGATCCACCACGGTCCCTGTTCGGTCACGTAAAGCCCGTCGACAAGCGCGGTCGAGGCCGTCGGCAGCGGCAGTCCGTTCAGCGCCGCCATCGCCTCCAGCGCGATCTTGTAGCCATTGGTATCCTCGCGGTTCGAGACAATGACGAAACCCGTGCCTGCCTCGGGATCAAGGAGAAAATAGGTCTTGTAGCCGGGATGCGAGCCGCCATGGCCGATGAAGGTGCGGTCGCCAAGCCAGGTCTGGCGCAGGCCGAGGCCGTAACCGGTTGTGCGCCCGTCCGCGAGCCGTCGCGGCTGCGAGAGCCGTTCGAGCAGACCGGAGAAGCGCCCCTCCCCTGCCATCAGCGCCTGCAGCCAGTGCATCAGGCTTTCGGCGCTGCCGGTCATGCTGCCGGAGGCGGAGATGTGCAGGCCGGCCGCAGAGAGCTGCCAGCCTGTACCATCGTGCCAATAGCCTGGCATCAGGCCCTCGACCGGATCGTTCCAGCCCTCCGGCGCATCGAGAACCGCCTGCGCCTGCCAGCCGGCAGCACGGATGAAGGCATGGAAGAGCAGGCCCTTGCGGGCGAGCGCCGCCTCCACCAGCCGATAGCCGGTGTTGGAATAGGAAACTTCCGTGCCGGCGGCATAGTTCAGGCGGGTCTGGCGGCAGAGATAATCGAAAAGCGCCGGCGCCCGCGTCTCGGTGAAGACGGAAAGGCCGAGAAGCGTCAGGCATTCGCGGGTGTCGGGAAGCCCGCCGCTCATGTCGAGCGCCTGGCCCACCGTCACGGAGGCCAGCGGCTCGCGAAGCTCCGGCAGGTGCCGGCCAAGCGGATCCTCAAGGCCGATCGCGTCCGGGTGCGAGAGCACCATGGCGGCGAAGGCATGCTTGGTGACGGAGGCATAGCGCACCACGCTGCGGCAGGTGAAGGGCGAGCGCGTCGCAAGGTTCTCCAGCCCGCCCGCCTGGGCAAAGCGGATGCCGTTTGCGTCGAAGCCGATCACGGCGCCGCCCGGCGCGTCCGCCTGCCAGGCCGCTGTCAGTGTCTTGACCGCAAGGGCCGCAGCGTTCCAATCTAGGGTCTTGCCCATTCTCCGTCCTCGCAAATCCCGTCCTCTGCGGACCATCTCCGCCGATTGAGACCGGCGCAGCACCGCTCCCGTCCTAAAAGACCCGCGTTCGCCACGCTGCCCGTCATGTGGGCAGAAGGGAAATGCCGGAGCCCCGCTTGGGTCGGGCTCCGGCATCGGTCCGCCGCAATCCTGTCGTTGCAGGAGCCTCTTAGCAGTCAGCCCTCACGGCCACCAATTCCGTTTTTCGCAAAAGTTATGCACGGTTTGCAATTGCACCGGCGGCCCGCCTTGCCTACCTCTTCGACACATCTTCTCTGACCCTATGACGGACATTCCCATGACACAGGCTGCCCCCCTCCCCGTCTTCGACGGCCATAACGACGTTCTGCTGCGGATGCGCCGCACGGAGGCGGGCGATCCGATCCGCGGTTTCCTGGAGGGAGAGACGGGCGGCCACATCGACCTGCCCCGTGCGCGCGCCGGCGGGCTGGCGGGCGGCCTCTGCGCCATCTTCATCCCCTCCCCCAGCGGCCGGCCGGACGCCAATGGCGATTTCGTCCCCCCGGCGCAGGCGGATGCGCTGAACGAGACGCTGGCCATGGCGCGCCTGCTGTTCGATCTCGAAACGCGTTCCGAAGGCGGGCTGACGGTCTGCCGCAACGTCGGCGAGATCCGAACCGCCATCGCCGGGAACCGCTTTGCCGCCGTCTTCCACATCGAAGGCATCGAAGCCGCCGCCGCTGATCTCGACGCGCTGCACGTGCTCCATCAGGCGGGCTTGCGCAGCGTCGGGCCGGTATGGAGCCGCCCGAACATCTTTGCGCATGGCGTGCCGTTCCGCTTCCCCTCCTCGCCGGATATCGGCCCGGGCCTGACGGAAGCCGGCAAGGATCTCATCCGCGCCTGCAACCGCCTGAGGATCATGGTCGATCTCTCGCACATGAACGAACAGGGCTTCTGGGACATCGCCAAGCTGTCCGATGCACCGCTTGTCGCCTCGCATTCGAATGCGCATGCGCTCTGCCCGCACAGCCGCAACCTGACCGACCGCCAGCTGGATGCCATCAGAGACACAGGCGGCCTGGTCGGCATCAATTTCGGCGTGCTTTTCCTGCGGGAAGACGGCGTGAAGAACCCGGAAACCCCGCTGGAGCGCATCGTCGATCATGTCGTCTACATCGCGGAGCGGATCGGCATCGATCACGTGGCGCTGGGTTCCGATTTCGATGGAACGACCGTGCCCAACGAACTGAAGGATGCCGCCGGCCTTCCACGTCTGGTGGACGCGTTGCGGGCGCGCGGGTTCGACCAGGACGCGCTGGAAAAGGTGGCGCACCGCAACTGGCTTGCGGTGCTGGAACGCACGCTCGGCGCCTGACAGGCTGAGGGAATGCTCAGCCGGCGGTGCTCTCGGCTGAAGGCTCCGGCCCCACCATCAGACACAGGATGGTGTGAAGCACCTGGGCGGCGATATGGGCGGTGTTGGTGGTGGAATCGTATTGCGGCGCCACTTCCACCACGTCGCCGCCGACAATGTTGAGACCGTGCAGCCCGCGCAGCAGCTGCAGCACCTCGCGCGGCTGCAGGCCGCCCACTTCCGGCGTGCCGGTGCCCGGTGCGAAGCCCGGATCGACGCTGTCGATATCGAAGGAAATATAGGTCGGGCCGTTTCCGACCACGTCGCGCGCCCTGGCGATGATGGCGGGCAGCGAGGCCTCCCCGATCTCCTCGGCATGGATCACGGTCATGCCGCTCTCATAGGAGAACTCCCAAAGATATTCCGCGCCGCCGCGAATGCCGATCTGGATCGTGCGACGGGGATCGAGCACGCCATCCAGAACCGCCAGCCGGAAGGGACCGCCGTGCTGGAACTTGGCGCCCTCATAGGGACCGGCCGTGTCGCAATGGGCGTCGATATGGATCATGCCGACCGGCTGATGCTCACCGACCGCCTTCAGGATCGAGGAACTGATCGAATGATCGCCGCCGACGCTGAGCGGGCGAACGCCCGCCTTCACCAGACGCTTGTAGAAGGCCTCGATATCGGCGTGGCACAGGGCGAGATCGTAGCGGCTCTGCATCGGCACGTCGCCGATATCGGCGATCCTGGCACGGGAGAGCGGCGCGCAGCGCAGCACGTGGTCGTAGGGACCGACGCGTTCGATGGTGCGCAGCGCGCGCGGTCCGAACCGGCTGCCATTGCGGTTGGTGACGCCGAGATCCATGGGGACGCCGATCAGCGCGATGTCGAGCCCGCCGAAATCCTCGAGCGTCGCGGCATCCGGCATGCAGGGTGCGTCGAGAAGCGTCGGAATACCGGCAAAGGGCCATTTGCGCCGGTCACTGCCGGTAAACTGCGCCTGCGCCACGGAGCGGAAATGCGGATCGAAGATATCGCCGCCGGAAGCCGATCCATATTTCTTCCTGAGCGCGTCCAGATGGTCCTTGTCGTTCACGGCATTTGCTCCATGCAATTCAGGCGCTGCCGCCCTGCAGCGACACTCAGCCTTGTCACGTTCTGATCCAGCGGCCAGTGATGAGCTTCAAACCGGCGGAAAGCAACCGCAAACAGGAGGGACATGCGGGATCGCCCCCCTCTCCCGCAGGACGCATGAAGACGCGCGCTCCCGGTCAGATGGAGCGGAAGCCAAGGGCAGTGGATGCGGCAAGGCCGCATTCGGTGAGCAGCCGGATATAGTCGTCCTTGCGCGCCTCGTCGAAGCGCAGCAGCGGAAAGGATATCGAGATGGCAGCTACCGGTTTTCTGAGGTGATCAAAGACGGGGATTGCCATGCAGCGCACACCGGCCTCGCTCTCCTCCATCTCCTCGGCATAGCCGCGCGCCCGCGTCGCCTGCAATTCGGCCAGAAGAAGCTGCGGATTCGTGATGGTGCGCGGTGCACGCGGTTCCAGCACCATGCGGGCAAGACGTTCGCGCATCTCGTCCTCATCGAGAAAGGCAAGCAACGCCTTACCGAGTGCAGTGCTGTGCAAGGGATTGCGCAGGCCAAGCGTCGAGGTCATCGACAGGCCAAAGGCGGAATCGTATTTGTGGATGTAGACAACCTTCTGTTCGCGGGCATCGAGAACGCCGAGATTGATCGATTCCCCCGTGGCGCGCGACAGCCTGCCCATCGGGCCATCCGCAGCCCGCAGCAGGTCGTCGCGCTCGTGCAGCGAACGAGCCGCGAGGCTGAACAGACGCAGCGTAAGCCCATATTTCTCCGTGTCCGCATCCTGCTCGACATAGCCGAGATCCACCATGGTCTGCAGCAGACGATGAGCGGTGGTCTTCGAGGTGGCCGCACGCTCGGCGAGTTCGGCAAGGCTGGAGCGACGCCCGCCCGCAAGTGCCTCCAGCACCGCAAAGACCTTGAGAACGGCGGCCGCCTGTTCCGGCCGGGACTGGGAATCGGGCATGGACCCTTCTTTCATTTTTTCGGAACCGCATTCTGAAATTGCCGATCAGGCCTGTCAAGAAGCCCTCCCCTATCCGTTGGAACGGGGAAGGCGAGAGAGGCGGCAGAAACAGCGTTGAAAACCATGCCGGAGTGTGATCTGCTGGTTTTTGGAACATCGTTCCGAAAATTTTTCAACTGGGGAGGAGTTGAAAGCATGCATCCGCTTCTGCGGCAGCGCCCGGCGTTCATCGGACGCAACGAGGTCTGCCATCTGATCGACCGTCTGACCGACAACCTGATCCATATCGAGGACAAGACGGGCGAATTTCTCCTCAGGCTTGAGGATGGTCGCGTCATTGATACCAAGGGTTGGGCCGGTTGGGAATGGACCCATGGCATCGCGCTCTACGGTCTGCTGAAATACTGGCAGCAGACGGGCAATGCGGCGGCCATGCAGATTATCCGAGACTGGTTCGAGGCGCGGCTGGCCGAGGGCACGCCGACCAAGAATGTCAACACCGTGGCGCCTTTCCTGACGCTTGCCCATCTCTATGAGATGACGCCAGATCCGCGCTTCCGGCCCTATCTGGAAACCTGGGCCGAATGGGTGATGCATGACATGCCGCGCACGCGGGAGGGCGGGCTGCAGCACATCGTCTACAACAGCGTCAACGACCAGCAGCTCTGGGACGACACGCTGATGATGAGCGTGATGCCGCTGGCAAAGATCGGCCTGCTGCTGAACCGACCGGACTATGTGGACGAAGCCAAATACCAGTTCCTGCTGCATGCGCAATATCTGCTGGACACCGAAACCGGCCTCTGGTTCCACGGCTGGACCTTCGACGGCAACCACAATTTCGCCCGCGCCCGCTGGGCCCGCGGCAACAGCTGGCTGACCATCGCCATTCCGGAATTCGTCGAACTGGTCGATCTGCCGGAGGGCGATCCGCTACGCCGCCATCTGCTGTCCCTGCTCGGCCGGCAAGCCAGCGCACTGCGCCAACATCAGGATGAATCCGGCCTCTGGCACACGCTGATCGACGATCCCGGCAGCTATCTGGAAGCCTCTGCCACCGCCGGCTTCGCCTATGGCCTGATGAAGGGGGTGCGCAAGCGCTATCTCGGACCCGAGTACCGGGAGACGGCCGAGCGGGCCATGCGCGGCGTGATCGACAATATCAGCAACGAGGGCGAGCTTCTGCAGGTCTCCTTCGGGACGGCCATGGGCAACGACCTCGACTTCTACCGGCAGATCCGGCGCACATCCATGCCCTATGGGCAGGCGATGGCCATGCTCTGCCTGACGGAATTGCTGCAGAGCTACATCTAGCCTGTGGCAGGCCGCAGCGGGAGGGGGACCGGGAGGAGCCGTCTTTCCACCCACAACGGCAAACATCAACGGGAGACAACCGGATGCCGCAGAGCAGGCCGGCTTTTCAAAGGAGGAGGATATCATGAGCGACATCACAAGACGCGGGCTTCTCGGCACGCTCGGCGCAGGCCTTGCCGCCACCACGCTCGGTGCCATGCCAGCCCGGGCCGCCACCCGCATCCGCCATTACTGGTGGGGCAATCCGGAACGCGACAAGCGCACCTTTGCGGTGATCGACCTGTTCCAGAAGAAGCATGCGGGCGTCGAAGTCTCCGGCGAAACCATCGGCTGGGGCGACTACTGGACGAAAATGGCAACCCAGACTGCAGGCCGCAACATGGCCGATCTGGTGCAGATGGATTACCGCTTCCTGTTTGAATATGTGCGCCGCGGCGCGCTGCTGCCGCTTGATCCCTATATCGACAAGAGCCTGATGATCGGCTCCTTCGACCAAGGTCCGCTCGCCGGCGGCAAGGTCGACGGCAAGCTCTATGCGCTCAACATCGGATCGAACAGCCAAGTCATCGTCTACAACACCCGCGTCTTCAAGGAAGCGGGCATCGATATCGACGTGATCAACTGGACCTGGGACGATTTTGCCAAGACCTGCCAGACCATTTCCACCAAGTCCGCGGGCAAGGTGAAGGGCTCGGACGACCTGTCGCTGATGATCGAGACCTTCGAGTCCTGGGCTCGTCAGAACGGCCGGGAATTCTATGACAAGGACGGCAAGGTGGCGGCAACCGCCGATGACGTGGCGAGCTACTGGCAGTTCTGGGCGGACTTGCGCAAGGCTGATGCCGTGCGTGGCAAGGAAAAGACCGTGATCCTCGATGCGCCGATCGCCGAGTCCGGCGTTGCCGTCGGCGACACTGCCATGGCGCATTACTGGTCGAACCAACTCGTCGGCATTCAGGCCGTCGCGAAGGATCCGATCGGTGCGGCAATGGTCCCGCACAAGAAGGGCGGGGCGCCCGGCCAGTTCATCAAGCCCTCGATGTTCATGTCGCTGTCGCGCGATGCCAAGGACCCGGCAACCGCGATCGCCTACATGAACGACTGGGTGAACGATCCCGAGATCACCCAGATTCTCGGCCTCGAGCGCGGCATTCCCGCCTCGCCGAAGGTGCGTGAAGCCCTCGCGCCCAAGCTCACGCCCGTCGAAAAGCTGTCGGTGGATTACTTCACGGCCATCCAGAGCAAGGTTGGCGCGCTGCCGCTGCCCGCTCCGAAGGGCGCAGGCGAAGTGCGCGATGCCTTCATGCGCACGGGAACGGAAGTGGTTCTTGCCCGCATGGATGCAAAGTCGGCGGCAAAGAGCTTCATCGAGGACGCCCAGTCCATCATCGAACGCGCCCAGTAACGGCGCCCGCCTGCGCTGCTGGCCGCTGACGGCCAGCAGCCCCATTGCTGTCTCCGACGTGATTGCCATGCCCTGCCCCGTCTCGCCATCGCCTCGTCTGCGAACCTCTTGCGACACGTCGTGCACCGATGCCCGCCCACCTGCCGGCACCACGAGGTCAATACGCTCGGACACGGCGGCCTGCCTGATCTTCCCCTTCCCTCAATCAAAAAGGATATTTGGATGACGATCCCCCTTCGGATCGGCGTCATCGGCGTCGATCACAATCATATCTACGGCATGGTGAACGGCCTTCTCGCCGCCGGTGCCACGCTGGCCGGCTGGGCGACCGGCGAGGAAACCCCGGACAAGACGATCCAGATCTTTGCCGATTCCTATCCGGACGCGCCGCGCCTTTCCGTCGAGCAGATCCTCGAGGATGAAAGCATCGGCATGGTGCTGAGTGCCGCCATCAATAGCGACCGCGCCGGCATTGCCATCGCCGCCATGCGACATGGCAAGGATGTGCTGGTCGACAAGCCCGGCTGCACCACGCTCGAACAACTGGCCGCGCTGCGCCAGACGGTCGCCGAGACGGGACGGCACTGGACCGTCTGCTTCTCCGAACGCCTGACAGTGGAAAGCGTGACGCTTGCCGACCGGCTGGTCTCCGAGGGCCGCATCGGCAAGGTGGTCCAGACGGTGGGGCTCGGACCGCATCGCCGCAACACGGCGCTGCGCCCGGCCTGGTTCTGGGATCGCGCCCGCTTCGGCGGCATTCTCACCGATATCTGCGCGCACCAGTTCGACCAGTTCCTGCATTTCACCGGCTCGACCGAGGCGCGCGTCGTGACTGCCCATGTCGGCAATGTCGCCAATCCCGACCGTCCCCAGTTCCAGGATTTCGGCGAGGTGGTGCTGGAAGGCAATGGCGGGCGTGGCTATGCCCGTGTCGACTGGCTGACGCCGGACGGCCTTCCGACCTGGGGTGACGGACGCATGACCCTGCTCGGCACGGAAGGCTATATCGAGCTGCGCAAATATGTCGATATCGCCGGACGTCCTGGCCAGGACCACGTCTTCCTCGTTGACGGCAAGGGGGTCGAACATGTTCAGGCCGCCGGCGCCGGAACGCCCTTCTTCTCCCGTCTGATAGAGGATGTCGAGAACCGCACGGAAACCGCCATGCCGCAGGCCCATGCCTTCCTCGCCACCGAACTCGCCCTGACTGCCCAGATGATTGCCGAAAAGGACCTTCACTCATGACCAGACGCATTCGTGTTGCCATCGCCGGCGCCGGTATCGGCAAGGCCCATATCATTGGCTATGCGCAACTGCCCGAACTCTACGACGTCCGCTATGTCTGCGACCTCAACCCTCAGCGTGCGGAAGACGGCGCCCGGGAAGCGCCGGGAAGCCGGCCGATCGGCGATCTCGATGCCGTGCTGGCCGACCCGGAGGTCGATCTTGTCGACCTGTGCCTGCCGCCCCTCCTCCATGCTCCGATGACGCTGAAGGCACTGGCGGCCGGCAAGCATGTGGTCTGCGAGAAGCCGCTGGCCGGTTCCGTTGCCGATGTGCGCCGGGTGATCGCTGCAGCCGACGCCGCAGGCCGCTTTGTCTTTCCCGTCTATCAGTACCGCTACGGCCCCGGCTATCGCGCAGCCCACGAACTGAAGTCGCGCGGACTGCTCGGCAAACCCTATGCGCTGGCGCTCGAAACCCATTGGGATCGCGATGCGGTCTATTATTCCGAACGCTGGCGCGGCACCTGGAAGGGGGAACTTGGCGGAGCGATCGTCAGCCATGCCATCCACACCCACAATCTGGTGACGCATCTGGCCGGCGCCATCACCGAGGTTGCGGCCTTCCTCGACACCCGCGTCAACCCGATCGAAACGGAGGATTGCGCGGCGATTTCCATGCGCACGGATCAGGGCGCTCTTGTCAGTTCGTCGATCACGCTGGGTGCGGCCGGCAGCACCTCCCGTTTTCGCGGTATTTTCGAACACGTCACCATGACGTCGGGAACCGAACCCTATCATGTCGGCGCAGGTCCCTGGACCTTTCAGGTCCGCGATCCGGCCCGGCAGGCGGAAATCGATGCGGTGGTCTCGGCCCTGCCCGAGGAAAGCTGGCGCTTTGCCGGCCAGTTCGCCGATATCCATGCCCGCCTCACCGGCACGGCAGAACGCTACCTGCCCTCACCCGAGGAAGCCTTGCATTCCCTCGAACTGATCACGGCCATGTACCAGTCTTCACGCGACAGGACGATCGTCACGCTGCCGCTGGCTGCGGACCATCCGCTCGTCAACGGCTGGATGCCCGCCTGATCCGAAGGCCCGCGACGCATCTTCGTGCCGCGGGCCTAACCCACCTTCCGTCCCTCACCGCCCTGTGCCCGCAAAAGCGCCATCACCATCGGCGCCAGCGAGAATTCTCCCTGCCGCGCCCGGCGGGTCAGATTGCGCAGATAGCCACCCGCCGAATTGATCTGCCCCGCCCGCTCCAGAATGCAGGCGATGACGATCGCCGCCGCTTCCGGCCCCAGCACCTCGCACGCCTCCTGATAGGCCGAGGGACTGATGCCCAGCATCGAGCGGGTGACCACGGCGGCCGCCATCAGATCGCGCCAGCTGAGGATTTCGCCGCCCGGCCCGTAATTCACGATATCCGGGCAAGCGCGCAGAACCATCGGCAAGGGCAGGGGCTTGATCGCCACGTTTGCAGCAGACGGTCGGTTCGTACCAAGCGGCACAGGCTCCTGTTTGGCGGCATCTGTGCTGTCGGCATCCGCCGATCCCGCAATCACGGCCATCGCGCCCTGCTTTCTGTCATAAGCAGGTTCAAGTTCACTGATGGATTCGGTATTTGAATTCTGTATGTGATCGCCATTTTGGATGGCATTGGCGTCTATTTTTGTTGATTTTACCAGAATTTCCAGCCGGTTGACGACCTCCGCCCGCAGCAGTTCAAAATCATCGAGAAGATCGGCAAGCGTGATGGGGTCTGCCTTGCGGGGAAGGCGGGCAACGAGCGCCACATACTGGCTTTCAACGAAACCCCAGTTGCCGGAAAGGTCTTCCTCCAGAGCTGCCGAAATCAGCTTCCGGATATCGCGGCGGCAAATGGTCAGTCGCTCGCGCATTTCCAATAGCGCCTTGCGTTCGGTGGCGACCGTCTGGGCCAGCATCGCAATCTCTTCCCTCCGCGCGAGGAGGGGGGCGAGATTGAAGCCGAAAGCCTGTTCGATCGCGCCACCGGTTTCACGACGCGCATAGCGCTTGCCGTTCGGGCTGTCCTTGCGATGAATGAGGCCAGCTTCCACCAGCGCGCCGAGATGGCGGCGCAGCGTCGTTCCGGCAATGCCATGGGCACGCAGGCTCAGCTGCTCGTTGGAGGGAAACACGATCAGCCCCTTCTCCTCGGAAAGCTCGGTCTCCGGATAGAAACTCAGAAGCGCGTGCAGAACCGCCAGGCTGCGATCCTGAAGACCAAGCTTCGCCCGTGCCTCCGAGATATCCCGAAACACCTTCCATTTGTCCGCCACCTTGCCGGTGCGGATCTCGGCGGTTTCCATCTGTCCCTTCACAAGGGCGAGCGAAACCGACCGCCGCCCGAAGGGCGTCGTGATTGCATGCGTCTCCATGTCCTTCACCTCAAAAAAGGCAAAAGAAACCGGCCCGCCAAACAGACGGTGAAGACTTGACAGGGATTCGGGGAAATGCGATTCTCTAGTTGCTACACACGAGAAGGGCTTCCACGACCTCGGTCGCTTGGGGGCCTTTTTCTTTTTACCGCTTCCGTCTCCTCATTGGCTCTCGTGCGCCTTGAACTCCTGATAGAGGCGTTCCAGGTTCTCCGAGAGATAACGTCCAAATTTGCCGGCATCCCTGGCCTTCAGCGAAAGCGAAAAGGACTTTCCGGTATTCTTGTATTCGGCAGTCAGCGCCTTGTCGTCCGCCTGCCAGGTCGACGCAGAGACCGCGCCGCTTCGGCGTGGCGCAGCCTTCGGCTTCTTCAGCTGCGCCAGAACGCGCTCGAATCGCTGTTCCGAGGGCAGGGCGGCAAAGCCCTGTTCCGCAATGGCGCTTGCTGCGCGCACCACATTGTCCGGATGCTCAATCAGCTGCGCCAGCTCCAGCCAGCGATCGCGGCCGATGGCCTTGGCTGTGCCGATGGCGGCGACGACGCGGGCCGGAACACGGCCGGTGACGGAGAGCATGCGCGTCAGCATCGGCGCATCGACCGAGAGCGCCAGCTGGATCGTTCGGCGTTCGTAGCCGAGATCCAGCAGCTGCTGCCCGAACGTGGCCCGTTCGATGAAAGACAGGTTTTCGCGCGCCGAGTTTTCCTGGCCTTGCGCGATGACGTGATCGACATCGACCACCGGCTTGACGACGGCACGAACCGGCCGGGCGAGCAAGGCGGCGGCCCGCAGGCGCCGATGGCCGAACACCACCTGATAGCGCCCATCGGCGGAAGGGTGAGGGCGCACCAGGATCGGGGTGTCCTGCCCGCGCTCGCGGATCGCATCGACCAGTTCGGCCAAGGCAACCTCGTCATCTTCCATGCGGTCAGAGACGAAGGAGGCATCGACCAGCGACGGATCGAGTTCCACCACCGCCTCGCCCTGCAGGATCTGCTCGGCCTTGGCCGCCTTCTCCGCAAGCTCGCCGAGCGAGCTGATCATCGAGCGCGACGCACCGCGCGTGGCATAACCAGGCGTCGCCTTTCGCTCGGGACGCGGGCTTTCTGCACTGTTGATGTTGGCGAAGACATCCTTACGCGCCATGACATCTCATCCACTTCGTCTGCAAATCGTTGATCGACAACGATAAATCCCTCATCTGTACGGCTGACAACGTCACGCGACGCGCCGACCCCACGCCTGCAGCATCAGATCAACCACTTCCGCATTGACGAGATCCATCGCTTCGCGCGCACGGTCATAGGTTGCCGGTGTAAAAAGCGACCGTTCCACCTCATACAGCGTCTGCTTGGTCAGGCCCGCATCGGAGACTGCCGTCGATTTCAGCATGTGGTTCTTCATCATCTGTGGCGCGAACATGGACTGCATGAAGCCGACCATCTGCTGCTGCGGAATATCCATCGGTTCATAGCGCGTGATGAGATAGCGGAACCAGTCGAGCGTCACGGTAACACCGGCGCCTTCGACGCTCTTCAGAATATCGCCCAGCATCAGCAGGAACTGCGACATCGACATGATGTCGAGCATCTGCGGATGCACGGTGATCAGCACCGAGGTGGCAGCCGTCAGGGCCGTCAGCGTGAGATAGCCAAGCTGCGGCGGACAATCGACGACCACGACATCGTAATCCTCTTCCACTTCGGCCAGAGCCGCGCCGATGCGCGTATAGAACAGCTTGCCTTCGCTGGAGTCCTTGCGCTGCATGGCCAGCGGCGTCTCGTACTCATATTCCTGAAGTTCGAGATTGGCCGGCACAATATCGAGATTGGGAAAGTTGGTCGGCTGGATGATATCCGACAGCGAACGCCGCTGCTCGTCATAGCGCAGCGCCTCATAGAAGGACGGCTTCTCGTCCAGTTCCGGCTGGATGCCATAGAGCGCCGTCATCGAGGCCTGCGGGTCGAGGTCAACGGCCAGCGTCCGGAAACCGCGCAATGCCAGATATTGCGCAAGGTGCGCAGAGGTCGTGGTCTTGCCTGATCCACCCTTGAAATTGACAACCGCGATAACCTGCAGCTTGTCACCGGGCCGGCGATGGGGAACGCGATCAAGCAGCGTGCGCAGCTCGTTCATCTGGCTGGCCGTATAATACCGTCGACCGGTCGACGTGACGGAAGGCTCGACGCCCTTGCCCTGCAGGTGCAGCTTCTTCAGATAGCTCTGCGAGACGCCGACGAAATCGGCGACCTCGGCCAGAGAAAACTGCCGGAGCGTCTTCTGCGCGTTCGGCGGAAACTTCTCGATGCGCAGCATGTCAAGTTTCGTCGAAATCTCGCTGCCCTGATCCAGGATCGTGTCCGCAAAACTGACGACAGGATCGCGCATCGGCTTAGTCACGTTCATTGTCCAGCTCGCCCTTAGTCACGATAATATGGCGATAAGCCACCAATTATCGTCACTGTGAGCCGATTCCATTGGCGGCGCAAGACGAAGCGCCGGGGAATCAAGACCGGGAGACGGACTCACACAGGAATCCGAGCCGGAATCACCCCCCCTTTGCGCTGCAAACGGCACCTCGGACCACACTGAGTTGGTATCAGGCGCCGAATCGCACGTGCAATCGAGAGAATCAGTCGGCACCGATTCGCCTGGAAGCTGAGCTCAGAATGGGCCAGTCTGCGGGGCCACTTCAAGACGTTCACACCATTCAAGCAGTCGGCCTGTACGAAGGCGCCCTGGCCGGTCAGCGACGCTCTTTCCTGACAGGCCCCTTCATGACAAGCCACAGATCTTTGGTCGCAAAACGGAATGAGTGCATGATAATTATGCATGCCTTCTTCTTGAGCTTGAAATTGGTACGCCCCCCGTTAAGATTGCGCCGCCGAGGGCAAGAGAGCATCCGCGAGCCTTTTGGTTTATTCCCTTAGAAGGACACACGCACATGATTGAACAGACCCGCCTGCGCGCCTCGGCCCTGGCGTTCGGTGTCGCGCTGGCTGCCGCGACCTCCAGCATGGCTGAAGCCAAGACGCTGACCATCTCCTGGTGGGGCTATAACGGTGACAAGCTGAACGCCAATATCGTAGAGCCCTTCAAGAAGATCTGCGGCTGCGACATCGTTTTCGAGACCGGCAACAATGCCGATCGCCTCAACAAGCTGAAGCTGCGTGGTGGCAAGGGCGTCGATGTCATCTATCTTACCGACAGCTATTCGCAGATCGGCATTGCCGAAGGTCTGTTCCAGAAGGTCGACGCTGCCAAGCTGTCGAACCTTGCCGATCTCTATGATCTCGCCAAGGATCCGCAGGGCGGCTATGGTCCGGCCTACACCATCGGCCGCGTCGGCATCGTCTACGATTCGGCCAAGGTCAATCCGCCGATCACGGCCTGGAATGATCTGTGGCGCGCGGACCTGAAGTCGGCCATCACGCTGCCCGGCATTACCACGACGGCAGGCCCGATGGTTGTGCTGCAGTCTGCCAAGCATGCCGGCGTCGATCCCTTCACCAATGCGGACAAGGCTTTCGAAGCCGTCGGCGGGCTGAAGACCAATGTCGCCAAGAACTACAACACCGGCTCCGAACTGGTGAACCTCATTTCCACCGGCGAGGCCAAGGTTGCCATCGCCCAGGACTTCACGCTTGCCTCGATGAAGGCCGCCGTGCCGACCATGACCTGGGCCGCCTTGTCCGACGGTGACATTGCAACGCTGAATACGGTCAACATTCCCAAGGGGTCGGAGAATGTCGACCTCGCCCACCAGTTCATCAACTTCATCCTGTCGAAGGATGTCCAGCAGATCGAAGCGGAGCAGGGGGTCGACGCCCCGGTTTCCACCAAGGTTAGGCTGACACCGGATCAGGCCAAGCTGTGGACCTACGGCCCGGAGATGATCGGCAAACTGAACCGTCTCGATTACCAGAAGCTGAACGAAGCCAAGACCGACTGGCTCGACCGCTGGAACGAAATCTTTAGCCGCTGAGCGTGCAAAAGCCCGATTTGCCCACGGGATGGCCCGGCAAAAGCCGGGCCGCCTGCTTGAATGACGCAGTCAATTGCGCCATTGTGTCGCAAAGCCGCCGCAGGGCGCGTACCAAAGTTCATTCCACATTCCAATCAAGGCTGCATCCGTCCGCAAGGGATCCTGGATGAGCCATCCGAGCAAGCGATGGTGAAACGTTTAACCCCCTGGATCCTCGTCGTTCCGGCGAGCCTTCTGGTCCTTCTTCTGCTGATCCTGCCGGTGGGCGCCACGCTGCTTGCCACCTTTGCCGATGCGAAGGGCTGGGCAGCCCCCTATCTTGCCTTCTTCAATAGCGGCTTTCGTCGCACGGTACTGTGGCGAACGGTGGAAGTCTCGCTCATCACCACGGTGATCTCGGTCGTCCTCGGCTTCATTGCGGCCTATGTGGTGGCGCAGATGCCGGGCCGGTTGAAAAGCATCATGATCATCGCCGCCGTCTTTCCGCTGCTGACGGGCGTGGTGGTGCGCTCCTTCGCCTGGCTGATCCTGCTTGGCAAGAACGGCATCATCAACAGCGCGCTGCTGGCACTCGGGGTGATCGCCGAGCCGATCTCGATGCTCTACACCGAAGGCGCGGTGATTGCCGCCATGGTCTATCTCTTCGTCCCGTTGATGATCCTCACCCTGTCCGGCGTTCTCGAAGGCATTCCGAAGGATGTGCTGGAAGCGGCAAGCTCGCTCGGCGCGGCTCCGTTTGCCGTATTCCGCCAGGTGATCCTGCCGCTGGCCATGCCGGGCCTGATTGTCGGCGCGGTGCTGGTCTTTACCGGCAGCTTCACCTCTTACGCCACGCCGCAGCTGCTCGGCGGCGAACGGCAGATGATGATGGGCACGCTGCTTTACCAGCGCGCCATGGTGACCTTCGACTGGACAGGCGCCTCCACCGTTGCCGCGATCATGGTGGTGGTCACCATCGCGATCGTTCTTGTCATGACGCGGCTTGCACGCCGCCTGAACCCCTTGGCGGCCTGACATTATGCGCACCAGCCTGCATCCTGCCCTGACCATCACCGCCAGCCTGATCTTCGCGATCCTCGTGGCACCGCTGTTCATCATCCTTGGCGCTGCCGTCAGCGATACCAGCTATCTCACCTTTCCGCCGCAGGGTTTTACCCTGCGCTGGTTCACCAACATCTTCGAGATCAGCGCCTTTCGCACCACGGCGATCACCAGCCTGCAGATCGCCATGCTTGGAACAGCACTCGCGCTGCTGATCGGCATTCCCGCCGCCTATGCGCTGAACCGCTTCCGCATCCGGCTGCCGTCCTGGCTTGCGAATGTCTTCGTGCTGCCGATCCTGGTGCCGGAAATCGTGCTGGGCTTTTCACTGCTGAAATCCGTCACCATCAGCCTCGGACTTCCGGTCTTTCTCGTCCTGCTGCTCGGCCATGCACTGCTGGTGCTGCCCTATGCGGTGAGGGTGGTGGGGGCGAGCCTCGCCTCCTTCGATTTTTCGATCGAGGAAGCCGCGATCAGCCTCGGCTGCCCGCCGCTCAAGACCTTCTTCACCGTGGTGCTGCCCAATATCAGCGCCGGCGTGATCGCCGCCTTCATCCTTGCCTTCATCACCTCGATGAACGACGTCTCCGTTTCGCTGTTCCTGACCGGGCCGGGGATTTCCACCCTGCCGATCCAGATTCTTGCCCATATGGAACAGTTCTTCGATCCCACCATCGCCTCCGTTTCCGTGCTCCTGATGGTTTTGACGGTCGGCGTCATGGCCATCGTCGAAGCCACCCTCGGCCTGACCTTCCTGACAAAGTGACCTGACCGTGACCGTATCGCTGACCCTTGATTCCGTAACCGCCCATTATGGGTCCACGCAGGTTCTGAAGGACCTGTCGCTGGCCGTCGCAGCCGGCGAACTCGTCTCGCTGCTCGGCTCCTCCGGCTGCGGCAAGACGACGACGCTGCGTCTCGTCGCCGGCTTTCTCGAGCCCACCAGCGGCAGCATCCGGCTCGGCGAGCGGGATCTGACCCGCCTTCCGGCCCACCAGCGCAATATCGGCCTCGTCTTCCAGAATTATGCGCTCTTTCCGCATCTGTCCGTGCGTGACAACGTGGCCTTCGGCCTGAAGCAGCGTGGCCTCGGCGCCGCCGAGCGGCTGAAAAAGGCGGATGCGATGCTGGAGCGCGTCGGACTGGCAAGCTTTGCCGAGCGCATGCCGGCCGCGCTGTCCGGCGGGCAGAAGCAGCGGGTGGCGCTTGCCCGCGCACTCGTCATCGAACCGCCGCTCCTGATGTTCGACGAGCCGCTCTCCAACCTCGACGCCAAGCTGCGCGTCGATATGCGCGTGGAGATCCGCCGGCTGCAGCGCGCCAATGGCACGACCTCGCTCTATGTCACGCATGACCAGGAAGAGGCATTCTCGATTTCCGACCGCGTGGCGATCATGAATGCCGGCCGCATCATGCAGCTCGACCGGCCGGAAGTGCTCTACCAGCGCCCTGCCAACAGCTTTGTCGCCCGTTTCGTCGGCTTCGAGAACCTGATCCCGATGCGGGTGAGCGCGCGCGACGGCGGGGCGGTGACGGCGCAAACCGATGCCGGCGCCACGCTGACGCTGTCGCAGGATGCCTTCGGGGCAATCCCGGATCGTTTCGTGCTGGCGGCCCGCCCGGATGGTCTTGCCGTCACACGGGCAGGGGAGGGGAGGCCGGCGGGGATCCCCGTCACGCTCGGCATCCGCACCTATCTCGGCCGCGCCTATCAGTATCAATGCAGCACGCCGGGCGGGGATTATCTCGGCAACGGGCCGCTGACCGAACCGCTGGAACCGGGCAGTTCGGCAATCCTTTCGCCGGTGCCGGAACAGTGCTGCATTCTGCCGCCAGAAGACTGAGTCCGGGCGGCTGATCCGCCGTCATTTTCGCAGTCGACAGCCCGTGCGCTTTCAAGCATCGATTTTGCTTGAAAGCGCACGGGCCATTTTTCATGGTCAGAACACCACCGGCTGAACCGCACCGGTCTGCACGTTGACGAGACCTTGCGGTGCGTAGTCGGAGGGCGCCACAAGAACCCAGCGCCAGGGGGCGCAGGTCAGCGTGGCAAAGGCCAGCCGCTCGGGAAAGCCGGGGAACCAGCGCGGACTGAAGGTCGGCTCGTACATCCAGTCGATCTTGTCGCCCTCGGCATAAAGCGCCTGCATCTCGGCATGCAGAGCTTCCGGCGCCCGGCAGGTCATCAGGCCGGCCACCTCATAGCGCACGGTCGCGACGACCTGGCCTTCCCGCACCAGTGCCCAGCCGCCATCATTGTCGGCAATCGCGTTGACGGCGAGCGCCATGGCCGCATCGGAGGAGCCGACGCACCAGATGTTATGCTTGTCATGCGCCATGGAGCAGGCAAGCGCCGTATCGGGCGTCCGCGGGCCGCAGCCGATCCAGAACATCTTCGACACCGCAGCCTGGCCGGAAAAGCGATCGACTACCGAGAATTTCGTAATGTTGCGGCTGGCATCCCGCTGCACCAGCCCGTCCTCAACCGGCAGCTCGTAAACGAGAAAATCATCCGCCCAGTGGAAGGGGCGCAGCACGGCGGCCTGCATGGTGGCACGACCGGGTTCGGCGGCGATGGCGAAATCGGCAGCGACCAGCGGCCGGCCGATATTAACCGTCTTCGTCGCCCAGTCCGGCCAGTCAATGCGCGGCACATCCGGCAGATAACGCGTGTCCTCGGAAACCTGTCGCCCATCCGCCCAGACCTTGGCGATCTCGAAGCGCTCGACATTCGACAGCAACACGATATCGGCATAGCGGCCGGGAGCGATCGAACCGACCCAGGGCGTGAGGCGCATGTGGCGCGCGGGGTTGATCGTCGCGCACTGGATGGCAATTTCAGGGGCAAGCCCCGACTCGATCGCAAGCCGCACATTGTAATCCGTCGCGCCGAGCTTCAGCGTATCGGAGGCGCTGCGATCATCCGTCGTGAAGGCGATCTGCGACCAGTCGGAAAGACCACGCTGAAGCAGCCCCGTGATCACGTCCGGCAGGCTGTGAGGTCGCAGTTCCATGAACAGGCCATGCGAAAGCTTGTCCCAGAACTCCTCGAAGGTCCAGGCCTCGTGATCGGAGGCAAGGCCCGCTGCGGCAAAGGCATTGATGGTCGGCAGGTCGCGAATGCCGGCAGCATGCCCCTCGACCACACCGCGCTGCTCGAAGGTGGCGCGGATCATGCCCCAGAGCCGGTCATAGGAGGGGTTGTCGCGGTTCCATACCGCCGGCCAGTCCATCACCTCGTCGAGGCCCGCCACCATCAGGCTCTGCTTCAGGAAGGCCTTCTGCTCGTCATAGCCGAGATATCCGCCGCCATGCTCGTAGCCGGTTGGCGGCACGGCCGAGCCGGGCAGGGGAAAAATCTTCAGCGGCGAGCCCGCCTCGCGGGCCTTCAGCCAGAACTCCAGCGTCTTGCCGCCGTTGACATTGGAAAACTCGTGGCTCGCCTCGCAGGTCCAGGTATTGCCGCGCGGCAGCACCAGCGCCGCCTCCCATTCCGGCGTCAGATGCGAGCTTTCTATATGCTTGTGCACCTCGCCAAGCCCCGGCACGGCCGCAAGGTCCGGCTCGTGCACCCGCAGGGCGACTTCGCCCGGATAGCTGCCGGCCGGCCCGACATAGGCGATGCGCCGATCCTTGATGACGATCTCCTGATCCTCGGACCAACAGCGGGTCGCGACATCCAGCAACCGCCCGACGCGAAGCGCCACATCCGCCGGCGCCTTGCCAAGCGCAACGAGCGTCAACTGTTGGCGGATAGCGATTTCAGTGGCGGAGTCAGGATTGATATCGACAGGAGTAACGTCAGGGCGCATGGCGACCTCTTCTGATCAGGCGGGATGGCGGGAAGCCGGAAGGGACGACGGAGAAAATGTCGTCCGGGCACGTTCGCCTTCCGGCATAAAGGCCGGACACGCCTGTCGCAACCGCTTCTTCCCGTTGGCCGTGAAGAATCCTATTCCTCCTCGACCTCTCCTTCCAGAAGATCGGACAGAGCATCCTTGCGCATCAGATGGCGGCTCAAAAGCCCGGCATCCTCGAGCATTTCGAGATCCGGCAGATCGCGCAGGTTCGAGAGACCGAAGGCGGCCAGAAAGGCCGGCGTCGTCACATAGGTGTAGGGCGCGCCGGGAAGGGGGCTGCGGGGACCGGCGGCGATAAAATCCTGCCGACGGAGCGCGGCAATGGTGTCACGGCTCACCTCCCGCCCGAAGATGCGGGAGAGCTCGCTGCGCGTCACTGGCTGGAAGTAGCCGATCACCATCAGCACCGTTGCCTCGTGCTGGGAAAGCCCCGGCGATGCCGACACCGGCGCACCCGAGACACGCACCGCCGCCGCATAAGCCGGCCGGGTGCGATACTGGAAGCCGCCGGCGATGCTGACGATTTCGAACGGCCGCGTGGCAAGTCCTGCCTGGATGTCCTCGATCAGGCGGTCGAGATCGCAGTCACGCCCAACGACGCGTGCCAGCATCGCCCGGCCGACCGGTTCGGAGGAAGCAAAAATCACCGCCTCCACCCGGTTCATCCATTCACGCCAGCGCGCCTCTGGAGACAGACCGGGAAGGTCGGTATCCAGCACATCGGGTGGACGAGGCGTGCGTGCCATGGTCAGATCCCGAAGATGCGAAAGTTGGGCCGGCCGGAAAGCTCCCGCACGGCCTCCAGATCGAGCAGGCGGTCAAACAGTCGGCGCGAGGCGAAGCGGGAGAGGCGAGGGGTGGTGAGCGAGCCAGAGACGGCATCCTCGCCAAGCAGCAGGTCGATGGCATCGCCTGCCCCCTTGGCGCGCAGTTTGGGTGCCACCGCCAGCAGGCGCGTGGCGCGCCGATCCATCTCGCCGGCCAGCGTCAGAGCATGGCGCACGGCATCGGCGAGAACGAGCGAGAGCGCGGAAGCGAAATTCGCCTCTCCGGGCAGGAGGCGGCGCTGGCTGCCTTCGCTGCGCAGCCGGGGCGAAAAACGCTCCGCCATCAAAAGCGGCACCGCGGCGGGCCACTGCATCATCTCGGCCAGCAGCGCATCCGCCAGCCACCAGCCGAGCAGTTCGTAAGGGACGCCCAGTGCCGAAACCCTGGCCATCCCTTGGGCCATGGCGGAGGGCGCGCTTGCCGTTTCAACACGCAGTCTTTCGCAAAGCGCGGGCAATCCCGAAAGTTCATCGATCCATGGGAGATCGAGCAGCGACACCACCTGCCGCAGGTTCGCTTCGTTCAGTGTCGGAGGGCGGGACGCAAGCCGCTTCCAGGCGGCATAGAGATTGCCGGAAGGCCCGGGCTCGTCGGCCGGACGGCGCAGCACCCAGCCGTCGCGCAGGGCCGCTTCATCCTCGCGGCGCCCGGCCAGGCGCACGGCAGAGACGGCAGAGCGCAGGGCAAGACGTTGCCGCCATGCGCCGGCCCAGGGATAATCGGCCCGGACCACCCGGTCGAGCGCGAGAAGGGCTGCCCCCGCCAGAAAGGCGGCCTCCGCTTCCGAGGTGACGGCAACGCGCCGGCCCGCCCAGCCGGGCAGCTGGAAGGAAGGGTCAGGGACGGGGCGCACATCGGCTGCTGGACTCATGACAGGAAGCATAGACGGCTTCGGGGAAGGCGCCAGTCCGTGCAAGACCACCATCAGCCGTCATGCACCGGAAACAGTGTGACCTCCGACAAAGACAGAGGCAATGGCGTCTTTCAGGCCCGCGGTAGATCGCGCAAGGCCGCCAGGATGGCATCCACCACAGCGTCCAGCGGCTGATCGATATCGATGGTTACGGCATTTTCATCCGGCCCCGGCGGCTCAAGTGCCGCGAACTGGCTGTCAAGCAGGGTGGTTGGCATGAAGTGGCCGGTGCGGGTCCCCATGCGTGCCGCAATCACCGCTCGCGATCCGGAGAGATGCACGAAGACCACCGGGCCTCCAGCCTCTTGCCGGATATGGTCGCGGTAAATGCGCTTCAGCGCCGAGCAGCCGACGATCAGCGGCTTCGTGGCACCGGCCAACCGCTCGCCGACCCGGGTCAGCCAGGGCCAGCGGTCCGTATCGGTCAGGGCCTCGCCGCGGCTCATCTTCTCGATGTTTTCCCTGGGGTGCAGATCATCGCCATCGGAATAGAGCGCACCGGTGCGCCGGGCGAGCGCCTCGCCAACGCTGGACTTGCCCGAACCCGCCACCCCCATCAGCACCATGCGCAGGGGAAGCTCAACAGCCTGTCCTTCGTCCGTCGTCGTCATCGGCCTTGATGTCCTTCCTGCTACGGTCGGTCTCCACCGTCTGGAGACGGCGGTTCCGATCCTCTCTGCGATCTGTCTTCGCTCGACGGCAGGCATCGCCCGCTGTCATGGCAGGGGTCAACATATGGCAGGATGCGCCAAGGACAACGGTGCGCGGCAGACGAGACGGTCAGGCCTCGTCGATCACGGCCTCCACCTCGATCTCCACCTCATAATCGCCGATCAGGTTGCCGGCCTCGATCAGCGTATTGGCCGGTAGCACCGTGCCGAACACGCGGCCATGGGCGCGGGACACCGGCTCCCATTTTTCGGCGTCCTTCAGGTAGATGCGGGTACGGACAACATCCTCCATCTTGGCGCCCAGCGGATTAAGGGAGGCCGCGATCTTGTCGAGGATATAGGTCGCCTGCGCGCCTGCATCGCCGGGCGCCACGCAACGGTCGGTTCCGTGGGTTGCCGTTGTGCCGGAGACAAGCACGCGGTTACCGATCCGGACCGCACGGCTGTAGCCGGCGATCGGCTCCCAGATGCTGCCTGAGGAAACCCGCAGGCGACCCGGGCGACCCGGCACCGGCTCGGCCTGATAGACGGACGGAATGGCATCGAGATGATGGCTGAGATCGCCGGAGGCCGTCAGGAAGGGAGGCTTGCGGTACTCGTCGCCGCAATCGCCGGGGATCGGCTTCGTGCCTGCAAAAGCCGCATCCAGCAGGGCGTGATCCTCCGCATCCAGCGCGAACCGGAAGACATTGAGGTTGTCGTCGCGATGCTCGCTTTCGCCAAGCCGCGCGCCGATGATGGTGGCCGCCACCGCCTGATGCTCCAGCACCCAACGGCTCGCGACATTCGACAGCGAGACGCCATGCCTTTTCGCAATCTCGGAGGCGGCGCGCAGGATCGACTGATAGGGCTCCCAGCCGCCGGCCGTATCGATGAAGCGCTTGTATTTCGAGCGGCTCCAGTCGGGAATGGAGGCCGGCTCCGGCTGGCCGAGCCACTTTTCCGAAAGAAAGCCGCCGCAGAGCGTGCCATAGGCGAGAAGCTTCACGCCGCTTTTGGCGCAGAGATCCGACAGGGTGCCCGCGGCGCGACGATCGACCAGCGAGAAAGAAACCTGATTGCTGGCAATCTCGATACCATCGGCCAGCGCCAGCGAAAGATGCGCCGCATCGACATTGGTGAGGCCGAGCGCGCCGATCAGGCCTTCCTGCTTCATCGCCTGCATTTCGTGGAGCGCATCCAGCCAGGCCGGATGCTCGAAGGTCCACCAGTGGAACTGCAAGAGGTCGATTTTATCGACGCCGAGGCGCTGCAACCGCTCTTCCACGCCGCGCCGCACGATGTCGCGCGTCATCGGGCCGGGTTCGGGGCACCATTTGGTAAAGGCGCGCGGCTTACCACTGCCTGCCGCAAACCGCTTCAGCAGATGGCCGGTGATGATTTCGGCAGAGCCGTAATGATCGGCCATGTCGAACGTGTCGAAGCCGGCGCGGGTATAGGCCTCCAGCGCATCGGCGCCCTGTTCGGGATCGATGGTCGTGCCATCCTTCTCGATATCGGCCACCTGCCAGAGGCCGCAGACGAGACGGCTGATCTCCAGACCGGGGGCAAGAAGGGTGCGTTCGGGACGGGCGTGCATGAGGGTCATTCCTTGGATGGGGCCTTGGATGGGGCGCTGCGCAGCGATTTCAGGCGGGTCAGCGGACTGACCTCGCCGAACAGGCCGCGCGGGCGCCAGAGAAGCATGAGGCAGAGGCCGACGCCGATGGCGACGATCTGCAGCGAGGCGGCGCGCGCCTGCTGTTCTGCCGGGACGAAGGTGGAGACGGCAGCGGCAGACAGCGCCCAGAGCCCCCAGACGAGAATGGCACCGGCAATCGCACCGCGATTGTTGCCGGAGCCGCCGACGATCAGCATGGCCCAGACCTGGAAGGTGAGGATCGGCATGTAGTTGTCGGGCGCGATGAAGCCGATGAAATGCGCCTGCGCCGCACCGGCAAGCCCCATGATGGCGCCGCCCAGCGTAAAGGCCTGCAGGCGAAAGCGGATCGGCCGCTTGCCAAGCGCCTGCGCCGCCATCTCATCCTCGCGGATGGCCCGCAGCACGCGGCCCCACGGGCTTTTCGCCAGATGTTCAAGCGCCAAATAGAGAGCAATCACCACGATCGCCATGACGGCGAAATTGGCGAGGCTGAACGCAAGCGCATTGTCCTGCAGCTCGGCAAAAGGGCGCGGAATGAAGCCGATGCCGAAGGGGCCACCGGTCAATGGCTGCAGGTTCAGCATGCAGAGCTGTACGGTAACCGCGATGCCGAAGGTGGCGATCGCCAGATAATCGGACCGCAGCCGGATGGTGAGCGCCCCGACCGCCCAGGAGAGCAGACCGGAGGTCACAGCCGCCCCCAGCCAGCCGACGAAGATCGGCAGCTCGAAACCGCCGAAACGGTCCGGGCTCGGCGGGGTGGTGAGCAGCGCCGAGGTATAGGCGCCGACGGCGACAAAGGCGGCAATGCCGACATTGAACAGGCCGGTCATGCCCCATTGCACGTTCAACCCGAGGCAGATGATCGCATAGGTCAGCGCCATCGACAGGAAGAAGGCGGCATAGGCGAGGATATCGAGGGTCATGACGCTTTCCCGAACAGGCCGCGCGGACGCACGAGGAGGACGGCGATGAGGATGACGAAGGAGACGGCGGCGCGCCATTCCGCCCCCACCGCCTGCACGGCAAGCGCCTCGCAGAGCCCGATGATGAGGCCGGCCAGCATCGCGCCCGGCACCGAACCGATGCCGCCGAGGATGGCTGCGGCAAACAGCGGCAGCAGCAGGTCATGACCGAGATAGGGGCGGATCTGGATCAGGAGCCCGCTCATGATGCCGGCGACGCAGGCGAGGGCAGCACCGAGGAACCAGACGGTACGGATCACCCGGCGCACATCGATGCCGGCAATGCTGGCGAGTGCCGGATTCTCACTGACCGCCCGCATGGCGCGGCCGATATCCGTGCGCGTCATCAAAAGATGCACGGTGACGACGGCCACCAGCGCCACCCCCAGCATCAGCAACTGGTCCGGCGTAGCGCGAAGACCGCCGCCGAGCTTCATGGCAATCTGCAGCGCCTTGGTGAAATAGGCGGGCTTCGAGGTAAACAGGAATTCCAGAAGGCTGCGCAGCGCCAGCGACGCGCCGAAACTTGCCATCACCATGATGATGATCGCGCTGCCGCGACGGCGGAAGCTGGAGAAGAGGAGGGCATCCACCGCCAGCGCCAGAAGGCCCGTCAGCCCAATCGCAATCACGGCCGAGATGGGCAGCGCCCAGCCGAAGGAGAAGGGCGCGATGGGCTTTGTCAGGCCTGCCGACAGGAAGCCGAGCGCACCGGCAACCGCAAGCGCCAGATAGGCGCCCCAGGACAAAAGCTCGCCATGGGCGAAATTCGAGAAGCGCAGAATGGAATAGGTCAGCGTCACGCCGACAGCGCCAAGGCCGATGATCGCACCGGCAATCAGGCCGTCCATGATGAATTGCGGGTTCATGCGGGCGCCCCCTGATGGCCATGCGCGGTGCCGAGATAGATCTTTCCGACCAGCGGATCGCTGGCGAGTTCCTCCGGCAGGCCTTCATGGGCAATGCGGCCTTCGGCAAGAATGACGGCGCGGCTGGCAATCGCAAGTGCTGCCTTCACGTTCTGCTCCACCAGCAGCACGGTCACGCCGCCGGCATTGATCGCCTTCAGCATGTCGAAGACTTCGCTGACGATTTTGGGCGAAAGGCCGGCCGAGGGCTCGTCGAGGATGATGACCGGCGGATCGAGCGCCAGCGCGCGCGCCACCGCCAGCATCTGCCGTTGGCCGCCGGACAGCGCGCCTGCCAGACGCGAGGGCCGGGCAGCCAGATCCGGGAAGCGGGCAAACAGCGCCTCGATGGCGGCGCCACGTTTTGCTTTCGGAAGATGCGCAACCGCGATCTGCAGGTTTTCCAGAATGGTCATGGTCGCAAAGACGTTTTCCGTCTGCGGGACGAAGGCCAGCCCCTCCGCCACCTTGCGGTGCGGGCTGACATGGGTGATGTCGCGTCCGTTCAGCATCATCGTGCCGGCATGGATGGGCACCAGACCGGCAATCGCCTTGACGAAGGTGGATTTGCCCGCACCATTCGGACCGAGCAGCACCACCAGTTCGCCGCTCGACACGGAAAAATCAATGCCGCGTACGATCGGCAGGTCCGGCTCGTAGCCGGCCACAAGTCCGTGGGTCGAAAGAATGGGGGCCGTCATGCGCCGCCTCCGAGATAGGCTTCGATGACCGCCGGATTGGAGGCAACGTCCGCAGGCGTGCCTTCCGCCAGCAGCCTGCCGAGCGCCATGGCAACGACGCGGGTGCAGAGCCGCGACACCATGTCCATGTTGTGCTCGATCAGCAGGATCGACTTACCCTGTTTGTTGAGCGCGATGACGCGCTCGATGATGACCTCCAGCAGCGCCGGATTGACGCCGGCGGCCGGCTCATCGAGCAGGATCACGTCCGGATCGGCCATCAGCACGCGGGCGAGTTCCAGAAGCTTGCGCTGGCCGCCGGACAAGACCCGCGCCGGCTGGTGTTCGAGATGGGAGAGGGTGACGAAGTCGAGAAGCCCACGCGCCTTTTCGATCAGCGCCTTTTCCTCAGCACGCACCGTCGCCGGCTTCAGAAAGTTGGCGATCAACCCTTCCCCCTGCTGGCGCTGCCCGCCAACCAGCAGGTTTTCCAGCACGCTCATTTCGGCAAAGGGCTTTGGAATCTGGAAAGTACGGGCCAACCCATGGCCGATGCGCTTTTCGGGCGCCTCGCGGGAAACTTCGCGGCCGGCAATCCACAATTCGCCGGAGGTCGGCTGCATGCTGCCGGCAATCAGGCTGAACATCGTCGTCTTGCCGGCCCCGTTCGGGCCGATCAGACCCACCATCTCCTGACGCCCGACCGTCAGCGACATGCCGTCCACCGCCGTCATGCCGAAAAACCGCTTTGTCAGGCGTCTCGCCTCGATCATCGGGGGAGGGTGGGCAGAGCTTTGTGGAATTGCGCTTGCGGTCATCATGAAAATTGGGTCTTGATTTGATGTATGATGTTTGATCAAACTTTAAGCCTAAAAGAAAATCAACCGGAAAATTGAACGGCTGATGCATGAGGCAGGGATGACGGAAACACAGATGAACAGCGTCGAGGCGCTGACGCCGGTCGGACGGGAAACCGTTCAGGATCGCGTCTATGGCCAGTTGCGCCAGACCTTGATCAATGGCGGCTTTGCCGCCGGCGATCCGCTGCGGATCGTTGATCTGGCCGAACGGCTGCAGACCAGCACCATGCCGGTGCGCGAAGCGCTCGGCCGCCTCGTCTCGGAACAGGCGCTCGAGGCCATGCCGAACCGCACCGTGCGCGTGCCGCTGATCACCCGCCAGCGGCTGGA
This sequence comes from Affinirhizobium straminoryzae, assembly GCF_007004135.1. GTDB lineage: Bacteria > Pseudomonadota > Alphaproteobacteria > Rhizobiales > Rhizobiaceae > Neorhizobium > Neorhizobium straminoryzae. Next base: position 73,855 of record NZ_VJMG01000004.1, read on the forward strand.
CGATCTGGAGCGTGCGCGCGTGCTGATCGAAGGCCGCCTCGTCCAGCTTGCCCTGCCCAATCTCAGCGCCGAGGACATCGCAATCCTCAAACAGATCAATCACGATTGCGATCATGCCTTCGAAGAGCATGGTCAGGACATCGGCCCCGTCACCTCGCAGTTCAACCAGCGCTTCCACTTCCACATCTATCGCGCCGCCGGTTCGCATGTGCTGATTCCGATTGTCGAAAGCCTGTGGCTGCAATCGGGTCCCGTGGTTCGCGCCGCCGCGCAGATCCATGACGAACAGGGTGGCCTTGCCGCGACCGATCATCACTGGGCGATGATCGAGGCGATCGAGAACGGCGATGCCGAGACGGCCATGCAGGCGCTCGCCAACGATATCGGCCGTTCCTTCGATCTCGTACGCGCCCGGCTCGATGCCGGCGATCAGGCCGCATGAGGAAAAGCCGATGAGTAAGGATGACAGCTTCGAACTCTTCGACCTGCATGTCGAGGTCGTGGTCCCGGAAGACGGACCCGTTTATTGCGGTGCCAAGCCCGGCGATCATTTCGAGCTGAAGGGCGAGATGCTGTATCTGCCGCCGGGGCAGGGGATCTCCATCTATTCGCTCGCTTCCGTGCTGCCGCTCCTGGCCGCCAAACAGCGCCCCACCCATCCGCATGACTGGATGACGACGGACGCGGATATCGCATGTCCCGATCCGAACTGCGCGACGCGCCTGCGCATTCGCCGCACCGGGCTTCGCCGCTTCAGCCATGCCGAAACCACTGCCGTTCCCTTGAGAGAAGACTGATCCCATGCAACGCATCACGCTCGCCCCCGGCTATGAAATCTCCCGCGTCATCCGCGGCGGCTGGCAGCTTGCCGGCGGGCACGGCGCCGTCGATCCGGCCGTCGCCGTGGACGACATGGTGGCCTTCGCTGATGCCGGCATCACCACCTTCGACTGCGCCGATATCTATACCGGTGTCGAGGAGTTGATCGGCAAGTTCCGCCTGGCCTATCGCGACCTTCGCGGTGAAGAGGCGCTGCGCCGCATTCGCGTCCATACCAAGTTCGTGCCGGACCTTACGGTGCTGCCCACCATCAGCAAGGCTTACGTCGAGGGCGTCATCGATACCTCGCTGAAGCGGCTCAACCTCGAACGGCTGGACCTCGTGCAGTTCCACTGGTGGGCCTATGACATCGACGGCTGGCTGGAGACGGCAGGCTGGCTGAAGGAGCTCCAGCAGGCCGGCAAGATCGACAAGGTCAGCGGCACCAATTTCGACAGCGACCATATCGAAGCGCTCATCGCCGCCGGCATTCCGCTTGCCTCGCTGCAGCTGCAATATTCGCTGCTCGACCGGCGGCCGGAAAAGCGCATGGTGTCGCTCGCCGCCCAGTATGATTTCGCGCTGTTCTGCTACGGCACGGTGGCCGGCGGCTTCCTCAGCGACAAGTGGCTGGGCATTGCCGAGCCTGCGCATCCGCTCGAGAACCGGTCGCTCACCAAATACAAGCTGATCATCGACGATATCGGCGGCTGGGACCTGTTCCAGGCGCTGCTTGGCACACTGCGGCGCATCGCCGACCGCCACCAGACCGATATCGCAACCATCGCCAGCGCCGCCATGCTGCGGCGTCCCGGTGTGGCCGCCGTCATCGTCGGCGCGCGCAACCGCGATCATCTGGCAGAAAATCTCGCCATTTCCGACATCACCCTGTCGGACAAGGATCTCTCCGATATCGAGGCCGTGATGGCCGAGGCGAAGGAGTTGGAGGGTGACGTCTACACGCTCGAACGCGACCGCAACGGACGTCACGGCAGCATCATGAAATACAATCTGAACAAAGGGGAATGACATGAAAAAACTCGTTCTTGCATCCACCATGCTGGCTGGGCTTGCCGTCTCGGCCCTCCCGGCCTTCTCCGCCGATTGCGACATCACCGTCGGCGTCGTCATGGAACTGACTGGCCCTGCCGGCGAATACGGCAAGGCGGGCGCCAAGTCCGTCGAAATGGCCTTCAAGGATTTCAACGATGCCGGCGGCGTCGGCGGCTGCAAGCTGGTGATGGACACCCGCGACAGCCAGAGCCAGGGCACGGTGGCCGTCGACCAGGCCACCCAGCTCGTAAACATCAAGAAGGTGCCGGTCATCATCGGCGGCATCATCTCGTCGGTGTCGATCCCGATCCTGACCTCGGTGACGGCGCCGGCGGGCGTCGTGCAGGTGTCGCCCGCCTCGTCCTCGCCGACGCTGACGGCGCTTGGCCGCGACGGCAAGACGAATGGCGTGTTCTTCCGCACCATCACGTCGGATGCGCTGCAGGGCACGGCGGCGGCGAAATACGCTCTCGACCAGGGCCTGAAGAAGATCGCCATCATCCACGTCAACAACGACTTCGGCGTCAACATGGTGAAGGAATTCACGGCCGCCTATGCCAAGCTCGGCGGCACGATCACCTCCACCACGCCCTACAACGAAAAGCAGGCAAGCTATTCCTCTGAAGCGAGTGCCGCGATGAAGGGCGATCCGGACGCTCTCTACCTCGTCAGCACGCCGGTCGATGGCGCAACGATCGCCCGCGCCTGGCTTTCCGGCGGTGGCGCTGCCAAATTCCTGCTGAATGACGGCATGAACTCCAAGGACTTCATCGAAAGCGTCGGCGCACAGTATCTGAACGATGCCTACGGCACTTCGTCCGGCACCAGCCCGACGGCCTCGACGGAGTATTTCAACGCCAATTACGAAAAGTTCTCCGGCGGCATTTCGCCGGGCGCGCCGGCCGCCGACCGCTCCTACGATGCCGGTGCCATCGTGGCGCTCGCCATCGCCAAGGCCGGCAAGGCGGACAAGGCCGCCATCAAGACCGCGATTTCCGAGGTGGTGGCCGAAGGCGGCACGCCGATCCATGCCGGCAAGGCGGAATTCGAAAAGGCGCTGAAGCTGATCAAGGACGGCAAGCCGGTCAAGTATGAAGGCGTCATTGGCCCGGTCTCCTTCGACAAGTATGGCGACATCACCGGCCCCTTCCGTCTGTGGAAGATCAAGGACGGCCAGGTGACGACCATCGGCGAGATGAGCGCCGACGAGGTTTCCAAGATCAAGGCACAGCTCACCAAGTAAGGACGCCGATCATCCGATCTCCAGCGGGGGCCGAAAGGCCCCCGCTTCGTTTCCGCGCTTTGCACCGATCCGATGCACCGTCAGTTTTGACATGCATCAATGTCGACGTCCTCCCATCGGCGGAAGGTAGGCCATCACAACCGGGCAATCTGATGCGTGAGGTCCTTCCACGCATCGCTCACGTGGCGGAGACGCGGCAGGATGGCAGAGTCAGCATCCATCGACGGCAAGGTTCTCGCGGTGCGCGGCGCCATCATCGACGTTGCCTTCCCGGCGGATCATCTCCCCCGCATCAATGACGCGCTGCGCATCGAAACCGACGGAGAACCCGTGCTGGCGGAAGTGCAGGCGCATCTCGGCGATACTGCCGTGCGCGCCATCGCATTGCAGGCCACCATGGGCCTGAAGCGCGGCAGCCGGGTCGAAAACACGCAAGGTCCGGTCACCGTGCCGGTTGGCGATGTCGTGCTCGGCCGCCTGATCGACGTGACCGGCACCGTGCGCGACAACGGCGCGGCCTTCGGTCCCGAGACGATCCGTCGCCCCATCCATCGCGCCGCGCCGCCGCTGTCGGCCCAGACCGGCAAGACCACCCTGTTCGTCACCGGCATCAAGGTGCTGGATCTGCTCGCCCCGCTGCCGCTCGGCGGCAAGGCCGCCATGTTCGGCGGCGCCGGTGTCGGCAAGACGGTTCTCGTCATGGAACTGATCCAGGCCATGGTGAAAAGCTACAAGGGCATTTCCGTCTTTGCCGGCGTCGGCGAGCGCTCGCGCGAAGGCCACGAAATGCTGCTGGACATGACGGCCTCACGCATGCTGGAGCGCACGGCCCTCGTCTACGGGCAAATGAACGAACCGCCCGGTGCGCGCTGGCGCGTGCCGATGACAGCGCTGTCAATCGCAGAATATTTCCGCGACGAGAAGCAGCAGAACGTGCTGCTGCTGATGGACAACATCTTCCGCTTTGTCCAGGCGGGGGCGGAAGTCTCGGGTCTTCTCGGACGCCTGCCGTCGCGCGTCGGCTACCAGCCGACACTTGCCAGTGAAGTCGCCGCCCTGCAGGAGCGGATCGCATCGGTCGGCGATGCCTCCGTCACCGCCATCGAGGCCGTCTATGTGCCGGCCGACGATTTCACCGATCCGGCCGTCACCACCATTGCCGCGCATGTGGACAGCACCGTCGTCCTGTCGCGCGCCATGGCGGCCGAGGGCATGTATCCCGCCGTCGATCCGATCGCCTCATCCTCCACCCTGCTGGAGGCGGATGTGGTGGGAAAGGAGCATGCGGATACGGCGGTGGCGGTGCGCCGCGCCATCGAACATTACCGCGAACTGCAGGATGTGATCGCTCTGCTCGGCATGGACGAGCTGGGCGCTGCCGACCGCAAGGTCGTGCAGCGGGCGCGCCGGCTGCAGCGCTTCCTGAGCCAGCCCTTCGTGGTGACAGAGGCCTTTACCGGCATTCCCGGACGCTCCGTCAGCCTGGCCGATACGATCGCCGGCTGCAAGGCGATCCTCTCCGGTGTCTGCGACGACTGGCAGGAAAACTCGCTTTACATGGTCGGCACCATCGACGAAGCCCGGCAGAAGGAGGAGGCCGGGCGACAGGCCGCCGGTGCCGCATCCGCCAGTGGCGAAAGGGCCGCCTGATGCGCAGGCTCGCCCTCACCATCAGCACGCCGTTCGACGTGCTCGTCGAGGCCAGCCCCATCCGCTCGCTCAGGGCAGAAGATGCGAGCGGCAGCTTCGGCATCCTGCCAGGTCATGTGGATTTCCTCACCGCGCTGCCGGTCTCGGTGGTGCGCTGGATGACCGAGGCGGGCGAAGCGGGCTTTTGCGCCGTGCGGGGCGGCATCATGACGGTTTCGCAGGGAAGCAAGGTGGCGATCGCCTGCCGGCAGGGCAAGCTCGGCACCGCGCTCGACACACTGGCCGCCGATGTCGCCGCCTTCGTGGAAGAGGAACGGGATGCCGCCCGCCGCGCCTCCACTGCCCAGATGCGGGTGCATGCGCGCGCGGTGCGTCAGCTGATGCACTATCTCAATCCGCAGGGTGAGACGGGCGGGGCCTTCGACAGCCGGGAGGGGGCCCCATGAGCAAGAAACCGGAAAAGGCGGCGCCTAGGGCGGCGCGTCCCGATCCGCGCGACGACCGTCTGATCGAGGCCGCCCATCAGGCTGCGGAGCGCAAGAGGGCCGGGGACAGCAATCCGGAGCCGCCCTTCAGCCGTCGGCTGGCGCAGATCGGCGTGCTCGGCTGGGCGATCGTCGTGCCGATCCTGCTCGGGCTTCTCGCCGGCCACTGGCTCGACCGCCTTCTTTCAACCGGCATTCTCTTCTCTGCCGGTCTGATCGTCGCCGGCGCCGCGGTCGGGCTCTGGTCCGCCTGGAAATGGATGCATGGCCATGATTGAGATCCCGATATCTTTTGCGACGGCTGCCGCCCCGCTTGCCGCCCTCACCGGCTTCGCCGCCGGCCTGGCGCTCGGCCTCCTGCATTTTCTGACGCTGAAGCGGAATACCGAATTTTTCGCGCAAGGCCGGTTTGGCCGGGCTTTCCTGCTGCAGCTTGTCCGCTTCGGCCTGCTGATCGCGGTCATGGCCGTGATGGCGAAGATCGGGGCCGTCGCCCTTCTCGCCTGCCTGTCCGGCCTTCTGCTCAGCCGTGCGCTGATCCTCAAGCGGGAAAGGCGGGCCTCATGATCTCCTCGCCGCTCTCGACCGATGTCCTGTTTCATATCGGGCCGATCCCCGTCTCGGACCCCGTGGTGGTCACCTGGGGCATCATGGCCGTCATGACGCTCGGCCTGTGGCTTGCCACCCGCCGCCTGACCATCAAGGCAGGCCCGGTGCAAGCCGTGCTGGAGATGATCGTCGAGGTCATCGACGGGCAGATCCGCGAGAGCATGCAGGTCGATCCCGCGCCGTACCGTACACTGATCGGCACGCTGTTTCTGTTCATTTTCATCGCCAACTGGTCGTCGCTGATCCCCGGCGTCGAACCACCAACCGCCCATATCGAGACGGATGCAGCGCTGGCGGCCCTTGTTGGCGGCGCCACCCTTTACTTCGGCATCCGGGTGCGCGGCCTTGGCGGATATCTCAAGACCTTCGCCGAGCCGAGCTGGGTGATGATCCCGCTCAACATCATCGAACAGATCACCCGCACCTTTTCGCTGATCGTGCGCCTGTTCGGCAATGTGATGAGCGGCGTCTTCGTCATCGGCATCGTGCTGTCGCTCGCCGGCCTGCTGGTGCCTATCCCACTGATGGCACTCGATCTGCTGACCGGTGCCGTTCAGGCCTACATCTTCGCCATCCTGGCGACCGTCTTCCTCGGCTCCGCCGTCAGCGGCGAAGAGGGCGGCAAGCCGGAACCCCAACCGCCGCAGAAGGAAGACTGACCATGGATATCCTGCCCGCCATCAGCATCATTGCCGCAGCGCTTGCCGTCGGCTTCGGCGCCATAGGCCCGGCACTTGCCGAAGGCCGGGCGGTTGCCGCAGCAATGGATGCCATCGCCCGTCAGCCGGAATCGGCCGGCACGCTCTCGCGCACGCTGTTCGTCGGCCTCGCGATGATCGAAACCATGGCGATATACTGCCTCGTCATCGCGCTGCTAGTGCTGTTTGCCAATCCCTTCGTGAAGTGACGGGTTGTTCCCATGCACATCGACTGGTGGACGCTCGGTCTTCAGGCGCTCAATGTCGGCGTCCTTCTGTGGATCTTTTCCCGCTTCCTCTTTCGCCCCGTGGCCGACATCGTGCGGAAGCGGCAGGAGGCGGCCGATGCGGTGCTGGCGCAGGCCGAGGCAAGCCGTACGGCAGCCCTTGCCCACGAGGCAGAAGTGCAGGTGAATGCCGACAGGCTTTCCGCCGAGCGGGGGCGTGTGATGGCCGATGCGGAAGCGCAGGCGAGGGCGACCGCCGAGGCGATCCTCTCCGATGCAAACAGGGATGCGGCAAGGATCCGCGCGGATGCGGAGGTCGCGACCGTCGCGTTGAAGGAGGCGGAAATGACACGGCTTGCGACGCAAGCCAGCCGGCTTTCGCTGGAAATCACCCGCAAGCTTCTCGCCCGCCTGCCCTACGAACTGCTGGTATCCGGTTTCATCGACGGCTTGTCCGAGGCTGTCGCCCATCTGCCGGAAGAGACACGCGCCGGCATGGGCAACCCGGATCAGCCGCTGATCCTCACCGCAGCGCGCCCGCTGACGGATGCCGAACGGCAAACCTGCCAGGACGTGCTGGAAAGAATCCTCGGCCGCTCCGTCACCCTCACCACCGAGACCGACCCTTCGCTCCTCGCGGGGCTGGAACTCGAGGCGCCGCATGCCCTGGTGCGCAACAGTTTCCGCGCCGATCTCGAACGCATCGAAGCAAGGTTGATCCATCATGACTGATACGCCGGACGCCACAGGCACGAAGGGCTGGCTCGCGCACCAGCAGCAGCAACTCGCCGATGTCACGCTGTCGGCCGATGCAGCCTCGCTCGGGCGCGTCGAACAGGTGGCGGATGGCATCGCCCGCGTCTCCGGCCTGCCGGACGTGCGGCTGAACGAGTTGCTGCTGTTCGACAACGACCGGCTGGGTTTCGCGCTGACCCTGGAAGCCCGAGACATCGGCACCGTGCTGCTGGACGAGGGCGAGGCGGTACGAGCCGGCTCGCGGGTACGCGGCACCGGTACGGTGGTGACCGTGCCGGTGGGGCCGGCACTGCTTGGCCGCGTCGTCGATCCGCTGGGACGGCCGCTGGATGGGGGGCCGCCCATTCAGGCCACCGACATGCTGCCGGCGGAGCGGCCGGCCCCCTCCATCATCGAGCGGGATCTGGTGAGCGAACCGGCCGAGACCGGTATTCTGGTGGTGGACGCGCTCTTTGCGCTCGGGCGCGGCCAGCGTGAACTCATCATCGGCGACCGCGCCACCGGCAAGACCTCCATCGGCGTCGATGCCATCGTCAACCAGAAGCAGTCCGACATGATCTGCGTCTACGTGGCGATCGGCCAGCGCGCGTCCGATGTCGAACGGGTGATCGCGGCCGTACGCGCCCATGGCGCGCCGGAGCGCTGCATCTTCGTGGTGGCCGCGGCCTCCTCGGCGGCGGGCCTGCAATGGATCGCCCCCTTCGCCGCCTTCTCGATGGCCGAATATTTCCGCGATCGCGGCCAGCATGTGCTGATCGTCATCGACGATCTCACCAAACATGCCGCCACCCACCGCGAACTGGCGCTGTTGACGCGCGAGCCCCCTGGGCGCGAGGCCTATCCGGGCGACATTTTCTATATCCATGCGCGGCTGCTGGAACGCGCGGCCAAGCTGTCGCCGGCGCTTGGCGGAGGATCGATCACGGCACTGCCGATTGCCCAGACGGATGCCGGCAATCTGTCGGCCTATATCCCCACCAACCTGATTTCGATCACCGATGGCCAGATCGTGCTCTCCACCCGGCTTCTGGCGCTCGACCAGCGACCGCCGGTGGATGTCGGCCTCAGCGTCAGCCGCGTCGGCGGCAAGGCGCAGAAGAAGGCGTTGCGGGATGTCTCTGGCCGCATCCGGCTCGATTATTCGCAGTTTCTCGAACTGGAGAGCTTTACCCGCTTCGGCGGCATGTCCGATACGCGGGTCAAGCCGCAGATCGAGCATGGCAAGCGCATCCGCGCCCTGCTCACCCAGCCACGCTTTCGCGGCCTGCGCATGGCCGATCAGGTGGCGCTGCTGGCCGCCCTCAATGATGGCGTGCTGGATGCCATGCCCGTCGAGGTGATCCCGGATCTTTGCCAGCGTCTGCCGGCCCATCTCGACGCACAGGCGCGGACCGCCGTCGACCAGCTGGCAGGCAGCGGCATGCTGTCGGAGGAGATCCGCAAACAGCTGATCGAGGCCGTGCGGATGCTGGGCAGCGATCTGGCGCGCGCCACTCCGACCACACCGGAGGCCGCATGAGCGAGCGGCTGACCGATATCGAGGCGCGCATCCGCTCCGTCGAGCAGCTGTCTTCGGTGATCGAGGCGATGCGCGGCATGGCGGCCGCCCGCGCGCAAGAGGCCAGCCATCATCTCGCCGGGGTGCAGGCCTATGCCGCGACCATTGCGGCCGCAATCGGCCGCGTGGCTCCGTCGCGACAAACGCCCGCTACCGCCCGATGGCGCAAAGGCTCGCATCTCGTCGTCGCCCTCTGTGCGGAGCAAGGCTTTGCGGGAGGCTTCAGCCGGCGCATCCTCGACCGGTTCGTCCGCCTGCGTAACGACAGTCAGGACCAGGCTGTCAAATTGCTGCTGATCGGGGATCGCGGGCTTCTCGCGGCACTGGAGCGCGATCTGCAGCCCTCATGGTCCGCGCCGATGATTTCCGCCACCGCCGAGGCAGCGAGCCTCAGCAACCACATCATGGAGGAAATCTACGAGCGGATCGGCAAGGGTCCGGTGGAGCGCGTCTCGCTGCTCTACGCCCATCCGGGCGGGGCGATGGCAGACATCATCGAACGGCAGATCATTCCTTTCGACGCCAGCCAGCTGGACCGGCCGGCCGGCCGCACGCCGCCCCTCCTTCATCTCTCTCCCGAAACCCTGTTCGAAAGCCTTGCGGAAGAATATGTCTTCGCCGAAATCTGCGAGGCGGTCGTGCTCTCCTATGCCGCGGAAAATGAAACGCGCATGCGCGCCATGATGTCGGCGGAGCGCAACGTCTCGGAAACGCTGGAGACGCTCACCGCCTCCGCCCGCCGCCAGCGGCAGGAGGAGATCAGCAACGAAATCAGCGAACTCAGCACCAGCATTCTGTCCTCGGCATCCGCCTGAACAGGGCCGGCCTTACCCCTTCACGCCGGACGAGATCATGATGGCATCGGTGACGCGCCGCTGGAAGATGACATAGGCAAGGATGACAGGCATGGCCGCCAGCATGGCGACCGCCATCAGCCGCGCATAATGAATGCCGAAGGCATCGTTGACCTGGGTGATGCCGACCGGCACCGTCATCATGTCCTCCGAGGTAACCACCAGGAACGGCCAGAAGAAGGCATTCCAGACGCCGATGAAGGTGACGATCGACATGGCGGTGGTGATGCCCCAGTTGAGCGGCAGGAAGACCTTGAACAGGATCGTATATTCGCCGCCGCCATCCAGCACCACGGCTTCCCGCATTTCCTTCGGCACACCGTCGAAGAACTGCTTGTAGACGATGATGACGATCGGCGCGATCAGCTGCGGCAGGATGATGCCGGCCCAGGTGTTGATGAGGTTCAGGTCCTTCATCAGGATGAACTGGGTAACGACCAGCGTCTGCCCCGGCACCATGAAACTGCCCAGCACGAGGCCGTAAAGCAGCCGCCGACCGGGAAAGCGGATCTGCGAGAGCGCGTAGGCACAGAGCATCGAGATCAGGATGACAAGCACGGTGACGATGGTCGCTGTTCCGATGGAATTCACATACCAGAGCATCAGCTTGGTGTTGAAGATCGCATCCAGATAGGCCTTCAGCTGAAACTCGTCCGGCAGGATGGAGACGCTGCCGGCCGCGTTCTCCTCCGAGCGGATCGAGGTCAGGAAGCCCCAGTAGAGCGGAAAGATCCACACCAGCGCCGCCATCAGGGTCAGCACGGTCAACACGATGTTTTCGAGGCGTCTCATCGGGCTCATGAGGCTCTCCGGATGCGCAGAAGCTGGAATTGCAGGACGGAAATGACCACGATCAGCAGGAACAGCACCGTCGCCACCGCCGAGGCATAGCCGCCATTGTTGGACTGGAAGGCCTCGCGATAGACCTTCAGGAGCAGCACGTAGGACGAGTTGAACGGACCGCCGCCGCTCAGAAGATAGATCTGGTCGAAGATCTTCAGCTGCAGGATGAGCTGCAGGGTCAGCACCAGGGCCGTGACCGGCCAAAGCAGCGGCCAGGTGACGCGCGAGAATTTCTGCCAGGTGGTCGCGCCATCCAGCGAGGCCGCCTCATAGAGTTCGCTTGGAATATTGCGCAGACCGGCGATGAACAGCAGCACATTGAAGCCGTTGGTCCACCAGATCGTCACCACCGCCACCATCGGCATTACCCAGTAGGGGTTCTTGAAGACGGCGACCGGCTTGCCGGTAAACAGCGCGATCACCGGCTGCAGCACGCCGAACTGCAGGTCGAGCATCCAGGCCCACAGTTCCGTCACCACCGAGACAGGCAGCACATAGGGCATGAAGAACAGGCTCATGACGAACGTCTGGCGAAAGCCCGACAGGCGGTTGATGGCAAGCGCGATCAGAAGTGCGATCACCGTGGTCGGGATGACGGTAAGCGCCACGAAATAGGCATTGTTCTTCAGCGACAGCGTGAACAGCCGGTCGCCGAACAGCTTCAGATAATTGTCGAAGCCGACCCAGTGCCCCGCGCCCACAAGCGGCGCATCGGTGAAGCTGATGCGGATCATGTCCAGCATCGGGTAGAGGAAGAAGACGGAAAAGGTCACCACAAAGGGCGTGACCATGGTCAGGGCAATCAGCGACTTCTTGCGCCGGTTTTCGATCATTGCCACGGTTGCGACCTCCAGCATGTCAGGGCGTGCGAAAATCGCCCTCCGGCGAAGGGAACCGGAGGGCGAAGGCAGATCACTTGAGCTTGCCTTGAAGCTCGGTCTTGATCTGCTGGACGGCATCCGCACCGCTCATATAGCCTTGGATGGCCGGGGCGATGATGTTGAGCGAGGCATCATAGGCGGGCGAGGCGACGCCGGTGATGCGGGTCTGCGGATCGAAGGCTGCCGCCTCGGCCAGCGTCGCATAGGTGGCGTTCGGCTGCAGCGCCTTGTAGTCCGCGCTTTCGGTCACCGCCTTGTAGGCCGGGATATGGCCGGCATCGGCCCAGCCGATCGCATGCTTTTCCATCCAGCCGATCACCTTCATGACCGCGGCGCGCTTTTCGCCGGACACGGTCTTGGCGCCCTCGTTGGGAATGGCGAAGGCATGCGAATCCGCCCAGGTGGCGCGCTTGCCCATGAAGGGCGGAATTTCCACGGCGCTCCACTTGAAGCCCAGCTTGCCGTTCTTTTCCAGGTCCTTGTAGGTCGGCACTTCCCAGACGCCGTTCAGCTGGAAGGCGGACTTGCCGGCCGAGAAGAGCGCCACGGAAGCTTGGTATTCCGCCTGTTCCGGCGCCCAGCCCTTTTCACGCCAGCGCGACATGGTGTCGATCACCTTGGCAGCCTTCTCGGCATTGTCGCCATCCAGCACCTTGCCATTGGTGACGAATTCACCGCCCTGCTGCGACAGAAGCGTGTAGAAGACGCGCCAGACGCCTGCATCGCCGCCGGACTGATAGGTCACCGGCGTCGGCACGCCCTTGCCCTTCAGCCAGGCCAGCGCCGCCTCGAAATCGGCGAGCGTCTTGATGCCGGTCAGCTTGCCGTTGGCATCGAGATAGGGCGAGCCCTTCAGCATGTCGGCATTATAATAAAGAATGAGCGCGTGGATATCGAAGGGCACCGCATAGAGCTTGCCGTCATGGGTGGCGGCCTTGATCGGCGCATCGAAGAAATCGCCGGTTTTGAGGCCGGCATCCTCAAGATCCTTCGGGGTGATCTCGCTCAGGACCTTCTCCTCGAGGCCGAGCGGCGCGCGAGACAGGTGGTAGGTCATTACATCAGGGCCTTCGCCAACGGCAGAGGCCGTACGGACCTTGGTGTAGAAGGGCACGCCCCATTCGAGCGTCGTCCCCTTGATCTGGATGTCCGGATGTTCCTTGTTGAAGGCATCGATGAGCGCCTTCATGCGCACGCCGTCGCCGCCGGACAGGAAGTCCCACCAGATGATATCCTGCTTGGCAAGCGCCGGCAGGGCGGCAAGGCTGAGCGCCGTGCCAAGAAGTATCGTCTTGATCAGTCTCATCGTTTCTCCTCCCGTTTTTCTCACATGATCATGCTCTGCCCGGTCCGATGCGGACAGGTGATCCCATTCACCGGACGCCTCCTCGCGCCCTAGCGAAGCCTGCGGCCTTCACCATCGAAGACCAGCACGTGCCGCGGTTCTGCAGAAAGCTGGACGGTCTGACCGTCCAGCCGGTCGCGGGACCCCTGCCGCTGCACCACGATTTCCCGCCCGCTTGCCGTGCGGGCATAGAGATAGGAGACGTCGCCAAGCTCCTCGGCGACCTCCACCTGCACCGGCAGCCCCGCGCCGCCGATCCTGAAATGCTCGGGCCTCACCCCGATCTCGACCGCCTGGCCGACGGCTGCCTGGCCGGAAAGGTCGGCCGTAAAAGCGTGCTCGCTGCCTTCCAGCTGCAAGGTCACCCGGTGTCCCTCGCGCGCGGCGATCACCGTCGGCAGGAAGTTCATCGAGGGCGAGCCGATGAAGCCCGCCACGAAGCGGTTGTCGGGATCGTCGTAGAGGGCAAGCGGCGCGCCGGCCTGCTGCACCACGCCGCCCTTCAGCACGAAGATCAGGTCGGCCAGTGTCATGGCCTCCACCTGGTCATGCGTGACGTAGATCATCGTGGCGCCCAGCTGGCGGTGCAGTCGTGTCAGTTCCAGCCGCATCTGCACGCGCAGTTCCGCATCGAGGTTCGACAGCGGTTCATCGAACAGAAAGACCTTCGGCTGGCGCACGATCGCGCGGCCGATCGCCACGCGCTGGCGCTGGCCGCCCGAAAGCTGCGAGGGCTTCTTAGGAAGATGCTCCCCGAGTTGCAGGATCCGCGCGGCCTCCTGCACCCGCCTGTTCACCTCCTCCTTCGGCCGGCGGGCGAGCCGCAGGCTGAAGGCCATGTTCTCGAACACGGAGAGATGCGGATAGAGCGCATAGTTCTGGAACACCATGGCAACCTGCCGCTCGGCGGGCTCGACGGCGGTCACGTCACGGTCGTCGATGACGATCTCGCCACCGCTCGTCTCCTCCAGACCTGCGATCATGCGCAGCAGCGTGGATTTCCCGCAGCCGGAAGGGCCGACGAACACGGCAAAGCTGCCCGTCGGGATTTCCATGGAGACATCGCGCAGGGCGTGGAAACTGCCAAACGTCTTGGCGACATTGGTGAGGCGGACACCCATGGCCGCCTCACTGAACCTTCACGCGCAAGACATGATACGAAAGCGGCGCAAGCCTGCCCTTCAGCGCGCCATCCTCGACGGCAACGCCGCTGCCGGTGACGGGAACGACGCGATCCGGCGCATCAGGGCCGTTGCCGATGCGCAGATCATGGCCTTCCATGACGAGATGCAGGGCAAGTTCCGGCCTGGAATAGCCGATCAGGCTGACATCGAGTTCCGCCGTTTCCGTCAGGTGACGGTTCAGCACGAACAGCGTGACCACGCTCTCGTCCGCATTGTAGACACCGGCAACGTCCAGATATTTCACGTCATCGGCCGTGCTGCAGTCATAGGTCGGGCAATCGACGGCGACGTTCAGCGCCTCACCGCGACCATAGAGCGAGGCGAACTGGTAGGGGTAGTAGATCGTCTGGCGCCAGGCCGGACCGTTCTTCTCGGCGCGGATCGGCGCGATCACGTTGACGAGCTGGGCGATGCAGGCGATGCGGACGCGATCGGAGCGACGGATGAACTCGTTCAGCAGGCCGGCGACAAAGAGCGCATCCTCGAAATTGTAAGTTTCCTCGAGCAGGGCAGGGGCTTCCGGCCAATCCCAGCTCTTGATGCGCTGCCCGTCTTCCTCGCGGATATGATACCAGACGTTCCATTCGTCGAAGCAGATGCCGACATCATTCTTGGCGCGCTTCTTCGCCTTCACGTAATCGATGACGCCGCCGATGGTCTGGATGTAGCGGCCCGTTTCCTCGATCTTGCCGAAATAGTTCAGCGTGTCGCGGCTGTTGTTGCCGAAATATTTGTGCAGCGAGATGTGGTCGACATTCTCGTAGCACTCCTCCAGAACCTCGCGCTCCCATTCGGGATAGGTCGGCATGCGGTCGTTGGAACTGCCGCAGACGATCGCCTCGATGGTCGGGTCGAAGCCCTTGAACGCCTTGGCGGTTTCGTTGGCGAGACGGCCATACTCCACGGCCGTCTTGTGGCCGATCTGCCAGGGGCCGTCCATCTCGTTGCCGAGGCACCACATCTTGACGCCGTGCGGTTCGTTGGCGCCATGGCTGCGGCGCAGGTCGCTCAGCGCCGTGCCGCCCGGGAAATTCACGTATTCGAGGAAGTTGCGCGCATCATCGAGGCCGCGCGAGCCGAGGTTGACGGCAAGCATCATCTCGATGCCAGCCATGCCGGCCCAGGCAGCAAACTCGTTGATGCCGATCTGGTTGGTTTCCTTGGAGCGCCAGGCGAGATCGAGGCGGATCGGCCGCTGGTCGCGCGGGCCGATCCCGTCTTCCCAGCGATAAGCAGAGACGAAATTGCCGCCGGGATAACGGATCGCCGGGATCTTGAGGTCCTGCACGAATTTCAGCACATCCTTGCGGAAGCCGTTTGCATCGGCTTCCGGATGGCCCGGCTCATAGATGCCGCCATAGATGGCGCGGCCCATGTGCTCGATGAAGGCAGAATACAGACGATCGTCAATGCGCCCAATCCGGAAATCCCGGTGGACGGAAACACGCGTTTTCATAAGGTCTCCTCCCATGCAAGTTTGTATCAAAAATTTTGGTACAAACTCTATTTTATGATATTGTTATCGGAGGTCGACCTGATGTCAACGTCTAAAATCATACTTTTGATCGATTGTCGGATTTCACACGGCGGTGCGCAGCCGCAGCAGAATCTCCTGGTCGTAATTGCCGAAACCGCGTCCGAAGATGTTGAGACCACCCGGATGGCGGGCATCCTGCTTGACCTCAATGCGCAGGCGGATGGAGCGATGCGCTGACAGATCGAGATCCTTCAGAGAAACATCTGAGATGCGCTTGCCATCGACAAAGGCGCCGTCATTGGTGATCCGCCAAGTCTTCAGCATGCCGTATTGCGAGCCGGAAAGCTTCCACCAATCGGGGGTATAGGTGCCGCGCTTGTCACCGAAATCGCCGGGCGAGGTCCAGACGCCGAGTTCCACGCCGTTGACCGAAAGCGTGATATCCGAGGGCCAGTTGCTGTGCGTGCCCGGCACTTCGGAACTGACTTCCATGGAGAACTCCATCTCCTCGATGGTGCGACCCTGAATCTTGGCGTTGTTGGGAAACTGATATTCCACATAGCCCGAGGTAAACCAAAGCAGCGCCGCCTTCATCCGGTCCGGGTCCATGAAGGTATCGGGGACATCGAGGAGACCGATGATGCCATCGGGCGAACAGATACCGCAGGGGGCCGTGACGGAGCTTTGGGTATAGAGGCCAAGCGGCATGGACACGCTGATCAGGTTCGCATCCGCCGCCTTTTCCGGCTTGTGGAAGGAGATGATCAGCTCATCACAGGTGGCAAAGCAGATCTTCTGGCTGCCCTTGCGCGCTTTTTTCGTTTCGGTGCGGACCAGTCCGGCCGCCTCCAGCACCGCCACGCTGGCGGAAATCGAGGATTGCGGCTGCTGCAGCCGATCGGCGATCTCGTTGACATTCAGGCCGTTGGATTCATGCAGCACCTTGAGGATCTGGACGCGCACCAGCGAGGCGGCGGCCTTCAGGACGTCGAATTCCTTCTCGGCATCGATCAGCAGAAAATTGGTGGTCATGCGTTGTTATCCGGCCCAGACAGATGTGTATCGAGCTATCTGATTTAAAGGAACGGAGGGCAGCTGTCGATCAGCTGTGCACGCGGCGAGACGATTTTTCGAATGGCCGCAACGGAGGGCGCGGATATCGGCGGGGGAGGCGCTGCCGGCGGCCAGGGGAAAGCCGCCGGCACTCGATTTCAGTCGGTCGCATCCTTGTAGATGCCGGTTTCGACGGCGACGCGGCGATAGGCGGCGCCGGCCGTGAAGCCTCCATCGATGACGAAATCCTCGCCGGTGATGAAGCTGGAGGCGTCCGAAGCGAGGAACAGCACCAGTTCGGCAATTTCTTCCGGCTTGCCGCTGCGCTTCATCGGCGTCATCTCGATCATCGGCCTCAGATGCGGGCTGCCGGCATTGAGCCCGGTCACCACCAGGCCGGGGCAGATCGCATTGACGCGGATGCCCTTGGTCGCAAACTCCATGGCAGCGCTGCGGGTCAGACCGCGCAGGCCCCATTTGCTCGCCGTGTAGGCCGGATCGTAATGGCCGGAAAAGCCGCTGTTCGACGAGATGTTGATGATCGAGCCGCCACCGCCCTTGGCCATCAGCGGCGCCACCGCCTGGATGCCGAGGAAGGCGCCGGTGAGGTTCACCTTCAGCACCCGCTCCCAGGCGTCGAGCGCCGTCGTCTCCACCAGCGTGCGGTTGATGATGCCGGCATTGTTGACGAGGATGTCGATGCGCCCCTTCCAGTCGCGGGCAAGCGCGATGATCCCATCCCAGCTCGTCGGGTCGGAAACGTCGAGAAAGGCGAAGCGGGCCTCGCGGCCCTCTGCCTGCAGGGCGTCCGCGAGCGCGCGCCCTTCATCGGCCAGAACGTCGGCGATGATGACGGCCGCCCCCCTGGCGGTCAGCAGCCGGGCCTCCGCCTCGCCCTGTCCGCGTGCACCGCCGGTGACGATGGCGAGTTTGCCTGCGAGATCGGTCATGGTCAGTCCCTCGCCTCGATGGTCGCCTGATGCTGGCTGCCCAGACCGTCTATGCCGAGCGTGATCACCTGACCGGGCTTCAGGAAGACCGGCTCGGGACGGATGCCCATGCCGACACCGGGTGGCGTGCCGGTGGCGATGATGTCGCCAGGCTCCAGCGTCATGAACTGGCTGATATAGCTGACGAGATGAGCGACACCGAAGATCATCGTGGCAGTGGACCCGGTCTGGCGGCGAACGCCGTCGACATCAAGCCAGAGCGCAAGGTTCTGCGGGTCCGCCACCTCGTCGCGCGTCACCAGCCAGGGGCCGATCGGGCCGAAGGTGTCATGGCTCTTGCCCTTGGTCCACTGGCCGCCGCGCTCCGACTGGAAGGCGCGTTCGGACACGTCGTTGACGACGCAATAGCCCGCCACATGTTCAAGCGCCTTGTCCTCGGAGACATATTTGGCGCGTGTACCGATCACGACGCCGAGTTCGACTTCCCAGTCCGCCTTGGTGGAACCGCGGGGGATCTCGATATCGTCATTCGGGCCGACCACGGCGGAGGTAGCCTTCATGAAGAGGATCGGTTCCTCCGGCGGCGCCTTGCCGGTTTCCTTCGCGTGGTCGGCATAGTTGAGGCCCACGCAGATGAATTTGCCGGGCCGCGCGACGCAGGCGCCGATGCGCGCGGGGGTGACTTCGGGAAGGCTCGCCGGATCAATGGCCCGCAGACGTGCGAGGCCTTCGTCGGAGAGCGTGTCACCGGCGATATCGGCAACGATGCCGGAGAGATCGCGGATCTTGCCGTCCGCATCGAGAAGGGCGGGTCTTTCGGCGCCCGCCGGGCCATGACGGAGGAGTTTCATCAGGCGCGCCTGTAGCCAACGAGGATGCTGTCATCGACGTCGGGCAGGTTGACGACGATATTGTCCGGGGTGCGGGTGGTCAGCCACACCAGTTCTTCGGTGGTCGACATGTTGACCTCGATATGCGGCCAGTGCGGCGGCACAAAGATGAAGTCGCCCTCTTCCATGTCGAGATATTCCTGCCAGTTCTCGCCGAAGTAGATGCGGCCCTTGCCCTTCAGCACATATCCGCCGGTTTCGGCCTCGCCATGGTGATGCGGATAGGAGCGGTAGCCGGGTTCGTTGGAAACCTTGCCGAACCAGATTTTCGTGGCCGGCGTATGCTGGGGGCTGACGCCGGAGACGCGCACGCAGCCGCCGGACTGGCCGGTTCCGGTGTCTTCCTGCCCCTTGCGGGTGACGACGGGCATAACCTTGGTGTTCATGTTGTCCTCCTCGGGTTAAATGGATATCGCGCTCAGTCCGGCACGACGGCGAGCGCCTGGATCTCGACCTTGGCGCGGTCTTCCATCAGCGCCACCACCTGTACGGCGGCCATGGGCGGGAAATGCCGGCCGATGATGGCGCGGTAGACCTCGCCGACCTCGCGCATGCGCGAGCGATAGGCGTCGCGGTCGGTAAAATACCAGGTCATCTGGATCAGATGTTCCGGCTTGGCGTCCGCAGCCGCCAGAACGGTGACGATGTTGGTCAGCGTCTGGCGCACCTGATCGACAAAGTCGTCGGAATGGAACTGGCATTGTTCATCCCAGCCGATCTGCCCCCCGACCTGCACGATGCGGCCACGGGCACTGATGCCGTTGGAATAGCCGATGGGTTTGGCCCAGCCTTCGGGCTGGATGATTTCATGCATCATGACGGGGCTCCAGATAACGGGTAAGGCCTGCCCGGATGTCGTCAGGCCAGGGATGGGACTTGTGATCGATCGTCGAGGTCATCACGATGCGCTGGCGCACCGTCCAGATGATGTCGCCGTCCACGGTGACCACCGTTTCGAGATCGAGCGAGGCGCGGCCGATGGCGCGCACCGTGACGGCAAAATCCAGCACGTCGCCATAAACGGCCGGCTTCTTGAATTCGAGGTTCAGCGTCACGGTCGGCAGACCGAGCTTGCGCTCGAACATGATCTCCTTCCAGGTGATGCCGAAGGAGGCGAACATTGCCTCGTTGACGTCGACCAGCATCGACAGGTAGGCGGGGTGATAGGCGATCCCGGTCAGGTCGCAATCGCCGAACCGCATCGGCTTTGAAATGGTGAAGGGCATGGGGTTTCTCCCGATTTTCCTGTTATCCGGCCATGATCTCGCCGCCGGCGACCGCGATCGCCTGCCCGGTCACGGCAGAGGCGCCCGGTGCGGCAAGCCACGCGACGCTATCGGCCACCTCCTCGGGGGCGACGAGACGTCCCTGCGGATTTGACCTGGTGAATTCGGCCAGCGCCTCCTCGGCGCTGCGCCCCGTCTTCTGCATGATCGTCTCGATCGAACGGGCAATGATCGGAGTGTCGGTGAAGCCCGGACAGACCGCGTTGACGGTGATGCCGCTGCGGGCAAGCTCCAGCGCCAGCGCCCGCGTCAGCCCGATCACCCCATGCTTGGCGGCGCAATAGGCAGAGACATAGGCATAGCCCGTCAGCCCGGCGGTCGAGGCGATGGTGATGATGCGGGCACCTGTCCCATGCGCCTTCAAATCCGGCAGGACTGCCTGCGTCACCTGGAAGACGCCGGTCAGATCGACGGCCAGCACCTTCGACCAGAGGTCGAGGCTCGTCCTCTCGAAAGACGCACTCGGCGCTTCGCCGGCATTGTTGACGAGGATCGAGACGGGGCCGAAGTTCGCACGCGCCTTTTCCAGCCCCGCCGCGATGGCCTGCGCATCGGTGACATCGAAGCCGGCGAGGGGAAAGGCCCGCTCGCCGCCGAGTTCGCCGGCCAGAGCCTCCAGCGGTTCCGCACGGCGGCCGGCCAGCGTCAACCGGGCGCCGTCGCGCGCGAGCCGGCGTGCGATGGCCGCACCGATGCCGGAACCGGCGCCGGTGACGAGAACATGCCTGTCCTGAAGCGAGTGCGCCACGTCCGCCTCACTTCGAAGGCGTTGCGGCACGGGCGAGGTTCGCCTCGTACTGATACTTGCCGGACATGTACTGTTTCGGCCACGCCACGTTCGTCAGACCGATCCTGGCTGCCTCGTGCAGCGCCCAGGCGGGGTCTGCCAGATGCGGACGGGCAACAGCGCAGAGATCGGCACGACCGGCCGCGATGATCGAATTGGCGTGATCTGCTTCCGAAATGGCTCCGACCGCGATGGTTGCGATGCCGATCTCGTTGCGGATCTTGTCGGAGAAGGGTGTCTGGAAGAGACGGCCATAGACCGGCTGCTCTTCCTTCCATACCTGACCCGACGAGCAGTCGATGAGGTCGGCGCCGGCATCCTTGAACATCTGCGCAAAGATCGCCGCATCCTCCGGCGTATTGCCGCCCTCGAACCAGTCGTGGCAGGAGAGGCGCACCGAGATCGGCTTGTCGGCCGGCCAGGCTTCGCGCACCGCCTTGAACACTTCCAGCGGATAGCGCGCCCGGTTCTCGTGGCTGCCGCCATATTCGTCCTCGCGCCGGTTGGTCAGTGGCGACAGGAAGCTGGACATCAGATAGCCATGGGCGGCGTGGAATTCGAGCCAGTCGACGCCGGCTTCCGCCGCACGCTTCGTGGCGGCGACGAAATCGGCCTTGACGCGGTCCATGTCGGCCCGGTCCATCGCCTTCGGCACCTTGCTGTGCTTGAGGTACGGCAGCGCCGAGGCCGACAGGAGCGGCCAGTCGCCGCTTTCGAGCGGCTGGTCGATACCTTCCCAGGCAAGCTTGGTCGCGCCCTTGCGGCCGGCATGGCCAAGCTGAACGGCGACCTTGGCACTGGAATTGCCGTGGACGAAGGCGACAAGCCGCTTCCAGCCTTCCATCTGCTCATCGTTCCAGAGGCCGAGGCAGCCGGGTGTGATGCGGGCATCAGGCGACACGCAGGTCATCTCGGCGAAGACGAGACCCGCGCCGCCCAGCGCGCGGCTGCCGAGATGCACCATATGGAAGTCGTCGATCAGACCGTCCTTGGCAGAATACATGGCCATGGGCGAGACGACGATGCGGTTCGGCAGTGTGAGATCACGCAGCTTGTAGGGCGTGAACATCGGTGGCAGGCAGCGCTCGCCTTCCGTCACATTGAGGCCCTGTTTTGCGGCAAACCAGCGCTCGTAGCCTTCCAGCCACGTCTTGTCGCGCAGGCGCAGGTTTTCGTGGCTGATACGCTGCGAGCGGGTCAGCATGGAATACATGAACTGTTCCGGCTCCAGCGTGTCCGCATACCGTTGGCCGACGACCTCGAACCATTCCATGGCATTGCGGGCCGCATTCTGGATGCGGGCGACGTCGACGCGGCGGATCTCCTCATAGATCTTGAGGACATTGGCAATACTGCCCTTGCCGTGGCCGGCCTTGTTGAACTGGTTCGCGAGTTCGATCGCATCGTCAATCGCGAGCTTGGTGCCGGAGCCGATGGCAAAATGGGCGGTGTGGGCGGCATCCCCCATCAGGACCACGTGACTGTTGCCGTTGAAATGGCTCCAGGTGCCACAGATCAGCCGCTGGAAGTTCAGCCAGGCAGAGCCGCGCAGATGGCGCGCATTGGTCATCAGCTCCGCGCCCTCCAGCGTCTCGGCAAAAAGGTCCTGGCAGAACCGGATCGACTCGTCCTGCGACATCTCGCCGAGCTTGTGAGCCTGGTAGGCTTCTTCCGTCGTTTCGATGATGAAGGTCGAGGTCTTGTCATCGAACTTGTAGATATGCGCCTGGAACCAGCCGTGATCCGTCTTGCGGAAATCGAAGGTGAAGGCGTCGAACAGCTTGTGGGTACCAAGCCAGATATAGCGGTTCGGACGAACCACCATGTCGGGCTGGAACACCTCGGCGTAACGGGCGCGGATACGGGAGTTCACGCCGTCGCAGGCGATCACCAGATCAGCCTCAGGGAAATCCAGATCACTCTCGGCTTCCCGTTCGAAGACCAGCTCTACGCCCAGCGCCTCGCAGCGCGCCTGCAGGATGTTCAGCAGCTTGCGGCGGCCGATGCCGACGAAACCATGACCGGTGGTGCGCTGACGGGTTCCCTTGAACAGAACCTCGATATCGTCCCAGTGGTTGAAGGCGTCCTCGATCTCGGCGGCACTTTCGCCATCCCAGGCGCGCATCGATTGCATCGTCTGGTCGGAGAACACCACCCCCCATCCGAAGGTGTCATAGGGACGGTTCCGCTCCACCACCGTGACCGTGTGGTCCGGATGCAGCTTCTTCATCAGAAGCGCAAAATAAAGCCCCGCAGGCCCCCCGCCAATGCAGACGATACGCATGAAACCCTCCGTGGTCGCGCCCCTCGATCGCGGAAGGGCTTCGATTTATTTTAAGGTTAAAGTATCTAGAGACCCGAGGCCTGTCAACTGTCCAGCCGCACCATCGAACACTGTCTGAGATCGGCCACGTCGGAGGCTTTCAGAAGCACCGAATAATTCTTATAAGGCAACTTTTATTCCCTATGATTGATTTCAGTCCGCCACGCTGCTACGCATACAGGCAGCGATATCAGGGAGAACGCGGATGTGCGGCATTGTGGGATTGTTCCTGAAGGACAAGAGCCTTACACCACAGCTGGGTGATCTTCTCTCGGACATGCTGATCACCATGACGGATCGGGGGCCGGACTCCGCCGGAATCGCCATTTACGGCACGCCTCGGCCGGGAATCGCCAAGATCACCGTGCAATCGGCCAGACCGGGCGCGGATTTTGCCAATCTGACAGCAGAGCTTTCCGCAGCCGGCCTGCCCGCCACGGTGACGGAGAAGAACACGCATGCGGTGATCGAGATCGCCGCGGACCGCCGGGGCGACATCCGCGCCTTGCTGGAGAAGCTTCGGCCGTCAATCCGCATCATGGGTGCTGGCGAAAGTGTCGAGATCTTCAAGGAAGTGGGGCTGCCGGGCGATGTCGTTTCCCGCTTCGGCGTCCGGGCCATGGGCGGTACGCACGGCATCGGCCACACGCGCATGGCAACCGAAAGTGCGGTCACCACGCTTGGCGCCCATCCCTTTTCCACCGGACCGGATCAGTGTCTGGTCCACAACGGCTCGCTCTCCAATCACAACAACCTGCGCCGTAAGCTTGTGCGGAGCGGCATGACCTTCGAGACGGACAATGATTCCGAGGTCGCCGCCGCCTATCTCACCGCCGAAATGGCCTCCGGCAAGGATCTTGGCGAAGCTCTGACCGGCGCATTGGACGATCTCGACGGCTTCTTCACCTTCGTCGTCGGCACCCGGACCGGCTTCGGCGTGCTGCGCGATCCGATTGCCTGCAAGCCGGCCGTGATGGCCGAAACCGACCGTTACGTCGCCTTCGGCTCCGAATATCGGGCCCTCGTCAACCTTCCGGACATCGAGGCCGCACGCGTCTGGGAGCCGGAGCCCGCCACCGTCTATTTCTGGGACCACGAGAAGGCCGCCTGACATGCCTGTTTTCGATCTCTCCGCAACGCCACTCCGGGCATTGAACAGCGCGCTGCACGGGCTGGAGCAGGGCACGAACGACACCCGCTTCGAGGTGGTGAACCCGCGCGGGCATCATGCTGTCGCGGTCGGCATCGACAGTCCGGTTTCGGTCGAGGTGCATGGATCGGTCGGCTATTACTGTGCCGGCATGAACGACGGCGCAACCGTCACGGTCCATGGCTCGGCCGGGCCGGGGGTGGCGGAAAACATGATGTCCGGGACCGTGATCGTGGAGGGGGATGCCTCGCAATATGCGGGCGCCACCGGGCGCGGCGGGCTGCTGGTAATCAAGGGCAATGCGGCCTCCCGCTGCGGCATCTCGATGAAAGGCATCGATATCGTCGTCCACGGATCGATCGGTCACATGTCGGCCTTCATGGGGCAGTCAGGCCATCTCGTCGTCTGTGGTGATGCCGGCGAGGCATTGGGCGATTCCCTCTATGAGGCAAAGCTTTTCGTGCGCGGTTCGGTGAAAAGCCTCGGCGCCGATTGCATCGAGAAGCCGATGAAGCCGAAGCATCTGGAAAAGCTGGCCAGGCTTCTGGAAAAGGCGGGCGTCACCGGCGTGCAGCCGGAAGAGTTCAGGCGCTATGGGTCCGCCCGCAAACTCTACAATTTCCATATCGACAATGCCGACGCATACTGAGGCAAGGGGCGTTCATGAGCTATCACAATCCGCCGACCCCGCCGCGCAAGTCTGCCACCTTCGATGACCATACGCTGGCGGAAATCCGCCGGGCGGCAGCAACCGGCATCTACGACATCAGGGGCGGCGGCACCAAGCGCAAGGTGCCGCATTTCGACGATCTGCTGTTCCTCGGCGCCTCCATTTCCCGCTATCCGCTCGAAGGCTACCGCGAGAAGTGCGAGACCTCGGTGGTGCTCGGCACCCGTTTCGCCAGGAAGCCGATCGAGCTGAAGATCCCGATCACCATTGCCGGCATGAGTTTCGGCGCGCTGTCCGGCAATGCCAAGGAAGCACTGGGGCGTGGCGCGACCCTGGCCGGCACCTCCACCACGACCGGCGATGGCGGCATGACGGACGAGGAGCGCGGCCATTCCCAGGTGCTGGTCTATCAGTACCTTCCCTCCCGCTACGGCATGAACCCGCGCGACCTGCGCCGTGCCGATGCCATCGAGATCGTCGTCGGGCAAGGGGCCAAACCCGGCGGCGGCGGCATGCTGCTGGGGCAGAAGATTTCCGACCGGGTGGCGGAGATGCGCACCCTGCCGAAAGGCATCGACCAGCGCTCCGCCTGCCGCCATCCGGACTGGACCGGGCCGGATGATCTGGAAATCAAGATCCTCGAACTGCGCGAGATCACCGACTGGGAAAAGCCGATCTACGTGAAGGTTGGGGGAGCGCGTCCCTATTACGACACGGCGCTTGCCGTGAAGGCCGGGGCTGATGTGGTGGTGCTGGACGGCGTGCAGGGCGGCACAGCCGCAACTCAGGATGTCTTCATCGAGCATGTCGGAATGCCCACGCTCGCCTGCATCCGCCCCGCCGTGCAGGCCCTGCAGGATCTCGGCCTGCACCGCAAAGTGCAGTTGATCATCTCCGGCGGCATCCGCTCCGGCGCCGATGTGGCGAAGGCGCTTGCACTGGGCGCCGATGCGGTCTCGATCGGCACGGCGGCGCTGGTTGCCATCGGCGACAACGACCCGAAATGGGAGGAAGAGTACCGCGCGCTCGGCACCACCGCCGGTGCCTATGACGACTGGCACGAAGGCAGGGACCCGGCCGGCATCACGACGCAGGACCCCGAGCTTGCCGCACGGCTCGATCCAGTCGTCGCCGGTCGGCGCCTCGCCAACTATCTCAAGGTCATGACACTCGAGGCGCAGACCATTGCCCGCGCCTGCGGCAAGAACAGGCTGCACAATCTGGAGCCGGAAGACCTCTGTGCGCTGACGATGGAGGCCGCCGCCATGGCGAAGGTACCGCTTGCCGGCACCGACTGGTATCCGGGCAAGGGAGGCTTCTGAAAACTGCCGGCCGCCTTTTCTTCGGGAAGGCGGCCTTTTTCATCGCTGATTGTGTCTCAATCCATAAAAACAGGGGAACGACGTGACACAGCATCTTGCAGATTTCGCCGCCGAGCGCGGCATTCGCTATTTCATGATCAGCTATACGGACCTGTTCGGCGCCCAGCGCGCCAAGCTGGTGCCGCGCGCGGCCATCGCCGACATGCAACGGGACGGTGCAGGCTTTGCGGGCTTCGCCACCTGGCTCGACATGACGCCGGCCCACCCGGATCTCTTTGCACTGCCCGATCCTGCCTCCGTCATCCAGCTGCCATGGAAGCGTGACGTTGCCTGGGTTGCCGCCGATTGCGTGATGGACGAAAGATCTGTGGAACAGGCACCGCGCGTGGCACTGAAGAACCAGGTCAAGAAGGCGGCCGCGCTGGGCCTCAGCGTCAAGACCGGCGTGGAGGCCGAGTTCTTCCTGATTGCTGCAGACGGTGACCGGATCTCCGATGGCTTCGACCGGGCGGAAAAACCCTGCTACGACCAGCAGGCGCTGATGCGCCGCTATGACGTGATCGCCGAGATCTGCGACTACATGCTCGAACTCGGCTGGAAGCCGTACCAGAACGACCACGAGGACGCCAACGGCCAGTTCGAAATGAACTGGGAATTCGACGATGCGCTGAAGACGGCCGACAGGCATTCCTTCTTCAAATTCATGGTGAAATCGGTCGCGGAAAAGCATGGCCTGCGCGCCACCTTCATGCCCAAGCCCTTTCAGGGACTGACGGGCAATGGCTGCCATTGCCATGTATCGGTCTGGGATGCCCAGGGCCGGGACAATGCCTTTGCCGACCCCGCCATGCCGTTCGGCCTGTCGGCCAAGGGCAAGACCTTCCTTGGCGGCATCATGCGCCATGCCACCGCCATGGCCGCCATCACCAATCCCACCGTCAACTCCTACAAGCGCATCAATGCGCCGCGCACGCTTTCGGGCGCCACCTGGTCTCCCAACACCGTGACGTGGACCGGCAACAACCGCACCCACATGGTGCGCGTGCCGGGCCCGGGTCGCTTCGAGTTGCGGCTGCCGGATGGCGCGGTCAATCCGTATCTCCTGCAGGCGGTGATCATCGCGGCCGGTCTCGGCGGCCTCGAGAGTGCGGCCGATCCGGGCCCGCACCACGACATCGACATGTATCGCGACGGACATCTGGTCACGGATGCACCGCGCCTGCCACTCAACCTTCTCGATGCACTGCGGGCGCTCGAGGCGGATACCGCGTTGCAGGCAGCTCTCGGACGGGATCTGTGTGCGGCCTATCTCAGGCTCAAGCAGGAGGAATGGAGCCGCTATTGCGCCCATTTCAGCCGCTGGGAGCATGAGAACACGCTGGATGTGTAGACAGCCCTCACCAACACAGGTCGCGCACACTCCCAATCACGTCTGATCGGACCGTGACTTGCACTTTGCATGTGCACCATGCTTAAGAATGTGCCTTCTGAAGATGCTCGTGCCAGCAGGGCAGGTTCGTAAGGCGTACACTCGGGGGGAAGGAAACGCATGGCCAAGCGCATGAAGGGCGGCGGTCTTGCCGCGACAGCCGCATTGGCGCAGGATCCGCACGCCGTGCGCGAGCCGCGTGCCAATACGCTGGAGATGGCCATCGGTCACGAGGTCCGCAGCTATCGCAAGACGCTGGGCATCACGGTGTCGGATCTTGCGGCAGCCACCGGCATGTCGGCCGGCATGCTGTCCAAGATCGAGAACGGCAATATCTCACCGTCGCTCACCACCCTGCAGGCGCTTTCCCGCTCTCTCGGCGTGCCGATCACAGCCTTTTTCCGCGGCTTCGAGGAGCCGAAGAGCGCAAGTTTCGTCAAGGCGGGCGAGGGGGTTCACCTGGAGCGACGCGGCACCCGCGCCGGCCATCACTACAGTCTGCTGGGCTATGTGGAGAACAACACGGCCGGGGTCACGGTGGAACCCTATCTCATCACGCTGAATGCCGAATCCGACATCTTCCCCACCTTCCAGCACGCCGGGATGGAATTCCTCTACATGCTGGAGGGGGAAGTCGTGTACCGACACGGCGAGAGCCTCTACCGCATGGAGCCTGGCGACAGCCTGTTCTTCGATGCCGATGCCCCGCATGGACCGGAAGTGCTGGTGAAGCTTCCCGCGCGTTACCTCTCGATCATCTCCTATCCCCAGCAGGGCTGATCCTCTCCACTCACCCGTACAGGGCAGCATCTGCTGCATCGCGATGCAGATTGAGACAGGAATGTCTCAAGGGTTGCAGCTTGCGCATGGGTGTCATGAGGGATCGTGTCTGTTTTGGGCACAGGAAAGGTTTATATCAGGGACATCAAACGACGCCGGAACCAAACGAGTTGCTGACGTCAATCGAACCTCAGGAAAGGGGATCATCATGAACGTAGCACGCACCCTGAACAATTGGCGCAAGTATCGCCAGACCGTAACCGAACTTGGCCGCATGTCGAACCGCGAACTCAACGATCTCGGCATCGCCCGCAGCGATATCCAACGTGTCGCCCGCGCTTCGGTCGCCTTCTGATCTGCGCCATCTCATTTCGCACATTCGCCCGACGCCCGCGCATCCCGTGCGGGCGTTTTGCGTTTCCCAAGGGCCATCCGGCGCTCGCGCTGTACCGCTTCGGGACACAGTGAAGCAGACTTGCGCCTGACGCATAGCTGCACTGCAGCATTACGCCTAGGAAAGCAGCGCGATCGGGGATATTACTCCTTTCAACGAAGCGCGACACTCCTCCTCCCGAAGCGCTTCGGGTCCGGGCAACCCACTCCTCCTCCTCCCATGGGACGCCCGGGGAACAGCGACACTCCTCCTCCCAGTCGCTGTTCGGTTCTTTTCGGAAAGCCTGCCGCACCTCCTCCCGCGGCAGGCTTTTTCGTTTTGAGATCTTTCCATGGGAAGAAAAGAGCCGTTCAGGCGCTCTGGATGCGATGGCTTTCCATGAGCTTCGGACTTGGCCGGCCGAACAGGTAGCCCTGCAGGTATTCGATCCCCAGCTCTTCCAACTGCCGCGCCTGAAGTGGCGTTTCCACCCCTTCCGCGATGATGTGTATACCGAGCTTTCGGGCAATCAGCGCCGTTCCCTCGATGATCGCCTTGCCATGCGTATCAAGCGCATGGACAAAGGAGCGATCGATCTTGAGGGCATGGATGGGCAATTCGTGCAGACGCGAGAGCGACGAATAACCCGTACCGAAGTCGTCGATATGGATTTCGACGCCGTAGGAATCCAGTTGATGCAGCACGAAGCTGATGATCGGCTGCTGGCGCGTGTCGAAGATCGACTCGGTGACTTCCAGAACGAGATCGCCGGGTCGGACATCGTGTCGAGCGAGGCTGCTGCGTACGGCTTCGAGAAAGCCCGGCGCAATCAGCTGCCGCAGCGAGACATTGACGGCCATTTTGAGTGGATTGTCGTGATAGCCGCTGCGGACCAACTGCCCGAGGGCTGCGTCGAGCACGAAATTGCCAAGCGGCACGATCTCCCCGGTATCCTCGGCAATCGGAATGAACTCGTCGGGGCTGATCGGGCCATAGTCACGGCTGTTCCAGCGCAGCAACGCCTCGTAGGAGACGACCGCATGCGACTCAGCCGCCACCACAGGCTGGAACAGCACGGAGAGTTCATTCTGCGCAATGGCCGTCTTCAGCGCCTGGCAGATCGCGAAGTTCCGCTCCTGCTCGGCCAGCAGCTTTTCCTTGTAGACCTGCGTCAGGCCGCGCCCCTTGCGTTTGGCGTCGCCGGCTGCAAGATCGGCATAGTGGATGGCGTCGCTGATGCTGATGCGTCCCTTGGCCGTGACAGCCACACCTGCACTGAAGCCGATCTGCAGCTGGCGGCCCGCCACATGAATGGGCTCTTCCACGGCATAACGCATGCGGCTTGCAAGCTCGCTTGCCCAGTCGAGCGGATGGCCGGGCGGTGCGGTGGCAATCGCCACGAACTCGTCGCCGCCCCAGCGCCCGAGCGCCCCGTTATCCCCAAGCGACACCTGCAGCCGTCTGGCAATCTCGACCAGCACCTTATCGCCGATGGTATGGCCCAAACCATCATTGATCTGCTTGAAGCGGTCCAGATCGATGAAGATCGCCACCAGATCCGGATCGACGTCGCTGGTCGCCATCGTCTCGGCATCATCGCACCAGCGCATCAGGCCATTGCGGTTCAGCACGCCGGTCAGTGGATCCTGCTCGGCAAGCTGTTTCAGCTCGACCGTGCGTTCGCGCACGCGCGTCTCCAGCGTGGCGTTGAGATCCTCCAGAAGATTGCGCTCGGTTTCCAGCCGCGCCACCAGTTCGTTGTTGCGATACTGCAGCTCGAAACTCTGGCGCAGAACCTGATGGTTGTTGCGGTGGGCAATCAGCATCACCACTGCAAAGATCGCGCCCAGGATGGCCAGCAGGTAATTCGGGGCGGTGCTGAACGTGAGTGCGGCCGACCCCTGAAGCAGCATGGCCGCGATATAGATGCGGCCGATGACCAGTTGCGGCGCCAGAATGCCCGTCGCACCCGCAGCCAGCGCTGAAATGATGACCAGCACGGCATAGCGGATCTCGTCGACATTGCTGCTGATCGCAACACCGGTCATCGCGCCCCACAGGGCAACCGCCGTCAGAAGGCCCGCGGCATAGCCGGCCAGATAGAACTGCTGCGGGTCCCCGAAAAGAAGCGGCTCCTCACGCAGACGCCGCATGACCCAGAGAGAATGGACATAGCGCAGGGCGGACAGGACAAGGATCGCGGAAAGCCAGCTGGCACTGAAACCGAAACCCTTGTCTGCAGACGGCATGACAATCAGGAAGAGACCGATGGCTGCAGCCAGATTGACGCTGATGTTGGCCAGATTGTTGCGGAATGCCAGTCGAAGAAGATGCGCGTCCACCCATTCATCAATGGACGTGGCGGTAAAGCCGTTCGTCTGGTTCCCCCGTGTCACCAAGCCCTGCGCAATCCTTCCGGCCGTGTCTCCCGTCCTGCGCGAAGCAGGATTTCAACTTATACCACAGGCACGCATCCACGTTTACAGTCAGCAAGCCCGATGACGCATTTTGTGACCAATAAGGACGTAGCCCGCAATAGGCCAGAGGTGGCATCGGCAGCTATTCCATAACATTCTAAATTTTATGTGGATGCAGGCGGGTAAGGGTTCGCTGACGCCTGTCAGCGGATACGGGCGCCGTCTGCGTCAAACAGCAGGATATCTGCCGCGTTGAAGGCGACGCGAACCCGTTCCTGCCCGGCCAGCATGTCTTTCGCATCTGCCTTGGCCGTGATGATGTCGCCTGTCGGGGCGATACGCCCATGCACCAGCGTCTCGCCCCCCAGATATTCCAGCATCTCAACCGCAAGCGACACCGTCGTGTCGCCGTCGCGGTGGAAGGCCTCGGGACGCAGTCCGGCGGTGACGCGCTGACCAGCAGAAAGAGAGGCGCTCAGCGCCGGCAGGGGAAACAATGCCTCCATTCCCTGCAGCCGCAATGCAAACTGAGCGCCCTGCGTAACGATTTCCGCCGGCAGGAAATTCATCCGGGGCGAACCGATAAAACCTGCGACGAACTGGTTGTCCGGATCGGCATAGAGATCGCGCGGCGTGCCGGCCTGCTCGATCACGCCGGCACGCAGCACGACGATCTTGTCGGCCAGCGTCATCGCCTCCACCTGGTCATGCGTCACATAGATCATCGTGGTGCCGAGCTTCTTGTGCAGCTTGGCGATCTCGAAGCGCATATGGACGCGCAGTTCGGCGTCGAGGTTGGAAAGCGGCTCGTCGAACAGGAAGACCTTCGGATGGCGCACGATGGCGCGGCCGATGGCGACGCGCTGCCGCTGGCCGCCGGAGAGCTGGCCGGGCTTGCGCTCCAGAAGCGGTTCCAGTTCCAGAATGCGCGCCGCCTCCATCACCTGCCGGTCGATTTCGGACTTTGGAACGCCCGCGAAACGCAGGGCAAAGCCCATGTTCTGCCGCACCGTCAGGTGTGGATAGAGCGCATAGGACTGGAAGACCATGGCAATGCCGCGCCGGGAGGGATCGACCTCGTTCATCCGCGCGCCGCCGATGGTCAGATCGCCGGCAGAGATATCCTCCAGACCGGCAATCATCCGCAGCAGCGTCGACTTTCCGCAGCCGGAGGGGCCGACGAAGACGGTGAATTCCCCCGGCTCGATCTCGAGGTCGATCCCCTTGATCACCTCGAGCGAGCCGTAGGTCTTGCGAATGCCCTTCAGCGACAGCTCGGCCATGGTGCGTCTCTCCCTCACGCGGCCGTCAGGTGAATAACCTGCGAGGCAAAGCGCGGCGAGGTTACCGTCACCACAATCTCGCCCGCGCCGCCGGTCGATTCCAGCCAGAAGCCGGAAGCCCCGCCGGTCAGAACCAGCGTGGCGGGCCCGAGGATCTTTGCGGGCCCCGTCACGCTCACCGTCACGGGCTCATCCAGGAAGGGCAGGAGATTGCCCATCTGGTCGAGCGCCCGAACGAGGACGCGCACCTGATCCTTGGTGGCGGCGGGAAGGCTATGCTCGTCTGCCTTCACGTCAAGGGTGGCGGGAACCGCGCCGCCGGCGAATTTCACCGAAGCGACGGGTTCGCCGTTCAGGTAACCGGTGATCTCGCCGCCTTCCCAGGCCATGCCCCAACTGCCCAGTTCCTGCGCTGAGAAATGGCGACGGTCGATGATGACGGGCGGATGCGGCAGATGCGGATAGGTTTCGCGATCCGGACCGACCCGTTTGCGGATGTTCGGGCCATAGACGAATTCCACCTCATCGCAGTTGGTCAGCACAATCAGAGGCATGATGCCGCCGATGTTGCGCTCGCCGCGTGCCCAGAACGTCACAGGCTTCAGGATAACGCCGTCTTCCGGCTCGCACTGGCTGGCATAGGCGAAGGCAGCGAATTTCGGCTCGCGGAACATGTCCATAACGCCGTGATGGCAGATGCGGTCGCCGGAGCCGAAATCCTTGTGGGTATTGTAGTCGAAGGCGCACCAGCCGATGGCACCGGAAATCGAGCGATCGCCATACATGGCGTTCAGCACCTGCAGATGGCGCGTCACATGCTCGGCCTGGCGCTGTTCCTGGTCATGCCGCTTGGTGGGATACATGTGGCCGTTGAACTCGGTCACGATGTAGGGAACCTTGGTCGGCAGTCCGGTGCAGACCTGCTGGTCGCGCAGCGGCGTGCGGGAATGGTTGGCGCCCGGCATCTCCTCGCTGCCGAGATAGAAGTCGTTCATCGTGTAGACGTCTTCGAGGAATTCGCTTTCCGTGATGAAGCGCACGCCGCCGGTCTGGCGCGTCGGATCCGTCTCGCGCGCCACGCGGTTGGTCTCCACGTAAAAATCGTGGCTGTCCTGCGATTCATTGATGCGCACACCCCAGAGAATGATCGAGGGGTGGTTCCAGTCGCGGGTGATCATCCGCTCGACATTGCGCACGGCTTCGGCCTTCCAGGCCTCGCCGCCGATATGCTGCCAGCCCGGAATTTCCTCGAACACCAGGAGACCGATGCGGTCGCAATGATCGAGGAACCACGGCGACTGTGGATAATGCGAGGTGCGCACCAGATTGCACTTCAGGTCGTTCTTCAGGATCTCCGCATCGCGCTCCTGCGCGCGGCGGCCCATGGCATAGCCGGAATAGGGCCAGGCCTGATGGCGGTTGAGGCCGCGGATCTTCAGCGGCTTGCCGTTCAGCTTGAAGCCATCGACGGTAAATTCCGCCGTGCGGAAACCGAAGGTGGCGGTCAGGGTGTCGATGCCCTGCTCCGTTTCCAGCCGGACCTCGGCCGTGTAGAGCTGCGGGTTTTCAGGCTCCCACAGCGAAAGCCCTTCCAGCCCGGCGAAGGCAACGGTCTGGCGCGCGCCTTCGACCGGAGCCGAGGCCTCGGCGATGAGGCGCGCACCATCCTTCAGTGCGACATGCAGCGTGCCGGAGAGCGCCGTGCCGGCCGGATGAGCGAGATCGACGCGGACGGTCACGCCCTTTTTCTCGCTCAGCACCTCCTGCGTCTCGACCTTGATGGCGCCGATCGACACCGGCGTCGTGACCTTCAGCCAGGCATCGCGATAGATGCCGGCATAGGTGAGGTAATCGATCCGCCCGCCGAAGGGCGGGATTTCCGGGTTTTCACTGCCGTCGATCTTCACGGTAATCAGGTTGTCGCCCGGTTGCAGCCGGCCGGTCAGGCGCGCCTCGAAAGGTGTGTAGCCATCCTTGTGCGCCACGACGGACTCGCCGTTGACGAACACTTCGGCATTGGCCATCGCGCCATCGAAGACCACGGAAACCTCGCGGCCCTCGAACTCCGGCTGCCAGGCGAGGATCTTCTGATAGGTGAAGGGCCGCTGGTAGATGGTTTCGTCGAAATAGTTGAAAGGCAGGTCGACCGCATTGTGCGGCAGGCGGATCGCCTCGCCCGCCAGAAGGGCAGTGCGGGCGGCCGGCTCGAAACCGTGGCTGAAAATCCAGTTGTCGTTGAAAAGCGTGGTCATGCGCATGAGGATATTCCTATTTCACCGAGCCAAGCATGCCCTGAACGAACTGGCGCTGCATGGCGAAGAACACAAAAAGGGTGGGAAGGGTGGCGAGAATGGTGCCGATCATCACCGTGCCGTAATCGGGATAATAGGCGGAGGCGAGCGAGGCGACGACCAGCGTGATCGTCTTGGTTTCGTTCGACTGCAGCACGATCAGCGGCCACAGATAGTTGTTCCAGTTCATCATGAAGACGATGACGAAGGCTGCCGCATAGGTGGAGCGCATCACCGGCACGTAGATGAACAGAAAAATCTGCCATTCCCTGAGGCCATCGATCTTGGCGGCGTCCCGCAGTTCGCGTGGGAAAGCCTTCGACGCCTGACGGAAATAGAAGATGATGAAGGCGGAAGCGATCGATGGCAGGATGATCGCGATATGGGTATCGATCAGGCCGCTTGACGCCATCATCATGAACAGCGGAATCATCAGCGCTGCAAACGGCACCATCAGCGTCAGAAGCACAACCGCATAGATGCGCTCGCGCAGCTTCGAGCGGAACATCTCGAAGCCGTAGCCGGCCAGCGACGAGACCAGCAGCGTCAGCGCCGTGCCGAATACGGCAATCTTCACCGAGTTCCAGAGAATCAGCGGCACGTCGACGGCCGCGACGAAGGAGGCGATATTGGCAGACAGCGCGGAGCCGAGGCTCACCTTGCCCTTGTTGATGTCGGCCGTGGTGTTGGTCGCCCCGATCGCCATCCAGAAGAACGGAAAGACCGACAGGAAGGCCGCCAGCGACAGCAGCAGATAGCGCAGGGCACTGCCGGCGCGGCGGAGAAGACGCGGGCTCATCGACGCTCCCTCACGGCATAGAACTGCAGGAAGGAGAGAAGCGCCACCAGCACCACGATCACATAGGACAGGGTGGCCGCGTAGCCGAAATTCGGCATGAAGCGGAAGGTGAGATTGTAAATGTAGAGCGACAGCGTCAGCGTTGCATTCGAGGGGCCGCCGGTCCCTTCGGTCAGGCTGTAGACCTCGTCGAACAGCTGCAGCGTGCCGATGGTGGAGGTGATGGTGGTGAACAGGATCACCGGCTTCAGCATCGGCACCGTGAGGAAGAAGAAACGCCCCCAGGCGGGCACGCCATCAATCCGGGCCGCCTCGTCCACGGAACGGTCCAGGTTCTGCAACGACGCCAGATAGAAGATCATGTTGTAGCCGGTCCAGCGCCAGGTGATCGCGATGATCACCAGAACCTTGGCCCAGAACGGGTCGGTCAGCCAGCTGATCGGCTGGTCCATCACGCCGATCGCCATCATGGTGCGGTTGACGATGCCATCGACGGAAAACATGCTCTTGAACAGGATGGAATAGGCCACCAGCGAGGTGATGCAGGGCAGGAAGATCGCCGTGCGGAACAGGCCGGAAAACCTGAGGCGCGGATCATTCAGCGCATTGGCCATGACGAGCGCCAGCACGATCATGATCGGCACCTGGATGACGAAGAAGACGATGGTGTTCGACAGCGCCGTCCAGAAGACGGGATCGCTGTAGAGCCGCACCAGATTGCCGGCACCGACGAAGCGCATCATCATGCCACGGCCGGAATAGACCGAGAGCATCAGCGAACTGACGATCGGATAGAGCATCAGCGTGCCGATGAGGAGGAGGGCGGGGGCGACGAACAGCCACCCGTTCACGTCATAATACCGCCTCAAGCCGCCGGCTCGTGTCCCGGATCCTGTCATTGCCATCGAAACGTCCTGTCACCGCCCCTGCCGGATCTTTGCCCTTCGGCCGGGACAGGCGGCGCGCGCGCCGCATGTCCCGGGAGGAGCCGGCGGCACGGAGGCCGCCGGATCTTGCTTACTGGATCTGCAGTTCTGCCTGGTCGTTGATCGCCTTCAGCACGGCATCCACCGGCTTGCCGTCGACCAGCGCGGGGAGGTTGGCGGTCACGGCGGTGTCCAGCTCGTTGGTGAAGATGCCGTAGTTGACGGCCGGCACCTTGCCGAGCCAGTCGGAGAAGTTCTGCCAGACCTTGTCGCCGCCGAAGAAGGCATCCGCCTGCTGATAGGCCGCACCGGTGCGGGCCGCCATCAGCGAGCCAACGGCGCCGCGCTCGGTCAGGATCTTCTGGTAGAAATCGAGATCCTTGGCATAGACCTCGTTGAGGAAGTCGATCGCCTTCTCCTTCTGCTTGGAGCTTGCCAGCACATACCAGCTGGAGCCGCCGAGGTTGGAGGCATGGACGGCGCCCGGGATGTCAAGCTTCGGGATCGGCGCGATGCCCCACTTGCCGGCCTGATCGGCCTGCGCCTTGATGGTGCCGGTGATCCAGACGCCGGTGACCACGGAGGCAACGTCACCGGAGGTGAAGGCCTTCACATAA
This sequence comes from Affinirhizobium straminoryzae, assembly GCF_007004135.1. Taxonomy (GTDB): domain Bacteria; phylum Pseudomonadota; class Alphaproteobacteria; order Rhizobiales; family Rhizobiaceae; genus Neorhizobium; species Neorhizobium straminoryzae. Next base: position 110,883 of record NZ_VJMG01000004.1, read on the forward strand.
TCGTTCCAGCCGGTCGCCGGCTTGATGAGGCCGGCCTTGATCATCTTGGCCTGCGTTTCGAGCGCACCCTTCAGCGCGGCATTGTCGTTGACGGCGAGCTTGCCCTTCTTGTCGAAGTACCAGCCATTGCCCGACTGCATGATGATGCGCGTCATGCCGCCATTGTTCAGTTCCTGCGTCGTCATCTTCTTGCCGGTCTTGGCCTCGACGGCCTTGCCGATCTCGATGTAGCGATCCCAGGTGATGTCCTGCAGGTCCTGCGGCTTGAAGCCGGCCTGTTCCAGATAGTCGCGGCGGTAGAAAAGGCCGGTCACGCCGGAATCGAAGGGCATGCCGTAGACCTTGCCGTCCACGGTCATCAGCTCGACCTTGTAGGGCGCAAAGCCCTTGTAATCGACCTTGCCGCTCATCGGCGCGAAGGCGCCGGGGAAGGATTGCAGATATTTCTGTGCGCCGTAATCCTCGATCAGGACGATATCCGGCAGTGCGCTCGTGGTGCCGGAGGCCAGCGCCGTCTGCAGCTTCTGCTCCACATCCGCCTTGGCGAAATCCACCACGTTGAAGGTGACATCCGGATGCGTCTTCGTATAGCGCTGGCCGGCCTCGCGCATGATGGCGACGTTGAAGTTCGGATCCCAGCACCAGATGGTGATTTCCGCGGCAAAGGCCGGTGCCGCCGCCATCAGGCCGGCGCATGCCAGCGCCGCGCGCAGGCCAAGGCCGCGCCAAGTCAGATTGTCCATGTTTCCCTCCCAGAAAACTCCCAGCGACGGAATTTTCGCCCGTCACACGAGACCTAATCGCAAAAGGTGAGCAGACGCAAGAAAACTTTTACTAAATATTTTTTGCAGATGCGAAGGCATACGGCGATGCCGGCGGCGCCTGTGAAGCACCGCATCAGAGGCTGCCAAAGGCAGGAACCAAGGCAACAGAAAGCGCCGGTCAGACCGGCTGCGAGGGCGCGCGAGAACTGTCGCGCCAGATCATTTCGGCAGGAATGACAACATGCTTGGGATAGCTGCGCCCCTGGATGCGCTCGATCAACAGATCGACCGCCGTCTCGCCGATGGCTTCGCTGAGGATGCGCATGGTCGACAGCGGCGGGCTCAGAAACTGAGCCACCGGAATATCGTTGTAGGACGCAACGGCAATATCGCCGGGGATCGAAAGCCCCGCCTCCTGGATGGCGCGATAGGCGCCAATTGCCATGTTATCGTTGGCGGTGATCAGCGCATCCGGCCGCTCCGGCTGGGCAAGCACCACTTTCGCCTGTTCGTAGCCCGCTTCCAGTTTCAGGTTCTGGCCGTGGTCGCCATGATCGGCAAGCGCCATCAGGCGGGCGTCGAACAGGCCATGCTCACGCTGCCAGGCAATATAGGCGCTGCATCGCCGCTCGCCGAAGCGCCGCCCGTCGGCACTCACGGGATCATGCGCGCCGATGAAGGCGATGCGCCGATAGCCGGCAGCAAACAATCCGTCTAGGATCTTGCGGGTGGCAAGGCCGAGATCGCAGCAGACATGGTCGATCTCGGCGAGGCGCGGCACGAAATCGGCAAATACCAGATGCCCGCAATGCTGGGTCAGCCAGTCGATCTCCGAGCTCGAATGACGTCCGACGGCAATCACTCCCGACACGCTCTGCAGCAGCGCATCGGCGGCCAGCGTCTGCGAGTGGAAGACCTTCACGGGCTCGATGCGCAGCTCGCGGCAACGGTTCTCGATGCCAAGGCGCACGCCGATGTAATAGGGATCGGCCAGTTCCTCGGCCGGTTCGAGAAAATGGACGATCGCCACGCGGGGAATCGCAAGAACGCGGTTCGGCAGCTGCAGCGGCCCGGCCTGCGTGCGATTGCGGTTGCGCGGCGTATCGTAGTTCAGCGCTTCCGCGGTCTCGATCACCGCCTGGCGCTTGGCTGCGGAGATGGAGAGCGAGGGATCGTAGTTCAACACGCGCGATACCGTGGCGGGCGAGACGCCCGCAGCCTTCGCAATCTCCTTGATCGTCACCATGATCTTGTCCGGCAGGCTACACGCGGCAGGCAGCAGCGCGTTTAGTAAATTTTTCCCAAGCTGTTCCCATAGCGCATGAGGATGGCACCACGGAAGAGGGCTTTGAAAGAAGGGGGGAGATTTCGATATCGGACGGAAAGAGCCGCGGACCCGGCATCGCGCAAGGCGGTTGACGCGAAGCGCTCCCGAAAGCCTGCCTCCGGCAGCCGCATCGAGATCATGCTTCCATTTCCAATTGCAGATCAAGGACAGGATGTTTTTGCTGCAGCGCGGAAAAGTACGAAATTTTATTTCCTCGAAGCGTCAAATTTTTTCCGATCTGGAAAGTACCCAAAAAAATAATACTATTCGCCGGCGGGAACCTGCCATGCCGTCTTTACAAGGCTCGTCTAATCGTATGAGAAAAGCCTGTCAGCGAACGGGAGGTCCGCCTGGAGCGGTTTTCGAACGCAGACATGGCTGAAAAGAAGTCATTTGGTGAGCCAGCACCCAGGGAAACAACAAGAACACCGAACGCTGCGCGCTATCAATATCCACATAAACGGTCCGGGCGGGTTGTACCCCACGGCCGATGGGAGACAACTTCATGAAATACAAACTCGGTTTCGCTGCCGCCCTGCTGGCAGCATCCTTCCTGTCCACCGCCGCGAGCGCCAAGACCTTCGTCTTCTGCTCCGAAGGCTCTCCGGAAGGCTTCGATCCCGGCCTCTACACCGCCGGCACGACCTTCGACGCCTCGGCGCACCCGGTCTATAACCGCCTGCTCGAATTCGAACCGGGCACGACGAAGCCGGTTGCGGCGCTCGCCGAAAGCTGGACCGTGTCGCCGGACGGCAAGGAATATGTCTTCAAGCTGCGCAAGGGCGTGAAGTTCCAGACGACCGACTTCTTCAAGCCGACCCGCACGCTGACCGCCGACGACGTCGTCTTCTCGATCGACCGCCAGATCAACAAGAACAACCCGTGGAACCAGTACGTGCCCGGCACGTCCTGGGAATATGCCGCCGGCATGGGCTTCCCGGAGCTGATCAAGTCGGTGGAAAAGGTCGATGACCTGACGGTGAAGTTCGTGCTGAACCGTCCGGAAGCTCCCTTCCTCGCCAACATCGCGATGCCGTTCGCCTCGATCATGTCGAAGGAATATGCCGACAGCCTGGACAAGGCCGGCAAGAAGGAACAGCTGAACCAGATGCCGGTCGGTACCGGTCCGTTCACCTTTGTCGGCTACCAGCAGGACGCGGTGATCCGCTACCAGAAGAATGCCGACTACTGGGGCAAGGCACCGAAGATCGATGATCTCGTCTTCGCCATCACCACGGATGCCGCCGTTCGCTACCAGAAGCTGAAGGCCGGCGAATGCCACCTGATGCCGTATCCGAACGCTGCCGACGTCCAGTCGATGAAGGCCGATCCGAACCTGAAGGTCATGGAGCAGGAAGGCCTCAACATCGCCTACCTCGCCTACAACACGACCCAGGCTCCGTTCGACAAGCCGGAAGTGCGCAAGGCGCTGAACAAGGCCATCAACAAGAAGGCCATCGTCGACGCCGTGTTCCAGGGCATGGCGAAGCCCGCCAAGAACCCGATCCCGCCGACCATGTGGTCCTATAACGACAAGGTCCAGGACGACAGCTACGACCTCGACGCGGCCAAGAAGATGCTGGCGGATGCCGGCGTGAAGGACCTGTCGATGAAGGTCTGGGCGATGCCGGTGTCGCGTCCCTACATGCTGAACGCGCGCCGCGCCGCCGAAATCATCCAGGATGATTTCGCCAAGATCGGCGTGAAGGTCGAGATCGTGTCCTACGAATGGGCGGAATACCTGCAGCGTTCGAAGGCCAAAGACCGTGACGGTGCCGCCATGCTCGGCTGGACCGGCGACAACGGCGACCCGGACAACTTCCTCGACACCCTGCTCGGCTGCGATGCCGTCGGCGGCAACAACCGCGCGCAGTGGTGCAACAAGGAGTTCGACGCGCTCGTGAAGAAGGCCAAGGTCACCTCCGACCAGGCCGAACGCACCAAGCTCTACGAAGAAGCACAGGTCGTCTTCAAGCGCGAAGCCCCCTGGGCCACGCTCGATCACTCGCTCTCGGTCGTTCCGATGCGCAAGGGCGTAACCGGCTTCACCCAGAGCCCGCTCGGCGACTTCACCTTCGAAAACGTCGACATCACCGAGTAATCCGGTTTTACCGGACAAAGACGGGCCGCGGAATGGCGACATTCCGCGGCTTTTCCGCAAGGATCGGCGCTCAGGGAAAGGCGCGCGGTCCGGGGCTGGACAAAGGCTGGCGATATGCCGGCCGGCCAGACCCAGCTCTCAGAAAAAAGAACAGGTCCATCCATGTTTGGCTTCCTTTTGCGGCGCCTCGCCGTGCTGATCCCGACCTTCATCGGGGTGTCGATCATCGCCTTCGCCTTCATCCGGCTGCTGCCGGGCGATCCGGTCGCGCTGTTGTCCGGCGAACGCGTCATGTCGCCGGAGCGCCACGCGCAGATCAGCGCCCAGCTCGGCCTCGACCGGCCGATGGTCATCCAGTATCTCGATTATCTCGGCGGCGTGCTGCAGGGGAATTTCGGCTCGTCCATCGTCTCCAAGACGCCGATCCTCAAGCAGTTCATGGCGCTGTTTCCCGCGACCGTTGAACTTTCATTCTGCGCCATTCTGATCGCTATCGCGATCGGCATTCCCGCCGGCGTGATCGCCGCCATCAAGCGCGGCTCGGCCATCGACCAGTCGATGATGGGCATTGCGCTTGTCGGCTATTCCATGCCGATCTTCTGGTGGGGCCTGCTGCTGATCATCCTGTTTTCCGGCATCCTGCAATGGACCCCGGTCTCCGGCCGCATTTCGCTGATGTATTTCTTCAAGCCGGTCACCGGCTTCATGCTGATCGATTCGCTGCTGTCCGGCCAGAAGGGGGCCTTCGCCTCTGCCGTCAGCCACCTGATCCTCCCCTCGATCGTGCTGGCCACCATTCCCCTTGCGGTGATCGCCCGCCAGACGCGTTCGGCCATGCTGGAAGTGCTGTCGGAGGATTATATCCGCACGGCGCGCGCCAAGGGCCTTTCGCCGTTCCGCGTCGTCAGCCTGCATGCGCTGCGCAACGCCATGATCCCGGTCATCACCACGATCGGCCTGCAGATCGGCGTGATGCTCGCCGGCGCCATCCTGACCGAAACCATCTTCTCCTGGCCGGGCATCGGCAAGTGGATGGTGGATAGCGTGTTCCGCCGCGATTATCCCGTCATCCAGGGCGGCCTGCTTCTGATCGCCGGCATCATCATGGTGGTGAACCTGATCGTGGACGTGCTCTACGGCCTCATCAACCCGCGCATCCGCCACTAAGAAGGAAGAAATCCCATGGCAGACACGACCAAGGCCCAGCCCGTGAGCAGCGCGGCCCTTCGCCGCCAGATGCTCGCGGAATTCTGGTTCTATTTCTCCGAAAACCGCGGCGCGGTGATCGGTCTCTTCGTCTTCATCGCGCTGGTGATCGTCGCGGTCTTCGCGCCCTTCATCGCCCCGCATTCGCCGTTCGAACAATATCGCGACGCCGTCCTCGTGCCGCCGGTCTGGGTGGAGAAGGGCAATGCCAGCTATCTGCTCGGCACCGATGCGGTGGGCCGCGATATCCTCTCGCGCCTCATCTACGGCGCGCAGTATTCGCTGTTCATCGGTCTTTTCGTGACGACGCTGTCGCTGACCGGCGGCATCCTGGTCGGCCTGATCGCCGGCTATTACCGCGGCTGGGTCGATACCGTCATCATGCGCCTGATGGATATCATCCTCGCCTTTCCCTCGCTGCTGCTTGCCCTCGTTCTGGTCGCCATCCTCGGCCCCAGCCTGACGAACGGCATGATCGCCATCGCGCTGACGCTGCAGCCGCATTTCGTGCGTCTGACGCGCGCCGCCGTGATGGCCGAGAAGACCCGTGACTACGTGACTGCCGCCCGCATTTCCGGCGCGGGTCCGTTCCGCCTGATGTTCCGCACCATCCTGCCGAACTGCACGGCACCGCTGATCGTGCAGGCCACGCTTTCCTTCTCGAACGCCATCCTGGATGCGGCAGCGCTCGGCTTCCTCGGCATGGGCGCGCAACCGCCGGCACCGGAATGGGGCACGATGCTCGCCGAAGCGCGCGAATTCATCCTGCGGGCCTGGTGGGTCGTCACCTTCCCCGGCCTTGCCATCCTGATCACCGTTCTCGCCATCAACCTGATGGGCGACGGCCTGCGCGATGCGCTCGATCCGAAAATGAAGAGGTCCTGATCATGGCGCTTCTCGACATTCAAAACCTCACCGTCGAATTCGAAACCGCGACCGGCTGGTTCAAGGCCGTGGACGGCGTATCGCTCTCGGTCGACGAGGGCGAAGTGCTGGCCATCGTCGGCGAAAGCGGCTCCGGCAAATCGGTCTCCATGCTCGCCGTCATGGGTCTTCTGCCCTGGACCGCGAAGATCACCGCGGACCGCATGCTCTTCCAGGGGCGCGACATCCGGGCGCTCTCCGATGGCGAACGGCGCAAGCTGATCGGCAAGGACATGGCGATGATCTTCCAGGAGCCGATCGCCAGCCTCAATCCCTGCTTCACCGTCGGCTTCCAGATCGAGGAAGTGCTGCGCATCCACATGGGGATGGGGAGACAAGAACGCCGCGCGCGCGCCATCGAACTCTTCACCCAGGTCGGCCTGCCGAACCCGGCAGAGCGGCTCAACCACTTCCCGCACCAGATGTCGGGCGGCCAGTGCCAGCGCGTGATGATCGCAATCGCGATTGCCTGCAATCCGAAACTGCTGATCGCCGACGAGCCGACCACCGCGCTCGACGTGACGATCCAGAAGCAGATCCTCGACCTTCTGATGTCGCTGCAGGCCGAGCACGGCATGGGTCTGATCATGATCACCCACGACATGGGCGTGGTGGCCGAAACCGCCGACCGCGTGATCGTGCAGTACAAGGGCCGCAAGATGGAGGAGGCCGATGTGCTCTCGCTCTTCGAGGCGCCGAAAAACGCCTATACCCGCGCGCTGCTCTCCGCCCTGCCGGAAAATGCCACCGGCAAGCGGCTGAGCACGGTCTCGGATTTCATGACGGCAGACGAACTGGCCGGAGGCGCACGATGACGGCGACGGAAAACAACGCGGTTCCCATGCTGGAAATCCGCAACATCAAGCAGGACTACCACGTGCCGCAGGGCCTCTTCAAACCGGAGAAGGTCGTGCATGCGGTGAAGGGCGTTTCCTTCAAGCTCGACGCCGGAAAGACGCTTGCCATCGTCGGCGAAAGCGGTTGCGGCAAGTCGACGCTGGCGCGCATCCTTACCTTCATCGACCAGCCGACGGCCGGCGAACTGCTGATCGAGGGCAAGCCGGTCGATACCCGCCCCGGGCATCTCTCGGCCGAGATGCGCCGCAAGGTGCAGATCGTCTTCCAGAACCCCTATGGCTCGCTCAATCCGCGCCAGAAGATCGGCGACGTGCTGGGGGAACCGCTGGCGATCAACACGACGATGTCGGCGGCCGAACGGCGCGAGCGGGCGACCGAGATGCTGGTCAAGGTCGGCCTTGGTCCGGAGCATTACAACCGCTATCCGCACATGTTCTCCGGCGGCCAGCGCCAGCGCATCGCGATTGCCCGCGCGCTGATGCTGAACCCGAAACTTCTCGTGCTGGACGAGCCGGTGTCGGCGCTGGACCTTTCGGTGCAGGCGCAGGTGCTGAACCTGCTCGCCGACCTGCAGGAAGAATTCGGCCTGACCTATGTCTTCATCAGTCACGACCTCTCGGTGGTCAAATACATCGCCGACGAGGTGATGGTGATGTATTATGGCGAGGCGGTGGAATATGGCACCCGCGACGCGGTGTTCGAGGCACCCAGCCACGCCTATACACGCACCCTGTTTGCCGCAACGCCGAGGGCGGACGTGGAGTCGATCCGCGCCCGCATCGCGCGCAAGAAGGCCATTGCCTGATCGATGCCTTTCGCAAGCCGGCGGCCTTTGCCGCCGGCTTCTCCCTCACTCAGGTGAGATCGTGCAGGTCCTTGCCGGACGGCGCGGTGACCGTGAAATCGGAAAACAGAACCTCGAGACCCTCTCGCTCCGGCGTGCAGCACATCGGACCGACCCGATAGGTTTCGGCCACCGGAAAAGGCGAGAGCCGCATCAGCGGCCAGTGGTGTCCATCGGCGGAATATTGCAGCCGCAGCCAGCCCGCATCGACCGTCACCCGCAGATAAAGGTCGGACGGATCGCCGGCATAGGGGCCTGTCGCCCAGTCGGACTGGCCGAGCGTCAGGACGCTGCCGAGGCAGGCCACGCCATCGGAAAACTCGATGCCCGCCTTCAGCCAGTGGTTCTCGTCCATGCGCACCATCAGGCCGGCCTGATCGTAGAGCTGGTCATAACGCGCCCGGATCCGCATCTGGGCCGTGAAGCCGCCGGTGCGGGCGAGACCGAAGAAATGCCCGCTGTCGCGCGCAAAACCGTAATAGGTCTTCTGCCAGAAATCGCTCTTCGCATCGGTCGTGACCTGCAGACCCTTTTCCGTCAGCGACCACCGTCGCGGTGCGTTCAGCCATTCGCAGGCATCAAACATCTCTTTCCTCCCTTGCTGTTTGCCCTGTAGATAAACACTGACTAGTCAAGAAAGCGAAGCCATGCCTCGATCCATGCCCCATACCGACCGTCTTTTCGAGACCGAAGGCGGCCGGCATCCGCTCGCAGTGCTACGCGAGGTCTATGGCTATACGGCCTTTCGCGGGCGGCAGGCGGAGGTGGTGGCCACAGTGACGGCCGGTCGCGATGCCGTGGTGCTGTTTCCGACGGGAGCCGGCAAATCGCTCTGCTTCCAGATCCCGGCGCTCTGCCGGGAGGGCGTCGGCATCGTCGTCTCGCCGCTGATTGCGCTGATGCGCGATCAGGTGGAGGCGCTGAAACAGCTCGGGGTTCGGGCGGCAGCGCTCAATTCCTCGCTGACCCGCGAGGATTACGTCGCGGTGCGGCGCGCGCTCGATCGCCGGGAACTCGACCTGCTCTATGTGACACCCGAGCGCACGGTGACGCCGGGCTTCCGCGAGATGCTCGACCAGACGAAGATTGCCCTGTTTGCCATCGACGAGGCGCATTGCGTTTCGCAATGGGGCCATGATTTCCGGCCGGAATATCGCGAACTCGGCCAGCTGGCGACGCTTTATCCCGGCGTGCCGCGCGTGGCGCTGACGGCCACCGCCGATCCGCACACCCGCGAGGATATCATCGAGCGTCTGGGGCTGCAGGGCGCGGAGGTGTTCACCACCTCCTTCGACCGGCCGAACATCACCTATGAGATCGTCGAGCGCGACCAGCCGCGCCAGCAATTGCTGCGCTTCCTGTCGCGCCACAAGGGATCGAGCGGCATCGTCTACTGCCTGTCGCGCGCCAAGGTGGAAGACACCGCCGACTGGCTGAACGAGCAGGGCATCCGGGCGCTGCCCTATCATGCCGGCATGGAGCGGGAGAAGCGCGACGCGCATCAGGATGCCTTCCTGAAGGAAGAAGATCTCTGCCTCGTGGCAACCGTCGCCTTCGGCATGGGCATCGACAAGCCCAACGTACGCTATGTCGCCCATCTCGACCTGCCAGGCTCGGTGGAGGCCTATTACCAGGAAACCGGCCGCGCCGGCCGTGACGGACTGCCCTCGGAAGTCTGGATGGCCTATGGCATGGCCGATGTCATCCAGCGCGGACGGATGATCGACGAAGGCGGATCGAGCGACGACATCAAGCGGGTGGAGCGCGCCAAGCTGAATGCGCTGCTTGCCATCTGCGAGACACCCGGCTGCCGGCGACAGGCGATCCTCGCGCATTTCGGCGAAGCGCATGCCGGCCGCTGCGGGAATTGCGATACCTGCCTGAAACCGGTCGAGACCTGGGACGGCACGGAGGCCGCGATCAAGGCGCTCGCCGCCATCTATCGCACCGGCGAACGCTTCGGCACCGGCCACCTGATCGACGTGCTGCTCGGCACCGTCAACGACAAGACGACCCGCTTCGGCCATGTGGACATGCCGGTGTTCGGCGCCGGCAAGGATCTGGCATCCAAGACCTGGCAATCGGTGTTCCGACAATTGCTGGCAGCCGGGTTGATCAGCGTCGACCACGCGGCCTTCGGCGCATTGAAGCTTGAGGAAACCGCCCGCGCCGTCTTCAAGCGGGAACGGGAAGTGCGCTTCCGCGTCGACCGCCCGACCAAGGGCAAGGCTGCCCGCACTGCATCTGCCAGTTCCGCCCATGCCCGCTCGGCGCTTGAGGGCGACGACATGGCGCTGTTCGAGACGCTGCGCAGCGCCCGCATGGAACTGGCGCGCGAACTTGCCGTGCCGCCCTATCTGATCTTTCCGGATACCACGCTCGTTGCTTTTGCCCGGGAACGGCCGATGACGCCGGAGGCGATGCTCGGCATTTCCGGGGTCGGCCCCTCCAAGCTGGAACGCTATGGCGAGACGTTTCTCGACCTGATCCGGGAGCATGACGACGCGTGATGTCTGCGCGCCGTCGGTGATCGGTGGTCAGATGGCCTTCAGCGCCTCTGCCACGCGCGCGCGCCAGGCGGCGTTCTGAACCAGCGCCTCCGGAAACAGGCCCGGCAAGGCAAAGAAGGCATCCGGGGATCCGGTCTCGGCTGACAGGCGAGCGGCGGCGCGAAGCTCGTCCGCCCGCGGATCCTCCAGGAGGTCGGTGGTGCGGATATAGGCGATCCAGAAGGCCGTTGCCTCGGCGAACTCCAGCGCGTGATCCCCCTGCGCCAGCGCATCGACGGTGGCGGCAAAGATCCGCTGCGGCATCTTCTGGCTGCCATCCATGGCGATCTGCTTGGTCTTGTGGGCGATTGTCGGGTTGCTGAAGCGGGTGATCAGTTCCGCCTGATAGGCCTCGAGATCGATGCCCGGCACCGGATCGAGTGTGCGGGCGGCGGCGGCCATGTGGCGACGGACCCGCGCGGCATGTTCCGGCACCGCCATCACGTCGCGCACAAAGGGCAGCCCCTTCACCTGACCGAGATAGGCAAGCATCGAATGGGCGCCATTCAGAAGCCGGAGCTTCATCTTCTCATAGGGCTCGACCGTCTCCACGAACAGCGCACCGGCCTTTTCCCAGGCGGGCCGGCCGCAGGCGAAGCGGTCCTCGATCACCCATTGCAGGAAGGGTTCGGTATCGAGCGCCAGCCGGTCCTCGGCGCCCAGCAGTTCGGCCGCCCGCGACAGCGTCTCCGCGGTGGCGGCCGGCACGATGCGGTCGATCATGGTGCTGGGGAAGGCGCCCTCGGCGGCAATCCAATCGGCCAGAGCAGGGTCGCGCCGGGTCGCCATCTCCAGCACGAGCCGCCGTACGACACGACCATTGGTCGGCAGGTTGTCACAGCAGAGAACGGTATAGGGGGCAAGCCCCGCCGCCCGGCGCCGCGCCAATCCCTCGACCAGAAAGCCGATCGCGCCGATCGGTGCCTGCGGATGGGCAAGATCGGCGGCGATGGCAGGATGGGTGAGGTCAAGGCCGCCGGTCACGGGATCGAGGCCATAAGCCTTTTCCGTCACCGTCAGCGTCACGATCCGGATGTCGGGGCTTTCGAGGCGGGCAAGCAGCGCGTCACGCTCATCGGCTGCGGAGATACCGCCGATGACGCAGCCGACGAGGCGCATCTGCGGGCCGCTCGCATCGCGCGCCGTCACGGTGAACAGATGGTCCTGCCGGCGCAGATCCTCCACCGCCTGCCGCGAGCGCAGGCTGACCCCGATGATGCCCCAGTCACCAAATTCCTCGGCAAGCGCGAGATCGGTGTAGACGGCCTGATGGGCGCGGTGAAAGGCACCGAAGCCGAGATGCACGATGCCCGGCTTCAAGCGCTGCCGGTCGAAGCCGGGGGAAAGGACGCCGGCGGGCAGGGGCGTGGCGGAGGTGAGGGGCTGCATGCTCATGACAATCCTGATGCGGTTTGGCCGGTGGCGGCGAGGCCGAAGGTCCGGTGGGAGAGGGCGCGTTCGATGCCGCGCAGTTCGGCAAGCCCCTTGAGACGGCCGATAGCGGGATAGCCGGGCTGCGCGCCGCGCGTGAGATCGTCGAGAATTTCCTGCCCGTGGTCGGGGCGCATGGGAATCTGGTGATCGGCGCGGCCTTCCGCCCTGCGCCGGGCCTCCTCGGCCAGCAACTCGGCAATCACCGCCACCATGTCCGTATCGCCTTCCAGGTGCTCGTCCTCGAAGAAGGAGCAGGGGGTACGCTCTTCCTCGCGGCGCACATTGCGCAGATGCACGAAGTGGATGCGCGAGGCGAACCGGCGCGCCATGGCCGGCAGATCGTTGTCGGCGCGCGCACCGAGCGAGCCGGTGCAGAAGGTCATGCCATTGGCCGGGTGATCCACCGCCGCCAGCATGTCGGCATAATCCTCGGCGGTGGAAAGAATGCGCGGCAGGCCGAGCAGCGCCCATGGCGGATCGTCCGGATGCGCGCAGATGTTGATGCCGGCCTGTTCGGCGACGGGCACGACCTCGGCCAGGAAATCGAAGAGATTCTGCTTCAGGCGCTGCCGATCGATGCCGGCATAGGTTTCGAGCAGGCCGAGCAGTTGCGGCAGGCTGTAGCCATCGGCAGAACCCGGCAGGCCGGCGCCGATATTGCGCGACAGGGCGGCCCGACGGTCATCGTCCATGGCGCGGAAACGATCCGCTGCCGCCGCCCGCGTCTGCGAATCGTAATCGCCTTCGGCGCCGGGGCGCTGTAACAGGTGCAGGTCGAAGGCGGCAAAGTCGATGCGGTCGAAGCGCATTGCCTTGGCGCCATGCCGGGCGCTCCAGCGCAGTTCCGTACGCGTCCAGTCGAGGATCGGCATGAAATTGTAGCAAACCGTGCGGATGCCGGCCTCGCCCAGCCGGCGCAGGGTTTCCTGCCAGTTGGCGATATGGGTCTTCCAGTCGCCGGTCTGCGTCTTGATGCTTTCCGACACCGGCACGCTTTCCACCACGTCCCAGACGAGGCCGGCGGCGGCGATCTCCGCCTGCCGGCGGGCGATCTCCTCGACCGGCCAGACCGCGCCGGTCGGAATGTGGTGCAGCGCGCTGACGATGCCGACCGCCCCCGCCTGGGCGGCATCCGTCACGCTCACCCGATCGATCGGGCCAAACCAGCGCCAGGTATGTCTCATGTCAAAAACCTCAGGAGAGAAAATGCAGTTGAACCTTGCAGGCGACCATGCGGTCGCCCGCCTGCCGGAAGGCGGCATCCGCCTCTTCCAGCGGAAAGCTGTGGGTGAGAATGGGGCGCACATCGATACGGCGCGTGGCGATATGGGAAACGGCCTCGGCAAACTCGCTGTCGAAACGCTGCGAGCCGATCATCGTGATCTCCTTGCCGACCAGCGCATTGAGCGGCAGCCGGATGTCGCCCGTCACGCCCACCTGCACGATGGTGCCGCGCGGGCGAACCGTGGCAATCGCGGACCGCAGCGCCGGCTCGGCCGCAGAACACTCGAAGGCGATATCGAACTGCCCCTTGTCGGCCTCGTAGGCGGAGAGGAGGTCCGGCCGCTCGGCCACGTTGATGGTGCCGGTCGCCCCCATGGCGGCCGCCCGGGCAAGCGCCGCATCGGCAAGATCGGTCGCCATGACCTCGGCCGCCCCCGCATGCCGCGCCGCCGCCGCCACCAGCGCGCCGATGGGACCGGAGCCGGTGACGAGGACCCGCTTTCCGGAGAGATCGCCGGCGCGCGACACTGCATGCAGGCAGACCGCCAGCGGTTCGGCACAGGCCGCCTCCTGCGGGCTGACCAGCGTCCCGGCCGGCAGGCACTGACGCGCCGGCACCACCATCCAGTCGCGGAACAGCCCCTGCGCATGCGGCAGCCGCATGGCGCTACCCATGAACTGCATGTCGAGGCAATGGATGGGAAGATCTTTCGCACAGAACCGGCAGTGACCGCAGGGCTGGCTCGGATTGACGGCCACCAGATCCCCAGGCGCCAGATGCGAGACGCCATCCCCCAGCGCCACCACATGGCCGGCCGCCTCGTGGCCTGGAATGATCGGCTCGCGCACGCGGATCGGCCCGAAGCCGCCATCCTGATAATAATGGAGATCGGAGCCGCAGATGCCGCCGGCCGCCATCTTCAGGAGAACCTCCCCCGGACCGGGGGAGGCAAGCGGCATGGTTTCCACGCGAATGTCGCGGACACCGTGAAGCCGCGCGATACGGGTTTCTGTCGCCATTGCTCCCATCAGCGGATCAGCCCCATTTCCTTCGGCAGCCAGAGCGTGATCGACGGCACGAAGGTGATGAGCAGCAAGGCGACGAAAAGCGGCACAAGCCAGGGCAGGATTGCCATGGTCGTCCGCTCCACCGAAAGCCGCGCCACGCGCGACAACACGAACAGCACCATGCCGAGCGGCGGATGCAGCAGCCCGATCATCAGGTTCAGCGTCATGATCAGCCCGAAATGCACGGGATCGATGCCGAATTTCAGCACCAGCGGCAGCAGGATCGGCACGAGAATGCTGATCGCGGCAATCGTATCGAGGAAGCAGCCGACGAACAGCATCAGGAGGTTCACCAAAAGCAGGAAGACCCATTTGTTGGTGGTGATGCTGAGGATGGCATCGGACAGCAGCTGCGCCGCCTGACTGACGGTGAGCAGCCAGGCAAAGATGGAGGCGGCCGTCACGATGAACAGGACCGAGGCCGTCGTCTCGATGGTGTCGAAGGTCGAGCGGGCAAGGCTCGCAAACGTCATGGTCCGGTAGCGGACAAGCCCGAGGAACAGCGACCAGAGCACGGCTGCGACCGCCGCTTCCGTCGGCGTGAACCAGCCCATGGTCATGCCGCCGATCAGGATCACCGGCGTCATCAGCGCCATCACGGCCGAGAAATCGAAGTGCCAGTCGAGCGCGAGAAGCGCAAGAAGCGCAAGACCGACCGCGATATTCATCGAAAGCCCTGCCGCCATCAGAAGATAGACGGCGAGCGGAAAGGAGAGGACGACCACGACCTCCAGCCCGGCGGACAACAGCCGACGGCGCTCGAAAGGCGCATCCGAGCCCCAGCCGCGACGATAGGCAAACAACACCACCGTCAGCATCATCAGCGCCGTCATCACGATGCCGGGCAGAATCCCGGCCATGAACAGGGCGCCGATCGAGACATTGGCCATCATGCCGTAGATCACGAAGGGCAGGCTCGGCGGAAAGATCGGCCCGAGCGTCGCCGAGGCGGCCGTGACACCGACGGCCGCATCCACCGGATAGCCATGATCCTTCATGGCCTTGATCTCGATGGTGCCGATGCCGGCCGCATCGGCGAGCGCCGTGCCGGACATGCCGGAAAAGATCACCGAGCCGATGATGTTGACCTGCGCGAGGCCGCCCTTCATCCAGCCGACAAGGGCAACGGCGAAGGCATAGATGCGGCCCGTCACCCCGGCCGTGTTCATCAGATTGCCGGCCAGGATGAAGAAGGGAACCGCCAGCAGCGGAAAGCTTTCGACACCGGCGATCATGCGCTGGGCAGCGATGATGTCGGGTGCCACGCCATAGAAGACCAGGTAAAGCAGCGAGGCGACCGCCATGGCAATCGCCACGGGAACGCCGACCAGCATGAAGGCCAGGAAGGATCCGACAAGCAGCAGCATGGCTCAATCCTCCTGCGGCAGGAAGGCGTCCGGCCGTTCCAGCACCGAGTAGCCGCGGCGCTGGTTCTCGACGAACACCTGCACGGACCTCACCAGCATCAGCACGAAGCCGGCCATCACGCTGTAGAAGACGACGCTGCGCGGCAGATCGACGGTGACCATGCGCTCATCGGCAACGATCGAGACATAACGCCACATCAGCCAGCAGGCATAGGCGAAGAAGGCGATGCGCACGAGATCGACCATGATCGACAACCCGCGTGCAAACGTCTTCGGCAGGTAATGATAGAGCACGTCCACCTGGATATGGCGGGAGATGCGCACGCACATCACCGAGCCGATGAAGACGACGCCGATCAGGCAGTTGATGGCGATCTCCTCTGTCCAGGCATAGGAATTGTTCAGCACATAGCGGGTGAAGAACTGCAGGAAGACGCAGGCCGTCATGATCCAGAAGATGGCCAGCGCCACCCAATCCTCGACGGCATAGCCCGAAATATCAGCCGCCGGCGCAGCGTCCTCGAAGGAATGCGCCAGCTCCTCCGCCGTGACCGGCGTGTGAACCTCATTGGTCATGATCAAATTCCGGCAAATGGGAAATCGAAGGGAAATGCGTGCCGGCACGTGGCAGCGGCCGGCACGCACGGCTCACTTGATGGCGCGGATCGCTTCCCAATCCTCCTGCTTGTAGCCGAAATCCTTCAGCGCAACCTTTTCGCGGACATTGGCCTCGAAATCGGCCTTGTCGACCTCGGTCACCGAGATGCCCTTCTCCTTGAAGGTGGCAACCAGCCCCTTCTCACGCTCCTCGATGATCTTCGTGCTGCGCTCGGCCGCCTCCTGCGTCACCTGCGTGAAGATCGCCTTGTCCTCGTCGGAAAGTTTTGCCCAGAGCGACTTGGAGACCAGCGTGTTCAGATGATCGACGATGTGGCCGGTCAGCACGATGTGCTTCTGAACCTCGTAGAACTTCTTGGCCTCGATGGTGGTGAGCGGGTTTTCCTGGGCCTCGACCGTGCCGTTCTGCAGCGCCAGATAGACCTCGGCAAAGGCGATCGGCGTGGTGTTGGCACCGCAGGCGCGCGGCATGGCGAGATAGGCCGGCACGTCGGGCACGCGCATCTTCAGCCCGGCCAGATCGGCGCACTTGCTGATCGGCCGGTTCGAGGTGGTGTGGCGCGTGCCATAATAGGTGACCGCGGTGATGTGATTGCCGGAGGCCTTTTCGTAACCTGCGGCCAGCCGCTTGAACACATCGCTCTTGGTATAGGCGATCAGATGCTCGGGGCTGCGGAAGGTATAGGGGTAATAGGTGACGCCGATCGGCGCATATTCACGCGCGGCGAAGCTGGAGCCCGAGATGATCAGGTCCACCGTGCCGAGCTTCAGGCCCTGGTTGAGATCGGCCTCCTTGCCGAGCTGCGACGCGGGAAACACGTCGATCTTGTAGCGACCATTGGTGCGCTTTTCGATTTCCTTGGCCGCCCAGACCGATTCCGTGTGGAACGGCTCGGATGTCTCATAGACATGCGCCCATTTCAGCGCCGTCTGGGCCTGCGCACCAAACGCGGATGCCAGGATGACGGCGGTTGCCCCCAATGCTGCTGTCAGACTGAACTTCATCACTCTCTCCTCCCATGGTGATGTCGTGCGGACGGTCTAGCCGCCCCCGGCGCGCCTCCATGCGGCCGGTATAGAACTGTCGACGGTTTCCTCCTCGAAACTCTTCGACAGACGGATCTGTGATTGGTCGAGATGCGCGCGCATCGCGGCACGCGCGGCGGCCGGATCATGTGCGGCAATCGCATCGCGGATCGCCCGGTGCTCTTCCATCGCGGCGCGCCAGGTGTCGCCGTTCTCGAAATAGCTGGCCAGCTTTTCGAAATAGGGGGTCATGCGCATGTCGTGGATGTCGCCGATGAAACGGTTCAGCGTGGCGTTGGCGATGATGCTCGACACGATCACATGGAAGCCCCGGTCGAGCGCAAGGGCCTCGCGACGATCCTCCAGCGCCGCCGCCATCGCGGCCAGATTGGCATCGAGCGCCGCCACGTGGTCCGGCTGGGCAAGCCGTGCGGCCTCTTCCGCCACGGCGCATTCCACCACGGCACGGGCGCGCAGCAGTTCGAAGGGGCCTTCGAAATCATCCGGCGGCACGTCGAGACCGATCCGCTTGCGCGGATTGACATAGATGCCCGACCCCATGCGGATATCGATGAAGCCTTCCACCTCGAGAACGATCAGCGCCTCACGCACCGTCGGCCGCGATACGCCCAGCATTTGCGCAAGCTCCCGTTCGGCCGGCAGGCGCGAGCCTTCGGCAAGCTCGCCGCTCTCGATCAGGCTTCGCATCTGGTCCGCCACCTGCCGATACAGGCGGCGCGACTCCACGGCAGAGAAGATCATGGTCCCTTTGATCCCGCACGCAATCGACCGGCCAAGACATCAGGTGGCCAAGTGGTCATACCAATATACGTGTTGTAGGCCAGCCGGTGGTTTTCTGTCAAGCGATCATGAAACTTGAAATGGCGCGTCAGCCACGGCGCTCATGAAAGAGCCTATCACCCACGGCAAGTCGCAGGCGTCATGAAGGTGGGCGCGGCAGCATCCGGACACCCGCCACAGTCGTCAGGCGCGTGAGGAGACGCGCCACCTCGCGTTCACCGAGGCGTTCGGATCCGACCTTACGGCCCTCGCCGGTGACGCGACGAAACAGCGGACCCCGCGCAATGCGGGCAAAAGACAGCCAGCTTTCAACCGCATGAACGGGGCAGCTGGCATCAGATGCCGTGCGGGCGATCTCCACGCGGCGCAGGCCTCGTCTGTCCAGAAGCGTGACTTGCAACCCGCGGTCACGCGCCTCGATCCAGCCCCGGCCGTCACGCGTCTGGTCCCGTCCCGCATCAAGTCCCACCACCTCGCCACCCGTGAAGCCGCCAGCAAAGACCAGCGATAGCATGGCGCGATCACGCAGACCGCGCAGCGTGCCGCGGTCCAGCGCCTCCAGCATCGCCAGGAAATCATCGGGGTGCATGACCGCCATTCCGCTCCCCCCTGATCGTGCCGCAGCACCGCGCTCGCCGCTTCAGCCGTCTTCCGTCCGCTCGTCTGCCCAGACCAGCGCCAGCAGGCGGCGCAGTTCCGCCCGCTCGCCGGCCGACAGGCGTGCGAGAATACGATCCTCATGCGCCTGCACCAGGCTCAGCCAGTGCCGCGCAGCCTCGATGCCCTCCGGCGTCGGATAGAGGCGCTGGAGGCGCTGATCCGCCGGGTCGTCGCGACGGGTAAACAGGCCGCGCGATTCGAGCGCCTGCAGGAGACCGACAATGTTGGCGCGCTTGATCGCCAGGATACGGCAGATGTCGGCCGATGTCCGGCCCGGCTGCTCGACGATCGAGACCAGAACGCTCATGGTGATCGGACGCGCATCCACGGCTTCCAGCGCCGCCACTGCGCCATTCATGTCATAGACGGAGGCACGGCGCAGGTGATAGCCGACCAGCTGGCTCAGCGTCTGGCGGATATCCTCCAGAGCGGCCTTCGTATCCGGCACCAGCGCGCGCTTCGGCCGCGAAGTTGTCTCGTCCATCGTTTCTCCTCTTGACGCCGCTTCCCTACTCGACAATATTGTTATGCAACATAGCAGTCAATCGACGCGGCGACCGATATGGCAGCTGCGTCGGGCGACCCGAGCCTGGGGAGGAGCGGCACGCATAGCGAGACCTATGTCTCACGGGATGGAATGGATTTTCAAGGATCGCCGGCGGATCGATCGCAGCTTTTGCGTGCCACATCGTTACCGCCCTTCGGTCCGTCTTAAACAGGGCCGCGCTTCTTTGCCGGCGGCCCGGGCATCCGCTGCAAGAAAAGCGATGCCTTGCAACCGAACAGATGACCAAGGAACACGACAATGGCCAATGACGTCGATACCGTAGCCTACGAAGTGCGCGATAACATCGCCTGGGTACGCTTCAACCGTCCGGACAAGCGCAATGCGATGAGCCCGACGCTGAACCGCACCATGATGCAGGTGCTGGACGAACTGGAATTCCGCGAGGATGTGGGCGTACTGGTGCTGACGGGCGAGGGCAGCGCCTGGACCGCCGGAATGGACCTCAAGGAATATTTTCGCGAAAGCGAAGGCGAGGGTCTGAAGGGCGTCCGCCGCTCGCAGCGGGAAAGCTATGGCTGGTGGCGCCGCCTGCGCTGGTACCAGAAGCCGACGATCGCCATGGTCAATGGCTGGTGCTTCGGTGGCGGCTATGGCCCGCTGTTTGCCTGCGACCTCGCCTTTGCCGCCAATGAATCCAAGTTCGGCCTCTCCGAAATCAACTGGGGCATCCTGCCGGGCGGTGGTGCCACCAAGGTGGCTGTCGAACTCCTTCCCTTCCGCAAGGCCATGTATCACGCCATGCTCGGCGAGCCGATCGACGGCAAGACAGCCGCCGACTGGGGGCTCGTGAACGAAAGCCTGCCACTGGCGGACCTCGAGGCAAGGGTGACGGAGGTCGCCAAAAAGCTTCTTGAGAAAAACCCGGTCGCCCTCAAGGCCACCAAGGATGCCGTGCGCCGCGTCGGCGTCATGACCTATGACGATGCCGAGGATTATCTCGTGCGGGCGCAGGAAGCCGCCAATTCCTACGACCCGGAGGGCCGCAAGGAAGGTATCCGCCAGTTCATCGATGAGAAGAGCTACAAGCCGGGCCTCGGCGCCTACGACAAGTCGCGCAACTGACACGCAGCCACGGCCGCCATGGCGGCCAGCCTGACGAAGCCCATCAGAATGGATCGCCGCCGGTTCTCATGCCGGCGGCGATCTTCGTTTCAGGGCCACCGACCGCTCGACGCCGCCTGGACCGCGCCGAGTCTCGAACCATGCCACTGCCCATTTTATCCAAAAAAGTTATACTGGCTGTGAAACCTTCGGCGGCCTTGCGCGTTTGGGGCCTTCGGAAGCCGGCATGGCTGCCGCCTCTTGTCGCATCAAAGGGACCAGCAGCGGTTGAGACCTGTTGATAGTTACCATTATTCGTTTTTAATATCAGTCGTTTATCTTAATAAGCATGTCTGGAAGCAGCATGAAGTTCGGGGGAATTCGCGTGCACGAGCCCGAAATGGGACGGCCCGCCGGTTACGGCAGCAGAGTGATGTCCCGCATCAGCATGTCGGATGCATTGCGGATGGTCGGCATCAGCAAGCTTGTACTTCATGCATGGGAGCGGCGCTATGAACGCCAGCTCGCCGAACGCACCGATACCGGACGCCGCTACTTTACCCCGAGGCAGGTCGAACATCTGAAGCTCCTGAAGCAGTGCACGGATGCCGGGCACCGGATCGGTTCGATCATTGATCTTCCGCCGGCGGAACTGGCGGCGCTGGTGCGCGCCCATGAAAAGCGCGCCTCACTTGCTCCGCTGATGGACGCCATCCTGCAGATGGACGCCGCCGGCATGAAGGCGCAGCTTGCCGCGCATCTGGCGGCGGAAGGCCCCGCCCAGTTTGCCAAGGAGACAATCGCGCCCCTGATGCGGGAAGTCGGTCGCCAGTGGAGCGACGGCTCGCTGTCGATTGCCTCCGAACACATGGTCTCCGCCGAGGTTCGCACCATGCTGGCCGCCTGCCTCGACGCGTTGCCGCCGGACCAGATGCCGGTGCGGGCCGTGGTTTCCACCATGGAGGGAGAGCAGCATGAGATCGGCTCCATGCTCATCACCCTGCTCGCCCGGCAGGCCGGCATTGGCGCGCTCTACCTTGGTCCGGACCTGCCGGTCGAAGAAATCATTCGCGCCGCCTGCGCCTCGAAGGCCGGCATCATCTGCCTGAGCAGCCTTTACGGTCGGCTAAGGGTGCTGGAACCCAAGCTTGTGGCGCTGCGCAGCAAGCTGGACGACACGGTGGAACTCTGGATCGGCGGCCCGGGCTTTACCGACATTCGCCAAATGGACGGCGTTCGCCATTTCACCGATGTGGCAAGCTTCGAAGACGCAGCGCGCGCCGCAGCGCAACGCGCACAGCTGACGGACTGAAATCCAGTTCAAGGCATACAGCGCGTTACCCCCAGGGCACAGCGCCATTCCTTCGGGGAGGACGCGACGCCTGCTGGATGTTCCATTGGAAAGAGCCATGCAGGCCGAGCACCGCGTCCTTCTGTGCCAGCGCGATCTCATCCTTGCAGGATCGAAACGCAGCTACGGGGCATCTCCACCGGCGCAGGCGTAAAACCGCCGGATAAATATACAAGATACACCTAAATTAGGGACTTGTTTTCATTTTGTCTATATTTCTGGCTGCGACGGGCGAGGTGTGCCCGTGCGCGTCAGGTCGGCCGGAGGTAGGGCATGGGTTTGGAATCGATCATCGGAAGCAGGAATACGGCAAAGCTCTCGGCGCTTGATGCGTTGAAGGCCAATGTGATGGTGGCCGATGCCCAGCTCAACATCATCTACATGAACCCTGCCGTGGTCGATCTCCTTCAGGAGGCGGAGAATGATCTCAAGAAAGATCTGCCCCGCTTTTCCGTTGCCACCCTGATCGGCAGCAATATCGACGTCTTCCATAAGAACCCCTCGCACCAGCGCTCCATGCTGGCGAGCCTGCGGGAGCGTCACGCCGCCACGATCCGTATCGCCAACCGCATGTTTGACCTGCTCGTCACCCCCCTGAAGAAGGGTGGCAAGACCATCGGTTTCGTCGTGGAATGGGCCGATGCGAAGGAGCGCCTGCTGAACCTCGATTACGCCGCGCAGATTGCCGCAATCAGCCGCTCGCAGGCGATCATCGAATTTACCGTCGACGGTCAGATCATCGGTGCCAACCGCAACTTCCTGGACACCATGGGGTACGGCTCGGTGGACGAAATCCGCGGCAAGCATCACAGCATGTTCGTGACCCGGGAATTCGCCGCCAGCGCCGAATACGCCGCGTTCTGGAAGGAACTCGTGGAAGGGCGCTACCAGGCCGCCGAGTTCAAGCGCGTGACGCGCGACGGGCGCGAGATCATCATCGCCGCCTCCTATAACCCGATCCTCGATCTTGAGGGCAAGGTGGTGAAGATTGTGAAATTCGCCACCGACGTGACCAAGCGCGTCAACACCGTGTCTGCCCTTGGGGAAAGCCTGAAGCGTCTCTGCTCCGGCGATTTCGGCTTCCAGCTGAACGAGCCCTTTGCGCCGGAGTTCGAGTTTCTCCGGCATGACCTCAACCGGTCGGTGCGGCAATTGTGCGAAACCTTCCAGCGCATCTCCGAAAGCGTCATGCTGATCGGCAATGGCACGCGGGAGATCAGCCAGGGCGTTGCGGACCTCTCCAAGCGGACGGAATCCCAGGCTGCCAATCTGGAAGAAACGGCGGCGGCGCTGGAAGAAATCACCCAGAATGTATCTTCCTCCGCCCAGCGCGCACAGGACGCCAGGGACGTGGCCTCCAAGGCGAAGATCAGTGCCGAGCAATCCGGCGCCGTGGTGTCGCGAGCCGTCGATGCGATGAGCCGCATTGAGGATTCCTCCGGAAAGATCTCCTCAATCATCGGCGTCATCGATGAAATCGCCTTCCAGACCAACCTTCTGGCGCTGAATGCAGGGGTGGAAGCCGCGCGTGCCGGCGAGGCGGGCCGCGGCTTCGCTGTTGTCGCGCAGGAAGTCCGCGAACTTGCACAGCGCTCTGCCAAGGCGGCGCGGGAAATCAAGGACCTCATCCAGAACTCCACGACGGAGGTGGCGAGCGGCGTGAAACTGGTGAGCGATACCGGTGGGGCCCTCAAGGCGATCAGCCAGCTGATCGTCGAGATCAACGATCATGTGGAGGCCATTTCTACCGCCGCGCGTGAACAGTCGACAGGACTCACCGAAGTCAATGGCGCGGTCAACAGCATGGACCAGTCCACGCAGCAAAATGCGGCCATGGTCGAACAGAGCAGCGCCTCCGCCTCGACCCTGACCTCGGAAACCCATAAGCTCAGCCAGATGATTGGCCAGTTTCGCCTGACGCAGGACGGCGCCTCCAGCCTTTCACGCTCGT
Source organism: Affinirhizobium straminoryzae (assembly GCF_007004135.1). Classification (GTDB taxonomy): domain Bacteria; phylum Pseudomonadota; class Alphaproteobacteria; order Rhizobiales; family Rhizobiaceae; genus Neorhizobium; species Neorhizobium straminoryzae. Next base: position 134,565 of record NZ_VJMG01000004.1, read on the forward strand.
CCGGCCCCTATTCCAGCCGGGCTGCATAATACCCACCCATCGTCACCATGTAAGGCGTCAACAGCACCCGGCGGCGGGGCAGAAGGACGGAGATGCAGAACGACATCGAAATGCGCCTTGAGATCGCCAGCGAGATCATGGAGCGGCTGGTCAACCAGAACCTGTTGCTCGTCGGACGGATCATGGCACTGGAAAACATCGCTGCCTATGCAGTTGCGCAGCAGTTTTCCGGAGAACGCATCGATCGCGATGGATTATCCCGCTTCGTGGCCGAAGTCAGCGGCACGGCGGTGCGCATCTCGGATGCCATGCATGGCGCCTTCACCGACGACACGCGTCCGCTCGAACTGCCGAAGACCATGGAACGAGTGCTCTCGATGGCGGAGGCAATCTGCGACGCCCGAAGCGGGCAGGGCCTGCCATCGCCTGTGCAGCTCCAGCGTCTCAGCTGATCAGCCAGACGCAACCAGGCGCGACCGGGCAACAGACAGCACATGCCGTGTCAGCGCCTCCAGCGGCGCGGCCGCCAGCCGGCTCACCTGCCAGAACAACGGCACATCCACGGGCGTGCCGGCGACAAGCTCCACCAGACGGCCCGAGGCAAGGTGGCCGGCGGTCAGCAGATCCGGATTCATGCCCCACCCCATGCCACTCAGGCACGCCTCGACAAATCCTTGCGTCGACGGCAGCCAGTGCGTGGGTGGGGAGGTGTCTATGTCCATTGTTTCGGCGAGCCAGCGGAGCTGCAGCCCGTCCTTGCGATTGAAGGTCAGAAGCGGAGCACGCGCGAGACGCTCCCGCGTCACCCCATCTGCAAAGTGGCGGCTGATAAAGGTGGGAGAGGCCGTCGCCCGGTAGCGCAGGATGCCGAGCGGGCTCTGCCGGCACCCCTGCACCGGCCGGCTCATCCCCGTCACGGCCGCCAGCACCTCGCCGCGCTCCAGCCAGGCGGCCGTATGGTCCTGATCATCGACAGCGATATCCACGAGATAACCCGTCTCGCGGCTGAAGTTCGCGACCGCCTCCAGAAACCACGTGCCGAGGCTGTCGGCATTGGTGGCGATCCGCACCGTCACCGGTCGGGTGTCGACGCTGCCACCATCCAGAGCAGGCAGCTTCTCGAGAAGATCCGTTTCCAGCATCGCCACCTGATCCATGTGCCGACAGAGCCAGGCCCCCTTCTCCGTCGCGGTGCAGGGCGTACCCCGCACCACCAGCACGGTCCCCAGCCGATCCTCCAACTGCCTGACGCGCTGGGAAACGGCCGAGGGCGTGACATGTAGCTGCCGTGCGGCACGCTCGAAACTGCCGGTGCGGATCACTGCGGCGACGGCGCGCAGCGAGAGATAGTCGAGCATGATGTCATTAGCTCCGCTTCATCTGGATTAGGAGGATTAAGTAGCGCGAAAGCCGTGCGCACGCTATGGCGGCATCACCACGGAGACACTGCCTCATGATATCTGCCGCCGTTACCGGCTTCAGCACTGGCCTCAGCCTGATCCTCGCCATCGGCGCCCAGAATGCATTTGTCCTGCGTCAGGGCCTGATGCGGCAGCACGTGCTTGCAGTCTGCCTCACCTGCGCGCTCTCCGATGCGCTGTTGATCGCGATCGGCGTGACGGGCTTCCGGCAGATCGCCGCCCTGCTGCCCTGGCTCGATCCGGCCATGCGGCTGGGGGGCGCAGCCTTTCTGCTGGCCTATGGCGCCCGCAGCCTGTGGTCGGCCTGGCACTCCACCTCGGTTCTCCGCCCGGAGGGAGCAGCAAAGACCGCCTTCGGCCCGACGGTTGCCACCTGTCTGGCGCTGACCTGGCTCAATCCGCATGTCTATCTCGACACCGTGGTGCTGCTTGGCACGGTCTCGACACGCTTTGCCGGCGCAGAAGCCGCTTTCGCTGCGGGCGCAACGGCGGCCTCCTTCACCTTCTTCTTCTCGCTCGGCTTCGGCGCCGGCTGGCTGCGCCCCGTGTTCCAGAGACCGGCAAGCTGGCGGGTGCTGGAAGCCGGCATCGGGCTGGTCATGTGGCTGATCGCGCTGAAGCTTGTCATGGGGTCGTGAGACCGGGGCACCGGCGGCATGACGCCGTTGATGGCGTTGCTAACGGATGCCGCCCAGCACACGGGCCAGCCAGCGCGACAGCAAGCCCCAGGGCGGCCCAAGCCGTTCGAACATATTGACCGGACCGATCGTCATCACCGCGCGCGCATGGCTGAAGCGCCGAAAGCCGGCCTCCCCGTGATAGGCCCCCATGCCGCTTGGACCGATGCCGCCGAAAGGCAGATTGTCCTGCGCGACATGCAGCAGCGTGCCGTTGACAGTCACGCCGCCGGAAATCGCCGAAGACAGGACCGTCTCCTGCACCTGCCGGTCATGGGTGAAGAGATAGAGGGCCAGCGGACGTGGATGGGCGCGGATATGGTGGAGAGCCTCGTCCAGATCCGCATAACCGATGACAGGCAGAACGGGACCGAAGATTTCCTCGCGCATCAGCAGGCTCCCGGCGGGTGGTTCGATCACCACCGAGGGCGCCATCTTTGCCGAAGCCGCGTCGACCGTTTCTCCATGCGTCAGGATCGTGCAGCCGGCGTTCAGCGCCTCCTCCAGCGCCGCTGCCAGCCTTTGCCGCTGCCGGGCGGAAAGAAGTGCAGAGTAGTCCGGATTGTCGGCGAGCGTCGGATACCGGCGGCGCATGGCTTGGATCATCGCCTCGGCAAAGGCCTGCACCTGATGCTTCGGCACCAGCGCATAATCGGGAGCGATGCAGGTCTGGCCGGCATTCAGCATTTTCCCAAGAGCAATCGAGCCTGCGGCCTTGTCCAGCGGATAATCCGGCGCCACGAGCGCGGGCGACTTGCCGCCAAGCTCAAGGGTGACCGGCGTCAGGTTCTCGGCGGCGGCCCGCATCACGGCACGCCCGACACCCGTCGACCCCGTGAAGAGCAGGTGATCGAAGGGAAGCGCCGAAAAGGCTTCGGCAACCTCCACACCGCCGGTCATGACGGCGACCTCGTCCGGTGAAAAGGTTTCGTCGATCAGCCGGAACAGCAGCGCCGAGAAGGCTGGCGTCAGTTCCGACGGCTTCAGCATGACGCGATTACCTGCCGCCAGCGCATCCGTGAGCGGTGCGACGGATAACAGCAGCGGGTAATTCCAAGGCGAAATGATGCCAACCACGCCGAGCGGCTGATGGCGCACCTCCGCGCGGGCCGGCTGAAACACGATATCGACGGCGCGCCGCCTCGGCCGCATCCAGCCCGCCACATGGCGCCGGGCGTGGCGCAGGGCCCGAATGGCCGGGAGCAGTTCCAGCAGCCGCGTCTCGTCATGGGAGCGGTGCCCGAAATCCTGCGCGATGGCCCCGGCAATGGCATCGGCATTGGCGACCAGGCGCTTTTCCAGGCGCCGCAACGCGGCACGGCGCGCGGCAAGATCCGGCGCGGGCTCTCGCCGGGAGGCCGCATGCTGCCTGTCGAAGATTGCGCGCATTGTCGTCTGCCCGTTCATGGCTGTCCTTCCAGAATGAGATCGGCCGCCTTCTCGCCAATCATCGCGGTGGGTGCCTGCGTGTTGCCGCTGATCAGTGTCGGCATGATCGAGGCATCGGCCACCCGCAGCCCGGCGATGCCCCTGACCCTCAGGCTGGGATCGACGACGGAGGCGGGGTCGGCGCCCATCCTGCAGGTGCCGACGGGATGATAGATGGTATCGGCCCGCGCCCGGATCATCGCCCTCAGCGCCGCCTCGTCGTGCACATCCACCGGATAGAGCACGCGGCCACGATGGCGGGCCAGCGGCTCGGCGGCAAAGATGCGGTGGACGATGCGGGCGCCTGCCGCCAGAAGATCGAGATCGGCAGGTTCCGACAGGAAGCGTGGATCGATCTCGGGGGCGCGGTGCGGATCGGCGGAGGCAAGCCGTACCGTGCCCCGGCTCTGCGGCCTCAGCACGCAGACATGCAGCGCCGCACCGGTTGCGGCATGGAAGCGGCGGCCGTGATCATCCACCAGTCCCGTGCAGAAATGCAGCTGCAGATCGGGGCGGTTTATGTCCGGGCGACTGCGGATGAAACCGCCCGCCTCGGCAACATTGCTGGACAGGATGCCGGTGCCCCGCCGCAGGTAGGGAAGGGCGCCGGAAAGAATTTCGCCGAGCACTGTCGGTGTGTAGCCCAGCAGGCCTCGGCCGCGCAGCGCCACATTCAGCGTATAATCCAGATGATCCTGCAGGTTTTCGCCGACAGTCGGGACATCGCGGATCACCGGAATGCCATGGCGGACGAGATGCGCCGCCGGGCCGATGCCGGACAGCATCAGCAGTTGCGGAGAAGCAATCGCACCGCCGCAGAGGATCACCTCCCGCCGGGCCTCAAGCCGGCGCTCACCGCCCGGCCCATGCACCACGACACCGGTGGCGCGTCCCTCGGTGATTACGATGCGCAGCGCCCGTGTCTTCGTCAGCACCTCCAGATGTGCGGGATAGGGTGGATTGCCCAGATAGGCACGAGCGGCATTCAGCCTCCGGCCCTTCTTCTGGAACACCTGATAGAGACCGATGCCCTCCTGCTGCGGACCGTTGAAATCAGGATTTTCGTCAAGGCCGCAGGCAAGGGCGGCCTGGATAAAGTCCTGCGAGACCGGACTTGGCGAGGCAAGATCGGAGACGACAAGCGGGCCCTCCGCCCCATGCCAGGCGTCTGCACCGCGCAGATTGGCCTCTGCCCGCTTGAACAGCGGCAAGACATCCGCAAAGCACCATCCGGCACAACCGAGACTAGCCCAGTGGTCGTAATCCTCCGGCTGACCGCGCACGTAGATCATCGCATTGATCAGGCTCGATCCGCCCAGGCCGCGGCCGCGCGGCACATACCCGCGCCGCCCCTGCAGCCCCGGTTGCGGAACTGTCTGCAGCGCATAATTCTCGCCGTTGCGGAAGGGAACCCTGAGCGCGATGCCGGCCGGCACCTGCGACAGCAGTGACGGGCGTCCACCGCCCGCCTCCACGAGGATGATCCTTGGAGACAATGGGGATGCCGCAAGCCGGGCAGCCAGCGCTGCCCCGGCGGGTCCGGCGCCGATGATGATGTAATCTGCCTCGTTCATGATCCCTGCGTCCTCCCACGCACAGGCAAGGCTAACAAAAATGACGGATGCGTCAATTTTAATCTTGGCGGTCCCAGCTGCCGATGCCACGCACGATCAGCCGGGTGATGAAGCGGCTGGTGTCATCGATATCCAGCGGCTGGCCATTGCGGGACTGCAGCAGCACTTCCAGCGCATTCGCCACGATGAGACAGGCGGCTTGCGTGCGTTCACTGGCCGAGAGCGTCGCTGCGGGCATGACCCGGACCATATCTCTTTCAATATCACTTAACAGGCCACCGGTGCTCGTGAGCGTGAACAGGCGAGACCGGATATGGTGCTGGTTGAGGGCGCAGAAATCGAGCGCGCCATCCAGCCCGAGGATGAATTCGAGAAAGCCGCGATAGCTCTGGGCCAGCATCGGCTCGATCTCGCTTTCGTGGGCACGGGCTTCACCGCTCAGGCTGCGGATCTGGTCGGCGAGATCATCGAGGATTTCGTGGAAGACCGCCTCGCGGGTCCCATAGTAGTTATAGAAGGTTCCGATGGAAACGCCGCTGGCCGCAACGATGTCGCGCACGGTGGAGGCGTCGAGACCCTTTGTGGCAAACACGGTCCAGGCCGCCGCCTTGATGGCCTCCCTGTTGCGCTGTCGGTTCTCCTCGCGCTTGCTGCCGGACCTGCGCTCCATCTCCATGCCGACCTCATTCCTTGCCGGATTGCGCCTCTCCCGCGCGCTCCCATCCATTATAAGGAACAGCAATATTTGGCAAAGGGGATCCTGTCACAGTCTCGCGCGCGTGCTGCGGGGCGTCGCCAGAAGCAGGTTGGTTTCGCTTGCCGTGATGCCGGGCACCAGACGGATACGCCGCAGCACCGCATCAAGTTCCGCAAGGCTTGCGGCCCCCAGTTCCGCAATGAGGTCCCAGCGGCCATTGGTGGTGTGAATCTCGGACACTTCCGGAAATCCGCCGAGCGCATTGATGACCCGATCCGTCACACGCCCCTCGATCTCGATCATCATGATGCCACGCACCGGCAGATCCACCGCATCAGCCCGCAGGATGACGGTATAGCCAAGAATGCGGCCGCTCGCCTCCAACCGCTCCATCCGCGCCCGCACGGTGGCGCGCGAAACGCCGAGCGCAATCGCGAGATCCGACACGCTGCGCCGCGCATCATGGCGGAGCAAGGTGATCAGTCGTGTGTCCAGATCGTCCAACCCGTTCCCCATTCTGGCAGAAATAACTGCCACATTGATAAGCTATACTGCTGAAATTGACAATTCACAGACTTCGAATTGCCACCCCACCATGGTTTCCTGTTCAGGAAGGAGATTGCCCATGCATTGCAAACTGATCGGCGTTCCGTTGCAGGACGGCGCTTCGCAGCTCGGCTGCGAGATGGGACCGAGCGCGCTGCGCACCGCCGGCATCGTCACCGCGTTGAGCGAGCTCGGCCACACGGTGTCGGACCTCGGCAATCTCGCGCCCCTCAGCGTCGATCCGCCGGCCCACCCGAACGCCACCGTGCGCAACCTGCCCCTCATCCGCGGCTGGATCGAAGCCATTGCCGAGGCCGCCTATCGCGAGAGCGTCGATGGCATGCCGATCTTCCTCGGCGGCGACCATGCGCTTTCGGCGGGCTCCGTCAGCGGTATTGCCCGGCGGGCTACCGAGGAGGGACGGCCTCTCTTCGTGCTCTGGCTCGATGCGCATACGGATTTCCATACACTGGACAGCACGCGAAGCGGCAATCTGCATGGCGTGCCGGTTGCCTATTTCACCGGGCAACCCGGCTTCTCACCCTATTTGCCGGATCTTGCCGCCACCGTACCCGCCACCCATGTCTGCATGATCGGCATCCGCAGCGTTGATCCCGCCGAACGGGCAGCCCTTGCCCGCACGGAGGTGACCGTCCACGACATGCGCGCCATCGATGAGCATGGGGTGGCCGCCCTGCTGCGCGGCTTCCTGGCCGAGGTCAGCGCCGCCAACGGCCTGCTGCATGTGAGCCTCGACGTGGATTTCCTCGATCCCGCGGTCGGACCTGCGGTCGGAACCACCGTGCCGGGCGGCGCAACCTTCCGCGAAGCGCATCTCGTGATGGAAATGCTGCATGACAGCGGCCTCGTGACCAGCCTCGACCTGGTGGAACTCAACCCCTTCCTCGATGAGCGCGGCCGCACCGCCATCCTGCTGGTGGATCTCACCGCAAGCCTGATGGGCCGCAAGGTCATGGATCGCCCCACCCGAAGTTACTGAAACCCGAAGCCCCTGGGAGACATCATGCCTGAGAACCTGAACCTCGTTCCCTTCGTCAGCGTCGAAGCCATGATGGACCTTGTGCTGTCGATCGGCACGGAACGGTTCCTGCGGGAACTCGCTGGTTACATCGAGGCGGATTTTCACCGTTGGGAAAGTTTCGACAAGACGCCGCGCGTCGCCTCCCATTCCCGCGACGGTGTGATCGAACTGATGCCGACCAGCGATGGCCGGCTCTACGGCTTCAAATATGTCAACGGCCATCCGAAGAACACCAAAAGCGGCCGCCAGACGGTGACCGCCTTCGGCGTTCTCTCAGACGTCGACAGCGGCTATCCGGTGCTTCTCTCGGAAATGACCATCCTGACGGCGCTGCGCACAGCGGCCACCTCGGCGGTGGCGGCACGCCATCTTGCCCGCAGCAATGCCCGCTGCATGGCGCTGATCGGAAACGGGGCGCAGAGCGAATTCCAGGCGCTCGCCTTCAAGGCGCTGCTCGGTGTCGACCGGCTGCGTCTCCATGACATCGACCCGGCGGCCAGCCGACGCTGCCGCGACAACCTCTCCGCGCTCGGCTTCTCGATCGAGATCTGCGGCTCGGCGGAACAGGCCGTGGAAGGTGCCGACATCGTGACCACCGTCACCGCCGACAAGCAGAACGCGACCATTCTGACCGACAACATGATCGGCGCCGGCATGCACATCAACGCGGTCGGTGGCGATTGCCCCGGGAAGACGGAACTGCACCGGGACATTCTGCTGCGCTCGGACATTTTTGTCGAGTTTCCCCCGCAGACCCGGATCGAGGGCGAAATCCAGCAGCTCGACAAGGATCACCCCGTGACCGAACTCTGGCGGGTCATTGCAGGCAGCGCGCCGGGCCGCACGCGGGCAGACCAGATCACGCTGTTCGACAGCGTCGGCTTCGCAACGGAGGATTTTTCAGCGCTGCGCTATGTGCGCGACAAGCTCAGCGAAACCGGGCGCTTCGACACGCTCGACCTGCTCGCCGATCCCGACGAGCCGCGCGATCTGTTCGGCATGCTGCTCAGACGACAGGCGCTGACGCAGCAGGCTGCGGCGCCTCAATAGGAACTGGCATTCACCACGGGCGGTGCCTCGCCGCGGGCGCGGGCCTCCTGGATGGTGCGGTATTCCGCCATGGCCGCAAATCCGGCGTCTCTGAGCAGCGCCACGTCATAGGGGCCGGGAATGAATCGGTAGCCGCGCTCCAGCAGTTCATGCACGTTGGCCCCGGCATTCGGTACCGTACCCATAACCTTGCCGGCGGCGAGAATCTCGCGTTCGGCGCGACGCGCCAGCGCCTGCACTTCCGGATGACCGGTCTGGCCCAGCCGACCGATAGAGCCGGCCAGATCGTTGATGCCGATGAAGATCACGTCGGCGCCCTCGATGGCGGCAATCTCGGCAGCATGTTCCACCGCCGTGTAGGATTCGAGCTGCAGGATGACCAGCATGTTGGCATTGGCCTTTTCCACATAGCCCGGCTCGGTGCCATAGCTGGAGGCGCGGACCACGCTTGCCGCATAGCCGCGAATGCCCTGCGGCGGGTAAAGGCAGGCCTTCACCGCATCGCGTCCGGCCTCCGGCGTATCGACGGAGGGGATCATCACCGATTGCGCACCCGCATCGATGACGCGCTTCAGGAAGACATGATCGTTCCAAGGCACGCGCACCACAGCCGGCGTCGGGGTGGTCTCGATGGCTCTCAGCGCCTCGGTGATTTCCCGGGTTTCGCCCGCCCCGTGCTCGTGATCGGAAAGCAGGAAGTCGAAGCCGAGATGGCCGAGGATCTCGGCATTGGTCGGCGTGCCGCCGCCAACCCAGCAGCCAAAGGCGGTTTCGCCAGCGAGCAGCCGGGCTTTCAGGTGATTGGGCTTGAACATCGAACACTCCTGCAGACAAACGGGCCCGGCCAGACGACCGGGCAACGGACCGGCGAACCATAGCCCCGCGAACGGCGCTCGCCTATCCCCCGTTTACTTGCCGAAGCCGAGTGTCGCGCGCACGGCGGAATCCCAGCCGGTCAGCAGGTCCGCGCGCTCGCTCGACGCCATGGAGGGCACGAACTGCCGTTCCAGATGCCATTCGGCGGCAAAACCGTCGCGATCCGGCCAGATGCCGGCGCCGTGGCCGGCAAGCCAGGCAGCCCCGAGCGCGGTGACTTCCGTCGAGGCGGAGCGATCGACGGCAACGCCCAGAATGTCGGCCAGCCGCTGCATCGTCCAGTCATTGGCCGACATGCCGCCATCGACACGCAGCAGCATATCGGCATTGCCCGGCCAGTCCTTGCGCATCGCGCCGAGCAGATCGCGGGTCTGGAAGCAGACCGATTCGAGCGCCGCGCGGGCAAATTCCGCAGGGCCGGTGTTGCGCGTCATGCCGAACATCGCGCCACGTGCCTCCGCATCCCACCAGGGCGCGCCGAGGCCGGTGAAGGCGGGCACCAGATAAACGCGCTGGCCGGGATCGGCCTTGGCGGCAAGCTCGGCGGTCTCGGAGGCCTTGCCGATCATCTTCAGCCCGTCGCGCAGCCATTGGACAGCCGCGCCTGCGATGAAGATCGATCCTTCCAGCGCATAATGGATCTCGCCGTTCAGGCGATAGGCGATGGTGGTGAGCAGGCGGTTCTTCGAGGCCACACGGTCGGCGCCGGTGTTCAGCAGGGCAAAGCAGCCGGTGCCATAGGTGGATTTCATCATGCCCGGCGTGAAGCAGGCCTGGCCGATCACTGCCGCCTGCTGGTCGCCAGCAACGCCGCGGATGGCGATCGCACCGCCGAAGATCTCCGGATCCGTCTCGCCGAAACCGTCGATATTGCTCAGGATTTCCGGCAGCATGCTGCGCGGAATGTTGAACAGTTTCAGCAGGTCCTCGTCCCAGTCGGCGGTGCCGATATTGCACAGCATGGTGCGCGACGCGTTGGTGACGTCGATCACATGCCGCCGCCCGCCGGTCAGCTTGTAGATCAGCCAACTGTCAACCGTGCCGAAAGCGAGATGCCCCTGTTCGGCGGCTACGCGCGCGCCGGGAACGTTGTCCAGCAGCCAGGCCACCTTGGTGGCGGAGAAATAGGGATCGATCAGCAGGCCGGTACGTTCCGCAACCAGATCGGAATGGCCGGCCGCGCGCAGCTCCGCACACCGTTCGGAGGTGCGACGATCCTGCCAGACGATCGCCCTGTGGATCGCCTTGCCGGTGCGGCGGTCCCAGACGAGCGCCGTTTCGCGCTGGTTGGTGATGCCGATCGCCGCGATCTGCGCTGCGGTCACACCGGCGGCTGCCATCGCCTTGCGGGCCGTTTCCACCGTCGTCGTCCACAGGTCTTCGGCCTCATGTTCCACCCAGCCCGATTGCGGAAAATGCTGGGGGAATTCCTGCTGGCCAGCGCCGCGGCTCTTGTAGGTGCGGTCGAAGATGATCGAGCGGGTAGAGGTGGTCCCCTGGTCGATCGAGAGAATGAAGTCCTTCATGCGGCAGATCCCGTTTCCGTCATGGCATTCAGATCATGGGCGCCGGCCATCGATGCGGCCGGCATGTCAAGGCCGGGAAGAGGCGATCAAGCCGGACGATCCGCGCAAGGCGGCCTCACCGCCCCCGTGGTCACACCGGTCCTTTCTCGCAGTCTCCTCCCGATATCCGGCCTCTTGGTATCACAGTTGGCGCCCGTTCGAAGCCCCTTTTGCAGACGTCCAAACGCTGCTCACCCGTGCCCGGCCGCGAGCTTCAGAATGGCGGGTACCGCCAGCGAAAGACCGGAGAGAAACAGCAGAAGAAAGGCAAGGCGACGCATGGCCAGTGGCGAAAGCGGCGGCGGATAGCGCCTGGCCGCCCAGGTGGCCAGCATCACGACCGGAATCGCCAGCAGGCCCCACCAGAAACCGGAGGTGGGCCATTGCCCCGCACCGGCCACCATCACAAGCCGGATCGCCGCATTGATGGCAAAGATCGCCACCAGCGTCTCACGCACCGAGGCGGGCCTCAGCGGCTGGCGATAGAAGTGATAGATCAGCGGCGGCCCGGCCGTGGAAAACAACCCGCCCATCACGCCCGCCACCGCACCGAACCCGGCAAAGGAAAGCGGTCCGGACATTGTCTCGAGCGGCGCCGGCTTCAGGGACAGCTGGATGCTGGAGAGCACGATTACCACGCCCAGCACCACCTTCAGCCAATCGAGCGAGGCAGACGCCATCAGGTTCAGCACGACATAGCCCAGGCCGAGAAACAGCAGGCTGGCGGCAAGCGCCGGCGCGAACTGGCGAAAGGCGATGTCCCGCCAGCCCTTGGCCAGCACCTGCGCCGCATTGACGATGACCAGAATGCTGACCAGCACCGCCGCATCGGGAAGCGCAATGACGCCGCTCAAGCCTACACCACCCATCATGATGAGACCGAGGGCAAATCCCGTCAGCGTCTGGGTATAGGCGGCAAAACCGGCGATCGTGAGCAGGATGGCGAGACTGCCAGGCGCCATGGTCAGAGCGTCCGCAAGGCGTCGAACAAGGTCGCCTGCTCTGCACCCTTGCGGGCGAAGACCGGCGGCTCTCCGAGCGGCGCAGCAACCGTGACCGTCTGGCCGCCGTCAAACGCCGCGCCGGACCAGACATGCACCCAGGTCTCGCCCTTCGGCAGATAGACTGTCCGTTCGCTCTCGCCCGCCTGCCACACCGGCGCGACGAGAAGGTCGCGGCCATAGAGATAGGCATCCTGGATCGCATAGGTGTCGCGGTCCTCCTCGTGATGGAGGAAGAGCGGGCGCTGAACGGGAAGGCCGGTTCTGGCCGCTTCCGCAGAGAGCGTCTTGAGATAGGGCGCCAGATGCACATAGATCGTCGTCATCCGGGCAAAATGGGCCAGAACCGTCTCGTCCTGATCGATCTGGAGATTGTCGCGCGGACGGTTGCCCTCATGGCTGCGCATGACGGCGGTGAAGGCCGCCATTTCCGCCCAGCGCATGATGAGTTCGCCGGTGCGCACATTGCCGAACAGGCTGGTGTAACCGCCGATATCCGAATGGTGATAGGCATTGCCGAGAAGGCCGGAGGACAGCGCACCGCAAATGACGGTGACGAGACCATCGTGACGCGAAAAATCGACGGACTGGTCGCCGCCCCACAGAAGCGGGCAATGGGCCTGCACACCGGTGAAGCCGGCGCGCATGAAGAACAGCGCGTCGCCCGTCTGGCCGCGGCTTGCCACCGCCCTCGCATTCACTTCGGCCCACAGCGTCGGCCAGGCATTATGCATCAGCTTGGCATCGATGCCATTGGCGAGCTTGACGTCGATCGGCAGATATTCGCCGAAATCGGCCATCCAGCCGGACAGGCCGTAATCCAGCATGTTCTTGCCGATGACCTCTTCTGCAAACCAGTCGGCGGCCTGCGGATTGGTGAAATCCACCACGCCGCAGTCGAACTCGCCGAAGTCGACGAGCGCCGTCTTTCCATGCTCATCCTTGGCGAAATAGCCCTTGGCATCGGCAATCGGATAGAGCGGACCGTCGACGCAGAGATAGGGATTGACGTAGCCGAGGAAGCGCACGCCCTCGGCCTTCAGCTCCGATATCTTCTGGCGCAGATTGGGGTAGCGGGTCTCGTTGGCCTGCCAGTCCCAGAACAGGCGCGCGCCGAAGGAGGTGTGGCGAAGTCCCACCCAGTCCTCGCACCAGAGGCCGGACACCTTGACGCCGGCTGCCCGCATCTTTTCCATGCGGACAAGCGAGTTCTCGCCGTCCTTAAGACCGAGAATTGCGCCGCCATAGACCCATTCCGGCAGTTGCGGCTGACGGCCGAAGCGCTCGGACAGCTGGCCGACGAGATCCACGAAGGTCGGAGCGGCGAAGACTTCCATCCGCTGCGGTACGGCCCAGACTTCGATCTCGTGAAAACCATCGCGGCGGAAATCGAAGACGGAGTAAGCCGTGGTTTCCACATGCAGCGCATATCTGCGCGACGAAATATAGGTCGGCTGCGGGTAATTGGTGTTGTAATAGTCGCCGCCGGCCTTGCCCGTCACGTCGGACTTGAAGGTGATCTCCGTCGATTTGTCACGACCGACGCCGGGTTCCGAGGTCCAGAGCGGAAACCTCCGGCCGCGCATGTCGAAATAGGACATCTGCTCGCCGCCACCCCAGACATGCTCGTCGCTTTCGGCGACGATGCGGATCCACAGGCGATTGATCGAGGCATCAAGCGCCTGCGTCAGCATGTGATGACCGTCCACCGTCAGCGCGAAGCGGGGCGCAAGCCCGCGCGCCACGGAAAACTCGACGCGATTGCCCTCAATCTCAACATGGGGGAGGGCCGTGCGCTCCACCACGTAATCCTCGATCTCGAAGTTGCCGCGATACATGTCCATCCGCTCTTCGCCGTGACCGACGAACA
>NZ_VJMG01000050.1 GCF_007004135.1 Affinirhizobium straminoryzae
AGCCGCCTTCGGTGATGGCACGCGCACCATAGGAGATGCGCTTGGCGCCCTCGAAGGTATCGCAGATCGCCGGATGCGTCTTGAATCGCTGGAATTCCTCGAAGGGGAAAAGATAGGGATTCTTGTAGTTGAGATGAACGACGAACCCCACGGCGACCAGATTGTCGTGCAGGTGGTAGAGGAAGGAGCCGCCGCCCGTCTTCATGTCCAGCGGCCAGCCGAAGGAATGCTGCACAAGCCCCGCCTTGTGCTTCTCCGGCTTCACCTCCCACAGCTCCTTGAAGCCGATGCCGTATTTCTGGGGCTCCCGCCCCTCATCCAGCTTGAACCTGGCGATCAGCTGCTTGGCGAGCGAACCGCGCACGCCTTCTCCGATCAGAACATATTTGCCGAGAAGCGCCATGCCACGGGTGTAGTTCGGCCCCGGTTCGCCGTTCTTCTCGATCCCCATATCGCCAGTGGCGACGCCGATCACGGCGCCTTCGTCATTGTAGAGCACTTCGGTCGCGGCGAAACCCGGATAGATTTCGACGCCGAGTTCCTCCGCCTTGCCCGCCAGCCAGCGACAGACGAGACCGAGCGAGACGATATAGTTGCCGTGATTGTTCATCAAAGGCGGCATGAAGGCATTCGGCAGGCGGACGGAGCCGGCGGGGCCCAGAAAGAGGAAATGATCGTCCGTGACGGGCGTGGTGAAGGGATGCCCCTCTTCCGCACGCCAGTTCGGCAGCAGCCGGTCGATGCCGATGGGATCGACCACCGCGCCGGAGAGGATGTGGGCGCCCACTTCCGCACCCTTTTCGAGAACGACGACCGAAAGCTCCGGGTCAAGCTGCTTCAGGCGGATGGCGGCAGACAGTCCCGCAGGACCGGCGCCGACGATCACCACGTCGAATTCCATACTCTCGCGTTCGGGAAGCTCCATCTCGCTCATTCTCATGCTCCGCTCGGCCTGACCCCTTGTCACCCCCCTTCCTTGTCAAAACACAGACGGCTTGTCGAGCCAACTTGCGACAGCGGATGACCGGGATGGACAGGCTCGTCCTCATTCGGTGGAAAACACTATATGACGTTTACGTTCACGTCAATAAAGGCAGAAATTCCGACACGAAGGCACGTCCCCCGCCAGGGTCCTTCCGTTCGGGTTGAAACGACCGGCGCTTGCCAAGCGAGGACCACCTGTTTCAAGATGAGCGCCCCTGACAAGACGCGCGTCGGACATTGCGACGACAGAGGTCCGCACGCGCCGCAAGACGCAGAACGAGAAGGATCACTTCATGGATTTCGGTATTTCCGGCAAGCGGGCCCTTGTGCTCGCCTCATCGCGCGGCCTCGGGCTCGGCATTGCGAAGGCGCTCGCCGCGGAAGGGGCCCATGTGCTGCTGTGCGGCCGAAGCGGCGAAACGCTGGCGGAAAACTGCCGTGTCATCAATGCCGAAGGCAAGGGCAAGGCCGACTGGGTCTGGGCGGATCTTGGCGAGGAGGATGCGGTCACCAATCTGGTGAAGGCGGTTCATGACAAGCTCGGCGGTCTCGACATTCTCGTCAACAACACCGGCGGGCCGACGCCGGGCACCTCGGAAGACATGAGCGCGGAAAAGCTCGAGAGTTTCTTCCAGACCATGGTGCTGCGTGTGATCACGCTCACCAATGCCTTCCTGCCGGCCATGAAGGCGCAGGGCTTTGGCCGCATCCTGACGGTCGCCTCGTCCGGCGTCATCGAACCCATCGCCAATCTCGCGCTGTCCAACACGCTGCGCGGCGCGCTGGTCGGCTGGAACAAGACGCTCGCGACAGAAGTGGCCGGCTTCGGTATCACCGCCAACATGATCCTGCCCGGCCGCATCCATACCGACCGGATCGACGAACTCGATGGCGCCAATGCCAAGCGTCAGGGCAAGAGCCTCGAAGAGGTGCGCTCGGCCTCGATCAAGACCATTCCCGCCGGCCGCCTCGGCACGGTGGAAGAATTTGGTGCTGTGGGCGCCTTCCTCTGCTCAGGCCCGGCCGCCTACGTGACCGGCAGCATGATCCGCGTTGACGGTGGCGCCGCACGCTCCCTCTGACCGTTGATCCACGTCCCCGACATCCGCATTGCCGGATGTCGGGGACGTGCTATGGTGGATCATCTGCTGGACGGGGCGGTCCGGCGTCCTCCGTAGGGCAGCAGATGGCAGTGCGCCCCGGACGGCGCGCTTGCAGTAACCGCCCGCGGCCGGATGTCGGCCGGGCGGCATTTGCCCGAAAACACCGCCAGGAGATTGACGCATGCGCATTGCCCGTCTCGTGTTGACAGTGCTTGCCGGCCTCTGCCTGCTGATCGGCCTTGTCTGGATGGGCCAGGGCAGCGGCTACTTCCCCTACCCCGCCTCCAGTTTCATGATCCGCCAGACACAGTGGATTTTCTACGGCGGCCTCGTCTTTCTGGCAGGCATCGGCCTGCTGTTCGCCTCCAGATCGCGTCCCTGAGGCGCCTTTGCGGGAAATTGCAGCTTCACGTCTTCGGGAGCCCTGAAATTTCAAGGTACATTACCGAAGTTTAAGGTGATTTTTGCAAGCCTTGGGCGTTTCTTGGTCGCATCGCCATATTGCATCGCAGCAATGGGCGGTTTCCTTTCACTCGACGCTTTCAGGCCCCGCTCATGAAAAAGCTCTGGACCTCTCTCGGCATCATCGCCATCGGCGTCGGTGGCGCCTGGTATTACCGGGATGCCCTCCCCGCCGCACTGCAAATTCCAAGCCTGCGTCAGCTTGCCGCCGCCGCAGGGCTCAGTGAAACCGTGCCGACCAAGGCCGAAGGAGAAGGTCAGCATCGCGCGGCCTCCGCGGAAGACGGTGCCGGGTCCGGTCAGCGCCGCCAGGGTCAGGGCCAGGGTCAGGGTCAGGGTCAGGGCGGTGCACAGCAGGCCGGCACCCAAGGTCAGGGCGGACAGGGTGGCCAGGGGCGCCGCAATGGCGGCCCCATGACCGTCCGCACCGTGGCCGCCGCCACGGGCACCCTTGCACTTGACGTGCCTGCCAACGGTTTTGCGGAAGCTGCCGACACGACCACCATTGCCGCACTGCAGCAGGGACTGGTGATCTCCATCGCCGCCAAGGATGGCCAGGAGGTGAAGTCCGGGGATCTGATCGCCAAGCTGGATGATCGGACAGCGCTTGCCACCGTCAACAAGGACAAGGCCAACATTGCCAGCGACGAGGCCACGCTGGCCGAAGCGATTGCCGCCTTCCAGCGTGCCGAAAGCCTGATGAAACAGAACGCGCAGTCGCAGCAGAGCTACGAGCAGGCCAAGGCCGCGCGCGATACCGCGACCGCCAAGCTGGAGGCCGACAAGGCCACGCTCGCATCCGACCAGGTGACGCTGGAACATACCGACATCCGTGCACCCTATGACGGCCGCCTCGGCGACATCACCGTCAGCCCCGGCGCCTATGTCAGTGCCGGCGCGACGATCGTCACGATCACCCGCTACGATCCCATCTCCGTCGCCTTCCGCCTGCCGCAGCGCTACCTGCCGGACCTGCATCGCGGCCTGACCGATGCGGTGGCCGTTGAAGCCGATCCGGCCGCCACCGGCGGCGTTGCCGATCGCGGCATTCTCTCCTTCTTCGACAATTCGGTCGATGAAAGCTCCGGCACCGTGCTCGCCAAGGCGGAGTTCAAGAACGACAAGGGCACGCTCTGGCCGGGTCAGAACGTCAACGTCACCGTGCACTTCCAGCCGACGGGCCGCTCCATCATCGTGCCGACGGTCGCCGTGCGTCCCGGCGCTGACGGCTCCTTCGTCTATACCGTGGACAATACCGGCCGGCTGCATGCCACGAAGGTCAGCGTCCTTCGCACCAACGGCGACCTCAGCGCCATTGCCTCCGGTCTGACGGAAGGTGATCACGTGGTCGTTGAAGGCCAGGTCCAGCTGGCTGACGGCCAGCGCGTCGTGGAACAGTTCGCCGGCGACAAGCCGATGCCGGTCGCCGATGCAGCCTCTGTCACGGGAGCCGTCACGCCATGATCCCAGCCTTCTGTATCAACAGGCCGGTCGCCACCACGCTTCTGGCGCTTGGCCTCGTCCTGGCCGGTCTGGCGGGCTATCGCCAGCTGCCGGTGGCAGCCCTGCCGAAGGTGGATTTCCCGACGATCAACGTCTCGGCAGCCTTGTCCGGCGCATCGCCGGAAACGATGGCGACCTCGGTTTCAACGCCGCTCATCAAGAAGTTCGAGACCATTCCCGGCGTCAGTGAAATCAGCGCCACCAACTCGCTCGGCAATACCTCGATCGTTCTGCAGTTCGACCTGAACCGCAACATCGACGCTGCCGCAGCCGACGTGCAGGCCGCCATCTCGCAGGCAACCCGCCAGTTGCCGAGCAACATGACGACGGCCCCGAGCTACCGCAAGACCAACCCCGCCGACGCGCCGATCCTGCTGCTCACCGTCGGTTCGGACGAACTGCCGCGTTCCAAGGTGGATGAAATCGCCGAAGACGTGATTTCTCCGCTTCTCTCCACCCTCCCCGGCGTCGCCGAAGTCAGCATCTACGGCTCTCAGACCTATGCGGTGCGCGTCGGACTTGATCCGAACGCCCTGCAGGCCCGTGCACTCGGCGTCGATACCGTCACCACGGCCATCGCCAATGCCAACAACCAGACTCCGGTCGGCACGCTGCAGACGGCCGATCAGCGTCTCACCATCGATGCCAAGACCCAGCGCACCAATGCCGATGAATTCCGCACGCTGGTGATCGCCACCAAGAACGGCGCACCGATTCATCTGGGCGACGTGGCCAAGGTGGACGACAGCGTCGAGAACCTCGATGCCGGCAGCTGGTACGACGGCAAGCAGTCGATCATTCTGGCCGTGCAGCGTCAGCCGGATGCCAACACGGTAGACGTGGTGGATTCGATCAAGGCGAAGCTGCCGGCGCTCAAGGCGCAGTTGCCGCCTTCCGTGCATCTCAACGTGATGAACGACGCCTCGACCGCGATCAAGGACGCGATCAAGGACGTGGAATTCACGCTGATGCTGACGATCGGTCTCGTGGTTCTGGTGATCTACCTCTTCACCGGCCACCTGATGGCGACCGTGATCCCCGGCCTTGCCGTTCCCTTGTCGCTGATCGCCACCTTCGGCGCGATGTATGTGATGGGCTACAGCATCGACAACATCTCGCTCCTGGGCCTGACGCTGTCCGTCGGCCTTGTGGTGGACGATGCGATCGTCATGCTGGAAAACATCCTTCGCCTGCACGAGGAAGGCCTGCCGATGCGCGAGGCGGCACTGAAGGGCGCCGCCGAAGTCAGCTATACCATCATCTCGATGTCGATCTCGCTGGTGGCCGTCTTCATTCCGATCCTGCTGATGGGCGGCGTTGTCGGTCGTCTGTTCAACGAGTTCGGCATGGTGGTGACGCTTGCGATCCTTGCTTCCGCCATCGTGTCGCTGACGGTGACACCGATGCTCGGTTCGCGCCTGTCCTCCCATTCCTCGCGCCCCCCCTTCATCATCCGCTGGTTCGAGGCCGGTTTCGGCTACACGCTGCGCGGCTATGACCGCTCGGTCTCTTGGTGTCTGAGACATCGCGGCGTGGTGCTGCTGAGCTTCCTCGCATCGGTCGGCGCCTCGGCCTGGCTGTTCATGACGCTGCCCTCCAGCTTCTTCCCGCAGGAAGACATCGGGCGCCTTTCGATCTCCACCCGTGCCCGCGAGGACATTTCCTACACGGCCATGCGCGATCTGCAGGCACAGGTGGCGCAGATCATCGGGAAGAACCCGGCCGTGGAACACGTCACCTCCATCGTCGGCGGCAATGCGCGCAGCCCCCTCAACAACGGCACGATGTTCGTCGAGCTGAAGGACAAGGAGCATCGCCCGCCACTGTCACAGACGATAGACGAATTGCGCAAGGCGACCGCCAGGGTTGCCGGCATCAAGACCTTCATTACCCCGCAGCAGAGCCTGCGCTTCGGCGGTCGCAGCACGGCCTCGCAGTACCAGCTCGTGATCCAGGCGCTGAACGCCTCGACCACCAATGAGTGGGCCGGCAAGATCCAGGCTGCATTGCTGCGCGACCGGATGTTCACCGACGTGACCTCCGACGCCCAGAACGGGGCGATCGCCGCCGACATCAAGGTGGATACCGACAAGGCAGCCGCCTACGGCATCACCAACGACCAGTTGCGCAAGACGCTGGAAATGGCCTTCGGCGGCTATACCGCAGCCCAGATCCAGTCGACCGGCGACAGCTATGACGTGATTGTCGAGTTCGACCGCTCGAAGCCCTGGGACGACCAGTTCCTGCGCGACATCAACGTTCTGTCGAGCAAGACGAGCACCCTGGTGCCGCTCTCCAACTTCGCCACCGTCGAGCGCAAGCAGTCGCCGGTAACGATCAACCAGACCGGCCAGCTGGTCTCCACCACGGTCTCGTTCAACCTGCCGGATGGCGTGGCGCTCAGCCAGGCGACCCAGCGGATCGACGAGATCAAGCGCGACATCGGCATGCCGAGCGACGTCTTCACCTCCTATGGCGGAACGGCGGCGATCTTCCAGCAGAGCCAGGGCAATACCGGCCTGCTGATCCTGGCCGCCGTGCTGACGATCTACGTGGTGCTCGGCGTGCTCTATGAAAGCTTCATCCATCCGCTGACCATCCTGTCCGGTCTTCCGGCAGCGGCATTTGGTGCGCTTCTCGCGCTGAAGGTGATGAACTTCGACCTCTCGGTCATCGCGCTCATCGGCCTTCTGATGCTGATCGGCATCGTCAAGAAGAACGCCATCATGATGATCGACGTGGCGGTGGAACTGATGCGCGACAAGGGCGAGGCAACCGCGGTTGCCATTCACGAGGCCTGCGTGCGGCGTTTCCGGCCGATCATGATGACCACCTTCTGCGCCATGCTCGGCGCCCTGCCGATTGCAATGGGCTCCGGCGCAAGCTCGGAACTGCGCCAGCCGCTCGGGATTGCGGTGGTCGGTGGCCTCATCGTCTCGCAATTGCTGACGCTGTTCATCACGCCGGTCATCTTCGTCGAGATGGACCGTCTGGGACGCGGCCTGCAGCGGCTGTTCTCGCGCAAGCAGACGCATCATGAAGCCGACAATGACGGCACTGGTGCCGTCACCCCGCTTGCCGCAGAGTAACCCTGCGGGCACTCCTTCGTGCTGCGCAACGCAGCACTTCCAATGTCCCGCCACTCCAATGGCGGGACATTGTCATTTGGGCGGCTCGCTCAGGGTTTTCGGCAGAGGTCCTGACCGTCCAGCCGGTCGGCGATGGAGGCATAGCGGGGGTCGAGTTGCGCCGCCATCCGGTAGAGCCGGCCGGAGAGTGCCGGGTCCCACATCCCCTCGAAGCCCTTGACGCCGGCCTGCCGTCGCTCGGCGTCGAACGTCACCGTGGAATGCACGAATTCCTGATGGGGCTTCTCACCGGCGGCATAGGGCAGCAGCCAGTCGAGCGCGGCGCGCAGATCGCCACCCTGCGGCCCTTTCAGACGGTACCAGTCCATCCCCTCCGTCTTTGCCTCCACCGCCGCCCGCAAAAGCGGCTCGAGGTCATAGACGACATAATGCAGGGCATCGCGCTGGCGAAAATCCACAGTTTCCCCGTCAGGCGCAATATTGCGCGCGAGTTGCGCAACGAACTGGGCCTCGGCTCTGTCGATCATCGCCTTGTCGTGCAGCGCAAAGGCTGAGAGTGCGGCGAGCTTCACCCGATGCGATGTCCAGTTGTTGATCCAGGAGCCCTTGGAAGGGTCGAGATTGTGCTCAAGCTGCCTGAGATAGCCCTCCCCCAGTTTTCGCAGAAAGGCGGAAACCGCGCTGCGGGTCGCATCATCCAGATCGGGCGCCAGCAGCGCGTAGGCATCGATCGTCGCATCAAGCCCGGTCTCGTCGATGGGATTGAAACTCGGCCTGTAGGTCTTGGCCCAGGCGTCCAGCAGGCGTTCTGCGCGGCTCAGATCCTCCGGCCGGTGTCCGGCGCGGTAAAGCAGCGCCAGCCGGCGCATCAGCGGCCAGTCCTTCTCCGCGGCAATGCTCTCGTCCCGGATGCCCTGATGCGGCAGCGTGCCTTCGGTGTGGACGCGTGGAAGGGCGCGCGGCGCATCCGGCTCCTTCTCCACGGCACGGCGCAGGCTTTTCACCTCGGCGGCATTGAGCTTCTCGCAGGTGAGTGCCAGTCCCTGATCCGGCGCGGCAACCAGAAGCGCAAGAAGCAGACAGAGGGAGTGGCCGGCAAAGGGACGGGACATGATCGGCTTCCTCGCATCGCAGGCATGGTGCGCAACAGGCAATACAGCAACGACCGGGGATGCGGGCATCCGCTCCCCCTCGCCGCTCCCTTGTATCGCGGTCAAGCCTGTGCGAAAAGGCCGCTCCTTTCGGCCCAAGAGGCCCTTTCACCGCAACTCTCACGTCAACATTGTGAAGGAAGAGACGCATGTCACGCGCGCTCGGGCTCGATTTCGGCACGACCAATACCGTTCTGGCGCTGGCCGATGCCGGCGCCACCACGACCCATTCGCTGCCCTTCACCAGCAGCGCCGGCACCAGCGACAGCATGCGCACCGCGCTCTCCTTCATGAAGGATGCCGCGCTCGGCGTGCAGGCGCTCAAGGTCGAGGCGGGACAGGCGGCGATCCGCATGTTCATCGACAATCCCGGCGATTGCCGTTTCCTGCAGTCGATTAAGACCTTTGCGGCGAGCGCCGCCTTTCAGGCCACCCTCGTCTTTGCCCGGCGCCAGCAGTTCGAGGATCTGATGGAGGTGTTTCTGCGCCGCCTGAAGGCCTATGCCGGCGAGGCATGGCCCTCCGACATTTCGCGGCTGATGGTCGGACGCCCGGTGCGCTTTGCCGGCGCCAACCCGGATGAGTCGCTGGCGCTGACGCGCTATCAGGCAGCCCTCTCCCGCTTCGGCTTTCCGGAAATCCACTACGTCTACGAGCCTGTGGCGGCTGCCTATTACTTCGCCCAGTCATTGACGCGCGATGCCAATGTGCTGGTGGCAGATTTCGGCGGCGGCACCACCGACTATTCGCTGATCCGCTTCGAACGCCATGCCGGCCAGCTGCGCGCTGTTCCGATCGGCCACTCCGGCGTCGGCATTGCCGGCGACCATTTCGATTACCGGCTGATCGACAATCTCGTCTCGCCCGAAATCGGCAAGGGCAGCCATTTCAAGAGCTTTGGCAAGCTTCTGGATGTGCCCGCCGGTTACTATGCGAATTTCGGCCGCTGGAACCAGCTGTCGATCTTCAAGACCACGCGCGAATTCACGGACCTCCAGTCTCTGGTTCGCTCCGCAACGGAACCGGACAAGCTCGAACTCTTCATCGAACTGATCGAGCATGACGAGGGCTATCCGCTCTACCAGGCAATCTCGGCGACCAAGATGGCCCTGTCACAGACGGAAGAGGCGGAGTTTCATTTCGCCCCGCTCGGCAAGGCCGGCCACAAGACGGTCAAGCGAAGCGATTTCGAGGGCTGGATCGCCGATGATCTCGCCCGCATCGAGGAAGCGCTGGACGAGGTTCTGGTGAAGACCAATACTGCCGCCGACCAGGTCGACAAGGTGTTCCTGACCGGCGGCACCTCCTTCGTGCCGGCCGTGCGCAACATCTTCCGCCGCCGCTTCAGCGAGGACCGCATCGAAAGCGGCGGCGAGCTTCTCTCCATCGCCCATGGTCTGGCGCTGATCGGCGAAAGCGGCGATGTTGAGCAGTGGGCGGCGTGAGGGAAACGTCATCCATTGGCTTTCTCGCGAGGCTCGCTTCCGCTAAGGTCATGGCATGACGTCAGCCGAGCCCCTCTCTCCCGCAGCACTGTCCGCCCTTCTGCATTTCTATGCGGATTGCGGCGTGGACTGGCTGCTGGAGGAGACACCCGTTGACCGCATTGCAGAATTTGCCGAACAGCGGGCGGCGCGCGCCGCGCAACGGCGCGACCGGCCGGCCACCCCGCAGGCGGCGCCCGTCGGCCCGGCTGCCGGCGGACCTGCTGAACGCGCCTCTGCAGGCGCGGCGCCGCGAGGCGCTGCGCCTGCCGCACCCGTCGCCGTACCCGATGCGGATGCGGTAGCAGCCGCCCGTCTTGCGGCAGAGAGTGCTGGAACGCTGGAGGCGTTGAGACAGGCGCTGGAAGGATTTGGCGGCTGCAATCTGAAGAACGGCGCGCGCTCCACCGTGTTTGCCACCGGCAGCGCGGCCTCCGGCATCATGGTGCTCGGCCCCATGCCGTCTGCCGATGACGATCGCGACGGCCTTCCCTTCTGCGGCCGGCAGGGCCAGCTTCTCGATCGCATGCTCTCAGCGATCGGACTGGCGCGCGATACGGTTCTGCTCTCGACCGTGGTGCCCTGGCGTACACCGGGGAACCGTGCCCCCTCCCCGGCAGAGATGGAGATCTGCCGCCCGTTCATCGAAAGGCAGATCCAGCTCGCGGCACCACGCCGACTGCTGCTGCTCGGCAATTTCACGGCACGCTTCTTTCTCGGCGAGGATGGCACCATCTTCAGCCTGCGCGGCACATGGCGGGATATTGCCCTCGGGCCCCTCACCGTCCGCGCGCTCGCCAGCCTCCACCCGCAGGACCTTCTGACCGCACCGGCCAACAAGGCGCTTGCCTGGCAGGATTTGCTGACCTTCCGTCACGGCCTTACCGGCTGAAGCGGGAGGCGAATCGTCGATCTTAAAATTTTATGAAAGCAGCCATGCAACTTGCGCATGGCAGCGACGCGGCGCGACCGGTTGCCCATTTGATGTTGCAGTGCAATATTAGGACATGTCTTGGGAGGAACAGATTTAGGAACCAAGGCTATGACCACGCGTATTCGCCCCATTCACTCCGGCTTCGAGACATTGCGTCTCGCAGGCCTTTCGCCGCGTTCGACGCAAGGCTACCACCGCTTCGGGACAGCCACGCATGAGCAGCTGACAGCCCGCGCCAGCGCCCGCCGTGGCATGCTGACGCGCCCGACGGCGATCTTTGCCGATTTTCGCGAACGCTGAGTCGATTTCCGGGAGATTGCGATGAGCCACCCCATCCGCTGCTTCAAGTCGCTGCGTGACACCTTTGCCAGCATCGGCGCTGCCGTGCGCGCCAGCCGCGAACTCACGCTTTCGGCAGGCGCAAGCGAACGCGCCGCACATCCGGCCTCATCAATCCCGCTCTGATACGCCTCTGAGAGGCAGGTGCAGTCACGTCGGCGGCGAGGAAGCCTTCCTCGCCGCTTTGCGTTCCAGCCCCAGCTGGTGTTCACGGTAGATGATGAAGATGCCAGCCAAGACCGTGATGGCGGTGCCGATGAGCATCTGGATGGTCGGCACATCGCCGAACAGGACGTAGGAAATCCCGATACCGAGAATGATCGAGGAATAATCGAAAGGCGCCACCGTCGAGACATCGGCATGCCGGTAGCTTTCTGTGAGAAAGATCTGCCCGAGACCGCCAAAGAAGCCGGAGGAGACCAGGAAGATCTTCTCCTCCAGGGTCAGCGGCACCCAGCCGAACGGCAGGCTGACCAGCGACAGGACGGCCGCCGTCAGCGAGAAATAGACGACGATGGTCGAGGTCTTTTCCGTCCGCACCAGCTGGCGCGTCTGCACCATGGCAAGGCCGCCCAGCACCGCCGCCAGCAGCACGGAGGCCGCCCCCATGGCCGGACCGCTGTCGAGCCCGGCATGGCTGAACAGCGAAAGCTTCGGCCAGGAAATGATCAGCACCCCGAAGATGCCGATGGCGACCGCCGTCCAGCGGTAGATGCGCACGGTCTCCTTCAGGATCAGCGCGGCAAAGATCACCGCCATCAGCGGCGAGGCATAGCCAATCGCAATGGCATCCGGCAGCGGCAGATGAATGAGGCCATAAAAGCCGCAGGCCATCCCGCCGATGCCGAGAATGCCGCGCTTCAGGTGGCCGACCGGACTGTCAGTGCGAAAGGCCGTGTTGAGATCACCGCGGACGGCGAGATAGATCAGGATCGGGACCAGCGCGAAGGCGGAGCGAAAGAAGGTGATCTGACCGGCCGGGATGCCGTCGCCGGCCGACTTGATGCACGTCTGCATTCCCAGAAACACAATGACGGACATCACTTTCATCGCAATCCCCCTTAAGGGATTCTGCGCTTCGGCACTCATTCAATCGCTCACGGCAGACACGACCGCGGCAAACCGGGCCGGAACAGGACTCATACCCCTCAAACTAACGCAAAGGGAAGAAATGACACATCACGACTTGTGATGGATTCATCAATATGGAAAAATCCGGAACCGCCCCGCTCCAGGCGAGGTCTTTTGACGCGAGTTTTAACAATCGTTCAGGTTTGGATGCAATATTGCAGCCAAAATCGCAACCGTCGAACGACGAACAGACGCCATCCGGCAAGTCCAGACCAGGGAACATCATGCGCACAGATACGGGTCAGATTGTCCATCTGGCAGACTACCGCCCCACTGACTTCATCCTGGAACGCGTCGATCTTACCTTTGAACTGGATCCGACAGCAACGCGCCTTGAGGCAAGGCTGATCTTTCATCGCCGCGACGGCGCCGATCCGAAGGCACCCCTTGTGCTCGATGGCGACGAGTTGACGCTGGCGGAACTGCGTCTCGACCAGAACGAACTGCCGGCCGCGCAATTCGACGTGACGCCGGACAGTCTTGTCATCCGCGACCTGCCGGAAGCAGCACCCTTTGAAGTGACCGTCATAACCATCATCAATCCGGAAGCCAATGGCCAGTTGATGGGGCTTTATCGCACCAACGGTGTCTACTGCACCCAGTGCGAGGCGGAAGGTTTCCGCCGCATCACCTATTTTCCGGATCGGCCGGACGTGCTGGCGCCCTATACGGTGACCATCATCGCCGACAAGGCGACCAATCCGGTGCTGCTGTCGAACGGCAATTTTCTTG
Organism: Affinirhizobium straminoryzae; assembly: GCF_007004135.1. Classification (GTDB taxonomy): domain Bacteria; phylum Pseudomonadota; class Alphaproteobacteria; order Rhizobiales; family Rhizobiaceae; genus Neorhizobium; species Neorhizobium straminoryzae. Next base: position 12,913 of record NZ_VJMG01000050.1, read on the forward strand.
GCGGCGGCAATTACGACGAAGGCCGTCACTTCGCCGCCTGGTTCGATCCCTTCCCGAAGCCAAGCTACCTCTTCGCCCTTGTCGCCGGCGATCTCGGCATCGTCGAGGATACGTTCACGACCATGTCCGGCCGCGAGGTCGCGCTGAAAATCTATGTCGAACATGGCAAGGAACCGCGCGCGGCCTATGCAATGGACGCCCTGAAGCGCTCCATGCGCTGGGACGAGGAGCGATTCGGCCGCGAATACGATCTCGATATCTTCATGATCGTCGCGGTCTCCGATTTCAACATGGGGGCCATGGAGAACAAGGGCCTCAACGTCTTCAACGACAAATACGTGCTGGCCGATCCCGAGACGGCCACCGACCAGGACTATGCCAATATCGAGGCGATCATCGCCCACGAATACTTCCACAACTGGACCGGCAACCGCATCACCTGCCGCGACTGGTTCCAGCTGTGCCTTAAGGAAGGCCTGACCGTCTATCGCGACCACGAGTTTTCCGCCGACCAGCGCTCACGCGCCGTCAAGCGCATCGCCGAGGTCCGCCACCTGAAGTCCGAGCAGTTTCCGGAGGATGCCGGCCCGCTCGCGCATCCGGTGCGCCCGACCACCTATCGCGAGATCAACAACTTCTACACGACGACCGTCTACGAGAAGGGCTCGGAAGTCACCCGCATGATCGCGACCATTCTCGGTCGCGACCGGTTCAAGCAGGGCATGGATCTCTACTTCGAACGCCATGACGGCGACGCGGCCACCGTGGAGGATTTCGTTGCCTGCTTCGCAGAGGTCAGTGGCCGCGATCTGACGCAGTTCTCGCGCTGGTACCATCAGGCCGGAACGCCGATGGTCACCGCCTCGGCAGAGTACGACGCCGCCAGCCGGAGTTTTGTGCTGACACTGGAACAGAACGTGCCGCCGACACCCGGCCAGAGCGTCAAGGAGCCGATGCATATTCCGCTCTCCTTCGCCCTCATCCTTGACAATGGCTCGATCGGCGAACCCTCGAGCATCACCGGTGGTGAAGTGACGGACGACGTCCTGCATCTGACCGAGCGTCACCAGACCTTCACCTTCTCCGGCATCGGCGCGCGGCCGGTGCTGTCGCTGAACCGGGGCTTCTCGGCGCCGATCAACCTCGACTTCCGCCAGACACCGGCGGACCTCGCCCACATCGCACGCCACGACAGCGATCTCTTCGCCCGCTGGCAGGCGCTGACCGATCTCGCCTTGCCAAACCTCCTGCAGGCGGCCCGCGACGCGCGCGACGGCAAGGAGATCACCTGCGATCCGGCCTTTCTCGCGGCCCTGCTGGAGGTTGCCGGCGACGGAAACCTGGAACCCGCCTTCCGCGCGCAGGCGCTCGCCCTTCCGAGTGAGGCGGACATTGCCCGGGAGCTCGGCGGCAACAACGATCCGGACGCCATCCATGCCGGCCGTCAGGCAATCCTCGCCCACCTTGCCCGCGAAGGGGCTGCCACCTTCGAGGCCCTGTTTGCCAGCATGCGCACGGAAGGCGCCTTCACGCCGGATGCCGCCAGTGCCGGTCGGCGGGCGCTTCGCAACAGCGCCCTCTCCTACCTCTCCTATCTCGATGGCGGGGTTGCGCGTGCGGCAGACGCCTTTGCCAGCGCCGACAACATGACGGACATGACACAGGCACTGACGGTGCTGGCCCACCGTTTCCCCGGCGAGGCCGCCACCGCCAATGCGCTCGGCGCCTTCCTGAAGCGTTTTGATGACAATCCGCTGGTGCTGGACAAGTGGTTCTCGATCCAGGCAACCATTCCAGGTGTTGCCACGCTGGCACGCGTGCGCGCCCTCATGGAAGACCCGCATTTCGTCGCCACCAATCCGAACCGCGTGCGCGCCCTGATCGGCACCTTCGCCTTTGCCAATCCGACCGGCTTCAACCGCAAGGATGGCGAGGGCTACCGCTTCCTGGCCAGGCAGATCCTGGCGATCGATCCGCGCAATCCGCAGCTTGCCGCGCGCATCCTGACCTCCATGCGCTCCTGGCGGTCGCTGGAACCGACCCGCGCCGAGCATGCCCGCACCGCGCTGGGCGAGATCTCGGCCGCTGCCAGCCTCTCCACCGATGTTCGCGACATCGTCGAGCGGATGATCCAGGACTGAGTGATTGGCGGGACTGCCACCACCTGAAGCTTTGTCGTGGCAATCCCTGCAGCCGCTGATTCCGGCTGCGGCAAAAACCCGGCGTCATGGTTAACAATTTATGACCACACGCTCTGGACAAGCCGAATCGGCTTTGATTCACTGCGCATAGTTCGCAAGCGGCATTGCGAATCAGCATGAGGGATCAATCAGAGCGATGGCGGACGTGCAGCGGGAAACCGCAGCCGGAGAACGGTTGCGTTTCAAATTTCCGGATTGGCTGGGCGTCGCGCTCGGCGACGGAAACGGGCTGCGTGTATTGCGGCGCCGGCTGGAAGACCTGCCGAGCGCCGAACTCTGGCTGAAGCGCTCCATCCCCCTGCTGATCATCGCCTTCCTCGCCGTGATCGCGGCCTCTCGCCTGCTCGGTCTGGTGTCGGAACGCGCCCGCATGGAGGAGGCCGCCCGCCAGTCCACCGCGCTTTTGGCGTCGGCGAGTGCTGCTGCGTTTTCCGGCCACGAGCAGGCCTTTGCAACCGATGACCGCAAGGCGGCGGAAGAGCGGCTGGCGCTGTTTTTGCCGAAGAACCGGCTACAGGCCGGCGCCTTTGTCATCCTGGTCGATTCCAGCGGTCGCATCTTCGGCGGCACGCCGCAGGCCAGTGCCTACATCAACCAGCGCCTGGATTCCCTTTTGCCGGAAATGGTCGCCCTGCGCCGGTTCGGCGGCGATGACGGCGTGATCGAGACGGCTTTCAACGAAATCCCGCACTACGCCTCTATCCGCGCGCTTGGCGGCCCGCAAGGCGGGCTCGTCGTCGCCGGCCATTCGCTGGAAGGCGCCGATCAGTTCTGGCGCCAGCAGGTGTCGCTCAACGTCACCCTGTTCACCGGCATCTCCTCGGTGCTGCTCGTCATTCTCTACGCCTATTACATGCAGGTGAAGCGCGCCCGCGACGCCGACGAGATCTTCCTGGAATCCAACATGCGCGTCGAAACGGCGCTGTCGCGCGGACGCTGCGGCCTCTGGGATTTCGATCTCGCCAACCGCAGGCTGTTCTGGTCGCGCTCCATGTATGAAATGCTCGGCCTGCCGCCGGGCAACAACATGCTCTCGTTCAGCGAAGCCGCGCGACTGATGCACCCGGCCGATGGCAACCTGTTTGCACTGGCGCGTGCCGTCGGCCGCGGCAATGCCAAGCAGATCGACCAGGTGTTCCGCATGCGCCATGCGGCTGGCCATTACGTCTGGATGCGCGCCCGCGCCCAGGTGATGAAGTCGAGCAGCGGCCGCACCCATGTGATCGGGATTGCCATGGACGTGACGGAACAGCACCGTCTCGCCCAGCGCTATGCGGAGGCCGACCAGCGTCTGGCGGACGCCATCGAATGCACCTCCGAAGCCTTCGTGCTGTGGGACAAGAACGACCGTCTGGTGATGTGCAACACCCACTTCCAGCAGGCCTACGGGCTGCCGGACACCGTGCTGGTGCCCGGCACCGAAAAGAGCGTGGTGACGGCCGCGGCCGCCCGCCCGGTCATCGAGCGGCGCATCGTCGATCCGGATCATAACGGCTTTTCGCGCACCACAGAGGTGCAGCTTGCCGACGAGCGCTGGCTGCAGATCAACGAACGGCGCACGCGCGATGGCGGCATGGTGTCCGTCGGCACCGACATCACGCTTCTGAAGCGCCATCAGGAGCGCCTGCGTGAATCCGAGCGCCGCCTGATGGCCACCATCGGCGATCTCTCGGCCTCGCAGAAGAAGCTCGAGCGCCAGAAGGCGGAGCTTTCCGTCGCCAATGCCAATTATCAGGCAGAAAAGGAACGCGCCGAGGCCGCCAACAAAGCAAAATCCGAATTCCTCGCCAATATGAGCCACGAGCTGCGCACGCCGCTCAACGCCATCCTCGGCTTCTCGGAAATCCTGGTGAATGGCATGTTCGGCCCGGTCGGCTCGCCGAAATACAGCGAATATGCCCGCGACATCCATGACAGCGGCAAGCATCTGCTGAACGTCATCAACGACATCCTCGACATGTCGAAGATCGAGGCAGGTCACATGAAGATCGTCTGCGAGAGCATCGATCTCGCGCCGCTGATCGAGGAGAGCATCCGCCTGACTGCCATGCCGGCGGAAGCCAAGCTGATCGCCGTCACGCAGCGCGTCACCTCCGGCCTGCACATGCATGGCGACCGGCGCGCCATGAAGCAGATCTTCCTCAACATCCTGTCCAATGCGGTCAAGTTCACCAACGAGGGCGGCCGTGTGGAACTGCGTGCCCGCCAGTCGGAGCGCGGCATCTGGCTCACCATCGCCGATACGGGCATCGGCATTCCCAAGGCCGCACTCGGCAAGATCGGCCAGCCCTTCGAACAGGTGCAGAGCCAGTATGCCAAGAGCAAGGGCGGCTCGGGCCTCGGTCTCGCCATCTCGCGCTCGCTGGTCACGCTGCATGGCGGCACCATGCGCATCCGCTCGGCCGTCGATCGCGGCACCGTCGTTGCGCTGTTCATTCCTCAGCAGCGGGGCTGCTGCGCTGGGACAGGCACGCCTGCAGGATCGATCGCACGCTCTTCGACAGCCGCTTGACCTCGGCCTCGATCAGCTTGAGGCTCGGTGCATCGCCCGCCGTGCACAACCGCTCGATCAGGCCGGCCGGCGCGTCCTTCGGGTCGAAAGCGCCTTCCACGCACAGCCGGATGATCTGCGAGAGTTCGGTATAGAGCCGGAGCGCCGTCACGCAGGTCTCCAGATCGTCCGGGCTCAGACGCCCGCCGGCATTCCGGCGCAGCGCCGCCTCTGTCCCGCGCATCGAGACGGCCGCCTCATCGCCCTGCCCCGCCGCCCCGGACGGCGCGACGAGCCGCAGATATTGCGCGATGAATTCGATGTCGATCAGCCCGCCGGGGATCAGCTTGAAATCCCAGAGATCGCGTGGCGGCTTTTCCTGCTCGATCAGCGCGCGCATGTCGGAAACGTCCGCCGCCGTCTTCTGGCGGTCGCGCGGTCTTGTCAGCACATCGGCGATCACCTGGCCGGCCTCGGCCATCAGGCTCTCGTCACCGCAGACAAGGCGCGCCCGCGTCAAGGCCATGTGTTCCCAGGTCCAGGCCTCCTCCTCCTGATACCTTCGGAAGGCATTGATACGGGTGGCGACCGGCCCCTTGTTGCCGGAGGGACGCAGTCTCAGATCCACCTCAAAGACGATCCCCTCCGCCGTCGGTGCCGAAAGGGCCGCGATCAGCCGCTGCGTCACGCGGGTAAAATAGCGCATGGCATCGAGCGGCTTTGCACCATCCGATTCCTGCACCGCCTCCGGATAGTCGTAGAGCAGGATCAGGTCGACATCGGAGCCCGCCGTCAGCTCGTAACTGCCGAGCTTGCCCATGCCGAGAACGGCGACGCGGCCGCCGGGATAGGTCCCATGCGCCTGCGCCATCTCGCCAAGCACCGCCGCCAACGCCTGTTCGATGACAAGGTCGGCGAGATCGGTAAAGGCGCGGCCGGCCTGGACGCCGGAAATCGTTCCGGTCAGCAGGCGAATGCCGATCAGGAAGCGCTGTTCGGCGGTGAAGATGCGCAGCCGATCCAGCACCTCCTCGTAATGGCGGGCGCCACCGAGAAAGGTCGTCAGCCGCTCGGAGAGATAATGCCGCGTCGGCATTTCCTGCATCAGGCCGGGATCGAGCATGCCGTCGAACACATGCGGGCGCGCGGCGATGATATCGGCGAGCCTTGGCGCCGCCGCCATGATCATCACCAGCAGCGACAGCAGACCGGGATTGTTGCCAAGGAGGGAAAACAGCTGGATGCCCGCCGGCAGCGCCTTCAGGAAACCGTCGAAGCGCAGCAATGCCTCATCGGCGCGCTTGCTCGCACCAAAGGCAGAGAGAAGCTCCGGCATCAGTTCCGTCAGCCGCTCGCGCGCCTCGACGGATTGCGTCGCCCGGTAGCGCCCGTAATGCCAGGTGCGGATCACCCGCGACATGTCCGCCGGCCGCTCGAAACCCAGTTTCGACAGCGTGACCAGCGTCTCCGGATCATCGTTCTGCCCGGTGAAGACCAGATTGCCCTCGCCGGCCGAAAGCTTCGCCTCCTGCTCGAACAGGCGCGCATAGCGACGTTCGACACGGCGGAGCACATCTTCGAGACGAGCGGAAAACGTCGCCGTGTCGGCAAAGCCCAGCATATAGGCAATGCGCTTCAACTCGGCCTCGGTCTCCGGAAGGCGGTGGGACTGCTCGTCGCGCACCATCTGGATGCGATGCTCCACATCGCGCAGGAACCAGTAGGCTTCTGTCAGTTCGGCGGCGATTTCCGGCGTGATCCAGCGGGATTGGGCAAGCGCGGCAAGGGCAGCCTCCGTGCGTCGCTCGCGGATCGCCGGCACGCGGCCGCCGGCAATCAGCTGCTGCGTCTGTGCAAAGAACTCGATCTCGCGAATGCCGCCCCGCCCGAGCTTCACGTCATGCCCCTTGACCGCGATCACCCCATGCCCCTTGTGGGCATGGATCTGCCGCTTGATCGAGTGGATGTCGGCGATCGCCGCATAGTCGAGGTATTTGCGGAAAACGAAGGGCGTTATTTCGCGCAGGAAAGCCTCGCCGGCCTTCAGATCACCGGCCATCGGCCGCGCCTTGATATAGGCGGCCCGCTCCCAGTTCTGGCCGCGCCCCTCATAATAGATCAGCGCCGCTTCGACGGGCACCGCAAGCGGTGTCGAACCGGGATCGGGCCGCAGGCGTAGGTCGGTACGAAACACATACCCGTCACCCGTCCGCTCCTGCAGGATGCGGATCAGCCGGCGCATCATGCGACCATACACTTCGGTCGCTTCGGCCGGGTCCGGCAGAATGCCGCTGTCCGGATCGAAGAAGACGACGATGTCGATGTCGGAGGAATAGTTCAGTTCGCCCGCGCCGAGCTTGCCCATGCCGAGCACGATCAGGCCTGAAGCGTCGCTCGGCCGTGCGGGATCGGCAAGCCGCAGCTTGCCGGCGTGATGAGACGCCAGCAGCAGGTGATCCATGGCCGCCGCCACCGCCGCATCGGCAAGCTTCGTCAGCCATTGCGTCGTTTCGCGCGCATGCAGCAGCCCGGAGAGATCGGCGAGCGCCAGCAGGAAACTCACCTGCCGCTTGGCATCGCGCAATGCGGTCATCACCTCGGCCTCGGTTGGGGTCACCCCATCCATGCGCGGCTGCCAGCAGTCACGCGCGTCAGCCAGGGCCGCCTCCAGCTGCGGCTCCAGCGCCTCCTCCAGCGCGCGCGCCAAAAGTTGGGGCCGGATCGCCGCAATGTCCTTGAGGTAGGGCGAGAGCGAGAGCGCGCCGACGAGAAAATCCTTGAGCGGTCCGCCTTCAGCAAGAACAGCGGCAATCGCCGCCTCGCGCGCCCCCATCTCCTTCAGCGCCGAAAGCGCCGAGCGCGCCTCGGTCTGGTTGAAGGGTTTCAGTTCCCGCACCGTCTGCGTCAGCCGCCGAACCGTCATCGTCACGCATCCTCCCCATGCTCCCCATACTCCCTTTAGAGCTTCTGGAGGGGAAACACCATCGTAACGGTCAGTCCTGGTTGCACTGCCTCATCGCCATGGGTAGCGGAAAGCTCCAGCCGGCCGCCATGCAGTTCCATCACCGCCTCCACCAGCGAAAGGCCAAGCCCGGTCCCCGGCTTGGAGCGGCTTTCGTCGAGACGCACGAAGCGCTTGGTCACTTCCTTGCGCTTGTCGGCCGGAATGCCCGGCCCGCTATCGGCCACGGACAGGTGCAGCCCGTCCGCCTGCCGGCGCAGGATCACCCGGATCGGTTCGGCCCCATCGGCCTCACAGGCATATTTGATCGCATTGTCCAGGAGGTTGAAGATTGCCTGCCCGATCAGTTCGCGATTGCCGTGCACGGCAAGCCCGGGCTCGATATCGGTGGTCAGCGCCAGTCCCGCCTCCTCCGCCACCGGCTCGTAAAGCTCGGCGCTGTCGGCGGAAATAGCCGAAAGATCGACACTCGTCATCTCGGCGGCAATCGAGCCGGCCTCCACGCGTGAGATCATGAGGAGCGCATTGAAGGTACGGATCAGCTGGTCGGATTCGGCGATGATGCCTTCCAGCGCCATCCGGCGGCTCTCTTCCCGATCCTGGGCCAGTGCATCGGCCGCCTTGTTGCGCAGCCGGGTCAGCGGCGTCTTGAGATCGTGGGCGATGTTGTCGGAGACCTGCCGCAGGCCTTCGTTCAGCTTCTCGATGCGCTCCAGCATGGCGTTCAGCGATTCGGACAGACGGTCGAACTCGTCGCCGGAAACGCCAACCGGCAGGCGCTGCGAAAGGTCGCCCGCGATGATCTTGGTGCTCGCCGCCGACATCCGGTCGATGCGTTTCAGCGCATTGCGGCCGATGCCGAACCAGATCACCAGCGCACCCAGCCCCATGATCGCCAGCGCCACCATCAGCGCACGCCGCACGATGCCGCGGAACCGGCCGGGTTCGCCGAGATCGCGGCCGATCATCACCCTGAGGCCATTGTCGAGGAAGAACACATTGGCGGTTGCCACATGCGGCCGCGGAGGCCCGGTCTCGGTGAAGGGCTCGTAATGGAAGGGAAAGCGGGTCCAGCCCTCATTGTCGAGCACGCCGGGCTCGACGCTCGCCACATTGCCGGCCAGCATCTCGCCGCTCGAACTTGCGATCACGTAGAGATTGGCACCCGGCTGGCGCGCCCGCCGCTCCATGATGCGCAGCAGAACGGTAATGCCGCCGCGCTCATAGGCGCGCAGGAAATCCGATGTCTCCTGGATAAGCGCCTCGCGCACCTGCTGCGCCAGAAGCCTCTCCGACATGGCCGTCACATAGACCACGAGGAAGGCCGCGCAGAGCGCAAACAGCAGGATGTAGAGCGCCGAGAGCCGAACGGTCGTCGAGCGAAAGACAAGGCGGATACGGCTGAGCGAGGGTTTCACGCCTCGTCCTTGATCATGTAGCCGGCACCGCGAATGGTCTTCAGCAGCGGCTTGTCGAAATCCTTCTCGATCTTGGAGCGCAGGCGCGACACATGCACGTCGATCACGTTGGTCTGCGGGTCGAAATGGTAATCCCACACGTTTTCGAGCAGCATGGTGCGGGTGACCACCTGACCGGCATTTTTCATCAGATATTCCAGCAGGCGGAACTCGCGCGGCTGCAGCAGGACCTCCTTGCCGCCGCGGCGCACCTCATGCGACAGGCGGTCCAGTTCCAGATCGCCGACCCGGTAGACCATGTCCTGTTCCGGCGCGCCCTTGCGGCGGCCCAGCACCTCGACGCGGGCCAGAAGCTCGCTGAAGGCATAGGGTTTCGGCAGGTAATCGTCGCCCCCGGCGCGCAGGCCCGTCACGCGGTCATCCACCTGGCCAAGTGCCGAAAGGATCAGCACGGGCGTGTTGATGCCACGCTTGCGCAGTTCGGTAATGACGGAAATGCCGTCACGACGCGGCAGCATACGGTCGACCACCATCACGTCGTAGGCATTTTCCGAGCCCATGAACAGGCCGCTTTCGCCATCACTGGCGTGATCGGCCACGATGCCGGCCTCGCGAAAGGCCTTGGTCATGTAGGCTGCGGCTTCCAGATCGTCTTCAATCACAAGAATCTTCATGTGCGGGACAATAGCGTCCGTCACGCCATCCGTAAAACAGGTTTCGGACTTTCCATCGCTCTCATGTCCGGTCATCTGCATGGGTGAAAGCCTCATCGCATGGAAACACAATGCCGAATGAAAGAGAGGCGCCGAGCCATTCCCGGCCCGGCGCCCCGTTTCAGAAAGGCTCGGCCCCGGTCAGCCTTCGTTGAGCGGCAGCGCGATGAAGCGGCTGCCGTTCTGAGACTGGATCTGGAAAAGCGCACGGGTGCGGCCATCCTTGCGGGCTGCTTCGATCGCCTTGGTGATATCGGCGGCCGAAGATACCTGCTGGTTGTTGACCGAGGTGATCTTTTCGCCTTCGCGCAACCCCTTGGCGGCGGCCTCGGAGTCGGGATCGACATCGGTCACGGCCACACCATTGCCGTCATCGGACGGGGCAACCGTGATACCCAGTGCCGTCAGCGCCTTTTCGGTGGAGGGCTGCGAACCCTGATCCTGGTTCTGGCTGCTTTCCGCCTTGGTCGCTTCGTCGCTGGCCAGATTGCCGAGCAGAACCGTGACGGACTGCGCCTTGCCATTGCGCCAGATCGACACTTCGGCCTTCTTGTTCGGCCCGATTGCGGCCACCTTCTTGGCGAGATCGCGGGCATCCTTGACCGGCTCGCCATTGACGGCGGTGATTACGTCACCCTGCTTGATGCCGGCCTTGGCGCCCGGAGAGTTGTCCTGCGGAGCAACGACCAGCGCACCCTTGGCTTCCGAGAGGCCAAGCGAATCCGCGATGTCCTGCGTTACCGGCTGGATCTGTACGCCGAGCCAGCCGCGTTCCACCTTGCCGTCCTTCATCAGGTCGGCGATCACGTCCTTGGCGGTGGAGGCGGGGATGGCAAAGGCAATGCCGACGCTGCCGCCGGAGGGCGAGAAGATCGCGGTGTTGATGCCCACCACTTCGCCGTTCAGGTTGAAGGTCGGGCCGCCGGAATTGCCGCGGTTGACGGCTGCATCGACCTGGATGAAATCGTCATAGGGGCCGGAGCCGATGTCGCGACCGCGGGCGGAAACGATACCGGCCGTCACCGTGCCGCCAAGGCCGAAGGGATTGCCGACAGCCACCACCCAGTCGCCGACGCGGGTCTTGCTGTCATCGGCAAACTTCACATAGGTGAACTTGCGCTTGGCATCGACCTTCAGCAGCGCCAGATCGGTGCGGCTGTCCTTGCCGACCAGCTTGGCATCGAGTTCCGTGCCGTCGTTCATGACCACCGTATAGGCCGAACCATCCGAGACGACGTGGTTGTTGGTGACGACATAGCCGTCTTCCGAGATGAAGAAGCCGGAGCCCTGGGCGACGGGGCGCAGGTAGTGCGGGCGCTTCGGGTCGCGCTGGGCGCGGTCCTGGTTCTTGCCGCCCTGGCCCTGCTGGTTGCCGAACTCCCGGAAGAAGCGCTTCAGCGGGTGGTCGTCCGGCAGGTCATCGAAGCCGCGACCGCCGAAATTGAACGAAAAACCGTTGCCGCTGTCATCGGAAACAGGGGTCGCATCCGACTTGACGCGAACCGAGACGACAGCCGGCGAAACGGCGGAGACCACGTCGGAGAAACTCGGAACCTGCGGTGCGGCGACCGTCACCGGCTCGGCGAAGGTCTGGTAGACCTGGGCCGGGATGCCGGTGGAGAGCATGACGGCCGCGAGGCCCGCCACGGTCGATCCCTTCAGCACGGTTTTCAGGGAGGGACGTCCGATCTTGCTCTTGAGCATTGTAAGATACCTTCTGCTTCACTTCATTCAGACTGGAGTGCCGGCGATCCGGCGGCGGTGGATGACAGAAGATATAGGGTGGCCCGCCTTAACTGCATCTGTCCGGCGGGTGAAATGTTCGTAATGTTTCCGAATGTTGCAGGGGCCGTCACTCGCCGAGCAGCGCATCCAGCCGGGCTTTTTCCGCCTCGGTCAGCGGTTGCTCCGTCACGGTCGCACGGCGGCGGCGCATGGTCAGCACCAGCGCAAGCGCTCCGGCCGCCAGCAGAACCGCCGGCATGCACCATAGCAGGACCGTCCTGGCGCTCAGCCTCGGCTTCAGCAGCACGAATTCGCCGTAGCGGGAAACGACGTAGTCGATCACCTGGCTATCGCTGTCACCGCGCACGATCCGTTCGCGCACCAGAAGCCGCAGATCCTTGGCGAGCTCCGCATTCGAATCATCGATCGACTGGTTCTGGCAGACCATGCAGCGCAGCTGGCCGGAAAGCGCACGCGCCCGCTCTTCCAGCACCGGGTCCTTCAGCACCTCGTCCGGATTGACGGCGAAGGCCGGCATGGGCGCCAGAAGGAGGACAAGCCCGATGACAATCCTTGCAAGGCGCAAGCCGCGCCCTTCGGCCGGCCCAGAGCCTCCTCGTCCCCCAACGGAGAAAAGGCCCATGCAGAAACGAAGATCCCTTGGAGGCGTGATCATTCCGCCGGCTCCATCTGCGCCTTCACCGCCTTCGTGCGGCGGCTCGGCGCGCCGACCCGCAGGCGACGGTCAGAGAGCGAGACGAAACCGCCCAGCATCATCACCAGCGCGCCCCCCCAGATGCACAGGATCCACGGCTTCCACCAGATGCGCACGACGATGCCGCCATCGTCCATCGGATCGCCCAGCGACACATAGAGCTGGCTGAGGCCGAAGCTCAGGATGCCGGCTTCCGTCGTCGGCATGCGGCGGGCTGTATAGAGCCGCTTGGAAGACCAGACATCGGCCACCGTCACGCCGCCGCGACTAATGGTGAAATGCGCCCGCTCCTCGGTGAAGTTCGGGCCGACCGCCTCGCGCATGCCGTCGAAGATCAGCGTATAGCCGCCGGCCTCCGCTGTCTGGCCCTGCTTCATCTCCACCACCGTTTCCGTCTGGAAGGTGGTGACGGCGACGATGCCGAGCACGGTGATGCCAAGCCCCATATGCGCGAGCGCCGTGCCAAAGGCCGAGCGCGGCAGCCCCTTCAGGCGGCGAAAGGCGATGGAGACGGCAAGCTTGCCGAAATTGGCGCGATACCAGAGATCTGCCAGCGCACCGAGGATCAGGTAGAAGCCGAGTGCAAGCCCGAGCGCCGCCAGCACTGGCCCGCCATGCTCGGCATAAAAGAGGCCGAGCCCCGCCAAAAGCGAAAGCCCCGCCACCAGATAGAGGCGCTGCAACGCGCCCAGAAGATCGCCGCGCTTCCAGGCCAGCAGCGGACCGAAGGGCACCGCCAGAAGCAGCGGGATCATCAACAGGCCGAAGGTCAGGTTGAAGAAGGGCGCACCGACGGAGATCTTCTCGCCGGTCAGCGTCTCCAGCACCAGCGGATAGAGCGTGCCCGTCAGAACTGTGGCGGCGGACACCGTCAGGATCAGGTTGTTCAGCACCAGCGACCCCTCGCGCGAGATCGGTGCGAACAGGCCGCCGCTCTTCAGCTGCGGCGCCCGCCAGGCAAACAGCGTGAAGGCGCCGCCGATGAACAGGCTGAGGATCGCCAGGATGAAGATGCCGCGCGACGGATCGGTCGCGAAGGCATGCACGGAGGTAAGCACGCCGGAGCGCACCAGGAAGGTGCCGAGCAGCGACAGCGAAAAGGTCATGATCGCCAGCAGCACGGTCCAGATCTTCAGCGCCTCGCGCTTTTCCATCACCAGCGCCGAATGCAGAAGCGCGGTGCCGGCAAGCCAGGGCATGAAGGAGGCGTTTTCCACCGGATCCCAGAACCACCAGCCGCCCCAGCCAAGTTCGTAATAGGCCCAGTAGGAGCCCATGGCGATGCCGGCGGTGAGAAAGGTCCAGGCGGCCAGCGTCCACGGCCGCACCCAGCGCGCCCAGGCCGCATCGATCCGTCCCTCGATCAGGGCAGCGACTGCAAAGGAGAAGCAGACGGAGAAGCCGACATAGCCGAGATAGAGCAGCGGCGGATGCACCGCGAGCCCCGGATCCTGCAGCACGGGATTGAGGTCCTGTCCTTCGGCGGGGGCCGGATCGAGCCGCAGGAAGGGATTGGAGGTCAAAAGGATGAACAGCAGGAAGGCGAGACTGATCCAGGCCTGCACGGACAGCACGGTCGCCTTCAGCGTGTCCGGCAGGTTGCGGCCGAACACCGCCACCATGGCGCTGAACAGCGTCAGGATCAGAAGCCACAGCAGCATGGAGCCTTCGTGATTGCCCCAGACGCCCGAGAGCTTGTAGACCATCGGCATCAGCGAATGGGAGTTTTCCCAGACATTGCGCAGGGAGAAATCCGAAACGGCATAGGCCCAGGTCAGCACGGCAAAGGCAAAAGCGACCAGCGCGAACTGAAGCACCGAGCCGAGGGGTGCCAACGCCATCAGGGCCGCATCGCCGCGCCGCGCGCCAATCACGGGGGCGATGGAAAGGATAAGCGCCGTGGCCAGCGCCAGCACCAGCGCGTAATGGCCGATTTCGATGATCATCGCTTGGCCCCCTCGCCTTCGTTCCACACGCCCTTTTCCTTCAGGCGATCGGCCACCTCCTTCGGCATGTAATTCTCGTCATGCTTGGCGAGCACCGTATCGGCACGAAAATCATGGCCCGTGTCGAACACGCCCTCGGTCACCACGCCCTGCCCCTCGCGGAAAAGGTCCGGCAGGATGCCGGTATAGCGAACCGGCACGCTGGCATTGCCGTCGGTCACCTTGAAGCTGACCGTCGAGCCCGCACCGCGCACCACCGAACCGGCTTCCACGAGACCACCAAGACGAATTCGGGTACCCGGCGAAACATTGGCGGCCGAAAGATCGCCCGGCATGTAGAAATAGGCCACCGACTGGCTGAAGGCGAACATCACCAGCAGCACCGCCACCATGATGAAGCCCACGCCACCGCCGATCACGGCCAGTCGCTTCTGCTTGCGCGTCATTGCGTCACCCCCTCGACGGACAGGCCAATCTCCCGGGACAGCGTCTTGTGGCGCTCGCCCGGGAGATTGGCCTGTCC
>NZ_VJMG01000051.1 GCF_007004135.1 Affinirhizobium straminoryzae
ACAAATCTCGGGGCTATTCATCCATACCATCACGGAAGAGACGACCTGTCCGCTTTGTGCCCATCGATGGTGGCGTGCCTGCTCACGCCAGCGATCCGGTGATCGGTCTGCGCTTCAACATCCAGGCGCGATATGGGGGCATCGCAGAAGTCGATTTCACGGACCTCGAGCCAAGACCTTTGGCGATCGCTTTCGCTGGCGCTCTTCGAAGGCAAGCGGAGTTCGGTGGCTCGTTGGGCGCGCGCAGCACCATCATGCAGCATATGAACGCCTATCGGCGTTTCTTCGCATATCTGCGCGAGCACACACAGGTGACGAAGCCCGCCGACCTGAGCGCCGATGTCATCGACGGCTACGAGGATTTCCTCGAAGCCGGTGGGATGACGCCGATCCATCGCCACACTGTGGTCGCCAAGGCTATTCTGGCTTTGCGTTCGATCGACGCCGATCAGCCTGGTGTCCTCGATGAGGTCCTTCGTCGTCGGCTCAACTATACCAGCGCACAGTCGGCTGGCCGGTCGCGCCCACGCGATGCCTACAGTCCGTTTGTCGCAAGACAGCTTCGCGATGCCGCCCGCGCTGACATTGGCGAACTGTTTCGGCGCTTCGGCAACCTGCCGAGTGAAGATGCCGACGAGAACCTTCGCAACGTGACGGCCGAAGCCCATGCAACGATCACCGCCCATGGCAGGCTCAGCAGTGGAGACCGAGTATTCAAGAGCCTGTACTTCATGCGGCTTCGTCGAGGCCTGCCGGTGTCAACTCTCGCCGAGGACATCCATGCACGTTATCATCTGCGCGCCGCCGACATTCCGCCCCTCCTTACATTTCTGTCGCTGGAGACCGGACTGGAGATAGAGTGTTGCAAGACGCTGACGATCGATTGCCTTCAGAATCCCGGCCCAGGCACGATCGAGATTGCCTATGTGAAGCGGCGCGCTCGCGGCGCCGAGCACAAACATATCCGCGTCCGTGACGGAGGGCTCGGAACTCCGGGTGGCCTCATTCGCAAGCTCATCGAGGTCACGGCCTTCACGCGTCAGTTCGTACCGAGCGATTGTCTCTGGCTCTATTATTATACTGGACCGAAGCAGCTCCGCGCTGGTGTCGAACATCAGCAGGAGCTGGTCGACCGATGGACAGGAAGTCACGGGATCGTCGATGACGATGGCCAGCCTCTTCGCCTCGTTCTGTCGCGCTTGCGCAAGACCCACAAGGCGCTCTGGTATCTGAAGACGGACGGGCACATGGCTCGCTTCGCAGTCGGGCACACCCCGGAGATTGCGGCGCGCCACTACGCCGACATTCCGTCGCTGCGACCACTTCATGAAGCCACTGTGGCAGAAGCGTTTGCCGAAGCCGCTGCGGCAGCAGGTCCGATCATATTGGCGCCTGACGATAAGGATTCCTGGCGCCGCGACGACACCGCCTCGGGAGGAGGCAGCAACGTCAATGCTCTCCTGGATGGGGAACAGGATGTCTGGCTGGCTGCATGCTCGGGTTTCGATCGCAGTCCGTTCGGTGAAGTCGGGTCACCATGTCCACAGCCGTTCTGGGGTTGCCTCGAATGCCGTAACGCCGTCATCACCGCGTGCAAGCTGCCGGCGCTCGTCGCCTTCCAAGGGTTTATCGAGGCGCAACGTGTCGGGTTGTCGGCCGCCGATTGGGCGATGAAGTTCGGCCGCGCGCACGACCGCATCACCAATCAGATCCTGCCGGCCTTTTCCGACAGCTTGATCGATCAGGCCCGCCGCGAGGCGGAAGAGAAGTCGCTTTATCTCCCGCCAGAGGCTCGACAATGATCAGTGCCGCGACCGCCCCTCGTGAACAGGAACTCGACCTCCGTCCGGTTCTCGCGTCCGTCCCGCTGAGGCCGGGCTTCGATCGGGACAATCTGTCACGCTACGGCGATGCGAACTGGGATCTTGGGCCGGCCGTGTTCCGTGAGAACGCCCGTCGCTGCCATGTCACCGTCAACTTCGAGTCCGTCGAGCACATCGGCGTGCGCGAGGCGCTTCGCGAGTTCCTCTATGCGCGCCTCAACGTCGACCTGCCCGGCCATCGCAAAAGGCTTCCACCAGGCAGCGTGCGGCAGGTCTTCAACCGCGCGCGACGGTTTTTGGAGTTCATTTGCGACGAGCTAGGCGACGTCGATGCTCATCGGGTCGATCAGCAAATCCTTGACCAATATGCTCGCCATCTTAAAAGTGGCCGCACCCGTCAACCGGCAATGGTGGCTCAGCTCCTGGAGATCCCATTCGACCTGCGAGCTTACCGTGACCATCTTCCCTCCATCGGTCTGCCCTTCGAGCCATGTAGCGAACGGTCGCCAGCCCGGGTCGCCGGATATCGCTTCGTCCGCGAGAACCTGACGCCGCGGATTCCCGAAGAGATCATCACGCCATTGCTGTCGTGGTCGCTCCGCTACGTCACCATGTTCGCGGCCGATATCTTCGCCGCACGCGAAGAGATTGAGCGATTGGAGGCCCACTGCTCTGCGCTCATCAAGTCCGACCAGGGACTCGGACGCAAGGAACGCCGCATTCGTCA
The DNA here is from genome assembly GCF_007004135.1 of Affinirhizobium straminoryzae. Taxonomy (GTDB): domain Bacteria; phylum Pseudomonadota; class Alphaproteobacteria; order Rhizobiales; family Rhizobiaceae; genus Neorhizobium; species Neorhizobium straminoryzae. Next base: position 2,551 of record NZ_VJMG01000051.1, read on the forward strand.
AAGAAAGCGTCTACAGGACTATCTCGATCGCCTGCATCGCGAAGGCCGCGGCGTGCCGATCTTGGGGAACCGCGCATAATGGAATGACGCTACGCCATCCTGAGACCGGAGAGGTGACGCCGCCCGTCAACTCACATCTGCTGCATCTTCATATCGGCATTGACGCGGTGGCTGAACCCAGGATGCATATCCAGTTGCTCGACGGCGCCCCTCGTTTGATTACCGCGGCCGTGCGTGTGCTTGGCGTCGAGACTGGCGGCATGGATACGCCTATTGCCATCCTGCCGGAGACCGGCAGCCACTGGCGACCGCGCTTCGATGCCAAGACGCTGGCGCATGAGGAGCGCATGCTTCAGACCGCCGCCTACATTCTCTGCGCCTATCTGACCGGTATGCGTGATTGCGAAGTCCAGGCGATGCAGCGTGGATGTCTCACCCTGACGCGCAGTGAGGACGACATGATCATGCGCCGTCGCGTCCGGTCGATGGCATACAAGGGCAAATCGAACCAAGGCGAGCCGGCCGAGTGGGTCACGATAGAGCCGGTAGCCAAAGCCATCGATGTCCTCGAGCACCTGTCGTTTCGGGCGGCCTCTGCTCGTGGGCTCACGACGCTCTGGCCTGTCCTGGCGGCCAAGTCCTACTGCAAGAATTACCTGTCCGCCGAGATCGTCCGTCAGCTCAACCGCTATCGTGACCATCTCAATGACCTGTTCGGCACGCCGGACGCGCCGGCTGTTCCGAACGGGCCTGATGGCGCGCCCTGGCGCATCACGACGCGGCAGTTCCGGCGGACGATCGCGTGGCATATCGCCAACCGCCCCTTCGGAACGATCGCCGGCATGATCCAATACAAGCATGCCTCGGTTGCGTCATTCGAAGGCTATGCCGGCTCCAGCCGATCGGGCTTTCGCGCCGAGGTCGAGAACGAACGCAGCCTCGGCCAGCTCGACGATCTGCTGACCTATTTCGATGAGCGCCAGGCCGGTGCGACCCTATCGGGGCCGGCGGCGGCACGCATATCGCAGACGCTCGATGGAATATCGGCGGAACTTGGACCGCTCCCCGCCATGATTGCCGACCGCGCGCGGCTGCGCACGATGCTCGCCAGCCTGGCGCGAACGCTGCATGTCGGGGTGCTTGCCGACTGCTTCTTCGATCCGGGCACGGCCGTCTGTCTGAAGCAGGCCACCAGCGTCAATAACGCGACGCCTCTGACAGCACTTTGCCAGCCGACACGATGTCCGAATGCCTGTATCAGCGCCAGACATCGACCCGCCTGGGCGCGCTCGGCACTGGACGCCAAGAGCCTGTTGAAGGAGAAGCGGTTGTCGCAGCTTCAGCGCAATATTCTACAGCGGGAGCTCGAGCGAACGATGAAGATCCTGACTGACATCGACGAAGGCACAGCTCGGCGGTGAGCGTCTGATGGCATCGACGCTCACCGCAGGAAGTCGCGGATCCCCTGGCCGGCCTTCGGGTCTTTTTCGTAGCGACACACCACATGCATATGCGCGTGGAAGATATGCTGACCTCCGATCGCTCCGACATTCCATCCAATCGTGAATCCTTCGGGCTGGAACTGGTCGAGTTGGCGCTTGGCTTCCGTCAGCATCTCACCGAGATCCGACCACTCTTCCGAGCTGAACTCGAACGGCGTCTCGACGTGACGGTACGGCATGATCATCGCGGACGGGTTTGGCAAGGTCGCTTTCAGCATCATGTATTGGGTCTCATTGCTTGCGGCGGGGTCCGATCCAGCCAAACCGTTCGCAAGACACCAACGACAATTTCCTACGCTTCCATCTGCCATAACGACTGTCCATGCTCGTGATATTTGTGCATACATATCGCCCATGACTGACGCCGCCAACACATCACTTCCCCGCCATCCCGCAGCTGCTTTCAGCGGAGGTGCGATTATTGGCGCCCTCGGTGGCCTCATAGGCCTGGGAGGCGCCGAGTTTCGCCTTCCGATCCTGATCGGGTTCTTCAATTTTGCAGCCCTGGAGGCGGTGATCCTCAACAAGGCCATGAGCCTTGTCGTCGTGGCGACGGCTCTTCCCTTCCGGGCGGGAACCGTGCCCTTCGGCGCCATAGCCGATAACTGGCCGATCGTGATCAATCTCCTTGCAGGAAGCCTGATCGGCGCCTGGTTCGGCGCGGGCTGGGCGACAAGACTTCGATCGGAGACACTTTACAAGGTCATCGCCATCATGCTGGTGGCGATCGCGATCGTCCTAATGCTTGGCCATGATGCGACAGCGGGCCAGCCGCTGCTGACGGGCGTGGCCCAGATGATTGCCGGCGTGATTGCTGGTTTCATTATCGGCATTGTCGCCGCGCTCCTGGGTGTCGCAGGGGGCGAACTCCTGATCCCGACCCTCGTCCTGCTATTCGGCGCGGACATCAAGCTCGCCGGTAGCCTCTCGCTCGCGGTAAGCCTGCCCACCATGCTGGTCGGGTTTACCCGCTACAGCCGCGATCAGAGCTTCTCCGTTATCGGTCGCAACAAGGTTTTCCTGCTCATAATGGCTGCCGGATCGATCGTCGGTACGTTTATCGGCGGCCTTCTGCTCGGCATCGTTCCAAACGCGGTTTTGCTGCCGGCATTGGCAATCATCCTCCTGATCTCTGCGGTGAAGGTGTGGCGGCATTAGCCGCCCAGAAGCTGACGGAACCAACCCTCCCGAATGATACAATAAACTAAAGTGCAGGGCGTGCTCGCCCGCGCCGGCTCTCTCCCGGCGTACCCGGAGCGCGCGACGCCCGGCTCGTCTGTGCAACGGCTGTCGCCGTCCTTCGCTGTGCTTCGGCTCTGCGAGTGCGCAGCCGTGCCTGAGACGTCGCAAGTCGCTGCTCCGACGCCGGGACAGGCCCGGCGGAGAAGGAGCAACGATTATGACAAAACAGGAAACAAGCCAAAACAGCCGCCCTTCGGGCCGGCATGAGAGGAAGAGAAAGGCCGGAACCGGACGGTCGGTTGAAAGGGAGAGAGAGGCTCGCCCGGCTGGCCACGGAGGTTCCCGCATGTCCCACGCTTCCAGCTCAGCGAGCCGTGCCGATGTCTATTCCCGCGTGACGGCGGAGATCATCGCCGCAATCGAGCAGGGTACAGGTGAATGGCGTGCGCCCTGGTTCCACAACGGAGCGAGTATCGCCCGTCCGACCAACATTGCGTCCGGAAAGCGCTACCGTGGCATCAACACGCTGGCCCTGTGGGCTGCGGGCTATGCCGTCGGTTACGGTGATGGCCTCTGGGGCACCTATAAGCAATGGCAGGAGGCTGGCGCACAGGTGCGCGAGGGAGAACGCTCCACCACGGTCGTGCTGTGGAGAGAGGTCCAGGCGTCACGGTCGGCCGACAATGAAGACGACACCGATGACGGGCATCGACGGATGTTCGCTCGCGCATTCTCCGTCTTCAACGTCGCGCAGGTAGACGGCTACGAGCGTCCGCCGATCCCCGTATTGCCCGAGAGCGAACGCCTGGCGCATGCGGAGGCGTTCATCTCCAATCTCGGCATCAAGACCGAGTTCGGCGGGTCGGAAGCCTATTATCGTCCCTCAGAGGACACGGTGTTCATGCCGGCCTTTACCTCGTTTCGCGATCCCGCGTCTTTTTATGGCGTCTGGCTGCATGAGGATGGTCATGCCAGCGGTGCAAAGCATCGGCTCGACCGCGATCTCTCGAGTCGGTTCGGGTCGGCTGCCTATGCTGTCGAAGAGTGCTGCGTCGAGATTCTGAGCGGCCTTGTCCTTGCTGATCTCGGCATCGCCCATCATCCGCGTCCCGATCATGCGGCGTATATTGCCTCGTGGCTCAAAGTGTTGAAGGACGACCCCAGGGCCATTTTCACGGCCGCCAGCAAGGCGCAGCAGGCGGCTGACTGGATGCACGCCCAGCAGGGTGATGCAGCGCACCTGTACGCTTGATTTGTAACGGTCGTAACTTTATAGTACAGCCATGGCTACTTCATCTTGGCTGCTTTTGACCTACAAAGTCCCGCCCGAACCGGCTGCGAAGCGCGTCGCATTGTGGCGCCGGTTGAAGGGAATGGGGGCAGTTTACCTTCAAAACGGGGTCTGCCTGCTACCCAAGACAGACGATCACGTCCGAGGACTGAAGATGATTGAGAACGGCGTCTCCGAGATGGAAGGGGAATCTGTGATTCTGGAAACGGTGGCGCTCGATCGGTTCCAGGAAGAGAAGGTCATCGCCCGGTTCAAGGCTGACCGGGACGAGGCGTATCGCGAGTTCATCGACAAGTGCGGGGACTTCGACGCGGAGATTGCTAAGGAGCGGGCAGCAGATCACTTCACCTATGCCGAGCTCGAGGAGAATGACGTCGATCTGAAGAAGCTCCAGGGCTGGTTCGAGAAGATTCGTAAGCTCGACTTCTATGGCGCGACCCTTGGAGCCGAGGCTGAAGAACGGCTGCATGCCTGTGAGGCATTGCTCGACGCCTATGCCCAGCAGGTCTTCGACGCACATGACGAGAATCGCTAATTGGAGCCCGACTGGATGGATTCGTCCTCGCATGATCAAGACTTACGGCGGGTAGTCCGTCTGGTCGCCCTTCTCAATCTCGCCTACTTCGGCATCGAGTTCACTGTTGCTCGCGCCATCGGCTCTGTCTCGCTATTCGCCGATAGCGTTGACTTCCTCGAGGACGCCTCGGTCAACTTTCTGATCCTTGTGGCACTTGGGTGGTCTGCCCGCCGCCGCGCCAAGGTCGGAATGCTGCTTGCCGGCATTTTGCTCATCCCGGGCTTGGCTACACTCTGGACCGCGTGGGAAAAGTTCATGGCGCCGAGCCCACCCGAGGCGCTTGCTCTATCATTGACGGGCCTCGGTGCGCTTGTGGTCAACCTTACTTGCGCAATCATGCTGACGCGTTTCCGACGGCACAGCGGTAGTCTCACGAAGGCCGCTTTCCTTTCAGCGCGTAACGACGCATTTGCGAATATCGCGATCATCGCGGCCGGCCTTCTGACGGCTTACACCCTGTCTGCATGGCCCGACCTGATTGTCGGGCTCGCTATTGCCGCCATGAACGCAGATGCGGCGCGAGAGGTCTGGGAGGCAGCCCGCGAGGAACACAAAACCGCTGAGGCCTGACCACAGCTTCCGCGATAACCACGATCGTCAGGCTTGACTGTCAGGATATGTTGCCGAGCTCGGCAGTTGCTTCCTTTGCGCCGACCTCGGCATCGCACCGGAGCTTGAGCCACGGTCCGACCATGCGTCCTACCTGCAGTCCTGGCTATCGGTCCTTGCCAACGACAAGCGGGCAATCTTCCAGGCCGCCGCGTACGCGCAGCGCGCGGTCAGTTTTCTGCATTCCCTGCAGCCGGAAGCGGATCTCAAGGCTGCGGCCTGAGCATCAGGCGCGGCCGTCACCATCGGTGGCGGCCGCTTCTTCCATATCACGCTGATTTTGGAGGCCTTGTGCGATGTCAGTGTCCAGCTTTCCCCAGATCGACGGTTTCAGAGCGTCGGGTTTTGGTTTGCGGGACGGTTTGCGTTCGATGATGAACGGCTTGGTCTGCTGACGCATTGATCCTCCAGGCTGCGATTCGCGAGCGCAACGATATCTCACCGGGCATGGCAGGCAAGCCGGACCACGGTTGCACGTGACCCACTCCCCAATCGAAGCAGGCTCCGACGACGGGACAAGCGGAGTATGATCCAGGTTGCCATTCTTCCCACGGGCAAATGCGGTGAGCGCCATTGCCATATCCCTTCACGACAGTGTTTCCGGCAACCCATCTGCGGGCTCGATGGGGCATGTCTGACCGGAGACCGGCTGCGCCTCGATCGTCTTCCCGCAACGACAAGGCTCAGATTTCTGACCCCGGAGCCCTGCAGGCTCCTCCTCGCCCACTAACAAATCTGCGATTTGCCGTCCTCCATTGGATTGCGGCCCAATCGCCACCCCAACGCGCAGGCGCGCTGGGGACCCCGGCTGGGTGCGGTCCGATCGTCTCCGGTCTTGTCGACTGCCATCGAGGCCGCGATGGGCGCGGCCCGAACACCAGAAAAGGAATACGACAATGGCTACCATCGGCACCTTCACCTCCACTGAAAACGGCTTTACCGGCTCCATCCGCACGCTCGCCCTCAACGTCAAAGCCCGCATTGCCCGGGTCGATAACCCCTCCGACAAGGGTCCGCAGTTCCGCGTCTATGCCGGAAGCGTCGAACTCGGCGCTGCCTGGCAGAAGACCTCCGGTGAGGGCCGCGACTACCTCTCGGTCAAGCTCGACGATCCGAGCTTCCCTGCCCCGATCTACGCAACGCTCGCCGAGGTCGAAGGCGAGGAAGGCCTCCAGCTCATCTGGTCCCGCCCGAACCGCGACTGATCAGGATCACGAAGCTCCGCCACCGGCGGAGCCCACTCTCCTGCGAGAAGTCAAAGCCGGATCTGGCATCGAGCCACGCCCGGCTTTCTTGGTGGCATACGGTGAGCGGGGAAGCTGCTCAGAATGCATGATTGTGCCAAGCGTCGCCAGATCCAAGCCGAGCTCGACATCGCCCAGGCGGATATGATCGTCGCGGCTGCCGAGATGGACGGCCTGGCTGAGGCAGAGCCGCCCTTCTGACGGCGGTGATCTCTACCAACCCCTTCACCGTGCGACCAGGAATACATTATTTGCAACAATGCTGTATGTGTTGTATGAACAGCACTGAGACCCTTTCACCCTAATCGTATTGAGGCTGGCCACATGACAAGCAGGAACGGCTACTACACGACAAGCGACCTTTCTCGGAAATCCGGAGATATCATCGCCGAGGCACTCCGACGCCCTGTCACGATCACCCAACGCAACAAGCCGCGATTGGTGTTGCTGAACATAGACGATTACGAACGTCTTATGCGCCAGTCGGATCGTCGCTCTGTAGGCAGACTGGAGACAATGTCCGACGAGCTGTTTGCTGAATTTGAAGAGGCCGTCGATGCCTACGCCCAGTCTGATGAGACGAGTCGATGAGCGTATATGACAAGGTCCAGACGGCTGCGGTCGTTCGATATCCATATCTGTGGAGCCATGAGGCAAACGAGGGAGAAACGGAAGGGCGCAAGAACCGTCCTGTGGCTGTCGGCGTGCGGATCGCGAGGTCAGGTGGCGATCTTGTCTTGTTTTTTCCTATCACGACAAAGATGCCCGACCGAAATCGTTTTGCCGTCGAGATTCCGACCATCGAAAAGCGACGCGCGGGTCTTGATGCAGATCTTCCGCTGTGGCTCATCCTGGATGAGTTCAACAGCGATATCATAGGCCGGTCATTCTATTTGGAGCCTGAGCCTCCGCTTGGTCACTTCAGCAAGGCATTCTTTTTGCCGCTTCTGCGCGAATTTATTGCCCGTCGAAAGTCCTTTGCGGAAGTTAGCCGATCGAGATAGCGGAGTGTGGACAGCAGGGTCTCCGTTCGAGAAGACCAAGGTCCGCCCTCACATTCTCTTTCGCCAGCGGCAGTATCGTCGGGTGTTTACTGCGAAGCGACAGAGCCGATTGCCCGATATCCCCGGCGGCGTTTTTGCCTCAGAAGATCAAGGAAGAGATCGACCGCGTCCTGTTCCTTTTCGAACTGATGGGTTTTCACCTGACCGCTCGTCCCAATCCGTCCCCATCGCCGGGTCAGGCATGCCTCTCCGAACAGGTTCGGCTCGATCGACATCGCGTAGAAGCGGGCCAGGTTCTTACTGGCATCCTTGCGTTCGACATAGAGGTGATAGGGTTGGGCGATCATGCAAAACATCATCGTGTTTCTAGAGGGCGTCGTCCAACGACTGTTTTGAATCATCAGAGATCAAACGATTCCTTTCCGTGATGTATCGAGGGGCAACGGAAATCTCCGTCCGCATAGGTGATTGACCTCATTCACATTGCTGCCTCGTGCTTGTGATTGCGCAATGTCTATGAAAAGAAGCTCCCGAACTGATCACAGGAGGCGCAGATGGAAGATGCTATCCAAATCGACAACCGCGGCGACTTTGGCCTGTGGGCGATCGAAGTGGCCAAACAAATCGTTGCGGATCAGGGATTCGAACTTGCCCGTGCGGCTCGCGATGGCTCTGAAGACGACGTCCGCGTGGCTGGCAACGCTCTTGGCCAAGCCATTACCAGCGCGATGATGGGAAGTGTTCGACGGGCTGACCGAATGGGCCTCCGACTAGCAGATGGCGCTCCTAAGCGGAATGCCTCGGTCGGGGCCAGTCGGTCCCGGCTTCAGCTGACGCGGCGCTATGCTAAGCCTCCTGCGGCAGCCCGATTTCCGACCGAAGCATGACGAGAATTCCCGAAATCACGCCCTTTCAGGTCGTCGCTATGCTGATTTCTCCGATGCTCTTCATTCTGTATGTGCAGGCGCGTCGCGCCGCAGAAACCTGCTCCGCTCCACGCAAACGGTCATATCTTTCCGCCGGAACCAGATGGCACGGCCGCATCGAAGTGGCGGATTGCCTGCGGTGAACACTATCTGCTCGTCCGCCCTCATACGAAGCACTTCATGGGGCTGGATGAGTGGCCGGGCGGCCAACTGCTTCGACCGCGTCCGCGATGACCCGCGTGACTGGAAACTACGGCTAACCTGGTCGATCTCCACCGTCGTCATGCCGCAGCGACGGGAGATATAGTCGGCGGTTTCCGGATCGTTGATGGCTGCAAAACTGATCCAGCTTGCGCTTTCGAACCACTTGCTGGACGCATCGCGCCCGCCATAGGTTTCGCGCAACTGGCCGATCGACTGATAGATCATCGTAAGCGTGATGCCGTACTTGCGGCCGGCGTCGCGCGCGGTCTCCAGAATGCGCATGTAGCCAAGGCGGGCGACCTCATCGAGCAGGAACAGGGCGCGACCTTCCATGGCGCCATCGCGATTATAGATCGCGTTCAGAAACGAACCAATCACGACCCGTGCCAGCCCGGCATGGGTCTCCAATGTTTTCAGGTCGATGTTGATGAACACGTCGGTCTTACCCGACGCAATATCCTCGGTCCGGAATGTCGAACCCGAGACCAGAGCCGCATAGTTTTGGTATGACAGCCAGTGCGTCTCCTTGATGGCATTGGCGTAGACGCCGCTGAATGTCTCTGGCGTCATGTTGACGAAGGCGGCGACGTTTTCCTTCACGAAGTCCGATCCCGAATTGTCGTAGATATATTGAAGGCGCTGTCGAAGCTTCGGCTCGGGTTCCGACAGATTCTCGCGGACCTGACGTAGCGTCTGCTTTTCCTTTGCGTTGTGGCCGGACAGGCAGACATCGGCGATGATCGCCGTCAGGAGCTGAAGTCCGGAAGCGCGGAAGAAATCGTCGCGGACGCCACTCGCGCGACCGCTATCGCTCATGATCCATGAGGCGACCGAGGCGATATCCTCCTCCTTCGTGCCGCCATATTGGCCGACCCAGTCGAGTGCGTTGAAGCCTGTTGCGGGTTTGCGCGGGTCGAGGATCCTGACACGCCGCCCCGCCTCTTCTCGATGTTTCGAGACCATCGGCGCGACCTCGTTCGACGGATCGAGCAAGATGAGCGATCCACCCCACTTCAACGCTGTAGGGATCGTCACCGAGGTCGTCTTTAAACCGCCCGATCCCGCAAAGACGATGCCGTGCGATGAGCCGAATGAGCCGTCGAAGCAGAGCAGCGGGGACTTGCCCCCGGCGCCCCAGGTTTCGCTGCTATCGGCACGGAACGAAATGCCGGCGACACCATCTCGGTCGACACGATACCGCTCGCCGACCACGATACCGCCCGAGTCCGGGAACAGCTTCTCTGCTTCGGTGAGTTTCATCCAGTCGGCCTCGCCGTGCAGGGCACGCTTGCCGATGACGCGTTTCGGCACAGCCCGCGCGAAGGCGGCGTTGCCGACAATCGCCACGCGCAGCGCGAAACAGCCCGACATAAGTGCTGCGGCCGCTCCGATCACGGTCGAAGGATCGAGATAGGAAAGCGTGGATTTCCCCGCTGATACTTGGGACGATAGTTCTGCGAGCCGAATGCCTTCTCGCAAGCAAGCCGTCAGGATCACCGCGGCGTTTCCGATTGCAGCGCCAACGCCTGCAGCGCGAATGTTTGCTGATCCCGCGCTCGCGAACAGAAACATCAGGCCCAGAGCTGCGGCCGCCACGAATGGAGCGGCGACTCCTGCCCGTCCCAAGGTGAGCTTTGCCGCCTCAGTCTTCCCAAACCCGGCAAGCCATGTCTCAATGCCGGTCATCGCGAACACCGTCGCTGCCATCATGGCCAGAGGCAGAATGGCGAGAACGATCCTATTCACCTTCATTGCCGAACGCCTCCGACCCGATCGCTGTCAGTCGTGTTCGCTCATTGTCGTCCGACTTCAGCCGCTTTCGCAGTTCGATCAGGGCACCGAGCAGAAGCGCCCGCTTCTCGAACCGAAGACCGGCTTTGATGATCAGGCCGCCAAGCTCGATCTTGTCACGCGTGTCCTTCTTCCGGGCATCGGTCGTTGCGGTTCTGCTCATGCGCTCAAGCCTCACTAGGGATGCGCGAAGCCGCGCCAGACGCGACCGTTTCGGACTGCCCGCTGCCCGTGCTGCTGTCGCCTGCCTCTTTCCTTCCGCTCGTGCCGGGCTTGTCTCCGCGAAAGCGTTTTGCCAGTTCCTCGAACGCCGCCTGGAGCTCGGTCTCCTCGATCTCGATATCGCCGAAGCCTGCACGTAGCGCGATGCGACCGATACGCTCGGCCTCTCTCGTTTCCGCATGCTTGAGCTGTTCCTGGAGCTTGGCGATTTCTGCGCGGATCTTGGAGGACGGTTTCTTCATCTCTGGATTGTCCCTGTTGCCTGCATGTTGTGGTTCACGCAGCCAGAGTCGTTCAGATCGGCGTGCCGATCTACTAACAGAAATGCGAGTAGGCGCAGCCTACGCTTTTGAGCATCATCCCGACCGTTCGCAAGGACGGATCCGAAGGGCGCAATTATACGTCGCTGATGCGACGCTCTGCTTCACGGCCCTGGAGGGGCCTTCCGCTCCTGACGAACACATTGATTTTGTTCGATCCACGGAGCTTGCTTGGTCATGGCCGTCCCGCATTTCTCAGTCAGCATCGTTGCACGCGGCTCCGGCCGCAGCGCCGTGCTGTCGGCGGCTTATCGGCATTGCGCCAAGATGGACTATGAGCGGGAAGCCAGGACGATCGATTACACCCGCAAGCAGGGCCTGCTGCATGAGGAATTTGTCATTCCCAGTGACGCACCAGAGTGGCTGCAATCTTTGGTTGGCGATCGGTCTGTGTCCGGTGCGTCGGAAGCTTTCTGGAACAAGGTCGAAGAGTTTGAGAAACGGTCGGATGCGCAGCTTGCCAAGGACATCACCATCGGCCTGCCGTTAGAGCTGTCGGCCGAACAAAACATCGAGCTTGTTAGGGACTTTGTGGTGCGCCACATCACAGTTCAGGGTATTGTGGCTGACTGGGTTTTCCACGATGCACCGGGCAATCCGCATATCCACCTAATGACAACGTTGCGGCCGCTGACTGAAGACGGTTTCGGTTCGAAGAAGGTGGCGGTCACGGGACCGGACGGCAAAGTGTCGCGCAACGATCGCGGCAAGATCGTCTATGAGATTTGGGCCGGTGGGCTCGATAACTTCAACGCGTTTCGCGACGGCTGGTTCGCCTGCCAGAACCGGCATCTGGCACTTGCCGGTCTCGATATCAGGATTGATGGCCGTTCCTTCGAAAAGCAGGGCATCGACCTGACGCCGACGATCCATCTTGGCGTTGGCACGAAGGCGATCGAGAGGAAAGCAGCCAGTGGGAATCGACCTGCGGAGGAGAAAGCTGCGCTTGAACGGTCGGAGTTGCAGGAGGCGCGGCGGGCAGAGAATGCCCGCAAGATCCAGCGCAAACCGGAACTCGTGCTCGACCTGATTACGCGGGAGAAGAGCGTGTTCGACGAACGCGACGTCGCCAAGATCCTGCATCGCTATATCGATGATGCCGGTCTCTTCCAAAGCTTGATGGCGCGCATCATGCAAAATCCCGAGTCCCTGCGGCTCGATCGCGAACGGCTCGATTTTGTGACCGGGGTCCGTGCGTCGGCAAAATACACGACACGTGAACTGATCCGGCTCGAAGCCGAGATGGCCAACCGGGCAATCTGGCTGTCCCAGCGTTCGTCGCATGGCGTCCGGAAACCAGTGCTTGAGGCGACGTTCGCGCGCCACGAACGGCTGTCGGACGAGCAAAAGGCCGCGATCGAACATGTGGCCGGTGATGAGCGTATTGCCGCCGTGATCGGCCGCGCCGGCGCCGGCAAGACCACGATGATGAAGGCCGCCCGCGAGGCATGGGAAGTGGCCGGCTATCGCGTGGTCGGTGGTGCGCTCGCCGGCAAGGCCGCAGAAGGTCTGGAGAAGGAAGCGGGTATTGTCTCGCGCACGTTATCATCCTGGGAGCTCAGCTGGAGCCAAGGTCGCGGGACGCTCGACGAGAAGACCGTTTTCGTTCTTGACGAGGCTGGCATGGTTTCCTCGCGGCAGATGGCGATGTTCGTTGAGACCATCACCAGAGCCGGCGCCAAGCTCGTGCTTGTCGGCGATCCGGAGCAGTTGCAGCCGATCGAAGCGGGTGCTGCCTTCCGCGCCATTGCCGATCGCATCGGCTATGCGGAGCTCGAAACGATTTACCGTCAGCGTGAGCAATGGATGCGCGACGCATCGCTTGATCTCGCGCGCGGCAATGTCGGCAAAGCCGTCGCAGCCTATCATTCCAATGGCAAGATGATCGGCTCCGAGCTGAAGACTGATGCGGTCAACAACCTCATCGCCGACTGGAACCGAGAGTACCATCCTGCCAAGTCTACATTGATCCTGGCGCATTTGCGCCGTGATGTCCGCATGCTGAATGAACTGGCGCGTGCCAAACTGATCGAACGCGGCATTATTGAGCAGGGATTTGTGTTCAAGACCGCCGATGGCAATCGCAACTTTGCAGCCGGTGACCAGATTGTCTTCCTGAAGAACGAGGGCTCGATCGGCGTCAAGAACGGCATGCTGGGCAAGGTGGCGGAAGCAGCACCTGGTCGCATCGTCGCTGTCATCGGCGAGGGTGAGCACCTGCGCCAGGTTATCGTCGAGCAGCGCTTCTACAACAATGTCGATCATGGTTATGCCACCACGGTGCACAAGAGCCAGGGTGCAACCGTTGACCGGGTCAAGGTGCTCGCGTCCCTGTCTCTCGATCGCCACCTCACCTATGTTGCGATGACACGCCACCGCGAGGATCTCGGCGTCTATTACGGCCACCGATCCTTCGCCAAAGCTGGCGGTCTGGTCGAGACCCTTTCGCGCAGGAACACCAAGGAAACGACGCTCGATTATGCAGGCGGTAGCATCTACCGCCAAGCGCTACGCTTTGCCGAAGCGCGGGGCCTTCACATCGTCAACGTCGCCAGAACGGTTGCGCGCGATCGTCTCGAATGGACGGCTCGGCAGAAGCAAAAACTTGTCGATCTCGCCGGCCGGCTTGCAGCCCTCGGCGCCAGGCTCGGTTTTGCAACGTCGACGACCAGCACAATTCGAACTTCAGCAAAGGAGGCCAAGCCCATGGTGGCCGGTATCACCACATTACCGAAATCGATCGATCAGGCAGTCGAGGACAAGCTTGCATCCGATCCGGCATTGAAGAAGCAGTGGGAGGAAGTCTCGATGCGCTTCCACCACGTTTACGCGCAGCCCGAAGCGGCGTTCAAGGCGGCGAATGTCGATGCGATGTTGAGCGATCCGGCGACCGCGGCGAAGACGCTTTCACGTATCACTGCAGAGCCGGAAGCCTTCGGCTCCTTGAAAGGAAAGACCGGTGTCTTCGCGAGCCGTGCGGACAAATTGGATCGGGACCGGGCGCTCAAAAATGTGACGCCGCTCGCGGACAGCATCAGCGACTATCTCCGTCAACGCGGCGACGCCGAACAGCGAAATCACGCCGAGGAGCTTGCGGTGCGTAGGCAGGTTGCGCTGGAGATCCCCGCTCTCTCGTCCAATGCGAAAAGCGTTCTTGAACGAGTGCGTGATGCCATCGACCGAAATGACCTGCCCTCTGGCCTCGAATATACACTCGCCGACAAGATGGTGAAGGCTGAACTTGAAGGTTTCGCCAAGGCGGTCATCGAGCGCTTCGGCGAGAGAACCTTCTTGCCCCAAGCAGCGAAGGACGCCAATGGCGAGGCTTATCAGCGGGTCACGTCAGGAATGAATGCCGCCCAGAAGAGTGAGGTGCAACAGGCCTGGAATATGATGTGGACGGTGCAGCAACTGTCCGCCCATGAACGCAGTGTGACGGCACTCAAGCAGGCTGAGACACTGCGTCAGACCAAATCTCAGGGGCTCACCCTCAAATGAAGATGCGCCATCGACATAAAGTGCTCCGGCGCATGAAGCGGCTTGTCTGGTTTTACCGGATCAGCAGCGTTAGCCTTTTTACGCTTGGCCTCATTGTCCTGTTCGCAGGTCAGGGCTTCAGGATCAATCTCACACCAAGCGCGCCCCTAGGCCTATGGCGGATCGTTCAGCCCGATCGGCCGATCCTGGTTGGCGATTTGGTCTTCATTTGTCCACCGAACACTGACGCGATGCGTGAGGCGCGTGCGCGTGGGTATCTGCGCTTCGGCCTCTGCGCCGGACGCGTGGCGCCGCTTATCAAGACCGTTGTGGCGACGTCCGGAAAGGCGATCGAAATCAGTGACGACGTGCGTGTCGATGGTCGCCCCCTACCTCATTCGAGGGTTTTCCGGATGGATGGCCAAGGGCGCGAGATGACAGCTTATGATGGTGGTGTCGTTCCGCCTGGCACGGTCTTTCTGCATTCCCAGTTCCCGGGTTCGTTCGACAGCCGATATTTCGGTCCTCTGCCGATGGATGGCATCCTCGGACTGGCGCGAGAGGTATGGACCTATGCGCCGTGAGCTGTTTCGAACGGGTGCGCTTGTGACACTATCGATCGCCGCCGGCTGGATCGGCTGGAGCGGTGATGTGTTGCTCCTCCCGGTCGCAGGGGCCTTTCCCATGTTCTGGTCTATGGCGCGTACGCGCCTCCAAGCGACGGCAGTTTCCGCAGCATACTTCCTCGCCGCATCGCGTGGACTGCCACAGAGCGTGGCCAACTTTTATTCTTTGGATATCTCGCCCGGTCTCGTGCTCTGGCTGGTTGCTTCCTCAGCCTTCGTAGCCGTCCATTCGGTGCTTTGGTCGGATCGTAAGGGATGGCAGAAGCAGCTCCGATACATGGCTGCGTGTTTTGTAATGGCGGTTCCACCATTCGGCATTCTGGGATGGGCGCATCCGATCACCGCGGCGGGCGTTCTGTTTCCCGGCTGGGGATGGTGGGGTTTGGGTGCGATGGCCGCCGGCCTGGGCATGATGACGACGCACTATCAGCCGGCTGCAGTGATAGTCATGACAGGCTTCTGGATCTGGTCCGCCGCTGATTGGACGCCGCCGATTCTACCTGCGCTGTGGACAGGTGTAGACCTCGAAATGGGCGCATCTCTCGGACGCGAAGCTGGCCTCCAGCGGCAACAGGAGCTGATCGACGTTGCTCGCGTCCAACCGCCTGGCACAACGGTCGCGCTACCGGAAAGTGCTCTCGGTTTCTGGACGCCGACGGTTGCTCGCTTCTGGGAAAAAGGGCTCACCGGGACCGATATCACGGTCATCGCTGGAGCGGCACTCATCGATGGTCGCGGCTACGACAACGTGCTCGTGACGATATCCGCTGGGAAAACGGAGATTCTCTATCGGGAGCGAATGCCGGTGCCCGGTTCGATGTGGCAGCCGTGGCGAGGCTGGATTGGTGGCGGTGATGGGGATGACGCTGGCGCGCGGGCACATTTCTTCGCCAATCCCGTCGTAGGGGTCGCCACCGCAAAAGTCGCGCCGCTGATCTGCTACGAACAACTCCTCGTCTGGCCGGTTTTGCAATCGGCCTTCCACCGCCCTGACGCCATCATCGCAGTCGGAAACGGCTGGTGGACTGCGGGGACGTCAATCATCGACATTCAGCGGGCGAGCAGCGAGGCATGGGCCCGCCTGTTCGATCTTCCTCTCGTCATTTCATTCAACATCTGAAACATGGAGCTCGCATGCTGGATGCTGCGTTGATCAAGGAATGTGCCGATCCTTCGTTGAAGCCGGCTATCGTCGAGCAGTTCGTCCAGGCGGTCGGTTCCGACGATCCGCTTGCCATCACGGTGAAGTCCGGTGGCCGTCTGATCCTCATTCCCAAACCGAAAACACCCGAGGAAGCGATCGAGATCGTCCGTGAGAACATTGCTGGCTCTATCGTGCGGGTTGGCCTCACCCAGATCCCGGCTGGCATCGGGGTGAAGGACGCGTGGGAGCTGAAGGTGGCTCTCGTCGATCCCTGCGCCAATCTGCGGATGGGCACAGCGATGTTCGCCAAGATCCTCCGCACCGTTGCGAAGTGGTACGGAAATCCGACGAGGGAAGAGGTTTTCCCGCAGCTGTTCGATGACGCGATTCACGCCTGGCGGACTGGCAAGTTCCAGGGGGAGAGCGTGTTTCAGACTGAGGATCCGGGTGGCGCGGTCGTGCAACGGCTAGCACTCGAGAGTGACGATGTTGCCGAAGTTGAGGAGAGTGGATACTCGGAAATGCCGGAGGAAACTCCGATCAAACCCGACGACGCTGGTATCCGGATCGATCTGACGAGGATCGGGGGCCAGAAGTGATGTCGTTTAAGATCGGACGTTTGTTAGATTAAAAATGGACGGCATCTCGCTTTAAATTAGACGGTCATTGAGTTAAGAATGGCCGTATGACTGATCACTCAAATTTTAAGCCCCTTGTCGATCGTAAAGCCTTGCCTCTCGTGGAGGCAGCTCTGGCCGACACCCGTGTCGTTCTGATATCTGGACCGCGGCAGGCAGGCAAGACCACGCTTGCGCGCATGTTCTCGGATAGCGATCGGCCATATATCACATTGGATGATGCGGGTACGCTGAATGCCGCTAAAGCCGACCCCACAGGGTTTATACGAGGGATCAAGCGAGCGGTTATCGACGAGGTACAACGAGCCCCTGATCTGATGCTTGCAATCAAGGCGAGCGTGGATGCCCATCAGGAGCCGGGACGGTTTCTGCTAACGGGCTCCGCCAATCTCGCGACCATTCCGGCTATTGCTGACTCTCTGGCCGGCCGAATGGCAGTCATTCCGCTTCTGCCCTTTGCGCAGGCCGAAATCCGATCAAGTCCTGGCCTCATGCTAGACCGGTTGTTTGCGGGAGAGGAACCAGCCACCAAGGGTGAGGTTGTTCTGGGCAAGGAATTGATGAGCATGGTTCTGGCGGGCGGCTATCCTGAAGCCTTGAGGCGAACCACATCAGCCCGGCGAGTCTCGTGGCTCGAAGACTACGTTACTCTTATCCTGGATCGCGACGTGCGCGACATTGCCAACATCGATCAGCTCGATCGTTTGCCACGCCTCCTGAACATCCTTGCGGAACATGCCGGCCAATTGATCAACAATAGCAGCTTTGGTTCTGCACTGGGATTATCCGGCGTCACCGCTCAGAAATACATAGCTATTTTAGAGCGGCTATTCCTTATCAAAACTCTGGTGCCATGGTCGAACAACCGGCTCAGCCGGCTTGTCAAAACGCCAAAGCTTCATTTCATCGATACAGGACTTTTGGCGGCTTTGCGCGAAGACGAACTGGCCAGGCTATCCGGCGACAAGACCCGATTTGGCGCCCTGCTAGAGAGTTTCGTCGTCTCCGAACTGATGAAGCTGGCATCCTGGTCCGAGAGACGCGTGACGTTTTCGCATTACAGAACGAAAGATCTGGATGAGGTCGACGTCGTGATTGAGGATCGGCGCGGGCGAATCATCGGTATTGAAGTGAAAGCGTCTGCGACCGTTAAGGCCGATGATTTTCGCGGGTTACGTCAGTTGCAGGCAGCGGTCGGTGACCGTTTCGTGCGTGGGCTCGTCCTTCATGATCATGACCGCATCACGCCGTTTGCCGAACGCCTGCAGGCTGCGCCCCTCTCAATCTTGTGGTCGATGTGAAGTGGATTTGTGAGGCTTATGAGGTTTTGCCTAGTGGGTGTGGCAGCGAGAAGCGATTTGCGTTGTTTAAGGTAGCACCAAGGTCCGAAAGTTTGGGTGGTCGGCTGCTTACCGTGTGTGCCGTCGTCCCAGATCTCTGCAAGCTCGACCATGCGAACCGTGAGCGACGGGTAACCTGCAACGATATCCCCTGTGGTCGCGCGCTGGCTTCTCATGGCTGCAACTATTCTAACCGGAACACGGGTTGCCCCTGAACACAGGCTCACCGCCGCAGACACCTGTGACACGCTCGATCGCGTTTGTGGCCTCACGAAGGGACAGTGCGATCCCCAGTTCCATTGTCGGGCGTGACGAGTTCAACATGGCTTACTCCGAGCGCCTGGGCGATTTCATAGAGGGTAACGATGGACGGATTTCGCGTCCCCCGTTCGAGGCCGCTCAGGTATTGCTGGCTAAAGCCGGAACGCGCTTCCACGTCCTCTTGCGTCAGGCCTTTTTCCCGACGGAGGCGGGCGAAATTCCGGCCGACCAGCTTGCGCATATCCATACGCGGAAGATCGGCATTTACATACTTTAAGTTTATCAACTATAATATGTAATTGAGATTTAAACCGATTTGCCCTCGCGGATACCTCGTTCCAAAGAAGGTTTACACCGGCAGCATATGGGCGGTAATTGGACCGATAATGTTCAAAGCAAGTGCAGACGGGCCTGTGTCTGATACCAAACTCATATTGCGCCCACTTATCGGATTGATGAGTGACCAGTCGCCCGAAGAGATTGAACGCCACGTCGTGCGCGAGATCGAGAAACATCGTCGTTTGCGCGATGACGCCGTCATGCTCGAAGTGCGGGTCGATGCCGCAACTGACTTGGAAACGGCGCGCGAGGCAAGTCAGGCCTATATCGCTGCGATGATTGCCGTCCACGCGCAGCAGACGGTCGTGTCAACGCTTCTCGACATTCTGGGCTACATTCCGGACATGCCGAAATCAAAGGGCCACTGAGCTAGATCAGGCCTAGTTCCTTGGCCATTGCGGTTGCCTGGGGCAAGCTTGTCGCGCCCAAGGCCGATTTGGCGTTGCGGAGGAAGAACGCGACATTGGCATATGTCGTGTTCTCGATGATGGCGATGGCCTTCATTGACTTGCCTTCCGCAGACCAGCGCAAGCAGGTCAGTTCATCAGATTTCATGCGTATTGGGGTGTGATGTGTTGGCTTCGCTAGAAGACCTTCCAACCTCGAGTGCAGTTGCGCGACCGCAGAAGCGGCAAGCACGGGGTTCAGCGATTGCCCCATGGCGAAATCTGCCTCTTCCGAAGCCAGGGTAAGCATCGCCATCCGCCCAAATCCCGTTTTGATCGGGATCGTGATACCGGATCGAATCCCGAACTCCCCGGCCTCTCCGTAGAAGTTCCTGCGCTCCTTGCTCATTCTGAGCGATGCTTCGTTGGACCAGGCGAATGCTGCCAACTGATCGCGCGCGTTGCTCACGACGGGATCAATCAGAGCGTAGGATTTGTCGAAGTACCGCCGCTGCCAGTCGAGGTCATAGTTTGAGATCGCCGTTTGCGTCTCCGCCTGCAGATTGAGGTAGGCATATCCGCCAAAACCAGCTTCTCGGCTTAACTTTTCCAGAATCGCCTTCACCGTGGCTTCGTCATGTGCCAAGGCGACCTGTTCGGTCAAACGCTCAAACCATTGGTTCAATTCATGGCCTCCTATCAATGAGGTATGAACGCAACGAGGTTGCAATCATAAGTGGCATTACCCTTTGTAGAGGGCTTGGTAGCTCCGAAACGGAGGCAGAGCACACCATTGTGCTCGCCTGAAGTCGATTATTAAGAAAAAGAACTTACCTACGCAAGATTGTGAATCGTCATCGCGATTCAATTAAGCGGATGATCACCGATTCGCGCCAAGGTCTATTCTATTGTCGATATGAACCGGGGAAAATTATGTCTTGATCGACGAGCACGTTGAATTTGTAGCCGGGCCGGATCCTGATGGTAGGCTGCACGTTGAGATTTTTCGAGATCGCCTGGTCCGCCACACGGCCGAACGATTCGACAAAATTCCGCCGCGCTGCATCTGAAGCCGTATCCTGCGTGGCGAACGTCGAACTCTCCGGCATCGACATGTCGATCCCCGTGCCGATGATGGCAATGAGCGCGGCAGAGCCGAACGTGCGCCAGAGGTGCCGATCGACCTTGTCCTTGAAGCCGCCGTATCCCTCGGCATCCGTGCCGGCCATGCCGCCGATCTGAAGTGTCGAGCCGTTGGGGAAGATCAAGTCTGTCCACACGACCAGTACGCGCTCCTGCCCGAACGACACCTTGGAATCGTAGCGGCCAAACAGCTTCGATCCCTGAGGGATGAGCAGCCGGTAGCCGGTGGCGCTGTCATAGACGTTCTGGCTCACCTGCGCCGAAATCCTCCCCGGAAGGTCAGAGTTCAAACCGGTGATCATTGTCGCCGGGATGACAGATCCCCGCTTCAACTCGTAGAGCGAGAGCTGCGGGACGACCTGGTTTGGCAGATAGCCGAGATCCTTGATGTCCTGGTTGAAAAAATCCTCCTTCGACGTCTGACCATTCTGATCGACGTTCTGCCCGAGCAGACCGGATTTCATTGCCGCACTGTAGAGATCGGACGCACTGTTCGTCGTGGCATGGAGCGGTTGACGGGAATCGGTCCTTGTTTCGGAGGCGCTCTTCTGGACCTCGGAGACGTCAACCTTGAGCGGTGAATCGAGCGCTGTTGCCCGCGCCTGGAGCCTCGCCATCCTTTGACGCTGCGCTTCGCGCAGAATCTGCTCGTCCTGTTCCCGCTTCAGCCGCGCCTTCCACTCGGCCTCGGGTTCGATCTGGGATCGCCGCTCTGTGCGGGCCTCATTCTGCCGCTCCACGACCGGTTCTCTCACCGGCTCGCGTTCGACAACCACAGGCGTCGGCTGAAACACTTCGCGTTGCTCCGGTTCGCCTATGATCCCGTCCGACACCCCGCGTTTTAGCTGATCGCCAAACGTTGTCGCCGGCGACGCGGAGGTGGTGTCGAGCTCGTTACCACGGTTGAAGGAGAGACCCCGCCAAGACAGGCCGATAATCACGACACCGAAGAACAACACGATGATGACGATCGCGACGATAATCGGCAGGCGATTGAGACGTCGCATGTTCTGTTGATCGTCAGCATTGCCCGCCGTGCCGAGCTGGAGCGATTGAACCATGATCTCCCCTCCCCGTCAGTTTCGCTGCATGATCGAGAGCGGACTTGCCGGTGTCGCGCCGGCTGATGTCGCGGTATAGGCGCGACCGAGCGCAATCGCCGGCGTGCTGATCCGTGCAAGGACCTGTCCGTCGAAGCTGTCGATCGACCACGCAACCTCCACCGGCTTCTGATCCTTGCCGACTTTCCCGTCGGCGATGACCGTGTATCCCCATCCCTTCAATGCGGCCTCGAGCGCTGCGGCATATTCTGAGGTGTCCTTGTCCATTTTGAGCGTCGTGGTGCCGGCCGGGCCCACCTGTTCGGCAAGGCGGCTCGCCATGTCGCCGGCGATCGCGCTCGCGGTGGCGCCAGTGACAGAAATCGGCGTGGAACTGGTGGTCAGCGTTTCATCTGCAGTCTGGCAACCGGAAAGAACCGCGGTGATAATGATGGCGGCGATGGTCTTGTTCATCGGTCAGCCTCCCCGCCGGATGGTGATCTTCTGCTGGCGCCAGCCAACCCCGGAGATGAGCACAGCCTTGTCGACGGCGTAGTCGACGATCATCATGTCGTTCTTCATGCGATAATTGACGATGCGGTTCTGGCCACCGCTGACGACGAACAGCACCGGAGCGTCCTGGCCAGAGATTGATCGGGGAAACTGGATGTACGTCTTGGCGCCGTCGGAATAGACGCGCTTCGGCCGCCACGATGCGCCGCCACTGACCGAATAGGAGAAGTTCAGTTTGTCCGGAGCCGCTCCGGGAATTCCAACGGTCTCGAGCCGGGCATTGATGTCAGCCAGCTTGGTCGACACATCCTCCGGATACTCGAAGCCGATCCGGGCCATGTACTGGCTGGGATGGGATTTGAGCTGGATATGATAGGTTCGTCGCGACGTCGTGACGACCATCGATGTGACGAGGCCGGCCTCCGACGGCTTGACGATCAGATGGATCGCCTGCCCGCTGGTTGCCCCTGACGTCGCAGGTTCGACCTTCCACCGGACCGTGTCACCGACAAGCACGTCGCGGACGATCTCTCCGCCTTGCAGCTCGATGTCGCAGACCTGAAGCGGCGAGCAAACCACGGAGGGCTGGGTCTCGCCAAACAGAAAGATGACCTTGCCATCCGGTCCAGTTGTGACCAGACCCGGCGTTCCCCGCCACTTCCGCGAGATGTTGGTCCCCTTCACCTCGTTCGACGTCATACTTTGCGCGATTGCGCAATCCGCAAGGGCGAGCCCGGCCATGCAGCCGACGGCGGCGATCAATCCTGTTCTGTGCATGTGAATTCCCCTGCCCTTAAAGCTGTGCAGTCCAGTCGAAGTCCTGGACATAAAGACCGATTGGATTGAGCCGGATAATCGCCTCGTCCTGCGGCGCGGTGAGTGCGACCGTCGCGATGCCGCGGAACCGCCTCGTGCCGGTCTCCTTGCCCTTGCGGTCGCGTTCATACTCGGTCCAATCAATCTGATAGGTCTGGTTGGAGAGCGCCACGATGTTGTTGACCTCGATGGCAACGGTCGATGTCTTGGCCTTTTCGAACGGCGAGTTGCCGCGGAACCAGGCATTGATTTTCTGGGTGGAAGGATCGGATGTCCTGAGCAGCGCATAGGTCCGATCGATGTATTGCTTTTGCACCACGGCATCCGGCGTGATCGATTTCAGGCTGGTGATGAAGTTGCCGAGCGTTGCGCGAACGACCCGGGCATCGGCGTACTCGATCTGCTGGGGGAAGCCTGCTGTCACCGACGTGCCGAGTTTATCGACTTCGACGATGTAGGGCACCAGCTTGACCTGTGTGCTGAGATACATGGCATAGGTGAAGCCGATCACGGCCATCGAAAGTCCGAGAATGCCGACGATCCGCCATGCGCGGGCGGCCTGGACATAGGATCCATATCGTTCCGTCCATTCCTGCCGCGCGGCAAGGTAAGGGCTGTCGGGCGGCCGGTTTGCTGCCATCGCTTGTCGCCTTTCTGATGATTACTTGTCGTTTCGTTCGGGTGGCGTCTTGGGGCCGTATTGACCGGTGCGGCTCTCGTCGAGCTTGGCGTTGGCGAGCCCCATGATCGAGCCGGCATAGGCTCCGGGCGAACCGATCGCCTTTTCCTTGGCAGCCGATCCGGCTGCTTTTCCAGCCGACCCGATCCCGGAGCCCATGCCGCGAAGTGCTGCGCCGGCAAATGAAGAGCCTGCTGCGCGCGCTGACTGAGCCGCAGCGGCGCCGGCTCCCACAGCCCCCGCCGCGAGCGACGCTGCTCCAAGTGCAAATGAAGCGGCCTGCCCCCCATGGCGGATAGTTTCCATCCCGCCAGAAACAGACGCGCCTTGAACGACTCCTTGGATGATGTTCGGGACGTACATGGCGATGATGAAGACCACGACCGCGATCCCGGCGATCGCCAATGCGGTCTGAAACTGGTCCCCGACGTCGGGCCGGTTCGCAAGACCGATCAGAACCTCGGAGCCGATCCGCGAAATCATGACTAGAGCCATGAGCTTCATGCCGACCGAGAACGCATAGATCAGGTAGCGGACGGCAAAGTCCTTGGTGAACGATGAACCGCCAAGTCCCAGCATGATCATGCCGGCGAGCAGGCCAAGATACATCTCGACCATCACCGACACGAAGATCGCGGCAACGAGCGAGAATGCGATCACCGTTACGACCATCGCGAAAGCGGCCGAGATGGCAAGCGCATTGTCCTCGAACAGTCCGAACTGCACCTTTTCTGACATCTTGGTCGCAACGGCCAGTCCAGCATTGAACACATCCGCTGGCGAAGCCGTACCTCCACCAGCGCCAATCTGAAACAGGCTATCGACGACCGCCTTCGCGAAGGTTGGTCCCTGTGCGAGAGCGAAGGCGAAGAAACCTACGAACATGATGCGCCGGACCAGTTCAGCAAACCAGCTGTCAAGCGACGCGGCCTGAAGCGCCAGCCAGACAGCAGCAATACCGATTTCGATCCCTGCGAGAATCCAGAACAGCGACCTTGCCGCATCCATGACGGTGGTCTCCCAACCCTTGGCGGCAGTGGTGATCTCGTTCTGAAGGGCTGTCAGGACCGACCCTTCCTGCGCAATCGCGGGCTGGAACGACACGACGATGAATGCGACGAGCACCGCAATGACCCTGATCTTTTTGAGTTCAGAGGTCATGCGATTACCACTCGATCTTCATCTTCTCGCCGCCCGACGTCGGATACTCCTTCGTCGACCCAAAGAACTTTTCGTGCCGCTCTCGCGCTCCCTGTCTCTCTGAGATCAGGAACCACAGGCCTGTTCCTCCAACAGAGATCACTGCGGCGAGGATGGTCAGGATCAGCTTCGTTCTCACCATTCCACCTTCATTTTCTCGCCGCCGGATGTTGAGGGCGCAGTTGATTTGAAGAATTTCTCACGCCGGGCCTGTGCGAGGTCCTTGTCCGTCTGCTCGGTTTGGAGCCATGTCCCCATCATCGTCATTTGCTGCGAGACAAGACCACGCAGCTTCTGCATCTGGGAAACCTGCTGGGCGGCAATCTGGTGTCCGACCTGGAGAGCCTTCATCTGGCCGTCGGCCGACTCCGACATTGATCGCAGCGAACTCATCGTACCCTCCTCGGTATCGAATTGATCCGCCGTCAGGCTCGCCGCCTTCAGCGTGCTGCCGATCGTGTCCCGGTTCGTGTCTGACCAGGACTGGTAGGTGTTCGAGAATGTCTCGGCATTAGGCAGGTTGGTTTTCAGGTCCGCATAGCTCTTGAACCGCTGCTGAAGGACATCGTCTGCATTGCCCATCGAAAACGATATGCTCTGCCCTTGATCAACAATGCTTCGCAGACGGTTGAGATCGCTTTCGACCTGGCCCCAGATATGATCAGGGAGCTGCGCTGTGTTCTGCAGCATGTTCTCATAGATCTTCAGTTGGTTCTGAATCTGCTCTGCGAGTTGCGTGATCTGGGTCAGCTGGTTATCGACCTGCAGGCCAGAGCTTTTGAGAAGATCGATGAGCTGAGCATTGTTGGCGAGCTGCGTCCATTCGGTGGCAGCGCCCGTTGCAGAGCCCGCATGGACGGAAGCAATCGGCAACAGCGCGATTGCCGCAGTCATCGTTGCGACGATCCAGTTACTGGGCGTTGAGGTGCGACGTGGCATCGTGAACTCCTCTTGATTCGAGCCAATGGGTAGGCCAGTCCTCGCCGTGTTCCGCCTTCAGCGAGCGGATCCGCTTCAGGTCTTCCTTTCCGGATGCGCCCACAAAGCTCAGCGCTACCGGCCCGAGCGACATGTCGAAAAGCCGACGGCCGTCCGGTGTCGCGACATAGTATTCGCGCTTGGGGATGGCGCTTGAGACGATCTCGATCTGGCGCTCGTTGAACCCGATCCGCTCATAGAACTCGCGCGTGCCTGGCTCGCGCGCAGCGCCGTTCGGCAAGCATATCTTGGTCGGGCAGGATTCTTTCAGCACGTCGATGATGCCGGAACGCTCGGCGTCGGAGATGGATTGCGTCGCCAGAACAACGGCGCAATTGGCCTTGCGGAGCACCTTCAGCCACTCCCGGATCTTGTCGCGGAACACGGGATGCCCGAGCATCAGCCAGGCTTCGTCGAGGAGGATGAGGCTCGGAGAGCCATCGAGCCGCTTCTCGATCCGGTGAAAGAGGTAGGTGAGAACGGGCACCAGATTACGCTCGCCCATATTCATGAGCTGCTCGATCTCGAAGCACTGAAACGCTCGAAGCGTCAGCCCGTCCTCTTCCGCGTCGAGAAGCTGACCCATCGGGCCGTCGACGGTATAGTGATGGAGTGCGTCCTTGATCTCGCGCATCTGCACGCCGCTGACAAAGTCCGATAGCGACTTTCCGGGTGCTGTCGCCATCAGCCCGATCTGGCGTGAGATTGCATTGCGATGGTCGGGTGTGATGGTAACGCCCTGCAGGGCGACAAGCGTTTCGATCCACTCGGTCGCCCAGGCGCGATCGCCATCCGTCGAAAGGTCGAAGAGCGGGCAGAACGCCAGCGCTTTCACCTCCCCACTCTGGTCGTTGCCAATCTCATAGTGATCGCCGCCGGCAGCCAGCGTCAGGGGAAGGAGCGAATTACCTTTGTCGAAGGCAAAAATCTGGGCGAACTCATATCGGCGGAACTGCGCTGCGATCAGAGCGAGAAGGGTCGATTTGCCCGAGCCTGTCGGTCCAAAGATCAGGGTGTGGCCGACATCGTCGAGATGCAGGTTGAGACGAAACGGCGTCGATCCCGAAGCCACCTGCATCAGCGGTGGCGAGTTCGGCGGATAGAAGGGGCACGGCGCCACTGGGCTACCCGACCATACCGAGTTGAGCGGGACGAGATCTGCCAGGTTGCTTGTATTGATCAGCGGCTCACGGACATTAGCGTACCAATTCCCCGGCAGACTTCCGAGAAACGCATCTGTCGCGTTCAGGGTCTCGACGCGCGCTCCGAACCCCTCTGCCTGGACGAGCCGGCGGATGGCTTCCGCCTTTTCCTGCAGAGCGTCACGGTCCTCATCAAAGAGGATGACGACCGGGGTGTAATAGCCGTAAGCGACGAGCTGGGACGACGCCTGAGCGATGGCGTCCTCGGTCTCGGCGACCATCGCCATGGCATCCTGATCGACCGATCTGCTCTGGGTCTGGAAAAGCTGGTCGAAGAAAGGGCGAACCTTCTGCTGCCACTTCTTTCTCGTGCGTTCGAGTTTCTGGCGCGCCTCTTCCGCATCGAGGAAGATGAAACGAGACGACCAGCGGTAGGTCAGCGGCATCAGGTCGAGATTGTTGAGGATGCCGGGCCAGCTCTCGGCCGGCAGGCCATCGATGGCGACGACAGCGAGGAACCGATTCTCGACCTTCGGCGTCAGCCCATGCTCGAGCTCCGCCGTCGCCAGCCAGTCGAGATACATCGGAACCTCGGGCAAGCGAACCGGATGGCTCTCCCCCGTAATGCAAAAACGAACTAATTGCATGAGATCGTCATAGCAGGCTACCCGCTCCCCTCCCCTTTCACGGACTTCGCGAGTCTGCATGCGAGCAATCGACAGGGTATTGGCAAGGTATTGTTCGATTTCCCGGATCGCGTTGCGGAACACGAACAGGACAGTGTCCGCATAGGATTTCTTGCGGCTCTCCTCGTCAGAGTAGATGTATTTGGATAACGCTGTCTTCTTCGACGCGAGCGGTCGGTAGGTGAGAATGATCGCGTGCTTGCTCTCGAAATGCCCCTGCTCCCGCCCGAAATGGGCCCGGCGCTCCGCATCGATCGCGCGGGTGACAGGGTCCGGGAAATGGCACTGGTCCGGCGTGGGATAGTCGACTGTCGGCACACGGATGGCCTCGACCTGAATCATCCAGCCCGTCCCCAGACGCGACAAGATCGCATTGATTTGACGAGACAGCTCATTGCGTTCGAGGTCGGTGGCGCTTTCGGAGTCCGGACCCGCGAAGTACCAGCCTGCCATCAGGCTACCGTCCTTCAAAAGCAGGACGCCGTTGTCGACCAGGCCGGCGTATGGAACCAGATCAGCGAACGAGGGACCGGTCGCGCGGAATCGTTTGAGGGCAACCATCAGGACACCTCAGTATCTTCGCCACGGCGCGGCCGTCGGCCGGTAGTGGGATTTGTAGGAAATGTGACGGGCATAGACCTGCCGCATCAGCGGGTCAGACTTGGCCATCATGCGAAGCAGGCCGACAAGCACGATCCAGACGGCCACACCGAAGAGCGCCGAGTAGACCGTCAGGACGACGAAGATCAGGATCACGGCGGCGAGCCCGGTGATCAGCACAAGCTCGCGGTCGGCGCCCATCAGGAGGTTTGGACGCGACAGCGCGCGATGAATGCGATTGCGTTGGAGGCTCACGATGCCCCCTCCCCCGCTTCATCATCTGAAACAACTTGCGTGACTTGATCCGTTGGCAGGCCGATCGATGCACCGGTGGCGCCAAAGAGGCCGACGATGGTTGTGGCGCCAAGCAGAATGCCGGCCACCAGAACGACATACATCAGCCTGCGGGCGAAATCGTTGAGCTCGCCGCCAAAGATCAGCATGCCGCCGGCGATCGCGACAGCCGCAAGAGCAATGTAGCCTGCGACTGGGCCGGTGATGGATTCCTGGATTTGTTCGAGAGGTCCTTCCCATGGAAGGCTCCCGCCTGAACTGGCGAAAGCGGGGGAAGTAACGGCTGCGATAGAAAGGGCCATCACGGCAAGAGGCAGGAGTGATCTCTTATGCTGCATCGCAGTTTTCCTCTGCATATGGTTCGGTCTGGTACTGGCCGCCTGCAAAGCGGGTGACATGAAGGATTTCGCTGATGCGCCGGCCCTTGGCCGTTCGTTCGATCGAGATGATCAGATCGACCGCATCTCCGATGACAGCCTGCATAGGCTGGTGACTGGCCTCGGCGGTCAGTTGCTCAAGACGCAGGAGTGCGGAGCGTGCGCTGTTTGAATGGATCGTTGCGACCCCTCCTGGGTGCCCGGTGTTCCAGGCCTTCAGCATGGTCAGCGCTGCACCATCGCGGACCTCGCCGACGATGATCCGATCCGGCCGAAGGCGCATCGTGCTTTTCAGGAGACGCGACATGTCGACGGCGTCGCTGGTGTGAAGGCTGACTGCATTGTCCGCGGCGCACTGGATCTCGGCTGTGTCTTCCAGAATGACGAGCCGATCATCGGGAGAGCTCGATATGATCTCCGCCAGGATCGCGTTGGTGAGGGTCGTCTTTCCCGAGCCGGTGCCGCCGGCGACGAGAATGTTAAGCTTAGAGGCAATGGCGCTTCGAATGACCTCCGCATGCTTTGCAGTCATCACCTTGCTGGATACATAGTCATCAAGCGGTATGAGACGCGACGCGCGACGACGGATCGTGAAAGATGGTCCGGAAACCACCGGTGGCAGCAATCCCTCGAAACGGTGCCCGCCGATCGGCAGTTCTCCCGAAACGATCGGCCGAGCATCGTCGACCTCGGAGTTCAAAACATGGGCGACGCTTCCGATAACGGTCTCGGCGGCCGAGCGTGTCATCTCGCCAGCGGCTGTCATGCCGTGGCCAAGCCTCTCGATGAATAGACGACCATCTGGATTGAGCATGATCTCAACGACACTCGGGTCTTCGAGCGCAATGCACAGATGATCTCCCAGTGCGTTCTGCAGCTTGCTGACGAGGCGAGGGAGTGAGCGGTTTGGGGTGCTAAGCATGATCAGGCCGCTTCCTGTCGATGGAGTGAGAAGCTCGACGAATAGATGCTGGGGCGAAGTCGATCGAAGCTCACCCAGTTTGCGGGCAGCAGACCGGCGACGCTCTTCGTTTCGTTGATTTGGGCAGGTGGGCCGAGGCGGCTTAGCGGCCAACCTGCCCGACGGAGGATGCGCTCGAGTCTGACATCCGTGGCGGTTACGATTTCTTGATAGCCATGCAGAATGCTCCACTCGACGATACCGGCGAACATGGCGAGGGTCGCCGAGTGGAGGCCCGCCTGCTCCCGCTCGGCAGCGGCGTTTGTATCGACGCAGAACCGGGAGCTTTCGATCACCCGATTGTGCTTTGGGAGTTTCTCGGTGCCCAGGAGCTGAGGGAACACCTGTTCCACCATCGTGCCGCCTGCGGCTGGCAGCAGGCGCGCGCATCCAATCACTGTCCCTGTGCGGTCGAGGCAAAGGATGTATGTCGGGCTTAGCTTGTCGAAGCTGTCTATTTCAAGACCTGATGTGCAACGGACTTTCCAAGCCAGTCGGCCGCGGAAAACGCGCGCACGGAGCCGGTGCATTTCGTGAATGAGGCACTGTTCAGCTTCGTTCTGTGGGTTCTTGATGGCGACGACGCGCATCGAGCAAATCTCCCTTGCGTTGGTGACGCAAGGAGGTTTGCCGGTGCTGAGAAGTTCGATCTACTGCCAAAAGTGGTAGCTGCCGACGCCACTTCTAACTGCTAGACCCGAAGGAAGTTGGGTCACGCGAGTGAGTCACGAACCAGCAAAAATATGGGTAATCGCCTTTTTGGTGAGAGCCTTGCATTGGGTTACGTCGCTGAATTTGCGTGGAAAAATGAGAATTTATCCATTAGCGATTCCTGCTGGAGCTGACATGTTGAGACTTTGTTAACTTTAAATTCCTTGCGGGGTATTCAGAATCGGGAGATAGTTGCGAAAATTATGGCCAAAGCGCCATTTTTTTGAAAGTTGAGCCACTCAGGAAACAGTTTGCAAAATGAGCCAGCCGCAGCCGAACCGTTTTGATCTGGAAATCGCCGAGCAGGGTTCGAAGATCTCGGGCGCTCTGCATATGCTGCGTAGCCAGCAGTACCCGCCTGACGCCCGGAAGGGACTTCGCAAATTTCAGATCGGCGAGGTCGCCGATTTCATGGGGGTAACTCAGAGCCATCTTCGACAGATTCATTCCGAGGGAAAAGGCCCGGAAATTGAGTCAGTCGGTGGTCGCCGCTTCTATACAGCTGCTCAAATGCTGGAACTTCGGGAATACCTCGAGGCGAACAAAAAGTCGGACAAGCGATATTATCTCCCAAAGCGACGTCCCGGCGAGCCCATGCAGGTCGTCTCTGTCGTGAACTTCAAAGGTGGAAGTGGCAAGACGACGACGGCAGCCCATCTTGCGCAGTATCTTGCTTTGACCGGCCACCGTGTCCTCGCCATCGACCTCGACCCCCAGGCATCCCTGACTTCGCTATTTGGTATCCAGCCCGAGCTCGATGAGACCTCCTCTCTCTATGAAGCTCTTCGCTTCGATGAAGGGAAGAAATCTATTGAGGAGGTCATTCAGCCCACCAACATTCCGGGCCTCGACGTTGTCCCGGCGAACCTGGTTCTACAGGAATATGAATATGACGTCCCGCTCGCGATTTCATCGAAAAAAGGTGACGAAGGCCGGCTTTTCCATATGCGGATTGCCAATGCGCTGAAGGCCGTCGACGACCGTTATGACGTCGTTGTCATCGACTGCCCTCCTCAGCTGGGTTATCTGACAATTACGGCCCTTATGGCCTCAACGGGCATTTTGATCACGATCCACCCTCAGATGCTGGATATCATGTCGATGAGCCAGTTTCTGATGATGCTCGGTGGTATATTGACCCCAGTGGCGGAGGCTGGAGCAGAAATCCGAATCGAGTGGTTTCGCTATCTTGTCACGCGGTTCGAGCCTACCGATATTCCGCAGGCTCAGATGGTTGGCTTTATGCAGTCAATGTTTGCTCAGCATATGCTGAGAAATCATGTGCTCAAGTCAACCGCGATTTCAGATGCCTCGATCAAGAAGCAGACGTTGTATGAGGTTGAGCGCGGAGACTTCGTGCGATCGACATACGATCGAGCAATTGAGAGCCTTAACTCGACAAACGGCGAGATCGTGGAGTTAATCCACAGCGTGTGGGGGCGAAAGTGATGAACTTGTCAGCCGTTTTTTTTCCAGCTTTTTATCGGCGGATCAATCTCTTATCGGAGTTGAACAGCACAAGGGGAGACCGCTATGTCACGTGAGAACCCTTTCGCAAAACTAGATCTCTCGTCCATTCCTGCTGGAAAGTCGCCGGTGAAGCCTGGCTACGCTATGACTGGTGCTGCCAAGACTGTCGTGCGGTCAATAGAGGATCTCGCGGAGAACACCAAAAAGCTTATGGAAGGTGAAGTGATCGTGGATTTAGATCCGCGATCGCTTGACGTTTCACTGGTAGCTGACCGACTTTCCGACGACGACGAAGAGTATCAGGAGCTAAAGTCGGCAATACGAGCTGCCGGGCAAACCACGCCGATCCTCGTGCGCCCCATTGGGGACGGCCAGCGATACATGGTCGTGTTCGGACATCGCCGCCGGAGAGTTGCCGAGGAACTAGGTATCCCCGTCAAGGCGGTCGTCAAGAAGCTAGATGACATTACGTCGGCCATCGCACAGGGCCAGGAGAACTCTGCACGCTCGAACCTGTCCTTCATTGAGCGGGCATACTTCGCACAGAATCTAATTGCAGCCGGGATGGGAAAGGATGTCGTCAGATCGTCGCTGGCGATTGACGAAGCGATGCTTTCCAAGATGCTTGGAGTAATCGAAACCGTCCCTGAGCCTGTCATCAAGGTGCTTGGAGCTTCCAAAAAGATCGGCAGAGACAAATGGTTAAGCTTGCGACAAATGCTGCTTGCCCCTGCCCTGCGTCGGGTGGCCACCGATCACGCTGCGACGCCTGATTTTCTGACGATCCCGGAGGAAAAGCGGTTTGATGCGCTTCACGGCTACCTGAAGCGCTATAAAGCCAAGTCCTCCGCTAAAACTCTGAAGCCTGTCGAATCCAATAAGTCTTGGATGTCAAATGACAAGTCTTTGAGTTTCTCAATGAGTGCCAAGTCGAAGAAGGTGGCGATCGAGCTTTCGAGCGTGGAAGCGAAACCCTTCAGCGACTGGCTTTCGAGCCAAATGGATCATCTGTACGACGAGTACAGGCGGTCAAAGCCCAACACTGATGGAGACTAAACCGCAAAAGAAAAAGGCCCCCAAACGGTAAACCGTGGAAGCCTCTCTCGTTATCCTTAGCAAGATCGAGAATCGCATTTCCCGGAATCACAGTCAAGAGTCTTTGGCACCGATTTGGTGAGCGGAGTTCTTTTGCCTAAAGAAAGGTGAGAGAGAAATGCAGATGGGACATGTGACGACGCCCTTTGGGCGGCGATCAATGACGCTTGCTTTGGTGAAAGGTCAGCTTGACGTCGGGGCGTCTAAATCAACGCGTCGAGTTGATAAATGGAAGGTGTTTCGTGACATCAGCGAAGCTCGTGTGCGTTTTGGACTCCAGGATAGAGCCCTTGCTGTCCTGGACGCCCTTCTTTCCTTCCATCCCGACGGTGAACTGGACCCTGAACAAACGTTAGTCGTCTTTCCCTCTAACGCGCAGCTTTCTCTGCGCGCTCATGGCATCACTGGCACGACGTTGCGGCGGCAGCTGTCGGCACTCGTGAACGCCGGCCTGATACAGAGACGCGACAGCCCTAATGGGAAACGCTACGCCCATCGCAATCTCGATGGAGAAATCGAGCAGGCTTTTGGTTTCGATCTTGCTCCGCTTGCAGCACGTGCAACTGAGATAGCCGCGATTTCCCAGGAAGTAGCAGCAGAACGCATGCGATTTAAGCGCGCAAAGGAAGCCCTAACGATCTGCCGACGTGACGTGCGCAAGCTGATTTCGGCCGCTCTCGAAGAGAATGCCAGTGGCGACTGGGGAGCCATTGAGGCTCTCTATGTCGACATCTTGGCGCGGCTCCCACGCAATGCGCGTCGCGCCGAGGTCGAAGCAGCGCTCGATGAGATGTCCCTCTTGCGGGAAGAGATCGTCAATCGTTTGGAAATCCTACTAGATGCCAGGAAAATGGCTAGCAATGATAGCCGAAACGGATGCCACATACAGAATTCAAATACCGAATCCATAAGTGAATCTGAACCTGCCTCTGAAAAAGAGGAGGACGAAAAGTCGAGGTTGGCTCCACAATTGGGGCGAAGTGCGACTCCAGCTCGTCATACTGATCCAATGAAGGTGTTTCCCCTGACCATGGTGCTGCGTGCCTGCCCGCAGATGATCGACTATGGACCGGGCGGCAAGATTGACCATTGGCGTGATCTGCAGGCGGCGGCAATAGTTGTTCGATCGATGCTGGGCGTTAGCCCATCGGCCTACGAGGATGCTTGCGACGCTATGGGGCCGGAGAGTGCCGCGGTGGCGATGGCGTGCATTCTCGAGAGATCAAACATGATCAACTCGGCCGGTGGCTACCTTCGGGACCTGACAAGACGTGCGCAAGATGGAGAATTCACTCTCGGACCGATGCTGATGGCGCTCCTGAGAGCCGCTGGATCGACGGAGAAGCTCGCTTGCTAGAAGCCAGGTTGATGCGCTCGCCGATAATCGTCCCCATGGTCCCGACGAGGAACCTTGTCAGCCGTTTTTTTTGGGGATTTATGTCATAAAAACAGATTGTTAGAGGAGTTGAGGTGGGATGCGATAGTGCTGGCCTGTCTAAAGGGTGTGGCATCTATTTTGCCTCAGATCCTGCGGCTTTGAAAAAGTTCCGGCATTCGGTAACCGAGAAGAGAGAGCGTTGATGTCGCCGAGCGCTTGGGCAAATAGTATCAAAGCTTCTGGCGGCTCGCTTTCGTGAGAGCGCCTGAGCTTTGAGAACGCCATTTCGATGGGGTTCAGGTCGGCTAGCCAACGAGCCTTGCGGCTTTGCCGCTCCGCCGCGTCGCGCTGATGTAACATTCTGAGGCTTGCTGTACGGAACGATGCCATGACTGCTCCATGGCTTTCGGCAGAGGGACGCCACGATTGGCCGCTTCTGTCAGATAGCCAGAGCGCAGCGTATGGGGCAAAAATTCGGTGTGATCGAGACCAGCCAGCTTGGCGCGCTGCTTGACTATGTCGTTGATCAACTTCGGATCCAGCGCCGCTTGGAAACATTGCCCCATCTATCGATGGCCCGGAAGATTGCACCTTTGTCGATCCGCGCTACTTCAAGCTAGCGCGTTCAGCGCCTCAATGGCGCTGGCCGCTAAGACAGGCAATTTCGTTGTTTTCCGCTCCACTGGTCTTCGTGCGACCAAGATAAATGGACAGGAAGGGAAGGGGAGGCGAATCGTGTCAGGCTGAACCGTCCCGGCTTTGCCGGAGACCGTTTGGTTTAAGTTATGCGGCCATGGCTGGCGCGTCCAGCATGGCATAATATCGTTCTTCTGCTTCGGCTGGCGGTATGTTGCCGATAGGCTCCAGAAGGCGTCGCTGGTTAAACCAGTCGACCCATTCCAGCGTGGCGAACTCCACGGCTTCGAAGTTGCGCCATGGTCCTCGGCGATGGATGACCTGGCGAGGACAATTTGCGCTGCGTTGATCGCTCCGACGTCCGTCTTCCCGTCACCATAAACACCTCCAAGTTGGGGGTGTTGTGGCGACCGGTTGAATCTGCCCAATACACAAGCGAGCAGTTCCAGCGTCTCATGGCCGATCACGGCATCACGTGCTCGATGAGCCGATCCGGCAATGTCTGGGACAATGCCGCGATGGAAAGCTGCTTCTCATCACTCAAAACGGAAAGGACAGCTCGCAAGGTCTACAGGACCAGGGACGATGCAAAGGCGGACGTGTTCGACTACATTGAGCGCTTCTACAATCCAAAGCGTCGCCATTCGACGCTGGGCTACCTCAGCCCTATGGAATTTGAAAACAAGGTGGGATTAGCCTAACTCGGCGTCCGAAAAACCGGCAGCATGCCACACGCAGCAAATCGGCATCAGCACTTTTCTCAACGAGGGAGTGTAGGTCCATCATGTCGTCGGTCATCGGCGGTGTCCCTCAGGTTGGTCATAAGCAACCCGACCCTACCGGAAGTCACCGATAGCTATGAAATCCAGCTACACCACTTCCCGGGACTCGATCTTGTGTAGTCAGCTGACTACAGGTTAAGTGCTTGAATTTATGAATGTCGAGACGGAAGTCGGGATCGTAATCCATTAGAAGGTTTAGCTTTCCAGGCCACGCAAAAACTTCTGAATCGTTCTCCCTATGAGAACGGCACTTCCAATATCGGGGGGTAAGGTTGGGTAGATATTGTTCACCGGTCCGGACGGGTCGTGAAGGCACTTGGCTATGAAGGTCCCGATACGTTACTGCACATTTTGCAGTTCCTGATAAAGCTCGAATTTTTCTTGGTGAAAGGCGGCGGAGGCCTCTTGTCTGCGGGCAGCGTCAGGGAAACGCTCCGGTCCGGAGGCAACAATGCCTGGAAGCGACGAAACGAGGTGGATATCATCCTAAGGCGGCGCAATACTCCGTGCGTCGAGCATTGGTCACATAAGGGTATCAACAACCGCGCCGAGAATTCACATCTTCCCGTGCGACGACGGGAGCGGCGCATGATGCGCTTCAAGTCGGTCCGGTAATGCCAGCGTTTCGTCTCAACCCATGGCCAGATCGCCAATATTTTCCTACTTCGCCGACAATACGTCACCGCCGCACATCATCGCCAGCTTCGCTCCCATGCCATCGGCACATGGCGGGAAATCGCTTCGTCGATTGGTGCGTGAAATTAAGGCTGAGACGACTACCGCATCCCAAGCTAGATTAAGGCGACGCTACCCATAGCCTCAGGAAAAGTGCAGCCCGGCTTGGCCTCCGAGCTGCAAAACCTCAGAGGAATCCGATCGAGATCCACGGAATGGCGGCGACGATGATCAGGCCGACCAGCAGTGCGATCATGTAGCCGACGATCGGCTTCATGCCCTCGTCCGGCGTGATGCGGCTGATTGCGCAGGCGGCGTAATAGCCGACGCCGAAGGGCGGGGCGAACAGACCCATGCCCATGGCGAGGATCACCACGATGGAATAGTGGACCTCATGCACGCCGACATCGCGGGCAATCGGGAAGAGAAGCGGGCCAAACAGCACGATCGCCGGTATGCCTTCGAGAACGGAGCCGAGAATGATGAAGGCGACGATGGAGACCGCAAGGAAGGTCATGGCGCCGCCCGGCATGTCACGCATGACCTCCGCCAGTTCGGTGGAGAAGCCGGATTGCGTCAGGGCCCAGGCCATCGCGGTGGCGGCACCGATGATCAGCAGGATCGCGCCCGACAGAGCGGAGGCATCGACCAGCATCGGATAGATCCGCTTCCACTCGAACCGGCGGTAGATCAGGAGACCGGCCAGCACGGTATAGGCAATGCCAATCGTCGAGACTTCCGTTGCGGTTGCCACACCTTCGATCACGGCGGCCCGGATCAGGAACGGCAGCGCGATTGCCGGAAGCGCGATGATGAAGCTTGCGGCGATCTCCTTCCAGCTGGCGCGGCGGATGCTGGACAGGTCCTCGTGGCGATAACGCCACCAGACAACGGCCGCCAGCGTGAGGCCCAGGATCACCGCAGGCAACAGGCCGCCGGTGAAGAGGGCAGCGATCGAGACGCCCGTGACGGAACCGATGGTGATCAGAACGATGGAGGGGGGAATGGTTTCTGTCTGGGCGCCGGTGGCCGACAGCAGCGCGACCAGATCTCCCGGCTTGGCGCCCCGCTTCTGCATTTCCGGAAACAGCGCCGGCGCGACCGCGGCCATGTCTGCGGCCTTGGAGCCCGAGATGCCGGAGACCAGATACATCGCACCGATCAGAACATAAGAAAGCCCGCCCTTCACATGGCCGAGAAGGTTGGCAAGAAAGCCGACCATGGCGCGGGCCATGCCGGTCATTTCGATGAGCAGGCCGAGCAGAACGAACAGCGGCACCGCGAGCAGGATGATATGGCTCATGCCCTCATCCATGCGGCCGATGACGACCATGGTCGGCGTCGTGGTGGTGGAGGCGATGTAACCGAACGTGGCCAGCCCGAACGAGAAGGCAATCGGAACGCCGAGAAATACCATGGCGCCGACGCCAAGCACGAAGAAGAGCAGCAGGTTCCAGTTGCCGAGCCCGCTCAGCACCGGCCCGATCAGTGTGACGGCTGCGACCACGATGGCGACACCCGCCAGCGCCAGGATGACCTGACCCCAGTTTCCCTTCTGCAGAAGGCGCAGTGTTGCAATCAGCAGCATGAAGAAGATGCCGACGGGCAGTGCAGCAGCACGCCAGGCATTGGGAATTTCAAGCGCCGGCGTCGTGACCCAGACTTCCTCGGCGGCAAAATGATAGGCCGGCGTAACCGTCAGCAACAGGAAGGCAAAGGCTGCAGCGATCGCGACAAGATCGAGAAGCGAGCGCCACTGCGGCTGCAGGGCGCCGACAATGGCGGTCATGCGCATGTGTTCGCCACGTCGGAGCGCAACGACCGAGCCCAGCATGGCCAGCCAGAGAAACAGGATGCCGGCGAGCTCGTCGGACCAGATGAGCGGTTGATGCAGCGCATAGCGCCAGATTACGCCCATCATCAGCACCACCACCTCGGCAAGAAGCAGCAGGGCCGCAGGAATTTCGACCATCAGGCCGATGATCCTTTCAGCGCCGGCCGCCAGCGCGGCGATCCCGGCCGGTGCGACAGGCTGGATGTCCGTTTCATGATAATGTTGGGCTGTCATGGCCAATTTCCTCCCTTCGTCTCGCAAATGCCTGCCTGTCGTGCCCGTGGTGACGCGCATCGCGATGCGGGCTACACGGCGGCTTCGTGTCTCGTGGGCATGCCGGTGCGCATCCCGCATTGACATGCCGATCGGCGTCTCACCGGCGGAATGAACCCGTCCCGGTGAATGTTTTCGGCTGCAGCGCTCCCCATCGCGGCAACCGGGTATCATCTGGGGCCCGTCCTCCTTCCGTGCCCCCGGCACGCGCGGCGCGGCGGGACGGCAATCCTCTATCTGCCGAGCGGGCCGGAGACCTTCTCCAGACTCTTCCAGGCATCCTCACCGTATTTCTGCTTCCAGTCGGCATAGAAGCTGGTCGAGGCGAGCACCTTGCGGAAATCGTCCTGCTGGACCTCGATAAGGTTGATGCCCTTGCCCTTCAGATCCGCCTTCAGGCTTTCGCTGAGGCGGGCAATGTCGGCGCGCTGGTCGAGCGCCGAACGATCCAGTTCGCGCGCGACGATGTCCTGCAGGTCCTTCGGAAGACGGGCGAAGGAATTCTTGTTGCCCAGAACCCAGTATCCGTCCCAGACATGGTTGGTCAGGCTGACGCTTTTCTGAACCTCGTAGAGGCGGGCCGTGGAAATGATGGCCAGCGGATTTTCCTGGCCTTCGACGACCTTGGTCTGGAGAGCCGAGTACAGTTCGTTGAAGTTGATCGGCGACGGTGCCGCGTCCAGTGCCTTGAACAGGGATGTCAGGGCAGGCGCCGGCGGAACGCGCAGTTTGAAGCCCTTCAGGTCGTCGGGTGTCTTGATCTCCTTCGTGGACGAGGTGATCTGACGAAAGCCGTTGTCCCATATCTTCGACATGGCAAAGATCGGGGTCTTGCCGATCATCTCACGGATATGCGCACCAAGCTCGCCATCCATCGCCTGCCAGACCTGGTCATAATTCTTGAAGGCAAAGCCGAGGCTGGTGATGCCGGACAGCGGCACGAAGGTGGCCAGAACCAGCGAGGACAGGTTGAAGAAGTCGACCGAACCGTTGCGGACCTGCGCGAGAAGATCGGTGTCGGAACCGAGTTGGTTGGCCGGATAAAGCTTGATCTCGACCTTGCCGGATGTCGCCTCGCGGATGCGGTCGAAGGCTTCCTTGGCGCGGATGTTGACGGGATGCGTCGGATCCTGGCCAGTCGCGTATTTAAGGGTGAATTCGGCCGCCGAGGCAGGGTGCTTCAGCACCGTCAGCAGCGGCAAGGTCAGCGCGCCGGTCATCAGCGTGCGGCGCTTCATGGCGAATGCGATGTCTTTCATATGTCCTCTCCCATGGATCCGTGTGGCCCGCCGTATCAGGCAGACCAAAGCATGCAGTTCACCATTCGACGGCCTCGTCTCCCGCCGTCGAACACCTGCGTTACGATCAAAAAGTCTGGTCTCCGTCGCTGGCCACGCGGTAGGGCATGGCCGGCTCCGCGAAGCCGGTTGATGCCTCAGCCGAGGCCGCGACTGCCTTGAGCCACCGCGGTCAGTGGATCAGCGAGCCGCCGTTCACATCGACCTCCGTGCCTGTGCAGTAGGCGGCCAGATCGGAGGCCAGGAACAGGGCGCAGCCCGCCACGTCAGAGGCTTCGCCAGCCCGGCCCATCGGAATGCCTTCAACGATCTTGTCGAGCATCTCCGGCGTCAGCTTGCCGGCGGTGATATCGGTCGCGATAAAACCGGGGCAGATGGCGTTGACGCGAATGTTGGCGGGAGCCAGTTCACGGGCCATGGCCTTGGTCAGGCCGAGAACGCCGGCCTTTGCCGCCGAATAGTGCGGTCCGCCGAAAATACCGCCGCCGCGTTGCGCAGAGACCGAGCTGAGATTGACGATGGAGCCCGACCTGTGCTCGCGCATGCCCGGAATGACGGCCTGGCTCATGTAGAGCGTGCCGCGCAGATTGACATCGAGCACGGCGTCGTA
Organism: Affinirhizobium straminoryzae; assembly: GCF_007004135.1. Lineage (GTDB taxonomy): Bacteria > Pseudomonadota > Alphaproteobacteria > Rhizobiales > Rhizobiaceae > Neorhizobium > Neorhizobium straminoryzae. The sequence continues at coordinate 42,825 of NZ_VJMG01000051.1, forward strand.
GTTCGACGGGCCGATATCCATGATCTTCAGTGGCTGGGTGATGCCGGCATTGTTGACGAGAACGTCGATACGGCCCCACAGCGTCAGCAATTCGGCAACGGCCGCATCGCAGGCCGCCTTGTCGGTGACATTGCAGGCCAGACCGACGTGCTGAGCCCCGAGATCGGCTGCAGCAGTCTTGGCGGCCGCCGCATCGAGATCGAGGATGGCAACTGTCGCGCCATGGTCCGCGAACAGTCTTGCGGTGGCCTTTCCGAGGCCGCGTGCCGATGCGGCGCCCGTTACAACGGCAAATTTACCCTTCAGAAGGCTCATGAGCCTTTCTCCTCCCTGTCTGCTGTTTGAAGACGTGGGCAGGCTCCTCAGAGCCAGCCCTTGATCTGTTCCGCGACCTTGCCCACCGAAATGCCGTACATCTCGTGCAGCGTCGGCAGTGCGCCGGCCTCCAGGAACTGGTCCGGAAGGCCGATCATCCGGAAGCGCGGTGCGATGCCGCGTGACAGAAGCCCGGCGGCGACTGCCTCACCCAGTCCGCCCATCACGGTGTGGTTCTCCGCTGTGACCACCAGTCGCCCGCCCTTTGCCGCCTCCGCAGCAATGGTTTCCAGATCGAGGGGCTTGATCGTCGGGCAATGCAGCACCGCGACATCGATCTTGTCCGCGGCGAGCTGCACCGCGGCATCAAGCGCGCGCATGGTCATCAGGCCAGTGGAAATAACGAGGACATCATTCCCCTCGCGGATCATCTGTGCCTTGCCGAGCTGGAAGCGATAATCCGGCTTGTGTTTCCTGAGCACCGAGGGAACCCTGCCGCGCAGAAGACGCGCATAGACCGGACCTTCATGGGCGATCATCTGCGGCACCATGCCGACGATGTCGTCGGCGTCGCAGGGATCGATCAGCGTCATGTTCGGCAGGCCGCGGAAGATCGCCAGATCCTCGGTCGCCTGGTGGCTTGGTCCGTATCCGGTCGTCAGGCCCGGTAGCGCGCAGACGATCTTGACCGGCAGGTTTTCCTCAGCAATCGCCATGGCAATGAAATCATAGGCCCGGCGCGAGGCAAACACGGCATAGGTGGTGGCAAAGGGCAGAAAACCTTCGCGGGCAAGGCCGGCCGCTGCTGACATCAGAACCTGTTCGGCCATGCCCATCTGATAGAAACGATCCGGCATCGCTTGCGAGAAGATGTGCATGTCTGTGTATTTGCCGAGATCGGCGGTGAGGCCAAGGATGCGCTCATCCTTTCGCGCGGCTTCGACCAGAGCATGGCCAAAGGGCGCGGCAATGGTGTCATATCCCTCCGCCGCAAGCGAAGCGATCATCGCCGAAGTGGCCTGGCGTTCGCCTTCGGGAAGCTTGCGGACTTCGTATTTGCGGGCCATGGATGCGAGGGTCATGCGGGTTTTCCTTCTTCCAGAACGGCGAGCGCCTTGTCCCATTCATCCGCTTCGACGCGGACGAAATGGGTGATTTCGCGCCTTTCGAGGAAGGGCACGCCCTTGCACATGGTGGTATCGAAGATGATGACCCGGGGCTTCGCGTCCTTGACGGCACGGGCCTTGTCGAAAGCATGGACCACGGCTGCCAGATCGTTGCCGTTGACCCGCTGGGCGTGCCAGCCGAAGGCTTCCCATTTCTCGGGAAGCGGTTCGGAGCAGAGCATTTCGGTGGATTTGCCGTCGGCCTGCTGGTCGTTGAAATCCACGAGGCAGATCAGGTTGTCGAGCTTGTGATGGGCGCCGGACATAGCCGCTTCCCAGGTCGAACCTTCACCAAGCTCTCCATCCGACATCAGGTTGTAGACGACAGCCTTGTTGTTCTTCCGCTTCAGGCCCATGGCCATGCCAACGGCTATGCCAAGCCCGTGGCCGAGCGAACCGCCAGTGATTTCCATGCCGGGCGTATAGGAGGCCATGCCGGACATCGGCATGCGGCTGTCGTCCATGCCATAGGTCTCAAGCTCGTCCTCCGGCAGGATGCCGGCTTCCATGAGAACGGCGTAGAGCGCGATGGCGTAATGGCCGATCGACAGAAGAAAACGATCGCGGCCTTCCCATTCCGGATCTTCCGGACGGTATTCGAGGGCGTGGAAATAGGATGCGGCGAGAACGTCGGCGATCCCGAGTGCCTGGCCGATGTAACCCTGGCCCTGTACCTGGCCCATCAGAAGGGCCTTACGACGGATATTCCATGCCCGCAGTTCCAACGATACGTTGGAGCGCGCCACGGAGCGGCTTGCCAAATTCATAGTCTCCTCCCGGCAATTCATGCAGCTGGAGATAGCATTGCCGAGGGCGGAATGATTTGAAGAAAAGAGAAAGACCTTTGAAGCCAGCCTTAATCAATTATCAAGGTCACGGTCAGAGACCCCAGGGTTTGACGTCGATCAGATCGGTCGGCGAACCGGGGCGGAAGCGGCAGCCCAGCCCCTTCAGATGGGCGCGCGCCATGTCGTCATGGTTCTTGCAAGACAGCGTCAGCCATTGGGAAAAACGCTGCACGATCCGGCGGTTGAGGTGACGGGATGGGCAGACGAACCAGTAGGCCGGAAAGTCGATGACCTCGAAATCGGTGGAAAAGGGTACCAGTTCCCCGCGCTGCAATTCGCCGAGGCAGAGTGTCACGCTGTCGAGCGCGATGCCGCCTCCCTGCTTGGCCATTTCGATCGACATGGAGGAGCGGTCGAAACGCAAGGGATAGTTGATTTTCGGAATGTGGATCTTGTTGAAGGCCAACCAAAGATCCCAGCGATAGAGCGTCTTGACGCTGTCGATCAACCTTGCTCCGGCAAGCTGGCGCGCCGGATCCGGATCGATCGCCCGCAACCGCTCAAGATAGGCGGGACTGCAGAGCGGAAGAACGAGATCGTGCATCAGCGGGGTGACGGCAACGCCCGTCCACGTGCCCATGCCGTAGCGCAGGTCCACATCTACGTTTTCCGTCTCGAAGGCGGAGAAATCCGGCGTGGCATCGATGCGGATGTTCCAGTCCTCGTTTTCCGCCGCAAAGGCCCCGACCCGCGGCCCAAGCCAGCGCACGCCAAAACTTGGACTGACACGGATGACGAAATTGCGCCGGTCGCGCTGGAAGGAAATGGCGGAGCGGGCATTGCGGATGGCACCGAAAGCCTGTGTCGTCGTCTGGAACAGGCGGTCGCCGTCCAGCGTCAGGACCAGGCGGCGTTTCTCGCGCCGGAACAGCTTGACGCCCAGCTGCGCCTCCAGGATAGACAACTGCTGGCTGACCGCGGACGGGGAAATGCCCAGTTCTTCCGCCGCCTTGGTCACGCTGCCGAGCCGTGCGACAGCTTCGAAATATTCCGTGGCCTTGAGATTGAGATCGCGCATGGGCTCCATGGTAGCGGATCGGCGTGCATCGATCCATCGTCAGCGACGGTCGCGCCCGCCATTGGCCGTGGCACGCAGTCGCGCACGGCCGTCACGCTCGTGAGACATTCATTTTCGCTGCAGTCGGTCAAAGCAGGTAAAACTTTTCGGCATTGTCGTGAAACAGCTTCATCCTGTCAGACTTCGGATAGGCGGCGGTAATGCTCTTGAACGCATCGAAGATCGCATCATAGGACGAGAAGAGCTTGTCGACGGGGAAGTTCGAGGCGAACATGCAGCGATCGACGCCGAAGATCTCGATCGCCGCCTCGACATAGGGGCGGATTGTTTCGGTCGTCCAGGTGAAATCGCCCATGCCGAGCCCGGAGATCTTGCAGGCGACGTTGTCGGCTTCGGCCAGCTTGCGCATGGCCTTGCGCCAGCCGTCGAAATGCTCCTGCCCATCCACCTGCATGCCGGTGTGGTTGAGGATGATCTGGGTGTCGGGAAAATCCCTCGCCAGGTCGTAAAACTCCGCCATCTGCCAGTAATAGAGCTGCAGGTCGTAGGAGAGGTTGCGTCTTGCGAGTTCCCGGAACCCCCGCCGCCATTCCGGCGTGCGGCTGACCTCGGGACGGTCCAGATAGGTCTTCGCTGGATCCGGGTGATAGTTCATCGATTGGCGGATGCCGCGAAAGTTTGCGTATTGCAGATGGCCGTCCAGCAGGTCCGCCACATCCGGCTTTCGAAAATCGGCATAGCCGACGATGCCGTTCGGAAAGCCGCAGCGGTCCGCGATCGATTGCAGCCAGCGGGTTTCGCCCACGGGATCCTTCGGATCGTATCCGACATCGAGGTGGACGGATTTCACCAGATTCTGGTTCTTCGCGTCGGCCAGAAAGTCCTCGATCAGATAATCGGAGATGATCGCGGAATAATCCCCGAAGGCGGAGGGCTTGGGCCCGTCGTTCAGCCAGGGATAATAGTTGTTGGTGATGTCCCACAGATGGTGGTGGGGATCGATCAGGGGGATGTCGTTCATCGAGGCAAACCGATCGGATCAAGAGGGCGATTGAGTGGACAAGGCCGGAGGCGATCAGAACCGCCTCCGGCGACAGCATCCTGCCGAAAACAGGAACCGGCACGATGCTCTGGACGATCACTGCGGGAAGACGCGGGCAATGACCTTCTTCGCCGCATCGGAACTGATGTCGGCAGCCTTCACCAGCGGCATAACGAGCGCCATGTTCTGCGTCGTCTTTTCCCCCTTCAGGGCCTTGTAGACCTGTTCCGTCGCATCGATACCCTGCCCGACGGCCTCCTGGAAGAAAATGCCCTGGATGGCACCGTCCTTCAGCAGCTGGATGGTCGTCGGGCTGCCGTCCGCGACGGTGACGCCGACCTTGCCGGTCAGACCGCGGGTCGCAAGCGCCTTGGCCGCGCCACTGCCGGCCTGATCATACATGCCGTAGATAGCCTTGACGTTCGGATGCGCCGTCAGAAGGTCGTTGGCCTGTGTCACGGCTTCATTGATGGTCAGCCCCTTGGTCTCCAGCATCTGGACCAGTTCGCAACCATTCGCCTGGAAGGCTTCCTTGGCACCCTTCAGGTATTTCTGGGCGTTCTCGCGGTCCTGCGGCAGGGACAGCATGCCGACTTCTTTGCCGCCGCGTTCCTTCGCCAGTTCGCAGGTATATTTGCCCTGTGCCAGACCCGTCTCGTAATTGTTGGCGGTGACGGACGAGGTATAGTTCGTCTGCCCCGGCTGCGGGCCGATGCCTGCAAAGGCAACCGGAACCTTCTGCTGTGCGAGGTATGCGAGCAGGGGCGGTGTGGAGGTCGAGCTGACCGGGCCGATCACCACCGCATTGACGCCGCGCGTGACAGCAACGCGGGCATTGTCCATCTGCTTGGCGGGCGAGTTTTCCGAGGTGTATTCGACATAGTTCATGCCGAGATCCTTGGCCTTCTGCTGAACGCCGTGCGCCACCCACTGCCAGTAGTCGATATCGAGCGACGGCGCGATATAGGCGACAGTAAATTTCTTGTCCTCTGCATGCGCCCCTTGTGCAACCAGGACGGCTGCAGCAATGGCGAGTGCCTTCATCAGCTTTTTCATCTTACTCCTCCTCCTCGAGCGATTTATCGATGACTGAACCTGTCGATCAGGACCGCCACCAGGATTGCAAGGCCGGTGACGGAGCCCTGCCAGAAACTGTTGATACCGATGAGATTCACCCCGTTCTGGATGATGGTGATCATCAGGGCGCCGAGCACGGCGCCGACGGCGGAGCCGGATCCACCTGAAAGGCTTGCCCCGCCGATGACGACGGCAGCGATGGCCTGCAGCATGAGGGACGCTCCTGCCGTCGCCTCCGCATTAAGAATGTAGCTGACCGTCAGCAGCCCCGCGAAGGACGCCATGGTGCCGGAGATTACATAGGCCGCAAAACGCGTGCGCTTGACCGGAATGCCGAGCAGATAGGCCGCCATCGGCGAGCTGCCAACGGAATAGAACCAGCGGCCGGCGGTGACCTTGCGCAGCACGAATTCGAGCGCCACGGTGAAGAGCAGGCAGAAGAGAACGAAGTTCGGCAGACCCGGAATTATCTGACCACTGTTAAAGAGCCAGTAATCCGGGGAATCGACGCCGAGCGAGCGACCGTTGGTGACGATGAAGGCAAGCGATGCTGCGACCGCATAAGTGATCAGCGTCACGACGAAGGGCGCAAGCCCCACCAGCGTGATGAGGGCACCGTTGATCGATCCGAATACAAGGCCGACGCCGAGCCCCGCCAGACTGGCGCTCACGTCGCCGAACCCGTTGGCCATGGCAAGCGCGGTAACCATTCCCGTCAGCGAGAAGATGGAGCCGACGGAGAGATCGATCCCGCCGGTGATGATCACCACCAGCACGCCGAGCGACATGATCACCAAGGGAGCCGAGGCCTGCAGGATATTGGCGAAGTTGCCGGCTGACAGCGCCGCCGGCACGAAGATGCCGACGCCGACCAGAAGCGCGATGCAGGCAATGGCAATTGCCATTTCCGAACGATAGGCCGAAAGGATGGACGGTGCGCGTGGCGCCGGAGGCAGGCTGTCGTTCGAAGTCATGGGCTGTGCTTTCGTATTCATGCCGCCATTCCCGTCAGATCTGCGAGCGCGTCTTCGTTGAACCGGTCATGCGGCAGAAGGCCCTTGACCCGGCCATCCGTATCGAAGGCGAGGATCTCGTCGCAAAGTTCGAGAAGCTCGACATTCTCCGTCGACCACCAGACGACGATGGTGCCTTCCTCCGCCATGCGGCGGATCAGGTCGTAAATGTCCCGTTTGGTGCCGATATCGACGCCGCGGGTCGGCTCCTCGAACACCACCAGACGCAGCGACATGCCGAGCCAACGAGCAATCAGCAGCTTCTGCTGATTGCCGCCGGAGAGTGTCGAGGGAAGATCGCGGATCGAGCCTGCCTTCAGCTTCAGCGCATGCACCAGATCGAGGCATTCCCGTCGTTCTGACGCGCGAACCATGTAGCGCTTTTCGCGAACCCGTCGCGAGGCAAGCACATTATCGACGATCGGCAGTTGGGCGAGCACGCCCTTGTGGCGGCGATCGCCTGACACGTAGCCTATTCCAAGTGCCACGGCATCACGCGGCGAGGCCGGCCGGGCCGGCCAGCCCTTCGCATCCAGGCTCCAGGAACTGGAGCGGCCGGTGCCGTTGAGCAGCGCAATCACCTGGCTGGGGCCAGCTGGCGAGCCGGCCAGGCCGAGGATCTGCCCCTTGTGAATGGGGATCACGGCCTCCGCTCCCTTCAGGACGAGGCCTGCCTCTGCCATATCGAAGCGCCGCCGTGAATGCGCCACCTCGCGCGCGCCTGGCTGACCCATTTGCTGCATGATGTCATTATCGGTAAGGCTATCGAGTGGTGTCGCATCTACAACCGTCAGTCCATCGCGGATGATCGTGCAGACATCGCAGAGCTGGCGGATTTCCTTCATTCGGTGCGAGACGAAGACGATGCCGATCCCGGTCTCACGAACCAGCCGCCGCAGCACGGCAAACAGACGCTCCGTCTCACCGGCGGTCAGATTGGCTGTCGGCTCATCGAGCAGCAACACGTCGGCACCAATGGACAATGCCCGGGCAATCTCGACGATCTGCCCTTCATGCATGGATAGGTCTGCCGCCTTGCGGTGGAGCGCGCTCCGTGCCAGATGCGGGTCAAGCAGGGCGAGGGCGTTGTAGGCAAGCTCTGCACGCTGTCCGGCCCGGACGATCGTCAGGCCGGCGGTGGCGTGAACCATGGCGATGTTTTCCGCCACCGAAAGATCCTGCACAAGGGCCAGTTCCTGATGCACGATGGCGATCTTCGGCTCTGCCCCGCGCTGTGAGCCAAGCATTATCTCGCCGTCATCCTTGCGGATGCCGCCTGTCATGATGCGGATCATCGTGCTCTTGCCGGCGCCGTTGCCACCAAGCAGCGCGTGAATCTGACCGGCACGGACGGTAAAGTTCACCCCGCGCAGTACCCGTGTGGCGCCGAAGCTTTTCTGCAGGTTGCGGACGGAAAGGAGCGGCAGATCAGCGTCAAGCATGATGTGCCCACCTTGCAGGCCATGCCGAACGATCCCGTGATGACGGCACGCGGCCGCGCGATTTCTCTGTCATATCAAACTCCTCCCGGTGAGAGACCTTAGTGGAGGGTCGTAGCCGCGGAAATTTACTTAAGTTAAAGAGATGTGAAGCTGGGCTAATGAATGATCGCGCGATCTACCCCAGACAGACAGGCACACCCGTTGACCTCGCATTTGTCAAAGCAATGGAAAGGCTGGGTAGGACGGTCATCCAAGTCATGACCGTTAGCGTTCAAAAGGGATGGCCGGGAGATATAGGTCGCGGCGCGGGATATCTCATCCGGCTATGCTATGAGCACAGAACGACCCAGTGCAAGTCGTGTACGTGGTTCAGGACGAGCGCACCCTCCCGATGGCGGGGTCCGCTTCCTCTTCCTTCAATCACAGATCATTCCACTCGATGTGCTCGGAGGGGAGGGCGGTTCACATACGACAACACGAAGACAACTGGGTGGAGCAGCAGCGCCACCCAGTTGGACATGTCATTAATATGCGACGCCGATCTGCGCCCTGTGACGGGTCGGATTTTCGATCTCGTCGAGAACCGCACGGGCATAATCGATCCCGCTGATTGCCGATTTGCCATTCTCGTCGAACAGCGCCACTTCATCGCCAACACGATAACGGCCGAGATCCTCGCCCGGTTGCCAGGCCGAGAATTCCATTGCAGGGGAAACAAACAGCCAGTCGACGCCAGTGGTGTCCGCGAGCAG
>NZ_VJMG01000052.1 GCF_007004135.1 Affinirhizobium straminoryzae
TGGCCTGCTGCCGGTTTCTTGGACACCGAGTTAAGGTGCTTCCAATGAAACTGGAGCGCATGGATGCAACGAAGGAAGTTCAGCCGCGAGTACAAGCTTGAGGCGGTGAGATTGGTTCGAGAGCGTGGGGTCGGCGTTGCGCAGGCATCCCGCGATCTGGATGTTCATGAGAATGTCCTGCGCAAGTGGGTCAGGGAATATGGTTCGGACCCGGCACAGGCGTTTCCTGGTCAGGGACAGATGAAGCCTGAGCAGCTTGAGATCGAGCGGCTTCGCAAAGAGGTGGCCAAGCTGAAGGCGGAGCGTGACATCTTAAAAAAGGCCGCCGCCTACTTTGCGAAGGACGTGATATGAAGTTCGCGTTCATTGCAAAGCACCGTTCGATCTGGCCGGTGGCATGGCTCTGCGAAGCGCTGGGTGTATCGCGTTCCGGCTTTCATGCCTGGCTAAACCGCTCTCCGAGCCAGCATGCCCGGTATGACGAGGCTCTGCTCGACAAGATCAAGGACAGCTTCAAGGATAGCGACCGCACCTACGGCGCACGGCGTGTCTGGCACGACCTCCTCGCCGAAGGCCTCTCCTGTGGTCTGCATCGCGTCGAGCGTCTCATGCGCGACAATGCATTGAGAGCAAGGCCGAGACGGCGTGGCTTGCCGAAAGACGACGGTGAGCGCCCGGTCATCATGCCGAATGTGCTAGACCGACAGTTCGCGGCAGCAAGACCGAACCAGAAGTGGGTGGCCGATTTTACCTATCTATGGACGGCTGAGGGCTGGCTCTATGTGGCCGCCGTCATCGACCTGTTCTCGCGACGTGTTGTTGGCTGGTCGATGAACACCAACATGACAGCCCAGCTCGTTACAGATGCGTTGATCATGGCCATCTGGCGCAGAGGCAAGCCGGATGCGCTCCTCCACCATTCTGACCAGGGTAGCCAATACACAAGCGAGCAGTTCCAGCGTCTCATGGCCGACCACGGCATCACCTGCTCGATGAGCCGATCCGGCAATGTCTGGGACAATGCCGCGATGGAAAGCTTCTTCTCATCACTCAAAACGGAAAGGACAGCTCGCAAGGTCTACAGGACTAGAGACGATGCAAAGGCGGACGTGTTCGACTACATCGAGCGCTTCTACAACCCAAAGCGTCGCCATTCGACACTGGGCTACCTCAGCCCTATGGAATTTGAAAACAAGGTAGGATTAGCCTAACTCGGTGTCCGAAAAACCGGCAGCAGGCCA
>NZ_VJMG01000053.1 GCF_007004135.1 Affinirhizobium straminoryzae
CAGCGTTGGGAGGAGGAGGTTGCCGTTCGATGATTTGAGAATACTGCACCACCGATTAAAAAACAGTCAATTTATCGCACTGCAGCATTGCGAATATCGCATGGCTTTCCAGAAGGCTTGCTCCGCAGCTTTTCCCTGCTTAGGGTACGCGCATGAGCTTGCAATCCGTCAAAGACTTCTTCTCCACACATGCCCCCGACCTATCGGTCATCGAGACCGAGCAGAGTTCCGCCACCGTCACGCTTGCTGCGCAGGCGCACGGCGTCGATCCGGACCAGATCGCCAAGACGATCTGCCTGCGGGCGGGCGATGAGGTGATCCTGCTTGTGGCATCCGGCACCAGCCGGCTGGACAATCGCAAGTTCCGGGATCGATTCGGCGCAAAGCCGCGCATGCTCGGGGCGGAAGACGTGGTCGCGCAGACAAGCCACCCGGTCGGTGGCGTGTGTCCGTTCGGCTTGCCGCAGCCGCTCGCCGTCTACCTCGACGACTCGCTGCGACGTCATGCGGAGGTTGTTCCGGCCGCTGGCGCGATCAATGCGGCCGTGCGCATTGCGCCCGACCGCATGGCAATGCTGGTCTCGGGTACCTGGGTCGATGTTTGCCAGCCACCGGCCAGCGAGCCGGTTCAGCTGTAGTAGCGGCGATACCAGGCCTGCTTCTGCTCCAGCGAAGTTGAGGCGACCAGATAGCCAATGGCAAAACCGATACCGCCCACGAGCGTCATCAGCGTCGTGGCCGTTGCCGGATGTTCGCGGATCACACCCGCAACGGAAGAGGTTTCTTCCTGAACATAGGCAGCGGCGGTGCCGGCGCGCTCCCGCACGGCAGCATAGGTTTCGCTGCCAAAATCGGAGAGACCTTCGCGAATGCTGGCGATTTCCGCACGCAGGGCGCTGAGTTCCGCCCGGATGGCGGCGCTACCCTCCTCGCTGGCGCGGCTTGCATGGACCTGCGCCTCGTTCATTGCCTGGGGATCTGTCATGAAAGTCTCCTTGCTGGAAGCCATGCCGGACGGCAAGGCGATGGGTCATCAGGAGACCGATCAACGGTGAAGCAGGCTTTGAGTTCCGTCAGAAGCGCAGGCAGGGAGCGCAGACGATGCCTGTCGTGGAAAGAAGACGGGGACTGTTCCGCCCCAACATCCCTGTTATCGTCATTTGTGAGAAGTCAGCACGCGCAGGAGACGATGCGGTGTCAGCGCGCCTGCGCGAGCGTTTCTGCAAGCGAGGCGAGTGCCTCTTTCTCGCTCATTCCCTTCTGCAGGGAGTTGACCAGAATGAGCGCCAATGCCTCGCCATCCGGGCTCGCCTTGCTGATCTGATGCTGGGCGCATGCCGCATCGAATACCTGCTGCAGCAAGGAAAGCTGATCAGGATGGACAGGACGCCTTACAACCTGTGACTGCATCGCAACCTCCAATTCAAGCGACCCCCATGGCCGCTACCCAAGACACCGCATCCTTTCGCATGCAAACCTGCGCAACGAGGCTCCGGGACCGCCACAGAACCAGGTCTCGTTGCCCGAAAAGGAGCCACTCCTGGCCCAAACCTTCCGACTAAATTCCAGCCCGCAAAGTTGTATGACCTTACGCTAAATTTGCAACTACCATTATTTAGGGATGAGTTAGTATATACTCAATTTGACATATTTTTGGCGCGGATCAACCTCCCGGCACGGAAGGCCACCCCAGCAGATCACCCGCATTGGTAGAGGCACCCGTCTGCGACCAGCGCACCCCTTCGGGCGCCAGGCAAACTGCGCCAATGCTTAACCTCCCCTTAAATCGCCGTATTTAGAGTGCAACGAGCCTCGACAAGGGCTGACGAGCGCCTGTGAAGGCACTTCCGCGATTCATCTGTACGTCGGGACCGGCTGAAGACGCCCGGAACTCCGCGCGTGCGCCCGAGAGACAGTAGGGAACACGGCCACCGCACATGGCATTGGGCAAGAAACCCCGCAACCGCGTTGAACCTTCCTTCGGCGACGAGGCCGAGGAGGAGGACTTCCGCGTCGAGGCGGAGGAGCGGATCACCGGCCCGGCACGCCGGAGGAAGCCCAGGCTATCTGCCGCCGAAGACGATGACGAAGCGCCCCGCAAGCGCAGCCGGCGGTCCGGACGGGAACGGCCAGGCTTTTTCGGGCATGTGTTCGGCACGATCCGCCGGATGATCTACTGGTCCATCGTGTTGTGCGTCTGGGGCGTGATCGGCATTGGTGGCCTTGTTGCCTACTATGCCTCCCAGATGCCGTCTGCCAGCACCTGGTCGATCCCCGACCGTCCTCCGAACGTCAAGATCACGGCGCTCGACGGTAGCCTGCTCGCCAATCGCGGCGTGACCGGCGGCGAGGCGCTCGCGCTGGAGGAAATGTCACCCTTTCTGCCGCAGGCGGTGATCTCCATCGAGGACCGCCGTTTCTACTCGCACTACGGCATAGACCCCTTCGGCCTTGCGCGCGCCTTCGTCAACAACCTGACGGGCCGCAGCATCCAGGGCGGCTCGACGCTGACCCAGCAGCTGGCCAAGAACCTGTTCCTGTCTCCCGACCGCACATTCGAGCGCAAGATCCAGGAGGTGCTGCTGGCGCTGTGGCTGGAGCACAAATTCACCAAGGACCAGATCCTCACCCTCTACCTCAACCGGATGTATTTCGGGTCGAACGCCTATGGGGTGGAGGCCGCCTCGCAGCGATACTTCCACAAGTCGGCGCGCGAGGTAAATCTGGCCGAAGCGGCAACGCTGGCCGGTCTCCTGAAGGCGCCGACACGCCTGTCGCCTGCGCGTGATCCCAAGGCCGCCGAGGAGCGCGCCCAGGTGGTGCTCGGCACCATGCGCGAGGAAGGCTATATCACCGAAGACGAGGTGAAGACCGCCATGTCGCAGCCGCCCGCCAAGGCGCGCAGCTACTGGAGCGGTGCCGAACACTATGCCGCCGACACCGTGATGGACGAGGTAAAATCGCTGATCGGCGAGGTGAAGAGCGACATCACCGTCGAGACCACCCTCGACCTCCGGCTGGAAAAGGAAGCCGACAAGGCACTGAACGACGTGCTGAAGAAGGATGGCGCAAAGCTCAACGCCTCGCAGGTGGCGCTGGTCTCGATCGATGCGACGGGCGCCGTGCGCGCGCTGGTCGGCGGACGCGATTACGCCGAAAGCCAGTTCAACCGCGCCGTCAAGGCCAAGCGCCAGCCGGGCTCCGCCTTCAAGCCCTTCGTCTATGCCGCCGCGCTGGAGGCCGGCTACACGCCCGATACCGTGATGGTCGACGGCCCCGTGAAGATCGGCAACTGGACGCCGGAAAACTACGAGCAGAAATACAGCGGTAACGTGACCCTGACGACGGCGCTGGCCCATTCGCTGAACACGATCGCCGCACAGCTTGTCATGCAGGTCGGCCCGGACACCGTCATCCGCATGGCACACCGGCTGGGCATCGAATCGGATCTGCAGCCGAATGCCTCGATCGCGCTCGGCACCTCGGAAGTGTCGCTGCTGGAACTGACCGCCGCCTATGCGCCCTTCATGAACGGTGGCTACAAGGCAACCCCGCACACGGTCAGTCGCATTCTCGATGCCGATGGCAAGGTGCTTTACGAAGCGGATTATTCCAACCCGCCGCAGGTCCTGAGCGAGCAGGTGGTCGCCACCATGAACGGCATGTTGAGCCATGTGCTGACCGAGGGTACCGGCAAGGCGGCGAAGCTTGCCAACTGGGAAGCAGCCGGCAAGACCGGCACCACCCAGTCCTTCCGCGACGCGCTGTTCGTCGGCTACACCAGCACGCTGACGACAGGCGTCTGGTTCGGCAATGATGACGGAACCTCGATGAAGAAGGTGACCGGCGGGGGGCTGCCGGCCCGGGCCTGGAAGGACTACATGACGGCAGCGCTCAAGGGCTACAGCCCGACGCCGCTGTTCGGGGTCGGCATCCAGCCCGCCCCGGCGCAGCAGCCTGCCCCCTCCGGCAACCTGTCGATCAACGACCTGATTTCGGGCGTGCTGCCCGGCAATGCGCGCGATCTCTATCCGCCGGCACCAGCCGCGCCGGGCGCGGAGGACGCGGCGGCAGCGAATCCGCCGGTCGCGGCGCCCGCCGGCCAGATGCCCGCGGCGCAGGTGCCCGCGGCGCAGGTGCCATCCGCACAGGCAGCTCCCCCGCAGCAGGTTCCACCGACCGGTCTTCCGCCAGCCGCCGTCCAGCCTTCGCGGCAGGCCTCCGGAAACCAGCAGCAGGGTCGCATGCCGCCCGCAGCGCCTGCGGCCGTGCGCCCCGGCGACATGCGCCGCGCTGCGCCCCAGCCGGAGGACGGCGGCGTGCAGGATTACCGCGAATATCGCGGCCCGTTCGACGGACCGGTACCGCCCGGCAGTGTCGGCGGCGGACCGGTTCCGCCGGCCGATGTCGGCGGCTATCGCGGTGGTTCCGCACCGCGTCACACCACGCTGTTCGACATCATCATGGGCCAGTGAGAAACCTGCGGAACCCCTTTGCCAAAGGCTTATTTTTGCTCGCCTGTCGGCTGCATCTCGCCTTGCAGTCGGAAAATCCGGTCCTTATATACGCCCCATGAAAGCAGTGTCATGCTGCAAACCCATCCCAGTCGAGGAGCTGTCAGTGGAATGCCTTTGAGGGGGTTCCGACGGTTCGCTTAAAGGAGAGAGAAGAAATGGCAAAAGTAATTGGCATCGACCTTGGCACCACCAATTCCTGCGTCGCCATCATGGATGGCAAGGACGCGAAGGTCATCGAAAACGCCGAAGGCGCGCGCACCACGCCCTCGATGGTGGCCTTCACGGATGATGGCGAGCGTCTCGTCGGCCAGCCGGCCAAGCGCCAGGCCGTGACCAACCCGACCAACACGCTGTTCGCCGTCAAGCGCCTGATCGGCCGCCGCTTCGACGATCCGACGGTCGAGAAGGACAAGGGCCTCGTCCCCTACGATATTTCCCGCGGCGACAATGGCGATGCCTGGGTCAAGGCAAACGGCAAGGGCTATTCCCCCTCGCAGATCTCCGCCATGATCCTGCAGAAGATGAAGGAAACGGCGGAAGCCTATCTCGGTGAAAAGGTCGAAAAGGCCGTCATCACCGTTCCCGCCTACTTCAACGACGCCCAGCGCCAGGCCACCAAGGATGCCGGCCGCATCGCGGGTCTTGAAGTTCTGCGCATCATCAACGAGCCGACCGCTGCAGCACTGGCCTATGGTCTCGACAAGAAGGACGGCAAGACCATTGCTGTT
The DNA here is from genome assembly GCF_007004135.1 of Affinirhizobium straminoryzae. Classification (GTDB taxonomy): domain Bacteria; phylum Pseudomonadota; class Alphaproteobacteria; order Rhizobiales; family Rhizobiaceae; genus Neorhizobium; species Neorhizobium straminoryzae. The sequence continues at coordinate 5,246 of NZ_VJMG01000053.1, forward strand.
TACGACCTTGGCGGCGGCACCTTCGACATCTCGGTTCTGGAAATCGGCGACGGCGTCTTCGAAGTGAAGTCGACAAACGGCGACACCTTCCTCGGCGGTGAAGACTTCGACATGCGTCTGGTCGAATATCTCGCAGCCGAGTTCAAGAAGGACCAGGGCATCGACCTCAAGGGCGACAAGCTGGCCCTGCAGCGCCTGAAGGAAGCCGCCGAAAAGGCCAAGATCGAGCTGTCCTCCTCGCAGCAGACCGAAATCAACCTGCCCTTCATCACCGCAGATGCCTCCGGTCCGAAGCACCTGACGATGAAGCTGACGCGCGCCAAGTTCGAAAGCCTGGTCGATGATCTCGTCCAGCGCACGATCGCGCCCTGCAAGGCAGCCCTCAAGGATGCCGGCGTCACCGCCGCCGAAATCGATGAAGTGGTTCTGGTCGGCGGCATGAGCCGCATGCCGAAGGTTCAGGAAACCGTGAAGCAGCTGTTCGGCAAGGAGCCGCACAAGGGCGTCAACCCGGACGAAGTCGTGGCGCTCGGCGCTGCCATCCAGGGCGGCGTTCTGCAGGGCGACGTCAAGGACGTGCTGCTGCTCGATGTGACCCCGCTGTCGCTCGGCATCGAAACGCTCGGCGGCGTCTTCACCCGTCTGATCGACCGCAACACGACGATCCCGACCAAGAAGAGCCAGGTCTTCTCGACCGCCGACGACAACCAGCAGGCTGTCACCATCCGTGTCTCGCAGGGCGAGCGCGAAATGGCAGCGGACAACAAGCTGCTCGGCCAGTTCGACCTCGTCGGTCTTCCGCCGGCACCGCGTGGCGTTCCGCAGATCGAAGTCACCTTCGACATCGACGCGAACGGCATCGTGCAGGTCTCGGCCAAGGACAAGGGCACCGGCAAGGAACAGCAGATCCGCATCCAGGCCTCTGGCGGTCTCTCCGACGCCGACATCGAAAAGATGGTGAAGGATGCCGAGGCGCATGCCGAGGAAGACAAGAAGCGCCGCGCCGGCGTGGAAGCCAAGAACCAGGCCGAAAGCCTGATTCACTCCACGGAAAAGTCGCTGAAAGAATATGGCGACAAGGTTTCCGAGACCGACCGCAAGGCGATCGAGGATGCCATTGCCAGCCTGAAGACCGCGGTCGAAGCCTCCGAGCCTGACGCCGATGACATCCAGGCCAAGACGCAGACGCTGATGGAAGTGTCCATGAAGCTCGGCCAGGCCATCTATGAAGCACAGCAGGCGGAAGCCGGTGCTGCCGGTGGCAAGGCGGAAGACGGCGTGGTCGATGCCGACTACGAGGAAATCAAGGACGACAAGAAGTCGGCCTGACATCCGACGGGTATTCCAACTGTAATCGCGTAAGTATCCGGCTGCCCCAGTGCAGCCGGAACCCTTTCGGGAGCCGTTACCTCCATGGCAAAAGCTGACTATTACGAAACGCTGGGTGTCGGCAGATCGGCTGACGAGAAGGAGCTGAAGAGCGCCTTCCGCAAGCTCGCGATGAAATATCATCCGGACAAGAATCCGGACGATGCTGAATCCGAGAAGAAATTCAAGGAAATCAACGAGGCCTACGAGACCTTGAAGGATCCCCAGAAGCGGGCAGCCTATGACCGCTTCGGCCATGCGGCCTTCGAACAGGGTGGCATGGGTGGTGGCGGCTTCGGCGGCGGTCAGGGTGGCTTCGGCGGCGCCGGTGGCTTCTCCGACATCTTCGAAGACATCTTTGGCGAGATGATGGGTGGCGGCCGTGCGCGCCGATCCTCCGGCGGGCGGGAACGCGGCGCCGATCTTCGCTACAACATGGAAATTTCGCTTGAGGAAGCCTTTTCCGGCAAGACCGCGCAGATCCGCGTGCCGACGGCGGTGACCTGCGATGTCTGCTCCGGTTCAGGCGCCAAGCCCGGCACGCAGCCGAAGACCTGCGGCACCTGCCAGGGCTCCGGCCGGGTTCGCGCCAGCCAGGGCTTCTTCTCGGTGGAGCGCACCTGTCCGACCTGCCACGGGCGCGGCCAGATCATTCCCGACCCCTGCACCAAATGCCACGGCCAGGGCCGCGTGACGGAAGAGCGCTCGCTCTCGGTCAACATCCCCTCGGGCATCGAGGACGGCACGCGCATCCGCCTGCAGGGCGAAGGCGAGGCCGGTACCCGCGGTGGTCCCTCGGGCGATCTCTACATCTTCCTGTCGGTGAAGCCGCACCCGTTCTTCCAGCGCGACGGCGCGGATCTCTACTGCACCGTGCCGATCTCGATGACGACGGCAGCACTCGGCGGGACCTTCGACGTGGCAACGCTCGACGGCACCAAGTCGCGCGTGACGGTTCCGGAAGGCACCCAACCGGGCAAGCAGTTCCGCCTCAAGGGCAAGGGCATGCCAGTGCTGCGCTCCGCGCAGACGGGGGATCTCTATATCCAGATCCAGATCGAAACCCCGCAGAAGCTGACCAAGCGCCAGCGCGAACTGCTGCAGGAATTCGAGGAGATCTCGTCCAAGGAGAATAACCCGGAATCCACCGGCTTCTTCGCCCGCATGAAAGAGTTTTTTGAGGGGTGAGCTACGACGGCGCAGCCGGCAAAACGTGCCAGTGGCACGTTTTGAGCAGCGAACGCCCTGAGCCAAAGCGAAGGGCCGGGGCGCAAACCGGCTGCGGTGATTGCATAACGCCCCCCATCCAAATCACACAAACGCCGGCCCTCGGGCCGGCGTTTGTGTATCCACCCTTGCCCATCGTCAGGCGACCGCCCTCAGCCCTGCGCCGGCGAGCAGCGTGGCGAACAGCAGCAGACCGATGGCGGCGATGCGGTGAATGAGGGTGTGGGTGCGCGCCGATCCGCCCTCCCGCCGCAGCAGGCTGCCGCCGAGGATCCAGGCGCTGGCGGCGCTAAGCACCAGCAGCGCAAACATGAGAAGCCAGGGCAACAGGGCAGCAAGCGCGCCGCGCGGCATGATCACGAGGCCGATGATCAGTGCCTTCGGATTGAGGCAGGTGGTGACGAAGACGCTCCGCCAGTCGATCCGGCGCGCGCCTGCGGCCTGTGGCTGAATGGTCCAGAGCTTGATCGCCAGAAAAAAGACCCAGACGCCGGCCGCAAGCTTCGCCCACAAAGCAAGCACAGGCCGTTGTTCGAACAGCGGCGCGGCAAGCGTCGCGACAGGGATGATGATCAGGAGATAGCCGGCCAGCTCCGCCGAGATCAGCGGCGCGGCCCTCTTCCAGCCGTGCTGATAGCCGGCGAGCGCCATCAGCGTGTTGGTGGGGCCGGGTGTCGCCAGAAGCAACAGTATGGACAGACAGAAACTCAGCACGCCCCACCCTTTCGACGATATGGCACGGCCGGTCCCTAGCAGGTCCGACAAGGGGCCGTCCTGATCGATATCAATCGGCCCGGGAACATGTGCGCGACAAATGCCGGGCTTCCCCGGCACAGCGTCAGGACCGCGGGCGGGCGCGGGGAATGACCAGCCAGTGCAGATATTTCAGGATCAGCGGGGTGACGACGAAGATGATGCTGAACACCATCACCGGCGTGATCAGCAGCGTGCGATGCCAGGTCGCCCAACCCTCCGTGAGCGGCACCAGCACGTAGAGAAGCGTGGTGATCACGGGATAGACACAGAGCATCAGGACCATTGCGAGCCGCAGGCGATGCGGTGCCGCCCGTGGTGCAGGGAGAGGCCTGTGATCCGCCTGCGGATGAAGATGATCGTGATGGGGGTGGATGTGAGGATGAGGATGGGGATGGGGATGGGGATGGGCGACGGCCTGCGGCAGACCGGCCGGTGGCTCTTCCACCCGCACAGCAGGATGCGAAGACTGCCCTCTGGCAGAAGTTTGTTCCGGAGCCATGGATCCATCCAATAAAAACGAGCCGTTTCGTATCTATTCAAATTGACGTTTTGAGGCAAGGGATTTTCCGCGACGGGGTTTTTCATGCTACCAGACGCAGAACCGCAGCGGCCGCTCCACACGAGCAATGTCGCGGCAAGGAAGCAGCATGACGTCAGATCCCCGCAGAACCTCCATCGGCGCGCAGCGCAACCCGGAAAGCCGCGATGCAATCCTGAAGGCGGCAACCGACATCATCACGGAATCCGGTCTGGCCGGCTTCTCCATCGAGGCGGTGGCACGGCGCGCGCGGGCGGGCAAGCCCACGATCTATCGCTGGTGGCCCTCGCGCGGCGCGCTGCTTCTGGCGATCTACGAGCTGCAGAAACCGGACCTCAAGATGCCCGACACCGGCGCGCTGGAGGAGGACATTTTTCTGTTCCTGAAGGGCCTGATCGGCCACTGGCGGGACACACCGGCCGGCGCCATCTATCGCTCGATCCTGGCCGAGGCACAGTCGAACGATGCCTCGGCGCGCGTGGTGGGCGACTACACCGCCGGGCGCTATCACTGGATCGGCGAGATCCTCACGCGCAACAAGGCACGCGGCACGCTGGCCGACGATGTCGATGCCAACATGGCCGGCGAACAGATCGCAAGCTTTGCCATCGCGCGGCTGGTGATGCACCGCCTGGCTATCTCCGATTCCGAACTGCGGCTCGCCGCGCGGCAGTTCGCGCAGGGCCTGCGCAAACGCTGATGCGGCAGCACCCCGCAGCCCATCGGAATCGCCGTGCTGCTATCAGTAATGCGGCGGCCGGGTGATGGCCGGCGCTTCGAGCGAGGCCTCCTCCAGCGACAGGAACCGCTCCGTCAGGCGGTCGAGCTTCAGGCGGGTCTGCTCCACCACCTTCCATTGCTCGGCAAGCTGCTCGGACAGCTCATCGATCGTCTTCGCCTGATAGGCGACGATTTCTTCGAGCTTGGTGATGCGATCGAGATCGGACAGGATGTTTTCGGTCATGGTCTCTCTCCTAGCTGAGTGCCCATGGGCTGAAAAGATCTGCCCCTCAAACCGCGTGGCGAGAGCAGAGTTCCCCCTCGCCTTCCGCTCGACCGGCCTCAGCCTCGGTCCTTCTTGCGCTTGTAGGGCATCAGCATGACAGCCGATGCGGTGACGGCGCCGGAAAAGGTGAAGGCCAAGGGCGTTGCAAGAATGAAGCAGACGAGCCAGGGATGCTGCGAGCGCACGATGCGCGAGCCGAGGCCACCGAGATCGAAGGCAATCATCGCGCCGGCGATGCTCAGGCCGAGCGCGAAACCAAACAGGGCGTTGCCTGCCAGGAAGCGCAGCATGTGCCAGTGGTCTGCGCGGGCTTCTTCGGGTGTAAGTTCCTCAGGCATGCTCATGGACCGTCCTCCCCCGGATCGATGAACGTGAGGAAGTTCTAACATGATTTGCCGCGATGTCGTCCATGGAATTTTCGGGGAACCAGGGGCCGGAGCCGGAGGGCACACCGCGCGGCGAAAGACCGGGCGAAACGGATGAGGAAAGACCGCAATACTTGCCTTGAGCGGCCTGACGGTCTAGCTCCCTGTCACGTGAAACGCGCAAGGCATCATGGCTGACAAGACCTTCCTGACCCGGCTGACGCTGACCGACTTCCGCAATTATGCGGAGGCCTCGCTTCGGCTCGACGCGCGGCATGTGGTACTGACCGGCGACAACGGCTCGGGCAAGACCAATCTGCTGGAAGCGGTGTCCTTTCTCTCGCCCGGCCGCGGCCTGCGCCGCGCTGTGCTTTCCGATGTGACGCGGGTTGGCGCAAGCGGCGGCTTTTCGGTCTTTGCCGAGGTCACCGGCCGCGAGGGCGAGGTGTCGATCGGCACAGGCATCGATACCGGCGAGGAGGCCACCAGCCGGCGCCTGCGCCTCAACGGCACGCCGGCGCGCTCGGTGGAGGAACTGACAGACCATCTGAGCGTATTGTGGCTGACGCCATCGATGGACGGGCTGTTTACCGGGGCCTCGTCCGACCGCCGCCGTTTTCTTGACCGGCTGGTGCTATCGCTCGATCCGGCCCATGGCCGTCGTGCCGCAGACTACGAACGCGCCATGCGCAGCCGCAACCGGCTGCTCTCGGAAGGTCGCTTCGATCCCGCCTGGCTGTCCGGCATAGAAGTGCAGATGGCCGAACTCGGCATTGCCATGGCTGCGGCGCGCAGCGAAATGCTCGGCCTGCTCGCCGCCCTGATTGCCCGCAGCAGTGCGACCCCTTTCCCCTCGCCGGACCTCGCGCTGTCGGGTTTCCTCGACGATCAGGCGGGACGTCCCTTTGCCGAGCTGGAGGAGGAATTCCTCGCCGCCCTGCGCGACAGCCGCCATCGCGATGCCGCCGCCGGCCGCACGCTGACCGGGCCGCACCGTGCCGATCTTCTCGTGCGCCACCGGGAAAAGGACATGGAGGCCGAACGCTGCTCGACCGGCGAGCAGAAGGCCCTGCTGGTTGGCCTCGTTCTCGCCCATGCCCGGCTGACCGCCGACATGACCGGCCATGCGCCGGTGCTGCTGCTGGACGAGATTGCCGCGCATCTCGACGAGGGTCGCCGCGCCGCCCTCTTCGATCTGGTCGACGGGCTTGGCGGCCAGGCCTTCATGACCGGCACCGATCGCGCCATGTTTTCGGCGCTGGGCGAGCGCGCGCAGTTTTTCATCGTGCATCAGGGTGCCATCCTGTCGTGACCGCCTGCGTGGAAAAATCGGGTTTCCCTTTCGCCTGACTGGTTCTAGGGTCAGTCCATGGAATCACTCGGCCCCGATGAAATCGAACGCTACAAGCGGCACATCCTGCTTCCCGAAGTCGGCGGCGAAGGCCAGCAGAGGCTGAAGCGCGCCCGCGTGCTGGTGATCGGCGCAGGCGGGCTCGGCGCACCCGTGCTGCACTATCTGGCAGCCGCCGGCGTCGGCACGCTCGGCATCGTTGATGATGACCGCGTGTCGCTCTCCAACCTGCAGCGGCAGGTGATCCATGATTCCGGCACGCTCGGCGAACTGAAGACGCAGAGCGCGCGGGAGGCGATCGCGCGGCTCAATCCGCATGTGCGCACCCTCGCCTTCGAGGAGCGTTTCGGACCGGATTTCGCCGCCCTGCATCTCGGCCGCTTCGACCTCATCATCGACGGCTCGGACAATTTCGACACGCGCTATGCCGCAGCCGATGCGGCGGAAGCGGCCAGGATACCGCTGGTGACCGGCGCCGTCGGCCGCTTCGACGGCACGCTGACGGTGCTGAAACCCTGGGAGACGGATGCCGAGGGACAACAGAATCCCACCTATCGCGATCTCTTTCCCGCTCGCCCGCCGGAAGGGCTCGTGCCCGCCTGCGCCGAAACCGGCGTCATCGGCGCGCTGACCGGCGTGATCGGCACGCTGATGGCCATGGAGGCGATCAAGCTGATCGTCGGGATCGGCGAACCGCTGACCGGCCGGTTGCTGATCTATGACGCGCTGTCGGCAAGCTTCAATACCATCCGTTACAAGAGACGCAGACAAAAGACAGCATCATGATCACGATTACCCGCATCCCCGAGGATTTCAGCGACTGGCCCGGCCTTCTGGCGCTGATCCGCACCGCCTTTGCCTCCATGGACGGCGTGATCGACCCGCCTTCGTCTGCCCACCGGCTGACACCGGAAAGTCTGGCCGAAAAGGCGCGTGCCGAAATCTGTCATCTGGCACTTGAAGACGGCATTCCGGTTGGCTGCCTCTTCCTGAAGCCGGAAGCGCCGGATTGCCTCTATGTCGGCAAGCTGGCCGTCCTGCCGCATCTGCAGGGCAAGGGCGTTGGCCGCCGCCTGCTGCAGGCGGCGGAAGAGGAAGCGCGGCGCCACAATTTGTCCCGGCTTCGCCTCGAGACCCGCATCGAACTGGTCCAGAACCATGCGACGTTTTCCGCCTGGGGTTTTGTCCGCACGGCCGAGAAATCGCATCCCGGCTTCGACCGGATCACCTTCATCGAGATGCAGAAAATGCTGGCCACGCCCGCGGAGCAACGACGGCC
>NZ_VJMG01000054.1 GCF_007004135.1 Affinirhizobium straminoryzae
GCGGCCGCGGTGGTCGCGGCGGCAGTCGATGGGGGCATCCGGCGCCTGTCGCCTCGCGCAGGGCTTGCGGAGCAATGGGATGGCCGGAGCCGAGAGGGGTAAGCTCGCATCGTCATCGATCTTCCCCTAAAGCCCGAGATAGGCGCGCTTGAGGTCCGGATCGGCCGCGATCTCGGCGGCGGAGCCGGACATGGTGACGAGCCCGTTTTCGATGATGTAGCCGCGATGGGCGATCTCCAGCGACTGGACCACGTTCTGCTCGACCAGCATGATCGGCAGCCCGTCCGCATTCAGCCGCTTCACCAGATCGAACATTTCCTCGACCAGCAGCGGCGAAAGGCCAAGCGAGGGTTCGTCGAGGATCAGAAGCTTCGGCTCGGCCATCATGCCGCGACCGATCGCCAGCATCTGCTGTTCACCGCCGGAGAGCGTGCCGGCCATCTGCGTCATGCGCTGCCTGAGCTTCGGGAAGGTGTCGTAGACCCGCTCCAGGTTGCGGGCGCGTCCGGCCCGTCCGCGGCGGTAACTGCCCAGTTCCAGGTTTTCCTGAACGCTCATGTTCGGGAAGATCTTGCGGCCTTCCGGGACATGGATGAGCCCGGCCTCGACCGCTGCGATCGGCGAGCCGCCAAGCGCTCTGCCATCGAAGGTGATCGAGCCGGAGGCAAGCGGGAGCAGGCCGGAGAGCGCCTTGTTGAGCGTCGTCTTGCCAACACCGTTGGCCCCCAGGACGGCAACGATCTCGCCGTGGGCGACGGAAAGATCGATCCCGCGCAGCACTTCCACGCCGCCATAGCCGGTGCGGAGATCTCTCACCTCAAGCATGGGCGCCTCCGGTGCTGGCGATGCGGGCCGCGGCGCCCTTGCCGAGATAGGCTTCGATGACGGCCGGATCGTTGCAGACCGAAGCCGGCGTTCCCTCTGCAATCATCTGGCCCTGCGCCAGCACATAGACCTCCTCGCACAGGTTCATCACCGCCTGCATCACATGTTCGATCATGAAGATGGTCACGCCATCGTCGCGGATCGCCCGGATGACGGGAATGATGTCGCGGATTTCAGACGGGTTCAGGCCGGCCAGCACCTCATCGAGCAGCAGCAGCTTCGGCTCGGTGGCCAGGGCACGCGCAAGTTCGAGGCGTTTGCGGCCGGCAACGGTCAGGCTTGAGGCCTGCTGCTCCAGTTCCGCGCCAAGACCCACCCGTTCGGCGACGGCCCGGGCTTTCGCGACGGCTTCGTCGGTCTGCCGATGACGGAGATAGCTGCCGACCGTGATGTTCTCCAGCACGTTCAGTCCCTGGAAGGGCTGGACGATCTGGAAGGTGCGGGCAATGCCCATCTGCGCCCGCTGGTGCGGCTTCAGGCCGGTGATATCCCTGCCCTGCCAGAGAACCCGTCCACCGGTTGGCTGGAGGAAACCGGCGATCACCGCGAAAAGGGTAGTCTTGCCGGCCCCGTTCGGGCCGATCAGGCCGGTGATCGATCCTTCGCGCACGCCGAGCGAGGCCTGGTTCACGGCAGTCAGCCCGCCGAAGCGCATGATGATGGTTTCGGTGCGCAGCATCATACGGCAATCCTCCGGGCAAGCCGTGGCGCAAACCGGCGCAGCAGACCCAGAACTCCGCCTGAGGCGAAGGCGACGACGCCGATCAGGACCACCGCAAACACCATCAGGTCGATCCCTGGAATGCGCCCGGCAAAGCTTTTGGTCAGTTCACCCAGTCCGTGCAACGTGAAGGTGCCGATGAGGGGGCCGAGCACCAGTCCGCGTCCGCCGACCAGCGGTGCGAGCAGGGCTTCGATCGAAATCCACACGCCGAAGCCGATATTGGCATCGATGTACAGGAAGTTCTGCACATAGAGGACGCCGGCGGCGGCGGTGATTGCGCCAGACAGGCTGATCGCCTTCAGCTTGACGGAGAGCACATCCACGCCAAGGGCGCGGGCGGCATCCTCGTTTTCCCGCACGGCGACCAGCTGGGCACCAAAGCGGGAGCCGGCAATGGCGCGGCTGATGACGAGCCCGATGAAGACGAAGGCGAGCGCCAGCCACAGGAAGGAGGCACGGCTTTCGAACTGCATGTTGGAAAACCCGGGATTGAGCTTCAGCAGCAGGCCGGCTGCTCCCCCTGTCCAATCGGATGCATTGGCGAGGATGCGCATCAGCTCGGCAAAGGCGAGCGTGATCAGCGCGAAATAGGAGCCCCGCAAGCCGGCCCGGAAGCTCAGGAACCCGAGGATGAAGCCGGCCGCCGCACCCGCCGCCACAGCCAGGAGGAAGGCCAGCCACGCGTTCACGCCGAAATGGAACTGCAGCATCGCCGCCGTGTAGCAGCCGACGCCGAAAAAGAGTGCATGGCCGAAGGATGTCTGCCCGGCCACGCCGCCAAGGATGTTCCACCCCTGCGCTGCAAGCGTGATGATCAGCGACATCACCATGAAGTTGAAGAGGCTGTTGGACGAAAAGACGAGCGGGACGACCGCGAGCGCCGCCGTCACGACAAGGATGGGGATATAACCGCTGAACCTCATGCCTTTGCTCCGAACAGGCCGGTCGGCTTCAGGAGCAGGACCAGGATGAAAATGATGAAGATACCGATCTGGCCCAGGCTTTCGCCGAGCAGCAAACCGCTCAGGCTTTCCACGAGGCCGATCAGGAGGCCACCGATCATGGCGCCAGGAATCGATCCCATGCCGCCGAGGACGACGATCGTGAAGGCGATGTTGACGAAGGCGCCGCCGACGCGCGGGTTGACGTAGAAGGTCGGCATCAGGAGCCCGGCGGCGACCGCCAGGGCCGCGCAGCCGAGACCGAAGGTGACCGCATAGACATGGCCGACATCGATGCCCATCAGGCTCGCGCCGAGTTTTTCACGCGCCACGGCGCGGATCGCCTTGCCCGCATCCGTCCGGCTCATGATGAACCACAGAATGGCCGTGACGATCAATGAACCGGCAAAGCCGACAAGGCGGGGGGACGAAATCAGGAAGGGCCCGGCTTCAACCACCGCAAACGAGAAATCCGAACTGATTGAGCGCGTGTCCGAACCAAAGCCCGCCAGCAGCGCATTTTCGATGAAGATCGACAAGCCAAGCGTGATCAGCAGGATATTGCCATCATCGCCCTTGGCGGCCGGACCGATGACCAGCCGCTGGACGCCATAGCCGAGACAGAAGAAGACCGGGGCGAGAAGGAGAATCGCCAGGTAGGGATCGACGCCGGCCAGCACATTCAGGCCCCAGACGGCGAACATGGCGCTGGCGAGGATTGCTCCATGGGCAAAGTTGATGATGTGCAGCACGCCGTAGACGAGCGTCAGACCGAGAGCGATGAGCGCGTAGATCGCACCGGTCAGCAAGCCGTTGATCATCGCCTCGATAAGGATGGTGGGGGAATACATGGGCCAGTCCGCAGGCATTCGATTGCAGGTGGGCAGACCCCGCCGAAGCGGGATCTGCTGCGGATCGGCACCCTCAGCCGTTGGCCGGGAACATCGGCTTGGCGTCGGCAAAGTCGCCCGGATAGACCACCCGGATCGCGCCCTTCTGGACCTGTGTCGACACAGGGGCGGCCCCCATGTTCTGGCCGTTGACGAACTTCGTCTCGCCATAGGGCATCAGGTGTTCCTTGAAGGTCGAGGTGTTGAGCGCCTCGATGACCTTGCCGCGCTCGGCAGCGCCCGCCCGTTCCAGCGCATCCGCCAGCAGGCCAACGGAGGAATAGTTGAGCGGAATGTTGTAGTTGTACGGCTTGCCGGCGGCCTCGACGCGCGCCTGGACGGCCTTCGACCGTTCGTTGCGCGGATCGTACCAGTGATTGCAGTCCATCACGCCTTCGGCGGCCTCCGGGAATTCGGCGACGAAGCGGCGGTTTGAGGCGGCTCCGTTGAGGACGGCATAGACCGCCTTCGGACGCACGCGCTGCTGCTGCATCGTGCGGGCCAGCAGCACCGTTTCGCCGTAATAGGTGCTGGGGATGATCAGGTCCGGGTTGAGGCTGCGCAGACGCAGCACCACGTTGGAGAGATCGCGCGAGGGGGTCGGCACGGCGATCTGTTCCAGGATCTCGAAACCGTATTTCGGCAGTTCGGTTGCCATCAGCTTTGCCAGTCCGGAGCCGAACAGGCCATCCTCATGCACCAGCGCCACCGTCTTTGCCGGTTTGCCGGCAGCCTCGTTGATGCGAACGAGGTTCTGGATTGCCGCTGCGGTACAGATGGAGAAGCCGGGCGCAAAGCGGAAGGTATTCTTCAGTCCGCGTCCCGTGATCTGGTCGGACACGCCGACATCCACGAGGTAGGGAAGGTCGTAGCGGGAAGCGGCCTGCGAGGCGGCAAGGCAGATGGGGCTTGCGAAGCCACCGACGACGGCCACGACGCCCTCTTCCTGCATCCGCTCGACTTCCTGCGTGCCGGCTTCCGGATTGGAGCGGGCATCGCCGAACACCATCTGCAGCTTTGCACCGCCGAGTGACTTGATGCCGCCGGCCTTGTTGATGTCCTCGATCGCAAGCTCCGCACCGAGGCGGCCATACTCGCCGTCCTGGGCGAGCGCGCCGGTGACCGGCTGAAGGATGCCGACCTTGATCGGGGCCGGTTCGGCTGCCCGCAGAACGGCTGGAGCAGACAGTGTTGCAAGGGCCGCGGCGCCGCCCTTGAGGATGGTCCTACGGTTCAGATGGGTCTCTACCAGTTTCATGTGTTGTTCTCCTCTTGAGGGGCGGCCGCTTCTCGCGGACATTCTTCTTCTTGTTGTTTTCGTTTGCCTCGGTCAGGCCGTGGCTGTCGGCGGCCATCCAGCGCCGTGCGCCGCGATCACCGGTGCGGGCAAGTTCCATGTGGAAGGAATAGCGGTCGGGGCGGTAGAGCGCCTGCAGGTGCTCGATACCGCGACCCGACGCTTCGTAGACCACGCGCGTCATGGAGAGCAGGGCGGCGCCGATCTCGACATCGAGTGCTGCAGCGACATCGGGGCTTGCCAGCGTCGCGCCGATGATCTGCTGGGCCTTGTCGGCCACGAGGCCGGACCGTTCCAGCAGCTCAAGCAGAGGCGTCGAGGCAAGATCAGCCTCCGAATAGGAAATGCCGATGCGTTCCGGAACATGGGTCACGAGATATGAGAAGGGCTGGCCGTCGATCAGGCGCACGCGAATGGATCGCTGCAACCGCTCGCCGGGCTCCAGTTTCAACTCCTCGGCCAGCGCCGGGGTGGCGTTGACATAGGAGAACGCAATCAGCCGCACGCCCGTCTTGCGGCCCATTTCCACCAGATGCGTCAGCGCATTGGCAAGGTCGGCCACGACGGGCAGGCGGGTCTGCCCTCCGCTGACGAAGGTGCCCGATCCCGGACGCCGCTCGATCATGCCGTCGCTTGCCAGCTTGTCGAGCGCGCGACGGACGGTCACGCGGGAGACGCGATGCTCCTGCGCCAGCTGCGGTTCGCTCGGAAGCTTCGCCGAATCCGGAACCTCACCGCTCAGGATCTGTTCCCGCAGCAGAAGATAAAGCCGGTGAGCCTTCATCGGCTCTGCTGTTGCGGCGGGTCTGGCCATTTCCTGTCTTTCCTGGAAGACAATTATCTGTCCTATAAAAGATACAGATTTTTGTCTTGTCAATCGATTTTCGAGATGTCCGGTGTCACGACTTCCGCAGGCGAGGCACGAGCCAGGGACGGTCGATGGAATCCTTCGCCTGAAAGGCTTCGATCGCCGCCGCATGGCTCAGCGTCAGGTCGATATCGTCCCAGCCGTTCAGCAGTTTCGTGCGCCAGACGGGATCGATGCGGAAGGGAATGACGAGGTTTGCCGCGCGGATCTCGCAGGCTTCGAGATCGACACGGGCGATACAGTCACCATCTTCAAGTCCTGCCAGCAGCGCCTCGCAATCCTCCTCGGACACGGTGGCCGGCAGCAGGCCGTTGTTGATGGCGTTGCTGGCGAAGATATCGCCGAAGGATGGCGCAATGACGCAGGCAAACCCGTAATCCACCAGCGCATAGACAGCGGCCTCCCGCGAGGAACCGCTGCCGAAATTGCGCCGCGTTACCAGAATGCGGGCGCCCTGCCAGCGCGGCGCGTTGAGTGGACAGTCCGGCCGCGGCTGGCCGAGGTCGTCAAAACGCAGGTCGTGAAGCAGGTAGTCGCCATAACCATCGGCGCGGGACCGCTTCATGAAGCGTGCGGGGATCAGCTGGTCGGTGTCGATCCCGGAAAGCGGCAGAGGACAGGCAATCGCTTCGAGACTTTTGAAGGCGTCCACTCAGTTTTCTCCCGTCAGGCCGGTGGTGCGACCCGCAAGCAGCGGGCGCATGTCGGTCAGGTGCCCGGTCACGGCAGCGGCGGCCGCCATGGCCGGTGACATCAGATGTGTGCGGCTTCCCGGTCCCTGGCGTCCCCGGAAGTTCCGGTTGGTGGTGGAGGCGCACCGCTCGCCGGGCGGCACCAGATCGCCATTCATGCCGACACACATGGAGCACCCCGCATCGACCCATTCGAGACCGGCCTCCGTGAAGATGCGGTGCAGTCCTTCCTCTTCCGCCTGTCGCTTGACGACCGCGGAGCCCGGCGAGACGAGGCCGGGCACGCGCGCGCGCCGTCCGGCCAGAACGGCGGCTGCAGCGCGCAGATCCTCGATGCGGCTATTGGTGCAGGATCCGATGAACACGCGGTCGACGGCGATATCGGTGAGCGGCTGGCCAGGGCGAATCCCCATATAGTCGAGGGCTTCGCGCACATGGGCCGCGCGGGCCGTATCGCTCATCCGGTCAGGGTCCGGTGCATTGGCGGTGATCGGGGCGGCATCCTCCGGGCTGATCCCCCAGGTGACGATCGGGGCAATCTCGTGTGCATCGAGCACGACCTCGCGGTCGAAGGCGGCGTCCGGATCGCTCGCCAGTGCCATCCAGTCTTCGACACCGCGTCGAAAGTCGTCGCCGGCCGGCGCGTAGGGTCGATCCTTGATGTATGTGACGGTGGTGTCGTCCGGAGCGATCATGCCGCAACGGCCACCGGCTTCGATGGAAAGGTTGCACAGGGTCAGACGGCCTTCCATCGACAAGGCGCGGACGGCGCTGCCCGCATATTCGATGGCATGGCCGGCCGCCCCGTCGGCGCCGATGGTTGCGATGATCGACAGGGCCATGTCCTTGGCGAATACGCCGGGGGCCAGTCCGCCCTCCACCCGAATGCGCATGCGTTTCGGCTTCTTCTGCCAGAGTGTCTGGGTCATCAGCACATGCGCGACCTCGGATGCCCCGATGCCGAAGGCGATCGCTCCGAAGGCGCCGTGGGTTGCGGTGTGGCTGTCGCCGCACACGATGGTCAGTCCCGGCAGCGTCAGTCCCTGTTCGGGCCCGACAACATGCACGATTCCCTGGGCCGGATCCGTCAGGCCGAAAAGGCGAAGGCCATGCGCCGCTGTGTTGTCGCGCAACTGGCGGATCATGTTTGCGATTGCGGGGTCGATTACGCCGAGATCCCGCGTCCGGGTGGGCACGTAGTGATCCTCGATGCCGAAGGTGAGATCGGACCGGGCAATGCGCGCACCACGGGCTTTCAACTTGTCGAAGGCGTGGAACGAGCCCTCGTGCAGCAGGTGCCTGTCGATGAAGAGAAGACATTGCCCGTCTTCGCGCGCGGTCACGACATGCTGATCGAAAACCTTGTCGAACAGGGTCCTCGGACCCGCCTCGGCTCTGGTGCTCATTCCCGTCTTCCTCTCTCGGTGCCGGAATTTAGGCATGGGCAGGCGTGGAAATCAAATGTTGTTTTAAAAATAATACAGCTTATTGTTTCTTCAAAATGGCAGATAGCTGTCTTGCGAGGGGAGTGGAGCCAATCGTGTCTCGCTGTGTTCGTGTTGCGGAAAAGTCCTTTGATTACCGTATGCCGCTCGTTGTCATCGGGGCAGGAGCGGCGGGCCTTGTGGCGGCTCTGTCCGCCCATGAGGCGGGCGAGGAGGTTCTCGTCCTCGAGCGCGATCCGCTGCCGCGTGGTTCCACGGCCTTGTCGGCTGGCCTCATTCCGGCGGCTGGGACACGCTGGCAGGGTGCAGCCGGCATTTTCGATACACCGGAACTGTTCGCGGGCGATATCTTCCGCAAGGCGCATGGCGAGCCCGACGCGCTGATCGTTGATCACGTGACCCGCCTTGCCGGACCCACCCTCGAATGGCTGGCTGATCGCCACGGCCTGAACTTTTCGGTGATCGAGGATTTCAGCTATCCCGGCCATTCCTCGCGTCGCATGCACGGCCTTGCCTCCCGCTCCGGCGAGGAACTGATCGACGCACTGCGCGCGGCCGCTGAAGCCTGCGACATTCCGGTCGTCTGCGATGCCCATGTCACGACGCTCTTCGCCGATGATGCCGAAAGGGTGCTTGGTCTGGCCTTCGTGCGACCCGACGCAAGCGTGGAGGAGATCGGCTGTGATCGACTGATCCTTGCCTGCAACGGTTACGGCGGTAATCGGGCACTTGTGGCGACCCATATACCGTCGCTTTCAGAGGCGACCTACTTTGGCCATGCGGGCAATCAGGGGGACGCGCTTTTGTGGGGCGAGGCGCTTGGTGCGGCGACCCGGCATCTGAATGGTCATCAGGGCCATGGGTCCGTGGCCCATCCGGCCGGCATTCTGATTTCCTGGGCCACCATCACCGAGGGCGGCTTCCAGGTGAACATTGAAGGCCGGCGCTTCTCCAACGAAGCGCAAGGTTATTCGGAACAGGCCGCCGAAGTGCTGAAGCAGCCGGAGGGCCTCGCGTGGAGCATTTTCGACAGGCGCATCGCGGCGGTCACGCGCCAGTTTGAAGATTATCGCCGTGCCGAGGCGATGGGGGCGATCGTGACCGCGCAAACTCTGGCGGATCTGGCGGCCCGCCTGGCCGTATCGGAGGAGGTGCTGCTTCAGACGTTCGAGCAGGTCGAGACATGCAGGCGTGGAGAGACTGCTGATCCCTTCGGTCGCGACTTTGCCAGTTCGCAGCCTCTGGCGGCGCCATACTGTGCCGTGCGGGTTACCGGCGCATTGTTCCATACGCAGGGCGGACTGGTGATCGACACGCGCGCCCGCGTCCTGCGTCCGGATGGCAGCGTGCTGCCGAACCTCTACGCCGTCGGCGGGGCGGCCTGCGGTGTTTCCGGCAACCGGGCATCCGGCTATCTGTCCGGCAATGGCCTGCTCACTGCAATCGCGCTGGGCAGAACGGCGGGACAGGCTGCTGCCGCAGGCCGTGATGGAACATCAATCTAGAGCCCGTCCGAGCCGAAAGTACCTCAGCGGTTTTGCGTCCGGACTGCGTGAAGACAAAGAGATAGAACATGTCAGGTGATCCGGTTTTCACCGGAAATGCCCTGGACCTGTTGCCGGTTGCTTCGAACGGTCGCCCCTGCGCCTGACCTGCGCCTGTCGCCGCCAATCAGAGCCCGCGGGGCGCTTGCTCAGCCGGCTGCAAGGCGTCCCGGCCGTGGCGCATCGACCAGCAAGGGAAGCAATTGGCTGCCCTGTCTTCTGATTTCGGAGAGATAGGGGGTGTCGGACAGCACGAAATGGGTAATCCCGAGCGCGCGATATCTGTTCAGGGATCTTGCGACATCCTCGGCCGATCCTACCAGCCATGTGGTGCCTGCGCCGCCGCCGCCGAACTTTCCGGGGGCGGTATAGAGATTGTCGTCCAGCACGTCGCCCTTTGCCTGCAGGTTGAAAAGGCGTTGCTGGCCGACAGCGACCTCCCGCTTGTGGTCATGCCATCCGGCTCCGCTGTTGCGGGCCATGTCTGCGACCTTCGCCTCGGCATCCCGCCAGGCTTCCTCCGTCGTGTCGCGCACAAGCGTGGTGATGCGCAGGCCGAATTCCAGCGGCGGCAGATCACGGTCCAGGCTGGCGCTGAGCGCCTTCAGCCGCGCGATCCGCTCCTCGATGCCGTCGAGAGGTTCTCCCCAGAACAGCTGCACATCCGCTTCCGTCGCCGATACCCGCTCCGCCGCGTCGGAGGCGCCGCCGAAATAGAGTTTGGGATGCGGACGATCGGGCCTGGACTTTATCCGGGGCTGGACCGTGGAGTTGGTCACCCGGAAGTGTTCGCCGTCGAAGCTGACATGGTCCTCGGTCCACAACTGCCGGACCAGCCGCATGAACTCCCTGGTGCGTGCATAGCGATGCGTGGAATCGCCCTCGCTGTCGCCATAGGCGGCAAGGTCGTCCTTGCCGGAGACGATGTTGATGCGGATGCGCTGGCCGCTCAGATGATCGAGCGTGGCAGCCGCCGAGGCGAAATTGGCGGGCTTCCAGTAGCCGGGGCGTATGGCAATCAGCGGCTGGAAGCGCCGTGTCCGGGCGGCAAGCGCGGTTGCGACGGTAAAGGTATCCGGCCGCCCCCAGCCCGTGCCGATCAGGGCGCCCGTCCAGCCATTGTCTTCCAGCGCCGTCGCATGAGACGTCAGCGTGTCCAGGCTGTTATGGTCCTCGCCCGCCACGTCGCCGCGATGACCGGCCTTCACATCGTTGGGGATATACCAGAGAAATTCGGTCTTGCTGCTCATCGGGATACCTCAGGTCTTGAGAGAAAGGGCGAGGGCTCGCCTCAGGCCGCGCGCGGCGGACGCCAGCGCAGCAGGTGGTTTTCGACCGTTGCGGCCAGCCGGTTGAGCGAGAAGCCGACAAGGCCGAGGATGATGACACCGACCATCACCATGGCCATGTCGAAACGCTCTCGACCGGCGATCACCAGGCCACCGATTCCGGGACCCACCGCCAGGAAATATTCCGCGCCGACTGTCGCCAGCCAGGAATAGATGAGGCCGAGATGGATACCGGTGGCGATTGCCGGCATGGCGGACGGCAGATAGATGCGCCAGAACCGCTGGCGGGCATTGAACTGCAGCGCGCGTCCGACCTCGATCAGGTCTGCCGGCGCGTCGCGCATGCCGTCATAGGTGTTCAGCACCACGGGAATGAAGCAGGCGAGCGCCACGAAGACGATCTTGGCCTGCTCTCCGAAACCGAACCAGACGGAGATCAGCGGAATCCAGGCAAGCAGCGAGATCTGCTTGAAGCCGTTGAAGGTCGGCATGACCAGCCGTCCGGCGAGTGGCGACAGGGCAAGCACGGTGGCAAAGGCAATGCCGACCGCTGCGCCGAGCAGAAACCCGCAGAGATTGCGGGCAAGGCTCGACAGGAGATCGAAGATCAGGTCGTTGCCGAAAAGCTCGCGGCGCGCGGTCGCGATCACGCTTTCCAGCGGTGGCAGGAAACGCGGGTCGACAAGGCCGGTTCGGCTGGAGAATTCCCAGACGACCAGCAGAAGCAGCGGAAGCGTGATGCCCCGGCGAATGCGCAGTGCGGTGGATGTCGTGCCGCTCATGGTCAGATCTCGCTCCGCTTCCAGCGCTGGATCAGCCGCTCGGTTCGGTTGAGCCCGCCATCCATGATGAAGCCGACGACGCCGATGGCGAGCATCGCGATGATCACCGTATCCAGCCAGAACATCTGCCGACCCCAGACCAGCAGATAGCCGAGCCCCTCTGAGGAGGCGAGCAGCTCGACCCCCACGAGCGAGGTCCAGGCATGGGTGAGCCCATAGCGAATGCCGGTGAAGACAAAGGGGATGGCAGCGGGCAGGATGACGAGCCTGAGCCGCTGCCAGCGCGTGAACCGCAGCGCGTCCGCCACCTCCAGATAGCGCGGCGAGACATTGCGGATGCCGGCGAATGTGTTCAGCGTCATCGGCACCAGCGCGCCCTTGGTGATGACGATGATCTTCAGCGTCTCGCCAATGCCGACGAGAAGCATCAGCAGCGGAATCCAGCCAAGCGTCGGGATCTGGGCAAAGGCGAGAAACAGCGGCTTCACATAGTCTTCGACGCGTTCCGAAAGGCCCATGGCGATGCCGAGCGCGAGACCGAGGCACGCGCCGATGGCAAAGCCGATCAGCACGCGCCGCAGGCTGACACCGACATGGTAGACGAGATCGCCGCTGGCCAGCATGTCGCGCAGCGCCTCGAAGACGTAGACCGGATGCGGCAGGATCTGCTCGGCAAGCCAGCCACGATCGGACGCGGTCCACCACAGGAGAAGCAGAGCGGCCGGAAGCAGCAGGGCGGTCAGCCCACGCATGGTGCGCTTGCGCCACACGCGAGGGGCACCTCCCGCCGCATGCACCTCGGTGACTGTCAGAACGGCCATCGCCTGGTCCTTTTGCGTGATCGTGGAGGCAGGGAAGGCGATCACGAGGCCGTCGGCTTGCCGTCGGCACCATAGGGTTGCCAGAAGCTCTTCAGCTTCAGCCGCTCCAGCGCATTGTCGAGATATTTCGGCTCGAACCAGCCGTTGAGATCGACGTCGCGGCGGATGAGGCCGAATTCCTTGCTCTTCACGGCCTGCTCCTTGTACTGCGAGACCAGCAGGTCATCGATCAGCGGCGAATTGCGATAGGCGAGCGTATCCTTGCTGAAATACTCTTCCAGGATCGGAATCGGCGTGCCGGACTTGCCCCAGAGCTCGAACTGCGCGGCGCGGTTTGTTTCATCCGACGACCATTGCGCGGCCTTCACGAAGGCATCGACCACACGCTGGGTGATCTGCGGATGGGCGGTGATGAAGGCCTCGCGGGCAATGATGCCGGCATTGCGGCCAAAGCGCGGGTCGTCGCCCTTGGTGGTATAGATGATGTCCGCCGAACCCTTGGCCGCGAGATTGATCAGCTGCGTATCGCCAAAGGCGGCATCGATGTCCTTGCTGGTCAGGGCCGCCACGGTGGCGGCGCTGTCGAGATTGACCACCTGAACGTCGCGTTCCTTCAGCCCATGCGCTTCCAGAATCTTGATGGCCGCCAGATGGCTGTTGGTGCCGCGCTGCAATGCCACCTTGCGGCCCTTCAGATCCTCGATCTTCCGGATGCCGGACTCCTTGGCGACAGCGAGATAGGAGGGCTTGCGGGCGCCGCTCGCCAGCAGGTACTTCGTCTTCAGCCCTGTGGCGCGGCCGATCAGCGAGGGAAGGTCACCCTGATAGGCAAAGTCCAGCTGGTCGTTGGCAAAGCCTTCGTTGACGGCCGGGCCTGCGCCCTTGAAGAAGGTCCACTCGATCTTGACGTCCGGATCGTTGGCAAATTCCTTTTCCAGGAACTCTCCGGCCCGCGCGGTGGCGGCAGAGGTGCCTTCGGCAAAGGGGCGATTGTCGACCCCGATTGCGGCATAGCCGACATGGATGACCAGAGGTTCGGCGGCCAGCGTCGGCTGCCAGGAAAGCGCAAGGGCGAAGGCCGCGCCGGCTGTGGCGCGCAGGAAGGATGTCAAGATCATGGATAGGCTCCAGGGTTGTCGGGAACGGATCAGCGGGCGACGGCGATGGCCGGTGCGGGGCGTGGCAGCACCGGCGTTGCATCCGCCGGGGTCGGGCGCGGATCGCGGGCAGAGGTCGTCCCGTTCAGGCTTTGCAGCACATGCGCGCGCACCGTGGCAAAGGCGGCCGACGTCCGATCGCGCGGTCGGGGCAGGTCGACCGGCACGATCTCGCGGATGCGGCCCGGACGCGGCGACATCACCACCACGCGGTCGCCCAGGAAGACGGCCTCGTCCACATCATGCGTCACGAGGATCATCGTGATCTTCTCGCGTGACCAGATCGATTGCAGTTCACCCTGGAGATGCGCCTTGGTGATCGCATCCAGGGCACCGAAGGGCTCGTCAAGGAAGAGGACGTCGGGACGGTTGACCAGCCCGCGCGCAATCCCGGCGCGTTGCGCCATGCCGCCGGAAAGCTGATGGGGATAGGCTTTCGCAAAGCCCGTCAGGCCCACCAGTTCCAGATGTTCGTCCACCAGCCGTTTCTTGTCCGCCTTGCTGACGGCCGCATTTTCCAGCCCGAGCGCCACGTTCCGCTCGACCGTCAGCCAGGGAAACAGGCGCGGCTCCTGGAAGACGATGCCGCGCTCGAGGCTCGCGCCGCGCACCGGCTCGCCGCGATGGCGGATCTCGCCCTGATGGCCGGTGTCGAGACCCGCCCCGAGCCGCAGCAGGGTGGACTTGCCGCAGCCGCTTGCGCCGACGATGGTCACGAATTCGCCGGCCGCAACGGAAAGGCTGACATCCTGCAAGGCCGTGATGATGCGGGAATTCACCATGAACTGGCGCGTGACGTTCTGAATGGCGAGATGTGCCGTGGCGCTCATCGACCTGTCCTCTGTTGCGCGGGAGTGGCCGACAAGCGGATGCTGGTACGGCCAGGGCCAACACGGCGCTGTCAGGGCAGGCGCCCCGAACCGCCGTCGATGCGTCAACAGTAACAGTGGATAATATTTTCTATAGGAATTATATTCTATTTTCGTGCAGACGCGTGAACTATGTCACCGGCATGACGGCCGGCGCCGGGGCGCCTTCTCTCAACGGAGGGGCGCGAACGCCCGCTCCTGTGCTGACCTCAGGAGCCGCAGGAGGCTCAGCCGAAGAAGCGGTTGGACGGGCGCGGCAGGCCGAGATGCTCGCGCAGCGTTGCGCCCTCGTAGTCCGTGCGGAACAGGCCGCGCCGCTGCAATTCCGGCACCAGCCGTTCCGTCACGTCATCAAGCCCCTGCGGCAGATAGGGGAAGACGCAGGTGAAGCCGTCTGCGGCCTCTTCCTGCAGCCAGGTCTCCATGGCGTCGGCGATGGATGCGGGTGTTCCGACGAACGCAAGCCCGGCATAGCCGCCATACCGTTGCGCCAGCTGCCGAACCGTCAGCTTTTCCTGCTCCGCCAGGCGCAGAACTTCCGCCCGGCCGCTCTTGCTCGCATTGGTGTCGGGAATGGCGGGCAGCGGGCCATCCGGATCAAAGCCGGAGGCATCATGGCCGAGCGCGATGGACAGCGAGGCGATGGCGCTGTCGTAATGGACGAGGCTGTCCAGCCGGGCACGTTTGGCCCTTGCCTCCTCCACGCTATCCCCGACCACGATCATGGCCGCAGGCAGGATCTTCAGATGCGCGGGATTGCGGCCAAGGGCAGGCATGCGCCCCTTGATGTCGGCATAGAGCGCCTTGGCGGTGCCAAGCTCCCGCGGCGCGGCAAACACCACTTCTGCCGTTTCCGCCGCCAGCTGCTTGCCGGGTTCCGATTGTCCCGCCTGCACGATCACCGGCCAGCCCTGGACGGGGCGGGCAATGTTGAGCGGTCCGCGCACGCTGAAGGCCGGACCCTTGTGATCGAGCACATGCAGCCTTTCCGGATCGAAGAAGATGCCGCTCTGCGGATCGCGGATGAAGGCATCGTCGGCAAAGCTGTCCCAGAGCCCGGTGACGACATCGAAGAATTCCCGGGCCCGCCTGTAGCGCTCGCCGTGCTCGACATGGTCGGAGAGCCCGAAATTGCGTGCGGCATCGGGGTTGGAGGTGGTGACGATGTTCCAGGCTGCGCGGCCGCCGCTGATGTGATCGAGCGACGCGAAGCGGCGCGCGACATGATAGGGCTCGTCGAAGGTGGTGGATGCGGTTGCGGCAAGGCCGATCCTGTCCGTTACGGCGGCAAGCGCCGACAGCAGGGTGAAGGGTTCGAAGGAGGTGACGGTGTGGCTGCGCTTGAGCGCGTCCACCGGCATGTTGAGCACCGCCAGATGGTCCGCCATGAAGAAGGCATCGAACTTCGCCCGCTCCAGCGCCTGTGCGAAGGACGCCAGATGGCGAAAGTTGAAATTGGCGTCCGGGTAGGCGCCCGGATAGCGCCATGCCCCGGTGTGCAGACTGACGGGACGCATGAAGGCGGTGAGATGAAGCGACTTCGGCATGGACGTGTCTCGCGTGACGGGCAAGAGTGAGGGGAGCGGTCCCCCTGATATCGAGGCGATCGCGCCCTCCGACAAGAGGCGGATCTGCCGGAACGGCACGCGGACCCGTCGTCACGCGGACCCGCCCGCCGTCAAGCCGGACCTGGTTCGATCCGGTGCGGGCGTCAGGCCGGGTGGGGAAGGCGATAGCGATCACGGATCGTGCGGCCCTCATAGTCGCGTGGATAGACCCCGCGATCCTGCAGGATCGGCACGACCTTGTCGACGAATTCGGCGATGTCGTCCGGCGCGCGCGGCGGCTGCAAGGTATAGCCGTCCACCGTTGCATCCTCCCAGAGGTCGATGATCTCGTCCGCGACCTCTTCCGGCGTCCCGAGCAACAGCCGGTGATGTCCCTCCGAGCGGCGGATCACCTGGCGCGCGGTCAACCGCTCATAGGTCAGCAGTTCGGACAGGCCGAGGCCCATGCCGACGGCCCATTGCCGGTTCTGGTCGGGCACGAAGCGCTCGGCCTCCAGCACCGCATCGGGATCGAAGCGATCGGGATCGAGGCCGTTTTCCCGGATGAACCGGGCCAGCAATCCGTCTTCGGAGCCTGCGCCACTGAACAGTTCGTGCTTGCGCAGGGCTTCCTCCCGGCTTTCCCCGAGAATGACGACAAGGCCCGGCACGATCCGGATGCCGGCGGGATCGCGACCGATCTCGATGGCCTTGTCCTTCACCTTCCTGCCAAAGGCCTGCCCGGCCGGACGCGACAGGATGTTGCAGTAGATGATCTCGCCATGACGTGCGGCGAGTTCGATCCCGCCTTCGGATGCGCCGGCCTGGGCAATCACCGGGTGACCCTGCGGACTCCTCGGCACGTTGAGAGGCCCGCGGACATGAAAGAACGTGCCGTCGTGATCGATGGTGTGCGCGCTCGACGCATCCCAGAAACGGTCCGGCGGAACCTCGCCCTCCCGGTCCGGGTCCCAGCTGTTCCAGAGCTTCTTGGCGACATCCAGAAACTCGATGGCGCGCGGGTAGCGTTCGCTGCGCGGCGGCAAGGGCGCATTGCCGAAGTTGGCCGCCACATTCGGATTGAACGAGGAGACCACGTTGACGATCAGGCGGCCACCCGAAACGATATCCAGCGACTGGACGCGTCGCGCCAGATTATACGGCGAATTGTAGGTCGAGGTGATCGTTGCGACAAAGCCGATGTCAGGCACCTGGGCCGCCAGTGCGCTGCACAGGATCAGCGGGTCGAGGGTGTGAAAGGGGCGGCTCAGCGGATCGGTCAGGAGTGCCGGATGGTCGGAAAAGAACACCGCATCGAAGCGTCCCCGGTGTGCGAGTTCCGTCAGCCGCCGGTAGTAGTCGGGGTCGTTGATATCGTGCCTGCTTCCGGTCCTGTATTTCCAGGCATGCGGGAGATAGCCGGTGGTGTTGATGCCGACATTGAGGTTCAGCCGTCGCTTGGTGTCAGTCATGCCTTCGATATTTCTCTTCCAGGATGAATGCCGACGCCCCCCTGCTGAGGGGGCGCATGGCCATTGACCGCGAAATCTCCCACGACACGATCGTGGTAGATGCGCGGATTGTGCGAGGTGATGGTCCGGGCATTGCGCCAGTGCCGGTCAAGGCCGTGGATCCTGCGCGCCGCCGAGGCTCCGAGCGCATCGAAGAGCAGCGTTGTCGCCTCAAGGATCAGCGTCGAGACCACCGTCACGGACTGGCTGACCTCCAGATCCGCGTCGCGATTGGCCTGTCCGATGGCAAGGCTATCCGTGCCCTTGTTTGCCTCATGGGCACGCTGCAAGGCTTCGGCGGCCTTCAGCACGATGGCGCCGGCGGCATAGGCGGCGCTGCGAACCCGTCCGACGACCTGCAGGATCTGCGGATCGTCTCCCGGCACGGCAGCATTGCTGCGGGCGTAGACACGCCGCCGCTCTGCCACATGCCGGGAGAGATCGCCCGCCGCAGCCCGCCCGATACCGGCCAGAGACGCGAGATGAACGAGTTGGAAGAAGCCGCCGGCATAGCTGAAGCGCAGCGCGCTCGGCTTGATCAGATCGTCGGTGATCCGCACATCCGTGAAGTGCGCGGTGCCGCTGGCGGTGAGCGCCTGGCCAAACCCGTCCCAGTCATCCAGAATATCCACGCCCGGCGCACGCGTGGGCACAAGCGCGCCGATCGGCTGACCGTCACCATCCACCGCGCCGAGCGTGATCCAGTCGGCATAAAGGGAGCCGGTGGTGTAGAACTTCTGGCCGTTGAGCAGCCAGTGATCGCCGTCGCGTATCAGTTGCGTCGAATAGCTGCCAAGCGGAGCATTGCCGATTTCCGAAAAGCCGCTTCCGATCGTCTGCCCCCGGGCAAGCAGCGAGAACCAGTGATTGCGCCACGCGCTTTCCGGCGCATTGAGAAGGTCTTCCGTAAAGCCGAAATGGCTGCGATAGGCATTGGTGAGATTGGGATCGGCTTCCGCCAGCTCGATCAGCAGTCCGAACAGTTCGGGCAGTGTCAGCCCGTCGCCGCCGAGGCTCTGCGGCAGGCGAAGTCGCGAAAAGCCGGCTGCACGAAGCTGGTCATATTCGACGGATGGAAGATGTCGCTCCAGGTCCCTGGCGACGGTGCCCTGGCGGATTTCGGCAAAGATCGGCCGGTATTTCCTCGCGATTTCGTCGAAACGCGTGCTGGGCGCAGCGCCCCACACTTGCGCGATCTCAGTCATGTCTGTCCATCCTCCGGATCATGTTCACCCTAGCCACGCGGCTGAAGGGCCGCAGGTCATGAATTCTTGCAGGCGGGAGAAGAAATTCTTCCTCGTGCCGGACCCGGAAGCGGCATGCCGCCCATGACCATGCCGCTGTCCGGGTCCGGTCTCACAGGCGCCGGCTGCTTCAAGCCGCCGCCCGGTTCACGGAAACGATGTCATGCAGAAGGATCGCGATCTCGAAGCCGCGCCGCGCAAGCCAGTGCGCAACGATCCGGGCGCGCGCGCCCAGAAGATCATCCACCAGAACCACCCGGGCGCCCCGAACCGACAGGGTCCGATAGGCAACGCCGAGCAACTGTCCGCCCTCCGAGGACAGGGTGCCGGGCAGATGGGCCGCCGCAAATTCCTCCGGCGTGCGGACGTCCAGAAGATAGGTGGTCCGCTGCGGATCGGCAGCCCAGGCCCGGGCCGTGTCGAGATCGATGAAGGTCAGGCGGTCCTCCCTCGAAAGCGTCGACAGGTGCGTTTCGGCAAAGCGCAGCGCCTCGTCGCTCGGCGTCCGGTAGGTGGCGGTGAGGCCGCTCTCCAGCGGCAAGCCGGCCTCAGTCCAGCCGCGCGTACCCTCATCCAGATAGGCAACGAGATTTTCCACGCCGGCATCAATCAGCGTCTGCGCGCCGAGAATGGCGCGCGGCAGACCTGCGCAGGACACGACGACCTTGGTGCCCGGATCCTGAACGATATCCCGGAACCGCAGCAGAAGCTCGGCGCCCGGCACCGCGACAGCGCCGGGGACATGGCCCTTTTCATATTCGGGCAAGGTGCGCGTATCGATCACCACCACATCCTCGCCCGCATCGCGCCAGGCCTGAAGCTCGGCGGCGAACACGACCGGCGTGCCTTTCTCCGCGCGCACCGCCTGTACGAAGGGCACCCCCGGTATGTCGAAGGTCGGCAGCGGCTTGCCGGCCGGTTCGGTCCAGGCGCCGATGCCGCCCTCGAGGGCGTGAATGTCGCTCCAGCCGAGGCCAGCCAGCGCCTGCGCCGCGGCCAGGGCCGCGCCCTTGCCGTCATCCACCAGCACTGTGCGCACAGCGCGCCGGGGGATGAAGCGATCGATGTCGGCAAACAGCCGGTCGGCGGGCAGATTGGTGGCAAACAGCGGCGAGGCATAGCCCACCTCGTCTGCCGGACGAATGTCGAGAACTGCCAGCTCCCGGCCATCCGCCAGCCAGTCGATGAAGGTCTTCCTGTCGATCTGGTGTGTCATGTTGATCTCCTTCACACGCCCGGTTCCAGCCAGATATCGGCAAAGCTCCAGTTGAGGCCCTGGGCGCCGGTCACGAAATTCCTCACCCGCTTGTTGGCCACGATCTGGCTGCCCGCCGCGACGAGATCGACCGAGGCGACATCGTCATGGATGAGATGCTGGAAGCGGCTCCACAGCTCCCAGCGCTTGCGCGGATCCGATTCGATGGCGGCTGCTTCCAGCAGCGCATCAGCCTGCGGGTTGTCGTAATGGGCGGCGTTCGAGAAGGGCAGGCCGATCTTGAAGTTCTTGCTCCAGTAGGCGCGCTGGATGCCGAGCGTCGGGTCGAAGGTATTGGACAGCGATTCAACGACGAGATCGAAGGCGCGGTCGGTGTAGACGGTCTTCAGGAAGGTCGGCAGATCATACTTGCGGATCTCGATGCCGATGCCGATCTTTTCCAGCTGGCTGCGGATCACGTCGGCAAAGCCCGGCACGAGATAGGAATTGTAGGTCAGCCGCAGCTGGAAGCGCTTGCCATCCGCCTTGCGCGGGAAACCGGCCTTGTCGAGGATGGCCTCGGCGGCCTTGGGGTCGAAAGGATGGGCGGTCACGCTGGCATCGTACCAGTTGGGCAGCGCCGTGCTGACCGGGCTCGGTGACACCTGCCCGTAACCGAACAGGGCGACATTGACGATTTCCTGCAGGTTGATCGCCTTGGCGATCGCCAGGCGCACCTCCCTGTTTCGCAGGATCTCGGTGTCGTAGTTGAAGAACAGCTGTTGCTGCGGGCCGGCATAGGCATAGGTCGTGGTGTCAACGACGAGGTTCTTGCTCTGCTTCAGACGCTCGAGGTCCGCGAGAGGCACGGGGTTGTCGCCGATATCGGCTTCGCCGGTTTCCAGCGCCACGGCGCGGGCGGCAGGGTCGGTCACGATGCGCAGCACGATGCGGTCGAGATAGGGCTTGCCCTTGTCCCAGTAAGCCGGGTTGCGTTCGAAGATCAGATGGCTGCCCGGCACCCATTCGGCAAGCTTGAACGGACCGGTGCCGATCGCCGTCTTGAGCGTCTGGCCATCGCCCGGCGCCAGCTTCTCGAAGATATGCTTCGGCACGATCGGCGATTCCGAACTGGACTGGGCGGCCAGCAGGAAGGGGGCCGGCTTGGACAGCACGATAATGGCCGTCAGCGGGTCGGGCGTCTCCACGGCCACGACATTCTGGTAGGTGATGCGGCCGCGTGGATGCGCTTCCTTCAGCCGGAAAATCGAGAACGCCACATCCTGCGACGTGAAATCCGCTCCGTCATGCCATTTCACGCCCGGCCGAAGCTTGAATGTGTATCTGAGGTTGTCTTCGGAAACCGACCAGGCCGTAGCCAGAAGAGGCTGCGGCTTCAGGTCGAAGTCGAAGGTCAGCAGGCCCTCCACCACCTTGGGACCGATTGCCTGGCCGGTGCCTGACGAGGTGTTGATGGCAAACAGCGCATTGCCCGGATCAACACGGTAGAGCAGCTTCAGCGTTCCGCCGGCAACAGGCTGTTTCGTTTCGGCAAGTGCCGAGGGCGCGAGCGGCAGGGAGAGGGAGGTTCCGGCCGTGGCGGCCAGCAGCAGTCTGTGGAAGGCGCGTCTCGTGAACGACATTGGGGGCAGTCTCCTGTGGGAGCGAAGATCAATCCGAACCCCGGAAGCATCATCAGCCCTGTCGAAAATCAGAAGAATGGATTTCTTTCGGAGGCGACAAAAAATCCTGTCTCCGAGAATGAATTTCTCGAATATGCCCGTAAACAAAGTCAGCCATCCAGCTGCCGGCCGGTTGCGGACGCAACCATCCTCAAAAGACGGGCCGTTCACGTCACGAAAAAATGTCGCGATACGCCGCTTGCACCCAAGGGGCCGAAATGGTCTTTCAAACGCAATGGCGGGATTGGGATGAAATTGCTCGGCATCCCGCAAAGGGCAGGTTCTAGTCGCGGCCACGGATGCGGGCAGCCAACCTGCCGCGCCCGCCCCTTCGGAAGAAGCCTGTTCACGCAAGGAGATTTCATGACATCGACCGCCATTCGTCAGAACGCAGCGCAGGATCATGAGGCTGAGGGCCTGTGGCAGGCCCGCTATGGCGGGGGCACCGCGCCCGTCCTGCCACCCGACTGGAACGGGACCCTGGAGGTCCTGCTGAACCACCGCACGTCACGCCATTACCGGCCCGATCCCCTGCCAACGGGAACCGTGGAACTGATTGTTGCGGCGGCACAGTCCGCGCCGACCTCTTCCAACCTGCAGGCATGGAGCGTGGTTGCGGTCGAAGACCCGCAGCGCAAGGCGCGGCTTGCCGGCTTTACGGGTGGCAATGCGCATATCGTGGCGGCCCCGCTGCTTTTGGTCTGGCTGGTCGATCTCTCGCGGCTGAGGGCCATTGCGCGCCAGCACGGCAATGCGGGGGAGGGGCTCGATTTCCATGAAAGCTTCCTGATCGGTGCAATCGATGCCGCACTGGCCGCGCAGAATGCCGTCGTGGCGATCGATTCGCTCGGTCTTGGTTCCTGTTACATCGGCGGCATGCGCAACCAGCCGGAAGATGTCGCCCGCGAACTGAAGCTTCCGCCGGAAACGGTCGCGGTCTTCGGATTGACCGTCGGCTATCCGGATCCCGGGGTGGAGACGGAGGTCAAGCCGCGCCTGCCGCAGGCGGCGGTGCTGTTTCGCGAGCAGTATGGAGAGGTCAGGCGCGAGGATCTCGATCGCTATGATGCCGCGATGGCGGCCTTCCAGTCCCGGCAGAACCTGCCGCAGAGTGGCTGGACGAGCGTCATTGCCAAGCGCATCGAAAACGAGGCGGCGCTGAAGGGCCGTTCACAGCTGACAGCCATCCTGCGGCGCCTGGGTTTCCCGCTGAAGTAACCGCAGGCAGGCAAAGGCGGGGCAGGGCTTCCGGGGCTGCTCCGTCGGCCCCTCGTTTTGCGCGCGGTGGGAGCCGGGGACGATCCGTTCCACTGCAGGACGCAATATAGTATATAATTTCTATAGACTATTTTCGTTTGGCGCTAGCCTTGGGCATCCTCTTGGTTCACACAGGATGCTTCGATGCCCCAGGCCGCTTCCCGTCTTTCCGTCTCTCCAGACTCGGTCTGGTACACCCGTTGCCCGGCACCGACACCGCTGTCCATCGCCGCACAGCTCGGCTGGGTGGAGCAGACCTTCGCCCGCCACGGCATCGCGGTCGCCTCCATTCGTGATTCCCGCGATCCGGTGGTGCGCCAGAGCCATTTCGATCATCATCTCGACTGGTCATTCCGTCAGGGTGGCAATATCCCGCCGACCTGGGCGCGGGCGGGCGGTGCCCGTACCCGGCTGGTCGGACTGACGCGCACGGACGAGTTCCAGGCCGTCATCGCATTGCCGGGCGCCGGCATCGTGGCGGGCCACGACCTGAAAGGTCGTCGCCTTGGATTGCCGCGGCGGCCCGGCGATCGCATCGATTTCCAGCGGGCAACCGCGCTGAAGGGCATCGTCTCCGCACTCGAAATATCGGAGATCTCCGTCGATGACGTCGAGCTGGTGGATATCGAGGCCGCGACATCGGCCCTGTCCACGCAGGCCGAGGCAGGGCCGTTCGCGTTGTCGCGACGGCTTCCCTATGGCGAGGAGATCAAAGCGCTTCACCGCGGTTCGATCGACGCCTTTTTCGTCAAGGGCGCGGAGGGTGTCACGGTCGCCAACCTGATCGGCGCGCAGATCGTCGCGGAGACCGGATTCCACCCGGACGCCCGCATCCGCATCAACAACGGCACGCCGCGCCCGCTGACCGTGGATGCAACCTTTGCCACCGAACGGCCGGATCTGGTGGCGGACCTGATTGCCGCCGTGCAGCGCGTCGACGAATGGGCGCAGGCCAATCCCGCCGACGCCGTCCGTTTCATCGCGGCGGAGATCGGTGTCAGCGAGGCTGCCGTTCGCGCCGCCAATGGCGTCGAGGTGCATCGCCACCTGTCGCTCACCCTGGATCCGGTCGAGATCGATGCAATTGCCCACTTCCGGGATTTCCTCCTGCAATGGGGCTTCATCACCGAGAGTTTCAACGTCAACGACTGGGTCGATCCGCGCCCGCTGGCGCTGGCGCATCTCAGGCAGCCGCTGTGAGGTTTGACATGGCACACACCATTCTTGTCACGGGCGCCACGGGTCGGCTTGGTCAACTGGTAACCCGCAGGCTTCTCGATATCGGCGATCGGGTCCGCGTGCTGACCCGGCGGCCGGAGGAGGCGGTTCGTCTGTGGGGCGATCAGGTGGATATCGCCGAGGGCGATTTCGAGGATCCGCGCAGCCTGCAGGTGGCGCTGCGGCGGGTCGACCGGCTGTTTCTCCTGTCGCCCATCAGCCAGAACCTTGCGGCACACCAGACGGCCCTCATCGATGCCGCCGCAGAGGCCGGCGTCAGCTCCATCGTCAAGCTGTCCGGATCGACCTGGACGATCGACAACAGCGCCCGCTCCATCGCGGGGGCACAGCATCGGGCCGCGGAGGCACATCTTTCCGCCCGCGGCATCGGCCATGTCATCCTGCGTCCCAATGCCTGGATGCAGGTATCGCTTGCTCCGGTCGTTGTCGCGGCACTGTCCGGCAGGGATTTGCCCAACCGTTATGCCGGTGCCGCCGTTTCCTTCATCGACGTGCACGATATCGCCGAAGTGGCGGCGAGGTTGCTGCATGCCGGAACGTCGGTGTCCGGGCCGCAGGTGCTGACGGGGAGCCGCGCCTATACCGCACGGGATGTC
Organism: Affinirhizobium straminoryzae; assembly: GCF_007004135.1. Classification (GTDB taxonomy): domain Bacteria; phylum Pseudomonadota; class Alphaproteobacteria; order Rhizobiales; family Rhizobiaceae; genus Neorhizobium; species Neorhizobium straminoryzae. The sequence goes on from NZ_VJMG01000054.1 coordinate 24,476, forward strand.
GCAGGTCTGGTCTCCACCATTCTTCGCCGCCCGGTCGGTATCGAGGCTGGCGCGGGCGCACCGTCACCGCATGGCGGCGATGCCTTCGCAACGCGGGCCGTCGCCGAATTTGCCACGCTGATCGCCGAGGGCCTGGCCGCGCCGGTCACCGAGACCGTGGAACGTCTGCTGGGGCGTCGACCCGCCAGCCTGCGTCACTTCCTCGAAAGACAATTGGCACCCTTGCACACACAGGCGCCGCGTGCGGCGCAGGGAGAAACACAATGGCAGTAACGGCAGTGCGAGACGGCGGTCCGGCCTTGCGAACGCCCTCCGATTTCAGCGACAGCCCGCTCAGCCGGGCCGTGCGCCAGCCCCTGATGCTGGGGCTGTTTCTCAATCTGCAGGACATCAACTTCTCCAGCCTGCCGACCAGCAACAGCTGGACCTTCGATTACAATGCCGAACTGGTGAAGCGGGCGGACGAGCTGGGCTTCGAAATCGCCTTCAGCCGCACCCAGTGGCTGCCGAAGGGTGGCTATGACGGTGACGCCTCGCTGGACAGCTTCATCGCGCTCGGCGCCATGGCGGCGATCACGAAGAACATCCTGCTGATCTCCACCATCCATGTCCTCTACGGGCCGCTGCATCCGTTGCATCTGGCCAAGTATGGCGCGACGCTGGATCACATCGCCAAGGGACGCTGGGGCATCAATATCGTCACGGGCCACCGGGCGGTCGAGCATGAAATGTTCGGCTGGCAACGCATCGAGCATGACAAGCGCTATGACATGGCGGCCGAACTGTTCGATGTCCTGCACCATCTGTGGGGCGAGACGGAAAACTACTCCTATCAGGGCAGGCTCAATCCCTGGTCGGTCAACAATGGCTGGATCACGCCGAAGCCCCTGTATGGTCGCCCGACGCTGGTTACGGCGACCGGCTCTCCGGCCGGCATGGATTTTGCCGCACGTCATTCCGATCTCGTCTTCGTGACCTCGCCGGGCGGGGCGCATATCGACAGTGCGCTCGAAACCCTGCCGGCGCATATCCGCGCGGTCAAGGATCGCGCCAATGCCCTTGGCCGCGACGTGAAGACCATCATCAACCCCATCATCGTCAGTCGCGATACGGAGGCGGAAGCCATTGCCTATGCCGATGCGATCGAGGCCGGACGGCCGCAGCCCGGAACCCGCGCCTTCGCCACGAACAACTATGACAGCGATGCCCATGCCTGGCGCGGTCGTGGCGATGCCCGCCACAAGCAGGGGCGCAACCTGGGGGGCAATATCGAGATCATCGGCTCACCGGAACAGGTCGTCGAGCAACTCATCGGCCTCAAGAAGGCGGGCATCGATGGCGTGCAGTTGAATTTTTACGATTTCCGCGAGGACCTTGAATACTTCGCAGAACGCATCCTGCCGCTGATGAAGCAGGCCGGCCTGCGCCTCTAAGCTTTTGACAGTGAACGCCATCAATCTGCATGCGGCGCATGCGGAAACAGCATTTGCATGACCGGAGAATGAGCTTGACCACATCCATCGACCCTGTGACCGACAGCCAGCCGAAGGTGCTGGACCGCATTGCCGCCTTCACGCCGGAGCTGGTTTCCATCCGGCACGACATTCACCAGCATCCCGAAATCGGCTTCGAGGAGGTGCGCACCTCCGGCATCGTCGCGGAGAAGCTGGCCTCCTGGGGCATCGAGGTGCATCGCGGCTATGGCAGGACGGGCGTGGTCGGCCGCCTGACGGGCCGCCATCCGGGCAACCGGTCGATCGGTCTTCGTGCCGATATGGACGCTCTGCCGATGCCGGAGGAGACGGGGCTTCCCTATGCTTCCGTCTATCCCGGCAAGTTCCATGGCTGCGGCCATGACGTGCATACCACGATCCTGCTCGGCACCGCGCGCTATCTGGCCGAAACGCGGGATTTTGCGGGCACCGTCGTGTTCATCTTCCAGCCGGCGGAAGAGGGGCTGGGCGGGGCGCGCGCGATGATCGCGGACGGTCTGTTCGAGCATTTCCCGGTCGATGAAATCTACGGGTTGCACAATTCGGCCCACGCTTTTCCCAACCACGTCAAGGCCTCGCCGGGCACCATTCTCGCCGGTGCCGATTTCTTCGACATTCACCTGCGCGGTCAGGGTGCTCATGCCGCACATCCGGATGCCGCGAAAGATCCGATCCCGGCGACGGGCGAACTCATCCAGGCGCTGCAGACCATCGTCAGCCGCACCATCTCGCCGACCGAACCGGCGGTCCTCTCCATTACCAAGCTGGAGGCGGGCTCGGCCTACAACGTGATCCCGGAACAGGCCTCGATCAGCGGCACGGTGCGGGCGTTTTCCGATGCGGTGCGGGCCACCATCCGCGAGCGGATCCGCACGATTGCCGAGCATGTGGCCGCAGCGCATGGGCTGACCGCTGATGTCGATATCCGCGACATCTTCTCGGTGCTGACCAATCACGAGGAGGCCGTGAAGATCGTGGCGGAGGTCGCCCGCGAGGTTGTCGGGGAGGCCCGTGTCTCCACCGTGCCCTCCCGCTTCATGGGCAGCGAGGACTTTGCCGACATGCTGACGCATGCGCCCGGCGCCTTCTTCACGCTGGGACACAGCGGCACGGTGCCGGCCCACAATCCGCGCTTCGTCGTGGACGACGCCATCCTGCCAGTGGGGGCAACGCTGTTCGCCCGCCTGGTCGAGACCAGGCTGAAGGCAGCCTGATTTTTTCATCACCAGAACAAAAGAGAGGTAACACCATGGATCTGACACGTCGCAAGGCGCTTTTGCTGGGCGCGGCTGTGGGTGGCGCGGGCCTTCTGCCCCGGCTCGGTTTTGCTGCAGAGACCCCGAAGAAGGGCGGCATTGCCACCTTCGTCACCGTTGGCGAGCCGACCACGCTCGTCCCCCTGTCGGACAGCAATACCAAGACCCGCTACATCTCCACCAAGGTCCTGGAGGGTCTCGTCAGGTTCGACAAGGAGTTCAAGCCCGAGCCGGTGCTTGCGGAAAGCTGGGAACAATCGGCGGACGGCCTGCGCTACATTTTCAAGCTGCGCAAGGGCGTGAAATGGCATGACGGCAAGGACTTCACCTCTGCGGACGTAAAATTCTCGCTGCTGGCCTTCAAGAAGGTCGGCCCGCGCGCGCGCATCACCTTCGCCAATATCAGCGATGTGGAGACGCCCGATCCGCTGACAGCCATCGTCGTTCTCTCCAAGCCTGCCCCCTATCTGCTGCGGGCGCTGACCGGCGGCGAGACACCCATCCTGCCGGCGCACCGTTATCCGACCGACAATTATGCCGAGAGCCCGAACGGCAATGCGCCGATCGGCACCGGCCCCTTCATCTTCGAGGAATGGAAGCGTGGCAGCCATGTGAAGCTGAAGCGCAACCCGGATTACTGGCAGGCCGGCCTGCCGCATCTGGATGGTTTCGTCACGCGCTTCGTGGGCGATGGGGCGTCCGCCTCCATCGCGCTGGAAACCGGGGAAGCCGATTACACGACCGATATCGCCTACAGCGATATCGAAAGGCTGCGCCAGAACCCGTCAGTGGCCGTCGATGTCTATACCGATGCGTATCTGAACAATACGCAGGTCTTCGAGTTCAACCTGGAGAACCCAATCCTCGCCAAGAAGGAGGTGCGTCACGCGCTTGCCCATGCCATCGACCGGCAGTTCATCATCGACGCGATCTTCTATGGAACGGCGCAGGCCGCGGCGTCCACGATCCCCGCCGTCTTCAAGGCTTACAACGACGAGGCCCCGTTCCAGTACCCGTTCGATCTCGCCAAGGCCAATGCGCTTCTGGATGCGGCCGGGCATCCGAAGGACGCAAGCGGCACACGTTTCACGCTGCGCCTCAGTTTCATTCCGGGCGATACCTTCAAGAAGACGGCGGAATATGTGCGCTCCACATTCGGCAAGCTCGGCGTGAAGGTGGATATCCTGGAAGGCGATCTCGCGACCTTCATCAAGCGCGTCTATACCGAGCGCGGCTTCGACATCAACCTCAACGGCATCAGCCGTCTGTTCGACCCGACGCCGGGTGTGCAGCGGCTCTACTGGTCCGATAACATCAAGAACATCGTGCCGTATGCCAATGCCGCCCATTACAACAATCCGAAGGTCGACGATCTCTTCCGGGCGGCAGCCGTCGAGGTGGATGAAAAGAAGCGCGCCGAGCAGTTCAAGGACATCCAGAAGATTGCCGGCGACGATTTGCCCAACTTCTCCGTGGTCGCACTTCCGACCGTGATTGCCCGCAACAGGCGGATCGAAAATCTCGTGACGACCATCGACATCGCCTACAGCGATCTGGCGACAGCCTGGAAGCGCAGCTGAGGAAAGTCGTTCCACTCTCCTCCAACTCCCCGGCGCTCCCTGCGGACGCCGGGGCTTTTTGCGTTGCGGCAAGAGGCGGCGGCCTCCGTCCACCTCTCACATCGCGCAATTTTTTTCTTCCGATACGCGGAATATTCCTTTCTGGATTTCGCCTTCGCGGAGGAGCAAGCTTGTTTCAGAGTTGAATTTACCAATGTGGATGATGGTGCTGATGGCAAAGGATCGCCTTTTTCTGATCAGGCCAGGCTTTGAAGATCCAAACCGTCCGGGCAAGACATTCGTGTGTCCGTACTGCAATCAGATCGAGGGCCTGCTGGGTGCATTTCCGGATCTGGCGGCGCGGATCGAGGTCGTCCGTGTCGGCTTTCCTCGTCCGAGAGCCGACGTGATTGCCGTGGTCGGCGAGGAGAACCAGTCGCTGCCGCTGCTGGTCTTCGCAGACGAGGCGCCGGAGGATGCCGGCCGGGCCGGAAGTCTGTCCTTCATACAGGACACCAGACGTATTCTGGATTTTCTGGCAGAGCGCCACGGCTTTCCAAGCCTGCACTGACTGACTGTCTTCATGCTTTTCGGAAGGAGACCCGCATGACCTTGCCGTCACGATCTCTCGTGCTCAATGCCTTCATCTATCCCGCCGGTCATCACGAGGCGGCCTGGCGCTACCCGCAATCGGAGCCGCATCGCGTGACCGATATCCGCCTCTACCAGGAAATTGCCCGGCGCGCCGAAGCCGCCAAGCTGGATGCCATCTTCTTTGCCGATGCCCCTGTTCTGGACGAAAACATCCGCTATGCGGCCCGCCACCGCCTGGAGCCGATCACCGCGATCACGGCGCTTGCCGCGGTGACGGAGCGGATCGGCTTCATCGCCACTGCGTCCACCACCTATTACGACCCCTACAACCTCGCCCGGCTGTTTGCCTCGGCGGATCACATCAGCGGCGGGCGGGTCGGCTGGAACATCGTGACGACTTCGGTCGATCGGGCCGCGGCCAATTTCGGGCTGGAGAAGCATCCGGTTCATGGGGATCGCTACCGCCAGGCCGCGGAATTCGTGGATGTCGTCACCAAGCTGTGGGACAGCTGGGAAGACGATGCCCTGGTCGTCGATCCGCAAAGCGGCCTGTTTGCCGAGACCGATCATATTCATCCCATCGAGCACAAGGGCGAGTTCTACAGCGTGCAAGGCGCGCTCAACCTGCCGCGCTCGCCGCAGGGGCGCCCGGTCTATGTCCAGGCCGGTTCCTCGGATGATGGCCGCGCCTTTGCCGCGCGCCACGCGGAAGCAATCTTCACCGCGCATCAATCCCTTGAAAGCGCGCAGGAATTTTACGCGGACATCAAGAGCCGGGCGCGGGGGCAGGGGCGCAACCCCGATCATGTCAAGATCCTTCCGGGCCTCAGCCCCTTCATTGCGTCCACCGAAGCGGAGGCCAGGGCGCTGGAGGACGAATTCAACGCGCTCATCCAGCCCGAGTTTTCGCTGCAGCAGTTGCGCCGCATGATCGGTGTCGATCTCACCGGGGCGGATCTCGATGCTGCCGTTCCCAGGGACGCCGTGGATGCAACCCGCGCCCGGGCCGCCAGCAGCCGCCATCAGCTGGTGCTCGATGTGATCGATCGTGAAAATCCCACCTTGCGCCAGCTTCTGCATCGCCTGGCGGGGGCGCGCGGCCACAAGGTCATCGCCGGGACGCCGGAACAGGTGGCCGACTGGATCGAACTCTGGCATCTCAACGGTGCGGCGGATGGCTTCAACATCATGCCGCCTTACCTCAAGGGCGGCTTCGATATCTTTGCCGACGAGGTGGTGCCCATCCTGCAACGGCGCGGCCTGTTCCGCCTGGAATATACTGGTTCGACGCTTCGTGACCACTATGGTCTGCCCCGGCCGGAAAGCCTCTACAGTGCCCGCCGCCGCGAGAAAGCAAGCGCCTGATCACGGGCAGCGGGGGGCGCTGCGCCTCCCGCACCGTCCTGTGCCGCTTTCCGTGCCGTTTCATCCTCTCCTTCAAGCCGTGTGCGCCGGAAATGTCGTCGCTTCCTGTTGCAGCCTGCGGAACAGGGCTTCCACAGGCGGCAGGCGCCGTCTGGCGGCGGTGGCGATGAGGTAATAGGAGGAGGATACCGGCACCGGCCGCCCGAACGGACTGATCAGCCGGCCGGCCTGCAGATCCGCGCAAACGAGCGAATTGCGGGCGAGCGCAATCCCGTTGCCAGCCAGGACCGTTTCCAGCAGGGCGGAGACGCTGGTGAGCCTCAATCCCTTGCCGGAGAGGCGGATCGGAAAGCCGCAGGCGCGCAGCCATCGCGGCCAGTCGAGTTCCGGTTCGGCCTGGGCATCATAGATCACCGGCACCTCCCGCAGACGGTGGGCCCCCTCCTGCAAGTGATGGTGTTCGGCAAATGCCGGCGTGCAGACCGGCAGGACCGTATCCCCCAGCAGAACTTCGCAGTGGTAGCCGGTCAACGGATAGGCGAGCGGCAGAATGGCGCAGTCGGCCTCAAGGCGGGTCAGGTCGGCCTCACCGGCGATCGAACGATCGATGATGAGATCGGTCTCGCCCAGGGCATTTTGCAGGGGGCCGAGGCGTGGCGCAAGCCAGCGGCTTGCAAAGGAATCCTCGACAAGCAGCCTGAGCGTCGTGCGCCGCCCCTGCGCATAGAGCGCACCCAGACTGTCGACGATCGCATCGAAGGCAGCCGCCAGGCCCGGATAGAGCGATGCCCCTGCCGGCGTCAGAACCAGCTCCCCGCGATTGCGGCTGAACAGGACCTCGTCCAGATGGGTTTCCAACAGGCGGATCTGCTGGCCGATGGCCGCCGTCGTCACATGCAGTTCCTCGGCTGCGCGCGAAAAGCTCGCGTGACGGGCGGTCACGACAAAGGCCCTGAGCGCCGTCAGCGGAGGCAGGCGCGAGAGGCCGGGCAATTGCTGCGCAGGCCGCGGCAGGATGACTGACGGTCCCATGACAATCCTTCGCTGGCTACATGTCCGGATGCGCGTTCGATCCGGACATGACTGAAAAGAATCCCCCCGAGCGTCTCCAGCGAAAACGGAAGCGCTCGAAATGCTCTGTCTCTTTGTTTTCACGCCGTCCGGCCGCAAAACCGCTGACGCACCTTCGGCTCGGACGTACTCTAGAAAACACGTCCTTCGAGAAGATGCGTCTTCGTGCCGTTGAGGTAGAAGTCCCCCACCACCCGCGCCTTGTGCAGCAGCGGGTTGTGATTGTAGACGGTGCGAATGTTGCGCCAGTAACGGTCGAGGTTGAGGTCGCGGGATGTGGCCGAGCCACCCCCCAGCTCGAAGACCTGCGTGGCCGCGGACAGTGCCAGCTGCGCGGTGACGATCTGCACGCGCGATGTCGTCAGCGCGCTGTCGGTCAGCGCCGTCTCGATGGCGTCCTCATCGCCCGTCGCAAAGGCGGCCACGGTCCCGTCAAGCGTTCGCGCCGCTTCGCGGATCAGTGTCTGCACGGCGAAGGCGGCCGCGCTCAGCTCGCCGACCACGTTCTGCACGAAGGGGTCCTGACGCGCGGTCTCTGCGGCGCTGTGGGCTGCGGCGCGGGCCTGGCGCTGTACATAGCGAATGCCTTCATCGACGGCGCCCTGAACGGCTCCCGCCGCCGAGGCCGCGAGGTGCAGCTGCCGCATGGTCGAGCAATGCCGCCCGACCCGCGAGCCAAGTGTACGCCCGGACACTTCAGATGCCAGGACCAGCACGTTTTCCAGCAGCACGCCCCCGCTCGCGGTCATGCGCTGGCCCATGCCGTCCCAGTCGTCGAGAACCGTGATGCCCTGACGGTCGACGGGAATGAGGCTGTAGGTGGCGTTGCCCTCCTCGTCCAGCGCGCTGAAGCTCGCAAAATCCGCAAAGGCGGTGCCGGTCGCATACCATTTGCGGCCGTTGAGACGATAGTTCTCACCCTCGCGCGTCAGCCGGGTCGTGATGTCTCCCGGCTTGTGGGTGCCCTGCTCGGTATGAGCCCCGCCAAACAGCTTGCCATCCAGCACATGCGCAAGCAGCCGCCGGTCCCGTTCGCTGTCGATGCCGCCGAGAACAAGCCCCTCCGTGAAGTTGAAGTGGCTGCGCAGCGCATGCGGCACGTTGCTGTCGGCGGCGCCCAGGATCATCAGCACCTCGATATAGTCGCTGATGCTGCCGCCCGGGCCCCCCAGGGCCTGCGGAATGCGAAGCGTTCCGAGCCTGGCCTCCTTGATCTGCTGGAAGATGTCGAAGGGCAGCACGCGGTCCCGTTCGCGACGCGCGGCATCTCCGGCGAGATCGGCGGCGATGCGCCGCGCGCTGTCGATCAGCCCCTCGCGGGTCACGGGAGGGACGGCAGCCGTTTCGGCCGACAGGGTTCGAAGCGTGATGGGCATGATGGCGTTCCGCAATGGGTGAGGTTGAGGGGCGGCAGCACGCCGCCGCCCGGATGAGCGTCGGATCAGGCGACAGCGCGCCGCGCGACGGAGACAGCCGCAGGTGCCGAAACCGGTCTCGGAACGCGACCTTCCACCGGATGGCTCGGATCGTTGAAGCCCGGCGTCGAGGGATGGCCGGTCGTCACGAGGCTGTCGACGAGAGCCTCGTCCTCCGCATCGATCTGCACGCCAAGGGCGCGGACATAGCCATCCCAGTGCTCTTCCGTGCGCGGGCCGGTGATCGCCGCCGTGACCAGCTGGTTGTTCAGCACCCAGGCGAGCGCGAAATCGGCGGCCTTGATACCCTTGGCGTGAGCGTGCGCCGCGATCTTCTGCGCGATCTCGACGGATTCCGGACGCCATTCGGTTTCCAGAATGCGCTTGTCGCCACGGCCGGCGCGGGTATCGGCGGCCGGTGCTTCGCCGGGCTGATACTTGCCCGTCAGCACGCCGCGCGCCAGCGGTGAATAGGAGACGACGCCAAGACCATAATGATGGGCAGCCGGCAGCTGTTCGGCCTCGGCTGTCCGGTTGACGATGTTGTAGAGCGGCTGGCTGGCCACCGGCCGGTCGATGCCGAGCTGGTCTGCGAGATGCGCGATCTCGGCGATGCGCCAGCCGCGGAAATTCGACACCCCGAAATAGCGCAGCTTGCCCGCCCGGATGAGGTCGGCAATGGCGCGAACCGGCTCTTCCAGCGGCGCATCGAAGACCGCCCGGTGGAAATAGAGTATATCGATGTAATCCGTGTTCAGGCGGCGCAGCGAGTTTTCAACGGTCTCGATCACCCATTTGCGGGAGTGGCCCCCGAGGTTCGGGCCCTTCACATGCGAATTGACGAATTTCGTCGCCAGCACCCAGTGGTCGCGATGGGCCTTGATGCCCCGCCCGACGACCTCCTCCGACTTGCCATTGTGGTAGACATCGGCGGTATCGATGAAGTTGATGCCCTGATCCTTCGCCTTGTCGATGATTCGGAAGGCAACGTCATCCGGCGTCGGGCCGCCGAACATCATGGTGCCGAGGCTCAGGGGGGAAACCTTCAGGGCGCTGCGGCCAAGGTAGCGATAGTCGACCATATTCTACTCCAATCGGTCTTCAGTTCGTGTGGTGACAGGCCACTGCATGGGCAGGGCCGAGAAGGCGGCTTTCCGGCGCCTGCTGGCGGCAGAGGTCGGTCGCGAGCGGACAGCGTGTATGAAACCGGCAGCCGGAGGGCGGATCATGCGGGCTTGGCAGGTCGCCGGTGATCGGCGCTGCCTGCTTGCGCCGGGTCGGATCGGGCACGGCCGCCAGCAGGGCCCGGGTGTAGGGATGCTTCGGGTCTGCCCAGAGTTCGTCCGTCGGAGCGCTTTCGACGATCTTGCCGAGATACATCACCAGGACCCGGTCCGAAAAATAGCGCACCACGGACAGATCGTGCGACACGAAGAGGTAGGAAAGCGACAGCCGCTTCTTCATTTCGACGAGAAGGTTGAGGATCTGTGCCTGGATCGACAGGTCAAGGGCCGAGACCGGCTCGTCACAGACCACCAGCTCCGGCTGCAGGATGAGCGCCCGGGCAATGCCGATGCGCTGGCGCTGTCCGCCGGAAAACTCGTGCGGATAGCGGTCGAGCGCATCGGCGGGCAGCCCCACCTGAACGATGATGCTTTCGACGATGTCCCGGCGGCGCCTGGCATCACCGATGCCATGCACCTTCAAGGGTGCGGTCAAAATGGCCCGGATGGTCTGGCGCGGATTGAGCGAGGCGAAGGGATCCTGAAAGATCATCTGGATGCTGCGGCGAAGGCTGCGCAGCTCACGCCCCGGCATGGCGGTGACATTCCGGCCCTGGAACTCGACGGTGCCCGCGGTCGGTTCGACGAGCCGCATCAGCGATTTGCCCAGCGAGGACTTGCCACAACCGGATTCGCCAACCAGCGCCACCGTCTCGCCTCGCTCTATGTTCAGCGACACGTCATCGACGGCCCGCACGGTGCCGCGGCCACCCGGATAATGCGTGGAGAGATTACGGACGGAAAGAAGCGTCATGAAGGAGGCTCGCAATGCGCGTGGGCGGGAAGGGGCAGGCCGCCAGACGACCTTCCGAGATCTGCTGCAGGGGCGGCACGGCAAAGCCGCAGGATGGCTGGGCGGCGGGACAGCGTGGCCGGAAGGCGCATCCCTTTTCGTCCGCTGCCGAAACGATGGAGCCCGGAATCTCCAGCAAGGGGCCGTTGCGGTAATGGTATCCGCTTTCCGCACGCGGCGAGGCCCCCAGCAGGCCCCGGGTATAGGGATGGTAGGGTTGGGAGAAGACAGGTTCGGGAAGGCCTTCCTCGACCTTTCGCCCGGCATACATCACCATCACCCTGTCGGCCCACTGCGCCACGATGCCGAGATCATGCGTGATCAGGATCACCGCCATGTTGAGATCACGGCGCAGATTGTCGAGGAGCTGCAGGATTTGCGCCTGGATCGTGACGTCGAGGGCGGTGGTCGCCTCGTCGGCGATCAGGAGTTTCGGGTTGCAGGCCACGCCGATGGCGATCATGACGCGCTGGCGCATGCCGC
>NZ_VJMG01000055.1 GCF_007004135.1 Affinirhizobium straminoryzae
TGGCAACACCTCCTCCTCCCGGTTGCCGGTCAGTTTCTGAAGCCTGGCGCTCCTCCTCCCGCGCCAGGCTTCTTTCGTTTCAGCCAATCCTTATAAAGCTTGTATTCCAGTCGTTTCAGCGATGGGACGTGCAGTCCGCATGCTCTCTGCGACCATCATGTCGCGTGGGCCGGTCTTGACACCGTACCCCCGCCGACGTTACCTGAGGCGCATCGATATTTGTTTGACGAGCGGCACGACGCGCTGACGCGCGAGACCTTTCCTGCAAATTCGACATTCCGCGCTCCCTGCATTCGTGCGAGGGGCAAGTCAACGTTGCGAGCGAAAGGACTTCGTAATGGCTACTGGTACTGTAAAGTGGTTCAACGCCACCAAGGGTTTTGGCTTCATCCAGCCGGATGACGGCGCACAGGACGTTTTCGTCCATATCTCGGCTGTTGAGCGCGCTGGTCTCTCCGGCCTCAAGGACGGCCAGAAGATCGCCTACGAACTGGTCACCGACAAGCGTTCGGGCCGCGTTTCGGCTGATCACCTCAAGGCAGCCTGATCAGGCCTGTCTGACGCATTTTTGCGAGATTTCTGAATGGCGCCCTTGCAATCGCGGGGCGCCATTCCCATTTCAGGATCAAGCGGCAAGACGATCGATGTCGGCAGCAGCAGGCTGCACCGTCCATCAGCAAGGGTGAATATCTTTACGGGATGTTAACCGAAGCGAGCGACGATGAGACATCAGCGATGGCAGACGCCGTCGCGATCGACATGCCAACCCCGTTTCGTGGCTGACCACGGATGTACTGGCAGGACAGAAACGGGAAGGAAAGGTCGGGTTGCTCCCGGCCTTTTTGCTTTTTGGGGCTTCCCGTCTGCAGGACAGGCGGGAGGCCCTTTTGCGCTGCTGCGAATCAGAGCGCGTCCAGAATGCGGATCCAGGAACGGATGCCCTTGTGGAACGAGGTAAGATCGTACTTCTCGTTCGGCGAATGGATGCGGTCATCGATCAGGCCGTAACCGACCAGCAGCGAATCCATGCCGAGATAGGTCTGGAAGTCGCCGACGATCGGGATCGAGCCGCCCATGCCCACCACCACGGCCGGTTTCGGCCATTCCTCCGACAGTGCCGATTTCGCCTTGGTCAGCACCGGCGAATCGAAGGCCAGCTGGATGGCGGGGGAGGCGCCGTGTTCGTGGAAGTCGACGCGGCAATCGGCCGGCAGCTTCGAGCGCACATAGGCGCGGAAGCTCTCGCGGATGCTCGCCGGATCCTGCGTGCCAACCAGGCGGAAGGACACCTTGGCGGAGGCCTTGGCGGCAATCACCGTCTTGAAGCCTTCGCCGGTATAGCCGCCCCAGATGCCGTTGACTTCGCAGGTCGGGCGGGCCCAGGTCAGCTCCAGCACCGAGCGGCCCTTTTCGCCTGATGGTTCCGACAGGCCCACCTCGCCGAGGAAGCTTGTGGCATCGCGGCCGAGCGTTGCCCAGCTGGCCTTGATGTTTTCCGGCGTTTCCTCGACGCCATCGTAGAAGCCGTCCAGCGTCACGCGGCCGGTCTCGTCGCGCAGGCCGGCCAGGATCTCGGCCAGGATGTGGATCGGATTGGCGGCGGCACCCCCGAACAGGCCGGAATGCAGGTCGCGGTCGGCGGCCGTGATCGTCAGTTCCTCGCCGACCAGCCCGCGCAGGGTGGCGGCGATCGCCGGCGTTTCGCCGTCCCACATGCTGGTGTCGCAGACCAGCGCATATTCGGCCTTCAGTTCGTCCCGGTTGGCCTCCAGGAAGGGCTTCAGCGAGGGCGAACCGGATTCCTCTTCGCCTTCGAACAGGATGGTGATCGTCACCGGCAGCGCGCCGTGGACCTCCTTGTAGGCGCGGCAGGCCTCGACGAAGGTCAAGAGCTGGCCCTTGTCATCGGAGGTGCCGCGGCCCGTCACCACCTTGCGGCCATTGCCGAGATCCTTGATCTTCGGATCGAAGGGATCGCTTTCCCAGAGTTCGAGCGGATCGACGGGCTGCACATCGTAATGGCCGTAGAACAGGACGTGCGGGGCATCGGCGCGGCCGGCCGCGTGGTGTGCCACCACCATCGGGTGGCCGGGCGTATCCCGCACCGAGGCATCAAAGCCCAGTTCCGTCAGCGCTGCGACCAGCCATTCGGCCGCCCTGCGGCATTCGGCCTTGTAGGCGGGATCGGTCGAGATCGAAGGGATGCGCACGAGGTCGAACAGCCGCTCGAGGCTTGAGGAGAGATTGCTGTCGGCCCGGGCGAGAACGGTGGAAAGATCGGTCATTGCGAAGACTGCCTTGCGGGGAATATTGGCGAAGGCCGTCAGGTTAGCGGTTATTCCCCCGCGAGGGAACCACCGGTGGCCGCTTTGTCGGCGACCTGGCTTTGCTCGCGCTCCGGTATCCGATCCATGCGCCGGGCATTGGCAATCGCCATGCGCATGTATTCCAGCAAAAGCTCCCGCTCGAAGCGGCGGAAGCCCGAAAAGACCTCGTCGTCGGCGCAAGCGGCCGCATCGGTCGCCACCGGTTCCAGCGCCCGCCCCTGCTCGGTCAGCCGCACGATCTGGGCGCGCCGGTCGGCCGGATGCGGGCTGCGCCGGATCAGCCCGTCGCGTTCCATGCGGGCCAGCGTATTGGCAAGTGTCGCCTGTTCCACCTCCAGCCTGTCCAGCAGTTGCCGCTGCGTGAGGCCGTCTTCCTGCCACAGGGCAAGCAGCACGGGAAACTGTCCGGGAGAAAAGCCGAGCGCTGTTGCCCGCTTCTGCAGGGCGCGTGAGAGACCCTTGGCCAGCTGCGTGGCCAGATACAGTGCCGAATCCGAGCGTTCAAAGCCCATGCCGCCGACAACCTCTCGTCCTGTCTCTGCCGAGACAGCGGGCTGCCGTGCCGCTGAAGACGGCCCGGCCGAGCCCGGCACGGGCCTGCGTCTAGAGGGGAGCAGGCGCTTCGCTGCAACCACAGGATAGATAGCACGATATTCTTTGGTGCTTGCCTTGGCAACCACGCCCTTGTTCGGGTGCCACATGCAAAAACCGCCACGGCCGGAGGGGACGGCCGTGGCGGCGGATGAGAGGACAAAGGCCCGGAGAGGGGGTAAGGCCTTTGTCCGGTCTGACGCGGCGGGGGACAAGCCTGCAGTCAGACGGCGGCGTGATCAGTGCCGTCTTCAGGGAAATGGCCGTCACAATGCGGCTTTTCAAGGGAAGCTCCGATGACGGCCGGGTAACGTTGCGGTGAGCGGCTTTTCCATCCGCAGCCCCTGCCGGTCGGAGGGTTGCACGGTCGGCATCGGTCGGTGTTGCGGTCTGCCTGATTGGTACAGCCTGCTTTTTTGCCGGGCGCATCGCGCCTGCGCAATGGACCTTTGGCCTGCATCGCGCTATCCATCGCCCATGAAAAAAGGCGATCACCTCTTCCTCGTAGACGGTTCCGGCTTCATCTTCCGGGCCTTCCACGCGCTTCCCCCGCTGACGCGCAAGAGCGACGGCCTGCCGGTCGGCGCCGTCTCCGGTTTCTGCAACATGCTGTGGAAGCTGCTCACCAATGCCCGCGATACCAGCGTAGGCGTCACGCCGACGCATTTCGCCGTGATTTTCGACTATTCGTCGAAGACGTTCCGCAAGGAACTCTATCCGGACTACAAGGCCAACCGCTCCGCGCCGCCGGAAGAGCTGGTGCCGCAGTTCGGGCTGATCCGCCAGGCGACGCGGGCCTTCAACCTGCCCTGCATCGAGACCGACGGTTTCGAGGCCGATGACATCATCGCCACCTATGCGCGGGCGGCGGAGGCGATCGGCGCCGATGTCACCATCATTTCCTCCGACAAGGACCTGATGCAGCTGGTGACGCCGAACGTCCACATGTACGACAGCATGAAGGACAAGCAGATCGGCATCCCCGACGTCATCGAGAAATGGGGCGTGCCGCCGGAAAAGATGATCGACCTGCAGGCGATGGTCGGCGATTCCGTCGACAACGTGCCGGGCATTCCCGGCATCGGTCCGAAGACGGCCGCCCAGCTGCTCGAGGAATTTGGCGATCTCGACACGCTGCTTGCCCGCGCCTCCGAAATCAAGCAGGTCAAGCGTCGCGAAAATATCGTCGCGAATGCCGATCTGGCCCGTCTTTCCCGCCAGCTGGTGGCGCTGCGCACCGATGTCCCGCTCGAGCTTGGCCTCGATGCGCTGGTGCTGGAAAAGCAGGACGGGCCGAAACTGGTCGCCTTCCTGAAGGCCATGGAATTCGGCAGTCTGACGCGCCGCGTGGCGGACGCCTGCGATTGCGATGCGGGCGCCATCGATCCGGCCACCGTCACCGTGGAATGGGGGGCGGAGGCCCGCGGCCCGGATCTCGATCCGGGGGCAGGCGACGCACAGGCTGTCGATCCGGCGCCTTCCGGTCCAGTCGCCGACGCCCGTCCGTCCGCCTCGGAGAAAGCCGAGGGCGCAAGGGCCGCAGACCTTGCAAGTGCCCGCCATGAAGCCTTCATGGGTAAACCCATCGATCGTGCCGGCTATGTGACGATCCGCGATGTCGCGACGCTGAAGAGCTGGGTCGCGGCCGCGCGCGAAACGGGTCTCGTCGCCTTCGACACGGAAACCACCTCGCTCGATCCGATGCAGGCGGATCTGGTCGGCGTTTCGCTCGCCGTTCAGGACAACGCTGCATCGCCCGCCGCGGGTCCGATCCGTGCCGCCTATCTGCCGCTCGGCCACAAGGCCGGCGGCGACGACCTGTTCAGCGACGGCGTGAAGCTCGTCGAGGGGCAGGTGCCGATGGCCGAGGCGCTGGCACTCCTCAAGGATCTGCTGGAAGATCCGTCCGTCCTCAAGGTCGCGCAGAACCTGAAATACGATTATCTCGTCATGAAGCGGCACGGCATCACCATGGTCGGCTTCGACGACACCATGCTGATCTCCTACGTGCTGGAAGCGGGTGTTGGCGCGCATGGCATGGATACGCTTTCCGAGCGTTGGCTCGGCCACACGCCGATCGCCTACAAGGACGTGGCCGGCTCCGGAAAATCCGCCGTCACCTTCGATCGGGTCGATATCGACAAGGCGACCGCCTATGCGGCGGAAGATGCCGATGTGACGCTTCGGCTCTGGCTTGTGCTGAAGCCGCGGCTGGCGGCCGAGGGCTTGACCCGCGTCTACGAGCGTCTCGAGCGGCCGCTGGTGCCGGTGCTGGCCCATATGGAAGAGCGTGGCATCACCATCGACCGGCAGATTCTCTCGCGGCTCTCCGGCGAACTGGCGCAGAAGGCGGCAAGCTTCGAGGACGAAATCTACGCGCTTGCCGGCGAGCGGTTCAACATCGGTTCACCCAAGCAGCTGGGCGATATCCTGTTCGGCAAGATGGGGCTGCCCGGCGGTTCCAAGACCAAGACCGGGCAGTGGTCCACCTCGGCCCAGGTGCTGGAGGATCTGGCCGCGCAGGGTATAGAGCTGCCGCGCAAGATCGTCGACTGGCGCCAGCTGACCAAGCTGAAGAGCACCTATACGGACGCGCTGCCCTCCTATGTGCATCCTGAAACGAAGCGCGTGCACACCAGCTATTCGCTGGCTTCCACCAGCACGGGGCGCCTGTCTTCCTCCGAGCCGAACCTGCAGAACATTCCGGTGCGCAATGCCGAGGGCCGCAAGATCCGCACGGCCTTCATCGCAACCCCCGGCCACAAGCTCCTCTCGGCCGACTACAGCCAGATCGAACTGCGCGTGCTGGCGCATGTTGCGGACATTCCGCAACTGCGTCAGGCGTTTGCCGATGGTATCGACATTCACGCCATGACTGCCTCGGAAATGTTCGGCGTTCCCGTGGAAGGCATGCCGTCGGAGGTGCGTCGCCGTGCCAAGGCGATCAATTTCGGCATCATCTACGGCATTTCCGCCTTCGGCCTTGCCAACCAGCTCGGCATCGAACGCTCGGAAGCGGGCGACTACATCAAGAAATATTTCGAGCGCTTCCCGGGCATCCGCGACTACATGGAAAACACCAAGGCCTTTGCCCGCGAGCACGGCTATGTGGAAACCATCTTCGGGCGGCGCGCGCATTATCCCGAAATCAAGTCCTCCAACCCCTCGGTGCGGGCCTTCAACGAGCGCGCGGCGATCAACGCCCCGATCCAGGGATCTGCGGCCGACATCATTCGTCGGGCCATGGTGCAGGTCGAGCCGGCGCTCGCCCGCATGGGTCTTTCCGAGCGTGTGCGGATGCTGCTGCAGGTGCATGACGAACTGATCTTCGAGGTGGAGGACGAGGCGATCGAGGCGGCGATGCCCGTCATCGTGTCGACCATGGAGCATGCCGCCATGCCGGCGCTCTCCATGCGGGTGCCGCTGAAGGTGGATGCGCGTGCGGCCCATAACTGGGACGAAGCCCACTGAGGTTGACGCATGACAATGCAGGCCGTTCGGCCTGCACTCAGTTCAGGCTGGCGGGATAAAGCGACGAAAGGGCGGTGCCGAGCAGGCTGCGTGCATAGTCCTGTGCCGATTTCTGGCATTGCTGCGAAAGGCCGAGTTCGTCACAGCGGTGGTCGACCGTCTGCAGGATGAGCTGCATCAGGCTGTTGGCCTGTTCCCTGTCGGCCGTCTCGGATGTGTCCATCACCATGGCAAGTGCCGACATGGTAACGATTTCCAGGACCACGAGGCGGGCTTCCAGAGCCGTGATCGCTTCATAGGTCGGCATGTCCCGGATCGTGGATTGCGCCATCTGGACTCCTTTTTGGAATGCGTGCCACTCACCGGCCGCTCTTTCTGCCTGCCGCCAGTCTAACGAGGGAATAACCTCTGTGCCACTCCCGCATTTCAGGGAGCTTTCAGGCTTTGTGCAGCGCTTTCGAAAGAATATCCACGAGTTTGCTTCCCGCGCGCGCGATGTCATCACTGTTGTCGATGGTCACCACACTGTAATCGCCGACGACGGACAGCTGCGCTCGCTCCAGTCTTGCCAGAATATCCTCCCGTGTTTCTCGTCCGCGGACCACAAGACGCTCGGCCAGGATCTCCGGACGCGCGGTAATATTGATCACCAGCAGGTTCTTGTAGGCCTCCTGGAAGTGCGGCAAAGCGGAGCGGGAACCATTGGCGACCAGCACCATGCCGGCGGCCAGTTCCGCCTGTGTGCGGCGTGGAATGCCATAGTGGAGGCCGTGCGCCATCCAGGATACGGCAAAGCCGCCCGCCTGTTCCATGGCGGCGAAATCCTCGGAGCTGACCCCTTCGTGATCCTCGCCGCCGGCATCGGCGGGCCGGGTAATGAAACGGCGCACGAAGCGAAGGCGCGGCTCGTCGCGAAAATGAGCCGCCGCAAAGGCCATCAGCGTATCCTTGCCCGCGCCGCTCGGGCCGACGACGACGGCCATGGTGCCGCCTCCAGCGGCATGTTCCGGTGTGCCGGCTGCGGGTTTCTCCTCTGTACTGCCCATCACGCCACCCGTCGTCCTGCACGCCAGACCGAGCGACTGACCGGAACGCCTTCCTGCCGGTGGACCCGCACCAGATCGGCGCGCAGGCCGGGTGCAATGCGGCCGCGATCCGTGAGGCCGACCGTCTTGGCAGGGGTCGCGCTCACCATGGCGATTGCCTGCGGCAGTGACAGCCCTTCAACGGTATCGGCCAGAATGAAAGGCGCGTGCAGGAGGCTCAGCGGCACGTAATCGGAGGAGAGCACGTCGAGCACGCCGAGATCCGCGAGGTCGCGGGCGGCGATATTGCCGGAATGGGATTTGCCGCGCACCACATTCGGTGCCCCCATCAGCACGCTCATGCCCGCCGCATGCGAGGCGCGCGCCGCCTCCAGGCTGGTCGGAAACTCTGCCAGCCGCACGCCATGGCCCCTGGCCTCTTCCACATGGGCAAGCGTCGCATCGTCATGGCTCGCGACCGTGATGCCGCGTTCGGCGCAGCGCGCCGCCAGTTCATCACGGTGCTTGGCCGAATAGCGTTCGGAGGCGTCTTTTCTGACCTTCATGAAGGCCTCGAACGCCTCGTCCGAGAGGCCGCGCTTCTTCTTGTAGAAGAAGACATATTGCTCCAGCGACTGGAACTGGCGCTGGCCGGGCGCATGGTCCATCAGCGAGGCAAGCCGCACGCGGGGATCACCCTCGAAATCGGAAAACTGGTCGATCACGTCGGCGCAGGGCACCTCGCAGCGCAGGTGGATCAGGTGCTCGGCCCTGAGACGCCCGGCCGCTTCGGCCGCCTCGATCGCATCGGCAAGGCGCCGCATCTCGCCGCGCTCGAAGCCACCATCCTCATCCGAGCCGAGGCGCAGGCAATCGAAGACGGTGGTGATGCCCGATGTCGCGATCTGTGCATCATGCGCCTGGATGGCGGCTGTCGTATCCCAGCGCACGCCGGGACGGGGCGAATAATGCTGTTCCAGATGGTCGGTGTGCAGTTCCACCAGGCCTGGAATCAGGAAATCTCCTTCGAGATCCTCGCCGGTCGCAAGCACACCTTCCGAAATATCTGCGATCTGTCCGTCAATGATCTGAAGGGCGCCATCGACGATCCTGTCTTCGAGGACGATGCGGGCGTTTTTCAGGATAAGTTCCTGGCTCATGCGTGGCTCCTGTCGGTATTCGGCGTGCCGCCGAGGGGGGCATGGCGGTCAACACGGAAGGGGGCACCCCGCGTGGGTTCCACGAAGAGGCCGAGATGGGCAATGGGAAGCGGCCGGCCGATAAAGGTGGAAAAGCGGGATTCGAGAAGCGCACGCATTCCTGGGCGTGCATCTTCCGGCACGGGCCCCGTCAGCGTCATGTGAAAGCGGAATTCCTCGAAGACGTAAGGATAGCCCCATTCGTCGAGCAGGGCGCGCTGACGCTCGGTGAGCCGCTCCGGCTTGCGTCGCGCCACATCCTCCGGCGACAGCGGCGCACGAAACGGCTCGAAGGCGCGGGTGATCTCGGCGCAGAGCGCGTCGATTGCCTGCGAATCGCCGTCCGGCACCAGCGCGAAGAAGGGGCCGATCCCCGCCAGGCAGAGTTTCGGGATCGTCACAGGTGCCGTTCGATTGCAGAAGGTGTCGAAGGCTTCGGCAAGATCCTCCACCGTCTTTTCGGAGGAAAGCGTGAAGGGGGCCTTCAGCGTGGCGTGAAAGCCGTAGCGGCGCGGCTCCGCCGTCAGCGCCTGCCATTCCTCCAAGGGAAGGCCTGAATCGGCGGGTGGCGAGATACCCTGTTCCGAAAATGCGTCGCGGCCGAGCCAGAGGGCTGCGGCACGGTTCAACGGATCATCCTGGGGCGGAGCGAAATAGACGGCATGGCGCATGAGAGGGAGACTCACCCGTGACTGGGGACTGGAAGAAGGTCCCTCTAGCGGAAAGCCGTGACGCAACGATGTCAAGCATCAACATTCCCGAAACGGATTCGTGCAACTCTTTATGCCGCTCGTGCATTGAAAGGCAGGCACGACACGCAAAACGGGAGAATTCGCATGGAACCCGGCATCCTCATCGGCACCTTCCTCTCTGTCCTCGCCGCCAGCGGCCTGATCAGCGCCTACTGGTACGGCCGCTGACGGCAGCTGCGATCCCCAATGAAAAGGCGCCGCCGGATGCCGGCAGCGCCTGAGAAAGACTCTGGCGGGATGTGTCAGTGGGCGCCGGACATGTCGCCCAGCACGTCCTTGGAGGCGACGGTCGAATCGGCATTCAGCTTGTAGACCATCGGCACACCCGTCGCGAGGTTGAGCTTCAGGATCTCTTCCTTCGACAGACGGTCGAGCACCATCACCAGCGAGCGCAGCGAATTGCCGTGGGCGGCCACCAGAACCGTTTCGCCGCGCAGCACGCGCGGAAGAATTTCCGTCATGAAATAGGGCCAGACGCGGGCGCCGGTGTCGCGCAGGGACTCGCCGCCGGGCGGCGGCACGTCATAGGAGCGGCGCCAGATGTGCACCTGCTCTTCGCCCCACTTTTCGCGGGCATCGTCCTTGTTGAGGCCGGAGAGGTCGCCGTAGTCGCGCTCGTTCAGCGCCTGGTCGCGAATGGTTTCGAGATCCGGCTGGCCGACCTTTTCGAGAACGATGCGGCAGGTCTCCTGGGCGCGCTTCAGCGCCGAGGTGAAGGCGATGTCGAACTTGATGCCGTAATCTGCCAGCGCCTGGCCGCCGGTCTCGGCTTCCTTTACGCCAAGCTCCGTCAGGTCGGGGTCCTTCCAGCCGGTGAAAAGGTTCTTCAGGTTCCAGTCGCTCTGCCCGTGGCGAACGAGGACGAGGGTTCCGCTCATGTATGCCTCCAGTATGGGATCAAAGGATCAGTGGGACAGCCCGAGGACGTCGAGCATGGAAAACAGGCCGGGCTTCTGGTCGCGCGCCCAGAGCGCCGCCGCCACCGCGCCGCGGGCGAAGATCGAGCGGTCGAGTGCCGAGTGCGAGAGGGTAACGAGTTCGCCTTCGCCGGCCAGGATCGCCGAATGCTCGCCGACGACCGAACCGCCGCGCAGCGTGGCAAAGCCGATGGAGCCCACGGGACGGGCGCCGGTATGGCCGTCGCGCACGCGCACCGAACTGGATTTGAGATCGATGCCGCGACCCTTCGCAGCCGCTTCGCCGAGCAGCAGCGCCGTGCCGGAGGGGGCATCCACCTTGTGCTTGTGATGCATTTCGAGGATCTCGATGTCCCAGGCGGATGGCGGAAGCGCGCGCGCGGCTTGCTCCACGAGAACGCCGAGCAGGTTGACGCCGAGGCTCATATTGCCGGATTTCACGATGCGGGCATGGCGGGCAGCGGCTGCAATGCGCGCTTCGTCATCCTCGCCGCAACCGGTGGTGCCGATCACATGCACGATGCGGGCCTGCGCCGCCAGCCCTGCAAATTCCACCGTGCCGGCCGGCGAGGTGAAGTCGATCACCCCATCGGCATGCAGGAAGGCCTGCAGCGGATCGCTGGTCACCGGTACGCCGAGCGTTCCCGCGCCTGCCAGTTCGCCGGCATCCTTGCCGATGAAGGGGGAACCTTCCCGCTCGATGGCGGCATGCAGCGCAACGCCCTGCGTTTCCTTGATGACGCGGATGATGGTCTGGCCCATCCGTCCGGCGGCGCCGACCACCACCAGCTTCATGTCATGCTCGCTCATGCGGAAATGCGGCTCCCTGTCGTGTGGATCTGGCGTGGCGAAGGGCTCGCCGGAAGGTGCGGTCCATGGGGCGCCCGTCAGACGGGCGCCTGCAGATTGTTGAGGCGAGCGTAAAGCCCGTCCGGGCGGCGCGCAAGGCTCTCGTGGTTGCCTTCCTCCATCACCCGTCCCTCGGCCATCACGATGATCTTGTCGGCCTTGACGATGGTGGAGAGGCGATGGGCGACGACGACGACGGTGCGGCCCTTCATGGCCGTGTCGAGCGCCTTCTGCACGGCCGCCTCCGATTCGTTGTCCAGCGCCGAGGTCGCCTCGTCGAGGAGCAGGATCGGTGCCCGGCGGACCAGCGCGCGGGCAATCGACAGGCGCTGGCGCTGGCCACCGGACAGCGTCACGCCGTTTTCGCCGACCGGCGTCTCGTAGCTCTGCGGCTGGGCCAGGATGAAGTCATGGGCGTAGGCGAGGCGCGCGGCCTCCTCCACCTCCGCATCACTCGCCTCCGGGCGTCCGTAGCGGATGTTGTCGCGGATCGTGCCCTCGAACAGGTAGGGCTGCTGCGACACATAAGCCAGGTGTTGGCGCAGCGACGCCTTCGTGACCTGCGAAATGTCCTGGCCATCGATCAGAATGGCGCCTTCGGACGGGTCATAGAAACGCGGAATGAGCGAGATGATGGTCGATTTTCCGGCACCGGAGGGGCCGACAAGCGCTGTCGTCTTGCCGCCTTCGGCGACAATGTCGACGGCTTTCAGGATCGCGTCGCCCTCGCCGTAGCGGAAGGTGACACCCTTCAGTTCCACGCGGGCCTCGCTCACCACCAGGTCCGGCGCGCCGGGCCGCTCGCGCTGCTGCGGCTGCAGGTCGAGAAGCGCGTAGATCATCCGGGCATTCACGACGGCACGTTCCATCTGCACCTGCAGCTTGGCGAGCCGGCGGGCCGGATCATAGGCCATCAGCAGCGCGGTGATGAAGGCGAAGAAGGCGCCCGGCGGTACGCCATCATAGATCGAGCGGAAGGCGGCATAGCCGACGACGCTGGAAATCGACAGGCCGGCAAAGGTTTCGGTCAGCGGCGAGGTGCGTTCCGTCAGCCGGGCAATGCGGTTGGAACGGTTTTCGGCGGCATCGATGATGCCGTTGACCTTGCGGCTGAGTTCCTCTTCCATCGTGAAGGCCTTGACGATGGCAATACCCTGAATGGTTTCCTGCATCGCGCCGAGCACGTGGCTGTTCAGCTCGACCGATTCGCGGGTGGCGCTGCGCAGGCGCCTCGAGACGTAGCGCAAGGCATAGAGCAGCGGCGGCGCCACGCCGAAGACGATCAGCGACAGGATCGGATCCTTGGTGATCATCACGAAGATCAGCGCGATCAGGCTGAGAAAATCGCGGGCGGTCGAGGTGACCGTGAGGTTCAGGACGTCGCGGATGCCGTTGACGTTCTGGCTGATCTGGGCGGCGAGATGCGCCGAGCGGGACTCGCTGTAGAAGCCGACCGACAGCTTCATCAGGTGGGTATAGAGCCGCTTCTGATATTGTGCGACGATGTTGTTGCCGATCTTGGAGAGCGTGACGGCCTGCCCGTAGCTCGCCAGGCCTCGCAGAACGAAGGCGATGAAGATCGCGCCACAGATGATCCAGACCAGATCGGCGCGCTTGTTGGCGAAGGCCTCGTTCACCACCGATTCCATGATCCAGGCGGTAAAGGCGGTCGATAGAGCCACGGCGACGAGACACAGAATGGCGAAAAGATAACCGCGCACATGTTCACGGCCGTTTTCGGCGATGATGCGTTTCAGCACGCTGGTCAACGTACCGGAATCGAGCTGTGCATTGCGTTGCTGGGCTTTTTCGGCTTCTTCCAACAAGATGGTCCTATCATAGAACGCGGCATTCTTGTCCGCGAGGCGGTCTTACCCAGTCGCGGCAGGCTTGGCTAGCGCCCGGCCACGATTCCGGGTTCCTGTTGCATTCGCGCCTTGATCCTGCGCTCAACCGCGCCAGCGGCGTCCGTCTGTCGAGATGCCGAAATGGCCGGGCGTGCGGGCAAACGAGGCAAGACCGGCGAGTGCTGCCTGCGGATGGGTGACGACGAAGGTCGGGATATGCCGCATCAGCGCCGTGTGCGGGGCCTTGTCCTCGAAGGCGGCGCGGAATTCCGGGCGCTTGAGGGCAGGCACGATCTTCTGCGAGATGCCGCCGGCCAGATAGACGCCGCCCTTCGCCATCATCACCAGCGCCATGTCGCCGGCCACACGGCCGAGATAGGTGACGAACAGCACCAGCGTTTCGGCCGCCTGGGCGTTCTCGCCGGACAGGCCGTGGGCCGTGATATCCGCCGGCACGGACAAGACCGGCGCGACGCCATCAGCGGCGCAGACGGCGCGGTAAAGGTTCACGAGACCGCGTCCGCAGAGGATCTGTTCGGCCGAAACACGGCCCTCGATGCGCTCGATATGCGGAAACACCGCGGCATCACGCGCCGTGCGCGGACCGAGATCCACATGGCCGCCTTCGCCGGGCACCGGAAACCACATGTCGCGGGCATGCACGAGGCCGGCAACCCCAAGCCCGGTTCCGGGGCCTAGCACCACGCGCGAGGCCAGCGGCGCGGAGGAGACGGTGCCGACCGTCTCGCGCGCCTCTTCCGGCAGTGTCGCGACCGCCAGCGCCTGCGCCTCGAAATCGTTGATGACGAGAACGTCGCCGAAGCCGAGGTCGCCGATCAGGATCTTCGGCCGAACCACCCAGTCGCAATTGGTGAGCGGAATCTCGTCGCCCTCGATCGGACCGGCAATGGCCAGGATTGCCGAGCGCGGCTTCATCGATGTCTTGTCCAGCACGTCCTTCTGGATGGCTTCCTCGATGGTCGGGAAATCGGCCGTACGGATATTGGGAAACTGCATCGGTTCTGCGAAGGCGTCCGTCAGGATCCAGAACCGCGCATTGGTGCCGCCGATGTCGCCGATCAGGATCGGGAAGGCGGGCTTGTCAGTGTCCAGCGTTCTTGCCATCACAAAGGTTCCGTCGTTGCAGCCGTTCATCGGCCTATTCGCGCCAGGGTTTCACCGGCGGTTCTAGCGGTGGTCTTACTGGAAATCGATCAGCTTTTCAGCCGTGGCGCGGTTGAGGGCCATCGGAATGTCGTAGACGGTGGCGAGCCGCGTCAATGCCTTGACATCCACGTCATGGGGCAGCGGCGTCAGGGGATCGGTGAAGAAGATCAGCATCGAGACTTCGCCGGTGGCGATCATCGCGCCGATCTGCTGGTCGCCACCGAGCGGACCGCTTTTCAGCCGCGTCACGTCGAGGCTCGGCGCTGCCTCCAGCACGCGTCCGCCCGTCGTGCCCGTCGCGACGATGCGAAACTGCGACAGTGCCCTCTCGTGCTGTCTGGCGAAGGCGGCCATCTCGTCCTTCTTCTGGTCATGCGCGATGAGTGCGATGCAGGGTCTGTCCGCCACGGGCCTATCCTTGGATGTTCCTCTCCAGGCCGGTTTCTATACCGAACAGGGGGCGCAAGAAAAGGCTTTAAAACGATTTATATGCGGATCGCCGGTGGCATTCACCCTGGCTGTCGCGCGCCTGCCGCAAGGGTGTTCCACGCTTTACTGCGCGGGCCTTGCGCGCGGCATCGGCACGTCTTCCGAGGGCGTGGGGCCATTCGCGTCATCCGCCTCCGGCCCGGCCTGCATCGGCGCCATGGCGGCGCTTGGCATTGTCCCGGCGGCGGCCGGTGCCGACAGCAGGGCAGCGCAGGCGCGTGGCAGATCCGACACCATCACCGGGCGCGGCGGCGCCGGAGGCTTCTTCTTCGGATCGGGTTTGGCCCAGGGCTCGTCAGTGAACCACCAGGCAAGCGACTTGTCGCAGCCGTCGCCGGCTGCCACCGGCGCCTGCGGCTTGCAGCTGGCAAGGCCGGGCGGGCAGGTGAGGCGGATGTGGAAGTGTTCGTCATGGCCGTACATCGGCCGCACCTTGCCGAGCAGCGACCGGTCGCCGGTCCAGCTCTCACAGAGCTTCTTCTTGATCGCCGGATTGACGAAGATGCGTTCCACCTGCGGATAGCTTGCCGCCGTCATCACCAGCCGCGCGGCCGTCGGCGTGAACCTGCGGGTATCGACGGTCAGGAACTTGCTCTTGTCCAGCATCGAGGTGAAGGGCAGCGTTTCGCGCTGCTGGCGGGTCAGACGCTGCTCCGGCATCGGTGTGAACCAGACATCCACATCGAGCCCGATCTGGTGCGAGGCATGGCCGGAGGCCATTGGCCCGCCGCGCGGCTGCGACATGTCGCCGACGAGGATGCCGTTGCCCCAGCCGATGCGCGCCGCATCCTGCGACAGGCGCTCCAGCAGGGAAACCGTTTGCGGCATGCCCCAGTGGCGGTTGCGCGACAGGCGCATGGCCTGCCAGTGCGGCCCGTCATCGCCAAGCGCCACGGCACCCGAAATGCAGCCTTTGGCATAGGAACCAATCGGCGTGGGAGCGCCGCCGCTGGGGGCGGCAACGGCACCAAAGGCCTTCTTGGCCTCCTGATCGGCAAGGGCAGCCGCCGGAAAGGTGGCGGGAAGCGAAAAGGCCGTCAACAACAGAAGCGCGGTGGCGGCCATGCGGCGGGACAGGGGGCAAGACGTCGGCATCAGATCCAGGACTGCGAGAAGCGGCGGAGGCGCCCGCCGGGTTGCGCCCGATTCTAGACTGATTTGGGCGTATGGTGAATGCTCACCCGATGAGGAAGGCGAGACGATGGCGCATTTCCTTCTAGATCGTCAAAAGCTTGTGAGGCAAGGCAGGCTGTACTCTGGCCGGCTTTGCCTTATGCTTCGGAGAATTCAACAACGACGAAGGGACCGGTGAATGCTGCTGGCGCGCATCCGCAAGACATGTCTGGTTTTGACCTGTGCCGCGATGGCACTCGTTCCGATCGCGGCAGCCGCCGAAGAGCAGACATGGCACCATGCGATCGGCACGCTGGAGCCACCGAAGCTGCCCGCCGATTTCAAAGCGCTTCCCTACGTGAATACCAAGGCGCCGAAACAGGGCGAACTGAAGCTTGCGGACGAAGGCACCTATGACAATTTCAATCCGCTGGTGGACAAGGGCAATCCGGCCTCCGGCACGGGACTTCTCTTCGATACGCTGCTGACCTCCTCCGAGGACGAGATCGGCGTGCGCTACGGCCTGCTGGCCGAGGCTCTGACCTGGCCGGAAGATCGCTCCTCCGTGACCTTCCGGCTGCGGCCAGAGGCAAAGTGGGCGGATGGCCAGCCGGTGACGCCGGATGATGTGGTCTTCAGCTTCGAGAGCGCCAAGGCCAACAGCAATCTGCTCGCCAATTACTATCGTCATGTCACCTCAGCCGAAAAGACTGGCGAGCGCGAGGTCACCTTCCGCTTCGACGAGAAGAACAACAAGGAACTGCCCGCCATCGTCGGCGAGTTCCCGATCCTGCCCAAGCACTGGTACGCGGCAAAGGATGCAAAAGGCAATCCGCGCGATGTCTCCAAAGGCAGCCTCGAGCCGCCGATGGGCTCCGGCCCCTATCGGATCGCCTCCTTCCAGGCAGGCGCCACCATCCGCTACGAATTGCGTGAGGATTATTGGGGCAAGGACCTGCCGATCAATATCGGGCAGAACAATTTCCGGGTGATCAGCTATACCTATTTCGCCGACAGTGACGTCGAGTTTGAGGCCTTCCGGGCCGGCAACATCGATTATCGGCAGGAAAACAGCTCCAGCCGCTGGGCGACCCGCTATGATTTCGATGCGGTCAAGGATGGCCGCATCAAGCGCGAGGCGCTGCCCAATGCCTTCCGCGCCCGTGGCATTATGCAGGCCTATGTGCCCAACCTCAGGCGTGACCAGTTCAAGGATGCGCGTGTTCGCGAGGCCTTGAACTATGCCTATGACTTCGAGGATCTGAACAAGAATCTTGCCTATGGCGGGCTGAAGCGTGTCGACAGCTTTTTCTGGGGCACGGATCTGGCCTCGTCCGGCCTGCCGCAGGGCAAGGAACTGGAGATCCTCGACAGCCTCAAGGACAAGGTGCCGGCCCGTGTCTTCACCGAACCCTACACCAACCCGGTGAATGGCGATCCGCAGAAGGTGCGCGACAACCTGCGCAAGGCGATCGCGCTGTTCAAGGAGGCGGGCTGGGAGCTGAAGGGCAACCGCATGGTCAACGTCAAGACCGGCCAGCCGATGCGCTTCGAGATCCTGCTCAACAATCCCTCCATGGAACGCACCGTGCTGCCCTATGTGGCAAGTCTCAAGAAGATCGGCATCGATGCCAGCATCCGCACCGTGGATTCCTCGCAATATGTCAACCGCGTGCGCGCCTTCGACTTCGACATGATCTTCGGCGTCTGGGCCCAGACGATGGATCCCGGCAACGACCAGCTGGTCTACTGGGGGTCTGCCGCCGCCAGCCAGCCGGGCTCGATGAACTATGCCGGCATTGCCGATCCGGCGGTCGATGACCTGATCCGCCGGATCATCCAGGCTCCGACGCGCGAAGATCAGGTGGCCGCGGTGCATGCGCTCGACCGCGTGCTGCTGGCCAACCACTTCGTCATTCCGATGTTCTATTCCGGCGAAAGCAAGATCGCCTACTGGGCCAAGCTTGCCCATCCGGAACCGCTTCCGGAATATGGCATCGGCTTCCCCGCCCTCTGGTGGGCCAAGGGTGCGGAATGAACCGCTAAAATGCTTGTGCGACGGCGGCCGGACAGGCCACATAGAGACATGCTGATTCTTGCCCCAGTCACGACGAAGGAACCGGACCCCCTGATGCCGAACGAGATCTGCGGCGCTGACCGCCGAACGGGAGACGCCTGATGGGAGCCTATATCCTTCGCCGTCTTCTCCTGATGATCCCGACCATCATCGGCATCATGGGCATTTCCTTCCTCGTGGTGCAGTTTGCGCCCGGCGGGCCGGTGGAACAGGTGATCGCCCAGATCCAGGGATCCGACAGCGGCGACCGCCTGTCCGGTGGCGCGTCGGATCTGCAGCCGGCCGGCGGCGGCGGCGAGGAGGCGCGCTACCGTGGTGCGCAGGGTCTCGATCCCGAACTGATTGCCCGGCTGGAAAAGCAGTTCGGCTTCGACAAGCCGCCGCTCACCCGCTTCCTCGACATGATGTGGAACTATATCCGTTTCGATTTCGGCGAGAGCTTCTTCCGCAACACGCCGGTGCTCGATCTCATCATCGACAAGCTGCCGGTCTCGATGTCGCTTGGCGTCTGGATCATGATCGCTTCCTATGCGATCTCGATTCCGCTCGGCATCCGCAAGGCGGTGAAGGACGGCTCGACCTTCGACGTCTGGACTTCCGGCATCATCATCATCGGCTATGCGGTGCCGAGCTTCCTGTTCGGCATCCTGCTGATCGTGCTGTTTGCCGGCGGCTCCTTCTTCGACTGGTTCCCGCTGCGCGGCCTCGTGTCGGACAACTGGAGCGACCTGCCCTGGTGGCAGAAGATCCTCGACTATTTCTGGCATCTGACGCTGCCGCTGATCGCGCTGTCGCTCTCGGCCTTTGCCACCACGACCCTGCTGACGAAGAACTCCTTCATCGACGAGATCAAGAAGCAATATGTGGTGACCGCGCGCGCCAAGGGCCTCAGTGAACGGCGGGTGCTCTATGGCCATGTCTTTCGCAATGCCATGCTGATCGTGATCGCCGGCTTTCCGGCCTCCTTCATCTCGGCCTTCTTCACCGGTTCGCTCCTGATCGAGAACATCTTTTCGCTCGATGGGCTCGGCCGCCTCGGCTATCTCGCCGTCATCAACCGCGATTATCCGATCGTGTTCGGCACGCTCTACATCTTCTCGCTGCTCGGCCTCGTCGTCGGTCTGGTGTCCGACCTGATCTACACCTGGATCGACCCGCGCATCGATTTTGAAAAGAGGGAGGTGTGATGAGCGCTCCCGCATCCGCCATTGCTCGCGATACCGTGGCCGCAACGCCGCCCGCCCGCCGCCGGCTGTCGCCGACCAATCTGCGCCGCTGGCAGAATTTCAAGGCCAACCGGCGCGGCTACTGGTCGTTCTGGATCTTCCTGGTGTTGTTCGGCCTGTCGCTGTCAGCCGAACTCATCGCCAATGACCGGCCGATCCTCGTCTCCTACAAGGGCGAGCTTCTGGTGCCGGTCTTCGTCAATTATCCCGAGGAAAAGTTCGGCGGCTTCCTGGCGACGACCGATTACCGTTCCGACTTCATCCAGGAAGAAATCAACGCCAATGGCTGGATGGTCTGGCCACCGGTGCGCTACTCCTACCAGACGGTGAACTCGGAAATTCCCCATTCGGCGCCAACCCAGCCCTTCTGGCTGATGGGCGCCGAGGAACGTTGCAGCGCCTATCCGAAGGGTGTCGACGATCCGAAGTGCACGCTCGGCAATCTCAACTGGCTCGGCACCGATGACCAGGCGCGCGACGTGCTGGCCCGCCTGATCTACGGTTTCCGCATCTCGGTTCTGTTCGGGCTGGCGCTGACGGTGCTCTCGGCGCTGATCGGTGTCACGGCTGGCGCCATCCAGGGCTTCTTCGGCGGCTGGACGGATCTCCTGATGCAGCGCTTCATCGAGATCTGGTCGTCGATGCCCTCGCTCTACATTCTGCTGATCATCGCCGCCATCCTGCCGCCCGGCTTCTTCGTGCTGCTCGGCGTGATGCTGCTGTTCCAGTGGGTCGGCTTCGTCGGCGTGGTGCGCGCCGAATTCCTGCGCGCCCGCAATTTTGAATATGTGCGGGCGGCCCGTGCGCTCGGTGTCGGCGACTGGACGATCATGTTCCGCCACCTGCTGCCGAATGCCATGGTTGCGACCCTGACCTTCCTGCCCTTCATTCTCTCCGGCTCCATTGCGACGCTCACCTCGCTCGATTTCCTCGGCTTCGGCATGCCGCCAGGCTCGCCCTCGCTCGGTGAAATGATCGCCCAGGGCAAGAACAACCTGCAGGCGCCCTGGCTGGGGCTGACCGCCTTCTTCTCCATGTCGGTCATGCTGTCGCTGCTGATCTTCATCGGCGAAGCCGTGCGCGATGCCTTCGATCCGAGGAAGACCTACCGGTGAGGAAGGGTCGCGTTATTCTCGTTGTGAGGCTATATTGGCGAAGGCGTCACGCCTGCCCGAGGTCGCTTGGATGAACAAGATCGTTCTGGAGCATTACCCGATTTCCAAACTTCCGGAAGAGATGCGGACCGGACTACCCGATGCCGAGTCGGCGCGTGTGACCGTTGAGGTCATGCCGGATGAGGTCGACCCTCTGAAGTCGTTCTTCGACCTGAAGGACGAGGAGGTTGATCCTGGTGAAAACCTCATGAAGCTTCTGAAGCATCGTGAGGATTATCCGGAACGCTATCGTCATGGCACATCCATGGCTGAAGCGGTGCAGCGCATTCGCGAGCTACGCGACGAGTGGGATGACGAATGAGGTCACCTGCCCGTCTGTACCTCGACACGAATATCCTCATTCTGTTCAAAGAAATTCAAGGCCCGGAGCAGGAAAGGCTCGCTGCCCTTCTGGCTGCCTGCCGCAGCTTGGGCAACATACCCTTCACAAGCATGCTGACCTACAGCGAGCTGCTTGTGAAACCGCTGGCGAATGGCAACCGCGACCTGATCGAAACTTACGAAGGCTGGATGGGCCGTGCTTCCTGGCTGAACACGGTTCCGATATCTTCGAAGGTTCTTTTGATCGCTTCGCTCATCAGAGCCGGTTCACGCAAGACGAAGCTTCCGGACGCCATTCACCTCGCAAGCGCCATTGTCGCGGGATGTGGCGTCTTCCTGTCAGCTGATACAGGTCTATCGGACATTGACGAACTCGTTCACCCGCTGCGCGGCAAATTGCCGATCACGCCCTTGACGGTGCAGCGCCCCGACGAGCCAACCCTCACGACCCTTCTGGAAAGTCTGATTGCATGACCAACGCGCTCCTCTCCGTCCGCGATCTGTCCGTCGCCTTCCATCAGGGAGGCAGCCAGACTCTCGCGGTCGATCGGGTCTCCTTCGAGATCGGCGAGGGGGAAGTGCTGGCGCTCGTCGGCGAAAGCGGATCGGGCAAGTCGGTCACCGCCAATTCCGTGCTGCAGTTGCTGCCCTATCCCTCGGCCAGCCACCCGTCCGGAAAAATCCTGTTCGATGGCCGCGATCTGCTGACGGTGTCGGAGCGGGAACTGCGCGACGTGCGCGGCAACGACATTACCATGATCTTCCAGGAGCCGATGACCTCGCTCAATCCGCTGCACACCATCGAGCAGCAGGTGGGCGAGATCCTTGAACTGCATCAGGCGATGACGCCGCAGGCGGCGCGCAGCCGCACGCTGGAGCTTCTGGCCGAGGTCGGCATCCGCGAGCCGGAAAAGCGGTTGAAGGCCTATCCGCACGAACTGTCCGGCGGGCAGCGCCAGCGCGTGATGATCGCCATGGCGCTCGCCAACCGGCCGAAGCTGCTGATCGCCGACGAGCCGACGACGGCGCTCGACGTGACGGTCCAGGCGCAGATCCTCGAGCTTCTGAAGAAGCTGCAGCGCGATTACGGCATGTCCATCCTGTTCATCACCCATGATCTCGGTATCGTGCGCCGCTTTGCCGACCGTGTGTGCGTGATGACCAAGGGAAAGATCGTGGAAACCGGGCCGGTCGAGCAGGTCTTTCGCGATCCGCAGCATGACTATACCCGTCACCTCCTGTCGTCCGAGCCGCGCGGCGAGCCGCCCGAGGCCGATCCCTTGCGAGCGGTCGTGATGGAGGGCCGCAACATCCGGGTCTGGTTCCCGATCAAGGCCGGGTTCCTGCGCCGCGTGGTCGATCATGTGAAGGCGGTGGACGGCATCGACGTGACGCTGCGCGCCGGCGAAACGGTGGGCGTTGTCGGCGAAAGCGGGTCAGGCAAGACGACGCTCGGCCTGGCGCTCGCCCGTCTGATTTCCTCCGAAGGGCGTGTCAGTTTCATCGGCAGCGATATCGGCCGCTATTCCTTCCGCCAGATGCGTCCGCTGCGCGACCGGCTGCAGGTGGTTTTCCAGGATCCCTATGGGTCGCTCAGTCCGCGCATGTCGGTGGGCGAAATCATCGCCGAGGGCCTGAAAGTGCACCAGCCGCGGCTCTCGTCCGAAGAGCGCGACCGTGCCGTGGCCGCCGCGCTGGACGAGGTCGGCCTTGATCCTGCGACGCGCTGGCGCTACCCGCACGAATTCTCCGGCGGCCAGCGGCAGCGTATCGCGATTGCCCGCGCCATGGTCTTGAAGCCGCGCTTCGTGATGCTGGACGAGCCGACCTCGGCGCTGGACATGACGGTGCAGGCGCAGGTGGTGGATCTGTTGCGCGATCTGCAGAAGAAGCACGATCTCGCCTATCTCTTCATCAGCCATGACCTGAAGGTGGTGCGGGCGCTGGCCAACCACGTCATCGTGATGCGGGCCGGCAAGGTGATGGAGGAAGGTCCATCGCAGGAGATTTTTGCCGCTCCGAAGAGCGATTACACCCGCGCGCTGATGGATGCCGCCTTCAACCTGCGCGCTGTCGAGGCCGCAGCCGTCGCGCAGTAGCTTGCGGGAACCCTCGTAGCCGGCGAGAAGCCTGTGCTGGCGGGAACAAAGAGGATCGCTGCCGGTTTGCTCTTCCATCCTGCGCCGCCCTTCTGGCGGTGTGCTGCCGGAGGAATGTCCCATGAGCGATCGAAACGAGACGGACCGCCGCCCCTTTCCGCGCGAGAATGACGTGGCTTCCGTCACGCCGTCGGCCGCCCCCGAAGCGCCGCTGAGCGCCACCGAGGCGCGGCAGGGCCGGCGCGGCATGCCGGTCATGGTCGTGCTGGGAGCCAGCCTTGTGCTCGCCATGCTCGCCTGGGGCGGCGTGGAATGGTGGGCGCAGACCAACGAACCGCCGGCCGAGCAGACTGCCACGCCGCCCGCCGGCGACAATACGCCCGTCAATCCCGATGCACGGCCTCCCTCGACACCGTGAGGGCGCATGCTATCGGCGGACCTCGCCTGTCGACAGCATCCAGGCGGGTGGCACGGACCAACATCAATCGATTTGATGATCGGGTCACTGGACTTTGATCCCCGTTTTTTCGATAACGTGCGGGGAGGTTGTCGGCCGATGCCTCTGATGTTGAGGGAAGGAGCCCTCTGCCGGATACGGCGAGGGCAAAGGCAGCCATGGCAGCAAAGACCGATATCGCCAGACGCGTGTATAACCACACGTGGAAGCTCGACCCCATCGTTCGCAGCCTGATCGATACCGATTTCTACAAGCTGCTGATGCTCCAGATGATCTGGAAGCTCTATCCGGATACGGATGTCACCTTTTCCCTGATCAACCGCACCAAGAGCGTGCGGCTGGCGGATGAGATCGACGAGCAGGAACTGCGCAACCAGCTGGACCACGCCCGGTCCCTGCGATTGTCGAAGAAGGAAATGATCTGGCTCGCCGGCAACAGCTTCTATGGTCGCTCGCAGATCTTCGAGCCGGAATTCCTGGCCTGGCTCGCAAATTATCGCCTGCCGGACTACGAGCTTTCCAAGCGTGACGGCCAGTATGAGCTGACCTTCCATGGCCGCTGGACCGATACCACCATGTGGGAAATTCCGGCACTTGCCATCATCAACGAGTTGCGGTCGCGGGCGGCAATGAAGTCGCTCGGCCCCTTCACGCTCGATGTTCTCTATGCGCGTGCCAAGGCGAAGATGTGGGAAAAGGTGGAGCGGCTCCGGACGCTGCCGGGCCTGCGCATCTCCGATTTCGGCACCCGCCGCCGCCACAGTTTTCTCTGGCAGCGCTGGTGCGTCGAAGCGTTGAAGGAAGGCATCGGCCCAGCCTTTACCGGCACCAGCAACGTGCTTCTCGCGATGGATTCCGATCTCGAAGCCGTCGGCACCAATGCGCATGAACTGCCGATGGTGGTGGCCGCGCTTGCCAATACGGATGAGGAACTGCGCGCGGCGCCCTACAAGGTCTTGAAGGACTGGAACCGTCTCTATGGCGGCAACCTGCTGATCGTGCTGCCGGATGCCTTCGGCACCGCCTCCTTCCTGCGCAATGCCCCCGAATGGGTGGCGGACTGGACGGGGTTTCGCCCGGATAGCGCCCCGCCGATCGAGGGCGGCGAGAAGATCATTGCCTGGTGGCAGAAGATGGGGCGCGATCCCCGGCAGAAACTGCTGATCTTTTCCGATGGCCTCGATGTCGATGCGATCATCGATACCTATCGCCATTTCGAAGGCCGGGTGCGCATGGGCTTTGGCTGGGGCACCAATCTCACCAACGACTTTGCCGGCTGCGCGCCGCGTGAAATCGACGGGCTGAAGCCGATTTCCATCGTCTGCAAGGTGAGCGAGGCGAACGGCCGACCGGCAGTCAAACTCTCCGACAATCCCCGCAAGGCGACCGGCACGCCGGAAGAGGTGCAGCGCTATCTGCGTTTCTTCGGCCAGGAGGACCGCGTGGAACAGGCTGTTCTGGTATAGAACCGGGAAGGCGGCCTCCGTCTGGAACCCGCCCACGTTCTTGATGCTGGAGATCACTCGAGGATCTGCACGACCGTGTGTGTTTTCGGGTCGACAATCACCCGCTGCTCATTGACCACGGCATAGGCGTAGTCACGGTGCTCCGGAACCGGCGTCAGCACGACCGTTTCCGGGATCGGCTTGCCAACCACAATCTGGCGCTCGACTATCACCGGCTCGGGGGCTGGCTGGGCGCGCACATAGGTCACAACCTCCTGCGGCGGCGGGTCAATGGCGGTGCCGATGGCAGCGCCGGCAATGCCGCCGACTGCGGCACCAATCGGGCCGCCGACGATGGCGCCAGTGATCGCGCCACTGGCGGCGCCCGTCGTCGTCCCATCCTGCGCTGCAGCAAAATTTGCGAAACCTGCTGCGAGAGCAGCAGTTGATGTCAGTAGAAACTTACGCATACGGTTTCTCCTCTCGGGTCAAGGGCGTGGCAGGACAACACGCGCGCCCGCAATTCGTTCCGCCCGCTGCATCATCTTCCACCGTTCCGGCGCAGGGGATGGGACGCTGCTGCACCGCGGCATCTGACGTCCGACGTCGCGGATAAGATCCACAAAACAGATGTTGACATGAAAAACAAAAGTTACGATAAGTTGCCCGACGAGAGATCGAGGCTTCCATGGAAGAACTGAGCGCCCAGGAAAACGCCGTCCTGACGATGATCCGGGACAATCCCTTTGCCGGCCAGCAGGAGATTGCCGACCAGCTGGGCCTTGCCCGGTCCACGGTGGCGGCGCATGTGGTGCAGCTCGTCAACAAGGGCTATATCCTCGGCCGCGGCTATCTTCTGCCGGAGCCTTCGCGGGCGGTGTGCATCGGCGGCGCCGTGTTCGATCGCAAGTATCGCGCCCGTCAGGCCATCATTCCCGAAACCTCCAATCCGGTCGATGGCGCCAAGAGCTTTGGCGGCGTGGCCCGCAATGTGGCGGAAAATCTGGCGCTGCTCGGCACGCCGGTCAGCTTCATTTCCATCCTCGGCGAGGATGAGACCGGCAGCGCCATGCTCGCGCATCTGAGGGAACGCGGCGTGGATGTCAGTCAGGTCGTCACCGTCCGCGAGCGCCCGACGGCCGAATATGCGGCCGTGCTGGATCCGGCCGGCGATCTGGTGCTGGGGCTTGCCGATATGGGCATTTTCGATTTGTTCCAGCCCGGCCATATCGACCGCGCCTGGTCGCATCTTGCCTCCGCAAGCCTTGTGTTTGCCGATTGCAACCTGCCGGCTGTGACGCTGCAGCATCTCATCATGCGGCGACAGGGTGCCCGCTTCCGGCTGGCGATCGATGCCGTCTCGACGCCGAAGGTGGTGCGGTTGCCGGAGGATCTGACCGGTATCGACCTGCTGTTCATGAATCTCGACGAGGCGAACGCGCTGCTTTCCCGGCAGGGGAAACCGCGCGTGGAGGACAGTTTCCAGGCCGCAGCCGCTCTTACCCGGCTCGGCGTCACGGAGGCCATCGTCACCATGGGACCCCGCGGCGTCGCGGTGGCGGCCGGCGAAACGGTGTGTCACGTGCCCGCCGTCCATGCCAAGCCTGTCGACATGACCGGCGCCGGCGATGCGATGATTGCCGCGACGCTGCATCGCCTTCTGGCCGGCGACGAGACGGCCCGGGCCGCACGAATGGGCGCGCTGCTTGGCGCGCTGACCACAGAAACGGCTTCCAGTGTGCATGCGGAGCTTTCGCCCCGCTTCCTGGAGGCAAACCTCCATCGGCTTGCCGAAGAGAAAGGATGATCATGACCCTTCTGAAACCGAAACTCAGCCGTGAGGTTGCCGATGCGCTTGCCGCCGGTGGTCCCGTCGTGGCGCTCGAATCGACCATCATCACCCACGGCATGCCCTATCCGGCCAATCTGGAAACGGCGCTCGCGGTGGAAGCCGTCGTGCGCGAGAACGGTGCCGTACCGGCGACCATCGCCGTGATCGATGGCGAGCTGCGCGCCGGTCTCGAGCAGGCCGAACTGGAAGCGCTTGCCCAGGCCAAGGGTGTGGTGAAGGCTTCCGGCCGCGATCTGGCGGCTGCCATGGTGCGCAAGGCCTCGGCCGGCACCACGGTCTCTGCCACCATGCTGCTCGCCGATCTCGCCGGCATCGACATCTTTGCGACGGGCGGCGTCGGCGGCGTGCATCGCGGCGCCGAGCAGACCTTCGACATTTCCGCGGACCTGACCGAACTCGGCCGCACCAAGACCGCCGTCGTCTGCGCCGGCGTGAAGTCCATCCTCGATATCGCCAAGACGCTGGAATATCTGGAAACCCAGCGCGTGCCGGTCATCGCTTACGGCACCGAGGAATTCCCGGCCTTCTTCACCCGCCAGAGCGGCTACAAGGCCGATCACCGCCTCGATACGCCGGAAGAGATCGCACAGGCCATGCACCTGCACCACAGGCTCGGCACCGGCACCGGCCTGATGATTGCCAATCCGATTCCGGAAGCCTTCGCCCTGACGCCGGACTTCATCGACGGCACCATTGCCGACGCTGTCCGTGAAGCGGATGAAAAGGGCATTGGCCGCAAGGAACTCACCCCCTTCCTGCTCGCCCGCATCAACGAACTGTCGAAGGGCGAAAGCCTGAAGGCCAATATCGCGCTGGTGAAGAACAATGCCGCCCTCGCCTCCCGCATGGCGGTTGCCTATGCGGCGCTGAAGAAGAGCGCCTGACAGACATGACAGCAAAAAGGGGCGTCGGCACGCAGCCAATGCCCCTTTTCTTGATCTTGAGGATCAGCCCTTGGCCGGCAGCCGCGCCAGGCGTTCGGTCAAGAGCGCGTAGAAGCCGTCGGCATCGACGTGGCGCATGAACGTGGCATTCTTTGGCCGGTCGGTCACGCCCCACCAGTCGGCAACCGTCATGCCCTTGGTCAGCACCGAGTCCGTTTCGATTTCCACATTGCAGAGGCGCCCCTCGTAAAGCTCCGGCTTCAGCAGGTAGGCAATCACGTTCGGATCATGCAGCGGGCCGCCATCGGTGCCGTATTTCTGCTCGTCGAAGCGTTCGAAGAATTCCAGCCAGCCGACCACGGCGTCTGCCAGCGGCGTGCCGATGGCCTTGATCGCAGCCACGCGCTTGGCCGTTGTCAGCGTCTGGTGAGTCACGTCGAGCGGCATCATGACGATCGGCGCGCCGCAGCCGAAGCAGATCCTGGCGGCCTTCGGATCGACGAAGATGTTGAATTCGGCGGCGGGCGTCACGTTTCCGCCCTCGAACAGGCCGCCGCCCATCAGAACGATCTGCCGGATGCGTGCGGCAATCGCCGGCTCGCGGGCAATGGCGGTGCCGAGATTGGTCATCGGGCCGAGCGTGCAGATCGTCACGGTGCCCGGCTCGTGCGCCATCAGCGTCTCGATGATGAAGTCGACGCCATGCATTTCCTGCAGCGGCATCTCGGGATCGGGCAGATCGGCGCCGTCCATGCCGGTCGCGCCATGCACGTATTCGGCAGTGAACAGGCTGCCTTCCATTGGACCTTCGCAGCCGGCAAACACCTTCACGTCGGTGCGGCCGGCCAGTTCGCAAACCTTGCGGATGTTCTTCGAGGTCAGCGTCACCGGCACATTGCCGGCCGCCGCCGTAATCCCCAGCACCTCGATCTCCGGGCTTGCCAGGGCAAGCAGGATGGCCAGCGCGTCGTCCTGGCCGGGATCGGTATCGATGATGATCTTCTGGGGCATGTCGGTCTCTTTATCCTGGAAGGGTTTTTTGCGGACGCCGGTGTTGAAGCATGTCGCGACGCGCCGGGCAAGCGGGTCTCCGCCGGAGGAAGGCGGTAGCGCGCCCATTCGCGGCATCCTGGGCAAAGAGCCTGTGTCGCGCGGCGAAAGAGAACCAAACCACCTGTGCGGCGTAGTATCGGTTAAAACGGAGGCTTGCATGCACGAAACCAGCTCATCAGAGACGGGGAAGCTTGCCTGGATCACCGGTGCCAGCACCGGCATCGGCCGGGCGGTGGCTGAACGGCTTGTGCGCGATGGATGGCGGGTCGCCGTCAGCGCCCGCAGCGCTGACATGTTGGAAGCCTTTGCCGCCGCGCATCCCGGCCGCGTCCTGGCTTACCCGCTCGACGTCACCGATCGTGAGGCGACGCTGACGGTGGGGGACAGGATCCGTGCCGAGCACGGCCCGATCGACCTCGCTTTGTTCTCCGCCGGCACCTACAAGCGCGACAGCGTGCGCCAGTTCGACAGCCGCGATCTCGCCACCACCATCAACCTCAATGTACTCGGCACTGCACAGGCCATGGAGGCGGTGATCCCGGCCATGGTGGCGCGGCGCAGCGGCGAGATCGCGGTGATCGCCTCGGTCGCCGGTCTGGTCGGCCTGCCCGGCGGCGGCTTCTACGGCGCGACGAAGGCAGCGCTCAACAATCTCTGCCAGTCGCTCGCGCCGGAACTGGCACGGGAGGGCGTGCGGCTGCGCATCATCAATCCGGGCTTCGTCGAAACGCCGCTGACGGCAAAAAACGACTTTCCGATGCCCTTCCTGATCTCCTCGGAACAGGCGGCGGATGCGATTGTCGCGGGGCTGAAGCAGGATCGTTTCGAGATCATCTTCCCCTGGAAGATGGCCTTGGCGATCAAGCTTCTGTCTCTGCTGCCTTACGGACTGTTCTTCCGTGTTACCCGCAGGATGCTGCGCAAGCCGTAAGCCAAAGGAAAAGGGGCAGCCGGACCGCTACCCCGTTTGCCGCCCCTTGCCGACCGGATTTCGTCAGGCGGATTTGCTCAGCCTGAACTGCGCGACATCAATACGGCCGGTGCGAAAGCCGGCGGCGCAATAATGCAGATAGTAGTGCCAGGTGCGGAAGAAGCGTTCGTCGAAGCCGAGCGGCGCAATCCGGTTCCAGCTGGCGCGGAAGCTCCTGTCCCAGGCGAGCAATGTGCGCTCGTAATCCCGCCCGAACCGGAAGCAGTCGCTGACCGTCAGCCTTGCCTTGCGGGCAATCTCCGCAAAACCCGTCAGCGTGGGCAGCATGCCGCCCGGAAAGATATAGGTCTGGATGAAATCGGCGTGGCGGCGATAGTGTTCGAAGCGGCTTTCCTCGATGGTGATGACCTGGATCATTGCCTCGCCGCCCGGCACCAGAAGCTCGCGCACCTGCTCGAAATAGATCGGCCAGTGTTCCTCGCCGACCGCCTCGAACATCTCGATGGACACTATCTTGGTAAACTGGCCGCGGCAGTCGCGGTAGTCCTCAAGGCGGATATCGCCCTTGTCCGCCAGTCCGGCATCCGATAGCCGTTGGCGGGCATAGGCCGCCTGCTCCTTGGAGAGCGTCAGCCCGGTCACGCGGCAGCCGGTCTCGCGGATCGCCTGCTCCATGAAGCCGCCCCAGCCGCAGCCGATTTCCAGCACATGATCCTGCGGCCCGATGCCGAGTTCCCGGATGATGCGGCCGTATTTCTCCCGCTGCGCCTCTTCGAGGCTTGCCTCGGGATGCGTGTAGATCGCCGAGGAATAGGTCATCGTGCGGTCGAGCCAGTGGCGATAGAAGGCATTGCCGAGATCGTAGTGAAAGGCGATGTTGCGGCGGCTGCCGGCCTTGGAATTGCGGCGCAGGCGGTGACGCCAATGCGCGAGCCGTGCCATCACCGCCATCGGGCGGGCAAGCTTTGCCCAGTCCTGCTCATTGGCAATCGCAAGATCCAGTACCTGACCGAGATCGGGCGTCGACCAGTCGCCATCCATGTAGGAGCGGGCAAAGCCCAGCCCGCCGTGGGTGATGATCTGGCGCAGCACGCGCGGCCGGGTGAAGCGAATGGTCGCGTTCGGACCCTGCCTGCCCTCGCCGAAATGGTGCTCGCGCCCGCTCGGAAAGACCACCGTCAGGCGGCCGTGGCGGGTGCGGGCCAGCATGCGGCACAGCATGCGTTCCCACAGCGGTGCGCGGTCTGCAACGAGAATGGGATCTCCGTGTCCGGCATGCGTCATGTCTGCGTTCCTCCACTCACGACTGGATGTTCCACCGAACTGGCGATGCGGCTGGCGGCGGGCCGGTGCCGATGGATCGGCACGCCCTTCAGCCAGAGGCGCAGGGCCTCCCAGTGGATGCCCGCCATGACCTTCATGGTCATCAGCGGAAAGGTGATCAGCGCGCGCGCCAGACTGGCATCGGACAGCGACCGGCGGCGGCCGGCAAAGCTGGCGAACAACAGGTTGCCTTGCGCGTCCCGCTCGTTGATCGCGATTTTCACATGCTCGCCCGGCGGCAGGATATCGAAGTCGTAAGTGCAGTCCATCGGCACGAAGGGCGACACATACATCGCCTTGGCGCAGGAGTGCCTCACAACCGTCTCGGACTGGCCGCCGGCCG
Source organism: Affinirhizobium straminoryzae (assembly GCF_007004135.1). Taxonomy (GTDB): domain Bacteria; phylum Pseudomonadota; class Alphaproteobacteria; order Rhizobiales; family Rhizobiaceae; genus Neorhizobium; species Neorhizobium straminoryzae. The sequence goes on from NZ_VJMG01000055.1 coordinate 30,934, forward strand.
GAATGATGTATGTATGACGTTCCATGAATGTATTGCAGACCTCATACAGCAAGGCCAGCAGATTCCCGTTGCGATCCTCGCAGAAATAGACAGTCAAGGGATTGAAGACATAGCCGAAAATGCGGGGATAGCAGAGCATGCGGATGCGCACGTCGACGGTCGGCAGGCCGGCTTCGCGCAGATGGCTTTCCACCCAGGCCCGCAGGCCGCCTTCCTCGCCCGTACCGTGATCCTTGTCCCAGAAACTGTAGACGGCGGCGCGGTTGTGCCCGAACAGCCGAAGGCCGCGATCAAGGCTGTCCAACTCGTCGAGATCGAGCAGCAGGGAAAACACGCTGTAGCGCAGACTGTGCTGCTTCGGCCGATGGCGCTGATGCACCACCGTGCCGACATAGAGGGCGGAAACGGAGTTCATTCGGCCGCCGCCAGCAGCGGTGCCGCAAAGATGCGGCCGGATTCGTTATCCACCTGCCAGGGACGGCGCAGGCCGGTGGCCGCTTCCGCCGCGGCAAGTCCCGCCTGCAACCCGTCCTCGTGAAAGCCGCTGCCGAAATGCGCGCCGCAGAACCAGGTGTTGCGGCGGCCCTGCAGCTGCCAGAGCTGACGCTGCGCGGTGGCGGCCGCCTGATCGAACAGCGGATGCGTGTATCGATAGGTGGCGATGACCTTGTCCGCATCGATCTTTCGGCAGGCATTCAGCGTGACGAACAGCGGATGGCGGGGATCGAGATTCTGCAGCCGGTTCATCCAGTAGGTCACGCAGAGCGGCGCCTCGTCATCCACCCGCTTTCCGCCGATATAGTTCCAGCTGGACCAGACACCCTTGCGCTTCGGCATCAGGCGTTCGTCGGAATGCAGCACGGCGATGTTTTCGGTGTAGCGGAAGGCGCCAAGGACCGAACGTTCCATCGGGTCCGCATCGGCGAGCATGGCAAGCGCTTCGTTGGCGTGAGCCGCAATCATCACGTCGTCGAAACGGTCCTGATGGCCGCGACTGTCGGTGACCAGAACGCCGGCCTTGGTGCGTACGACCGAGACCACCTTGCTGTTCAGGCGGATCTCGCCGGAAAAATCCGCTGCGATCCTTTGCACGTATTCGCGGCTGCCGCCGGTGACGGTGCGCCATTGCGGCCGTCCCTTCAGAAGGATCAGACCGTGATGGACGAAGAAGCGGACGAAGCTTTCGAGCGGATAGGCACGCATGTCGGTGGTGGTCATCGACCAGATGGCGGCGCCCATCGGCAAAAGGTGATCCTCGATGAAAGCCTCGGAATAGCGCTCGCGCGCGAGATAATCGCCGAGTGTCAGCGCCTCCAGATCGGGCCGCTCCAGCAGCTTTTCCGCCTCGCGGTAGAAGCGCAGCACATCGGAAAGCATCCGCCAGAAGCGGGGTCGCACGATGTTGAGCCGCTGGCTGAGCAGGCCCTTGAGCCCGGTGCCGGAATATTCGAAGGCGCCGTCATCGATCGAGGCGGCAAAAGACATGTCGGAGGCCTGCGTACAGACACCGAGATGCTCGAACAGCGCCACCAGATTGGGATAGTTGCGGTCGTTGAAGACGATAAAGCCGGTATCGACCGGGATCTCGCCATGTGACGTCGGAACCATGGCCGTATTGGAATGGCCGCCCAGGCGGTCGGCCGCTTCATAGAGCACCACGTCGTTGCCGCGGGCGGCAAGCCAGGCGGCGGACAATCCGCTGATGCCGGAGCCGATGACGGCGAAGCGACGATTATTTCCCCCAGATGCAACCATGAGCCCTTGTCCGTTGTTTGCCTATGCTTGGCCTTTACGCCAGCGGCAGGCAAACGGATTGTCGGCGATTTTTCTTTTGCGCTGTGATCTGCTGCGGAGACGCTGGCGTAAAGCCTGCCATGAACGCAACTGTTTCCATATCGTCAGGGACGTGCCACAACGATGCCAGACCGGCTTCTCGTCCGGTGTCGCGTGTGAAGCATGGCCTGAAGATGAAACGGACTGACAGACAGTTTGCCGACCAGGACCTTTCGCCGATGGAGCTGTCCAACCTGCTCACGGCGGTGGGACAGGACCGCAGCATTGAGGCGTTTGAGACGATCTTTCGTTATTATGGCCCGCGGGTGCGTTCCTTCATGGCCATGAAGACGCGCGATGCGCAGCTGGCGGAAGAGCTGATGCAGGAAACCATGACGGCCGTGTGGAACAAGGCTGTCCAGTTTGATCCGGCCCGTGGCAATGTCTCGGCCTGGATTTTTACCATTGCGCGCAATCTGCGCATCGATGCCTTCCGCCGCAAGCGGCCTGTCTTCGACGAGAACGATCCGGTTTTCGTGGCGGACAATGCCCCGGCGGCAGATGTGGAACTGGAAGGACGACAGGATGCCGAACTCTTGCGCGAGGCCATGGAATCATTGCCTCCGGAACAGCTCGACGTTCTCAAGCGTGCCTTCTTCGATGAAGCCTCGCATTCGACGATAGCAGAAGACATGGGCATTCCCTTGGGTACCGTCAAATCGCGCATCCGGCTCGCTTTCGACAAACTGCGGACCGCGCTGGAGGGCCGCCGATGACCATCAACCACCATATCAGCGACGCGCTCCTGATGGATTATGCGTCCGGCAACCTGTCGGAAGGCTGGAGCCTTGCGGTTGCCACCCATCTGGCGCTGTGCCCTGGCTGTCGCCGGCGCCTTGATGCGATGGAGGGCGCTGCCGGTGCTCTCTTCGACAAGTTGATTGCTCGCGAGCCCGTCACCGGCAGCGACTGGGAAAAGATGAAGGCGCGGATTGCCTGCGAACCCGGTGCGGTCACAGCCGTCGCGGAAAAGCCGCCCGTCGCTGCGGCGCCGAAGCCGGCGCGGTCGGCCGGCGTGATTCCCGAGCCGCTGCGTTCTTATCTCGGCGGCGATGTGGATACGCTGAAATGGCGCGCGCTTGGGCGCGGTGCCTATCAGATCCGCATCGAGACCGGCGATCCGGAAACCCAGGTGCGTCTCCTGAAAATCCCGGCCGGCCGGCCGGTGCCCGAACACACGCATGAGGGGCGCGAACTGACGCTGGTGCTGAGCGGCAGCTTTCGCGATGGCAATGACCTGTTTGCCCGCGGCGATCTGGAGGAAGCCGATGGCGATCTCCTGCACACGCCGACCGCTACCGAGGACGAGGACTGCATCTGCCTCGCCGTGACAGAGGCGCCGCTGAAATTCTCCAGCTGGATCGTGCGTCTTATCCAGCCGGTGCTGAAGATCTAGGGCAAGTCCAGCGAAAGCGTGCGCCGATTTCACGCCTGTACTTGCTGGAAAACAGCGAGACAGATCGTCCCGCATGTATGTTTCGGAGGCAACGCCTCGGCAGGCTTTCACGAGTGCGATGGTCCGTTGTTAATCTGCCGGAGCGCCAACCGTGGGATGTCGACGCGACATTGGTCCTCTCTGGAACTGACGGGTGTCAGAGATGTTCAGCCGGTCTGTCGCGTCTTGCGAAGTGTCCTCTGCCGCGCTGGATATGTCCCGGTTTCGACCGAAGGAACTGAGTGCGTTGTTATCACGCGCCGCGCTGCGGCATCTTACGGAGAACAAGGCCATGCTGACCTATGCGCTTGCCTATGGCGCGACCGCGCTTGTGTTTTTCGGGCTTGATTTTCTCTGGCTCGGCCATGTGGCGACCGGCTTCTACCGCAACCAACTCGGCGACATGATGCGCGAACGGCCGGACTTCGTCGCGGCAGGCCTGTTCTACCTCGTCTATGTCGCCGGCATCGTCTATTTCGCCGTCGGCCCCAATCTCGCAGGCGGAGGTCTTCGCCAGGCCGCACTGTCCGGTGCGATCCTCGGCTTGATCGCCTATGGCACCTACGACATCACAAACCTCGCCACGCTGAAGAACTGGCCGCTTGCCATGAGTCTCGTGGATCTCGCCTGGGGCACAGCCCTCACCGCGACCGCCGCGACCGCCGGCGTCTGGATCACGGAGAAAATCCTCGGATGACGTGATGGGCGCGACGCGGGATCCCGTTCCTGAACTCGGTACGAGATGATCAGCTTTCGCGACAGGCTTTCAGCATGCGTTCGGCTCTGTTGCGCCGCACTACCGTGGCCCTGCGTGTCAGCGGCGGGTCTACACGCATCACCGCCGCGCGGTTACAGCCGGAATGATAGCGGTCTGTCGATCACCGTTCGGCAGGAGGCGGCGCGTAGTGACCCAGCGCTGCCTTGAACAACTGCTTGAGAACCGCGAATTTCGCCCCGTGTCCCTTGATCTTCGTGGGTACGGCCTCGCCCTTGGGATAGGAACGCACGACCGGAATTTCGCAGACGCGATAACCGAGCTGGCCCGCCCGGGCCGTGAGATAGAACAGCAATTCGTAGTTGACGAAGACATCGCGGAAGGGGGCGACGCGCGGATCGAGCAGATAGCGCGCGGAATAGCCGCGATAGCCATTGGTGGTGTCCGTGAAGAAACGCCGGCCGGCCAGGCTCAGGACGGGGGCATGGATGCAGCGGTTGCCGATGGTGCGCTCGAAGGGGGTGTTTTCCGCGCGGCCGCCGGGGCGGTAGCGGGAGCCCTGCACGTAATCGTAGCCGCTTTCCAGCCTGGCGACGAATTCCCGCACCGCCTCGACATTGTCCTTGCCGTTGCCGTCTATGGTGATGATGCCGCGATAGCCCTGATCCAGACACCAGGCATAGGCCATGCGCAGCTGCGCGCTAAGCCGGCCGGGGCCGGTCTTGGTCAGCACGGCGCGCACCCCCTGTTCCTTCACGAAGGAGGCTTCCAGCGATCCATCGGTCGAGCCGCCATCGGCGACGATGACATCGACCGGCAGACGGGCAGCAGCCGTCCTGCGAAGCTGTTCCTGAATACGCCTGCCTTCGTTGATTACGGGGATCACCAGCACGTAATCATGGGTCTTGCCTGCATATTCATCAATGCGGTGGGCGGGAAGCTGGCGGGAGCTGGAAGCGGCGTGCGCCTGTTCAGTCATGATGGGGGGCTTTCACGGATGTCGCGCCGGCGCGCGCGAAAACGAGATGGCGGCTGACGATATAGTTGACGACGAAGGAAAATGCGGTAGCGGTGACGAGAACGCCGAGGCCCTGGCCAATGGAACCCAGAATGGGCTGCAGGACCATGACGGCGGCCAGTCGCGCGACCAGCGTGACCCCCACGGCGACGAGATAGAGCAGGCCGCGGCGCATCGATACGGATGAGGAGGCGTCGCGGAACGTCCAGAACTCATGCATCAGATAGTTCACGATGGCGCCGCAGACAAAGCCCGCGAAGGCAGCAAGCGTCAGTGGCAGGCCAAGCTTGGCAGCGAGCGTCCAGGCAGTGCCGAGATCGACGCCGAGGCCGATCACGGCAACCACGCCGAAGCGCAACAGGGATGACTGGAGCAAACGGCCGATCATGCGCTGGCCGCCAGGGGATGGTCGTGGCCCGTCACGAGACCCGAATGCGCCTCGCGCCATTCGGGATGCATGTGACGCACGAGATCGAACAGATCGTAGATATTGTCGATCTTGCCGCCGAGGATCGACGTGACGCGCGATGTCTGCGGCAGGCGCTGATAGAGGATTGGCCGCCCGTCATCGGTTTCACTCTTCACCAGCACGGTCTTGACGTCATAGATCGATTTCACCCACTGCGCTTCCGCAAGGCTTGGAACATACCGCTGCCCGTCGGCAATCATGTGACGGTAACGGTCATCGGCGCTGTAGCCGCTCAGCACGTCATAGGGTTTGCGCGGGTCCGTCGCATCCGTCCAGCTGTGGTGGGGCGTGTAGCGAACATGGGTCAGCGAATAGAGTTTCTCCGAAGGATAGGGCATGACCGATAGGAAGGGGCCGTCCATGATGGTGATGCCGTAGCCCTCCATCTGCCGGGGCGGCTCCACCAGGGCAATCTCGGTGACCTCGTATTTCAGATTGGCCTGCGGTAATGCAGCGGAGCGCAGCAGGCTGTTGATCTGGGCATAGGTCACGTTGAACACATGCCGGGCCGAGATCTCGCTGCCGTCCGACAGCCGGACGATGGTGTAATCCGCGCGTTCCTCGATCTCGAGCGCCTCCGTCTTCAGGCGCACGTCGACGCCGCTGGCCGGAAGCCGCTCGGCCATCAGGTCGCGCAGCACCGAAAAGTCGAAGGCATATTCCTGGCAGGCGAACACATCCTCGATGGTCTCCCGGCTGAAAAGGGCTGCCTGCATGGGATTGGCCGCTGCGATTGGCGCGCCCATGTCCGAAAACATCTTGAAGAATCGCTTTGCAGACACCTTCGACCGCTTGCGCGCAATCGCGTAGAGCATCTGGAAGTTGCTGGTGACCGCGTCTGGAAAATCCATCGCGAAACGGCGGTGCAGCACCATGGACTTGACGGCCGTCAGAACGCTTCTCGGATAGTGAAAGCCGGTATGGATACGCGCCTGGTTGACGCGCGACGCCCGGTTCATCAATTGCGTGTCGGCTTCGACGACCAGTACGCGATCCGTCACGGACCTGAGGAACAGAGCGAGGCAACAGCCGTAGAAGCCGCCGCCGATGATCAGGCAATCGACATCGGTCCGCGTCATTTGCGCATGCCCGCCGCAACATAGCCGTCGCTCCTGGCCGCGTCCGCCGGCTCGATCTTGACCGGGGCCGTCTCGTTTTCCATGCCGACCTCCACGTTCAGTTCGTGCAGCACGCGGTTGAACAGGTCCGTCACGCTGCGTTCGCCGACCACGTCGTCCATGGCGTCGACGGAGAGCAGCCGAATGACCTTCTGCAGCCCGATCGACAGAACGAATGTGGCACCTGCCATGAAGGCGGCGCTCAGACCAAGGATCAGCGAGGTACTGAACCAGCCCGGCTGAATGCCGCTCATGGTCAGCCACACGATCACGGCATAGATTACATAGACGACAGAGGAGATCGCGACCAGCAGCGCGCCAAGCGCCATCATGGTCAAGACCCGCGGCGCGGCGCTGATCAGCAGATCCTGCATCAGTGACAGGCGACGGCGAAGGCCATGGCGGGTCACGGGCGTCGGCTGCTGCTCCCTTGCCGGTATCCAGCGCACGGGAATGCCGGCCGCCATCGGCGGAAAGCGCAGGGCGAGCTGTCGGTCGGAATCTGCCATCACCCGGTTGAGCCAGGTCTTGGGCAGGGCAACGGTCAGCATGTCGCGGGCATCGGCATGAAAGCCTGCCGTCTTGCCAAGACTGTTGAGGAGCGGATTCAGGCTGTAGCGGAAGGCGCCGGAGCGGCCGCGCAGCACGAGGATCGCATCCTGGCGCAGCGCGGATTCGATCATTTCGACCGGCTCGAAACAGTCCTGTTCTTCGAGCGAGGTCAGCAACACGACATCGCCAATGCTTTCCGCGGCCAGCAGCAATCGCTTGCGGTAAAATGTCGTTCCGTGCCGTGTGCTCAGCAGGCGGATGTTCGGCACGTTCGCCAGCAGCCGGTCTTCAGCCTGCTTGCGCTCGGCCTCTTCGCCGCCGTCTCGCGCGATCAGAAGAATTTCCCAATAGCGGAAGGCCAGGCCCAATTTCTGGGCCAGGCGCTTCAGCGTGGTTTCGCTACTGACGTCCAGCGCCACGTCTGCCAGGCAGACTGAAACGAAAATATCTTCCCGAAGCGCCCGCGTCATGCGGCAATCTCCCTTGCCAGTTCTGCGGCGGCGCAAAGCCGTGCCAGAACCTTGTCCAGATCATCGAGCGGTGTCGCTGTCTGTTTCATTTCGATGGATGTCCAGCCCGTATAGCCCGCCCGGTCAAGCGCCCGCAACACGATGACCACCTGTTCCGCGCTGGCCGGCGCCGGTGCGAGATCGGGTTCACTGACATGCACGTGGCTGATATGCGCAGCAGCGCGCGCAATCAGATCCTCGACCTGCGAAAACTCCTGGTTCATGTGCATGGCGCCCAGATCCAGGATCAGCGTCACCGCCGGATGGTCGACCGCTTCGACCATGGCAAGCGCCTCATCGGCGCGGTTGAGGAAGTTGGTGCCATAGGCGACGGGATTGAACTCCAGGCCGAATTTCGTGCCTGCAGCCTCTGCGGCATCGCCGAGTGCGCGAAAGGCCTCGATTGCGATCGTCTTGACCGTATCCGCCGGCATGTCCGCCGGTACGACCCGCTGGCGCGGCGAGCCAAAGACCAGGTTGGGAATCTTCAGGCGCCCCGCAAAGTCGATTGCCCGCCGCAGCGCCTGCGTCAGTGTCTTCTGGCGTTCCTCGCCTTCGAACAGGGCCGCACCCTCCACCCCGAACAGCAGCGATTGCATCGAGACCAGCGTCAGGCCATGGGCCTGCATCGCGGCGAATTCGGCGGCGACGCGCTCGTTCGAGGGCAGAAGCGGATCCGGGCTTCCGTGAAACAGTAGCCCCGGCGCAATTTCGAGACCCGAAATGCCATGGCGCTTCAGCAGGGCGTAGGCGGCATCGCGGTCGCCCGGAGCCCAGGCAATATTGGAGACGGCAAGTTTCCGGGTCATTGGGCAGCCTGTGCGAAATAGGCTTTCAGTCGTGTCCGAACATCATCAGCGGACTGGCTGTAGACATCGTCACGGCCCCACAGATCGGCATGGCGGGTGCGCATGTCCTCCTTGTGCAGTCGCGCGGCATTGGGAGCCATCGTGTGGCCCGTGGCCAGTTCGAACACCGCACCGGCCTTCAGCGGCGCCGGCGCAAAATGGATGGTGGAGAGGCCGGCCTCCATGGCGCGCTCGATATCCGACCATATCTGCGACATGTCGTAATACTGGAATTCGCTATCCGGATTGGTGAATGTCAGGGCAGAGTAACCGAGATCCGTTGCGGCCGCCTCCAGCGGTGCGCGCAGGCCCGTGGCGTCCAGCGCATCGCGATCCACGACCATCATGCCGAGTTCGGCATCCTCGTTGTAGATCGCTTCCACGGCGCCCGAGAGTTCCGTTGGCAGGGCGGCGCAGAACGCCTGGAAGCGCGTCGGCGGCAGCATGCTGGGCATCGGGTTCATGATATCGAAGACGAAGTTCTTCTTCAGACCTTCCCCGAACAGCGCTGGCAGGCGTACGATCAGGCAGGTCTTGAAATGCTCGGCGCAGAACGCCTCCAGACGGCGCCGGTTGTGACCATAGGCCAGATCCACCTGATAGGCATTGGTTGTCTCGTCCAGTCCCTCGTCGAAGGAGGCGAGCACGGCGATGCTCGACAGAAGGACGAAACAATCCGCCGTTACAGTCGACAGAATGTCTATCAATCCGTCGATGCGCGCTGCGTCGCGCTCAGGAAACCGGTTGGCTTCAAACATGGAGCCCGGCGCGGCCGCACAAGCCGCCAGGCTGAAGTGCTGTTTGCGCGCCCCTTCAATATTCTTGCTGTTGAAGAGATGATCAAAGACATGTTGGCGAGAAATTGCACCGCCTACGAAGCCGGTGTAACCAATGAGCGCAGACGACATTACAGACCTACAGTAAGTTTTTGTGCACTGCAGTCTATCATGGTGCCGGAGGCAAGCAAGGCGTTACTCCTTCCCGAGCTTGCGTGCGGCCATGTTGTCGATCTGCGTGATGGAATTGAGCCACAGTATCGACTTTGACAAGACAGATGGTCGAGGGAAAGGTTCCGGGCGAGAAGGATGCGACGCCAACGATGACGGTTCACTCGTCGCATCCGGTCGGGGTCGAAGGTTATTTGTCCGCGAGGTGCTTGTCGCCCATGGCTTGATAAAGCTCGAAGAACGCCAAATGTGCCTTCGAGGCGAGTGCGTAGAGGTTGGCGTCGAGCAGGATGGCCGGGTGATCCAGAAGATGACTTTCGGTCGAATCGATCATGACAGATGCCATATGAAAAGCCTCGTGATAGCCGAAGGTCCCGGGCAGAAAGTCTTCCGGCTTCTCGATCTCCAATTGCTCCAGCGCTTCAAGCCTTTGTTGTTCGGTTTCTTGGTGGCTCATTTTTCTTCCTCGGTCTGACGTCTGGACGTTCGATGCTGTCTGGACCAAGGATAATACCGGCGGCCACGACTGGCGAGCCGAGCTGAAGAAATTCCTTCTCCAGCGCCTTGGTCAATCCAGTTGCTCCGGCGAATGCTGTCCCGGCCGACCGTTGGTCAAGGATGACGGATGCGCCTCGCCTACACAAAAAATGCAACGAAGGTCGGGAATTGACGCCAGGCATGGCGGACAGAGAGGGATTCGAACCCTCGATACGCTTTCACGTATACACGCGTTCCAGGCGTGCGCCTTCAACCACTCGGCCACCTGTCCTTGATCCAAGGGCTGCCCGGCCGGTTTGGCGAAGCAGCGGTCGGGGCGGATATATACCGATGAATTTCGCGCAATCAACCGGAATCTGAAACTTTTGTGACCTCTGGCTCAAGTCGCTGCTTTTGCTGGCGGAAAACTCCCGCGGTGGCGGCCGCATTGCCAAGTGGAGGGTGCGGCCCTAATCTTCGCTTCCCATCGGCTGCCAGCAGGATCGGACAGGACCATGGCATTTTTCTTCCGGTTTCTGAGCTTTCTCGCGCTTGTGCTGGCGATTGCCGCCGGCACGATCGATGCGATCGCTTCGGTGGCATCCTCATCCGTGGTCCTGACCAGCGTGGAAGAGGATTGGCTGGCAGCAAGCCCCCGGAGTCTGCCTCTGGTGCAAGGCATGGTCGAACACTATATCCACCCGCAAGTCTGGCAGAACGGGTTTGCCGTGATCATCCGCCAGCCGGCATTCGCGGTGTGCCTTGGTCTGTCGCTGGCGCTGTGGATGATCGGTTACCGGCGCCCCCGGCCACGAAGCCTGTTTGCCTGAAGCGACGGCGCGTGCGACGCGACCGCAACGAGGGAGGTTCGAAATGTTCCTGATCGACATGTTCAACAAGAAGACCGTGATGCCGAGTGCCGATGCGGCGCTGCCCGGACGCGCGGAGGCGCTGCCCACCGCGGAGCACCATTTCGTCAACGGCAACCCCTTGCAGGGCCCCTATCCGGATCACCTCCACGTGGCCTATTTCGGCATGGGCTGCTTCTGGGGTGCGGAGCGTCTGTTCTGGCGGCTGCCGGGTGTCTGGGTTACCGCGGTCGGCTATCAGGGTGGCTTGACGCCCAACCCGACCTATCATGAAACGACGACGGGCCTCACCGGTCATGCCGAAATCGTCAAGGTGGTCTTTGATCCCGCCATCATCTCCTACGAAACCCTGCTGAAGACCTTCTTCGAGGAGCATGACCCGACCCAGGGCATGCGTCAGGGCAATGACATTGGCACGACCTACCGGTCGGCGATCTATACCACGACCGCTGACCAGCTGGAGAAGGCGGAGGCTGCGCGCGCAGCATTCCAGGCGGCGCTCAAGGCGGCGGGACGCACTTCTGTCATCACGACCGAGATCGCCCCGGCAGACGTTTTCTATTACGCGGAAGACTATCACCAGCAGTACCTGGCCAAGAATCCGGCTGGCTATTGCGGTCTGCGTGGCACCGGCGTCAGCTGCCCCATTGGCGGCTGATCTGTCTGTTTCGGCGGCGTAAAGCCGCCCTCTTGTGCAGTCCTGCGGGGAAAATGGCGATCGGTTGCGCAGATTTTTCGTTTTTGACCAAACGAAAAATTTCTGGTGAATTTTGCTGAAACCCATGCAAGGATAAGGGCCTGCCAGGCATAATGATGAAGAGGCCGGCAACCGCAGACATGCCTTCGCGAGACAGGCGTGCGGGGGGACCCACAATGACGAGCAAAAACAGGGCTGCACGATGAAGAAAACCCTTTTGACACTGATTGCCATGGCAGCGCTTTCGACCACGGCGCTGGCGGCTGACATCAAGCCGGCGCTGGTCTATGGCACCGGCGGCAAGTTCGACAAATCCTTCAACGAAGCGGCTTTCCAGGGCGCAGAGAAGTACAAGAAGGAAACCGGCACCGATTTCCGTGACTTCGAGCCGACCAGCGACACCCAGGGCGAGCAGGCGATCCGCAACTTTGCCTCGCGCGGGTACAATCCGATCGTTGCCGTCTCCTTCGCCTGGACCTCGGCCATGGAGAAGGTGGCTGCCGAATTCCCGGACACCAAGTTCGTGATCGTTGACTCCGTGGTGAAGCTGCCGAACGTGCGCTCCGTCGTCTTCAAGGAAGAAGAGGGCTCCTATCTCGTCGGCATCCTGGCCGGCATGGCGTCCAAGTCCGGCAAGGTCGGCTTCATTGGCGGCATGGATATTCCGCTGATCCGCAAGTTCGCCTGCGGCTATGCCCAGGGCGCCAAGGCTGCCAATGCCAAGATCGAAGTTCTGCAGAACATGACCGGCACCACCGGTGCTGCCTGGAACGACCCGGTTCGCGGCGGCGAGCTGACCAAGAACCAGATCGACCAGGGTGCGGATGTCATTTACGCGGCTGCCGGCGCCACCGGTCTCGGCGTGCTGCAGACGGCTGCCGACAACAAGAAGCTGTCGATCGGCGTCGATTCCAACCAGAACCATCTGCATCCGGGTTCGGTGCTGACCTCGATGGTCAAGCGCGTCGATCTCGCGGTCTACAATGCCTACAAGGATGCCGCAGCCGGCAAATTCACCGGTGGCATCCAGACCAACGGTGTGAAGGAAGACGGCGTTGCCTATGCGCTGGACGACAACAACGCCAAGCTGATCACGCCGGAGATGAAGACTGCCGTCGAAAAGGCGAAGGCCGATATCATCTCGGGTTCCGTCAAGGTTCATGATTACATGTCGGACAACAGCTGCCCGATGTAATTCATCACGGTCAGGGCGCATCGCGGGTTCCGCCATGCGCCCTTACCATGTCCGGCTTCCGGAAAGGAAAGGCCAGCGCGTGAGCCAGCATCCCGCTATTGAACTGGTGGGCATCGACAAGAGTTTCGGTGCCGTTCATGCCAACAAGAACATCAATCTGAAGGTGGAAAAGGGAACGATCCACGGCATCATCGGGGAGAATGGTGCCGGCAAGTCGACCCTGATGTCCATCATCTACGGCTTCTACCAGGCCGATCGCGGCGAGATCCGCATCGACGGCAAGCCGCTCGACATTCGTGACAGCCAGACCGCGATTGCCGCCGGCATCGGCATGGTGCACCAGCATTTCATGCTGGTGGAGAACTTCACGGTTCTGGAAAACGTCATGCTCGGTGCCGAGGGCGGGCAACTGCTCGCCAAGGGCGTTTCCGGCGCGCGCAAGGAGTTGAAGCGTCTGGAGACCGATTACGGTCTCGACGTCGATCCTGACGCGCTGATCGAGGATCTGCCCGTCGGCAAGCAGCAGCGCGTTGAAATCCTGAAGGCGCTCTATCGCAGCGCCGATATCCTGATTCTCGACGAGCCGACCGGCGTTCTGACGCCCGCCGAGGCCGACCACCTGTTCAAGGTGCTGAAGGTGTTGCGCGACCAGGGCAAGACGGTGATCCTCATCACCCACAAGCTGCGCGAGATCATGGCGATCACCGACGAGGTTTCCGTCATGCGCCGCGGCGAAATGGTTGCCACCCGCAAGACCGCCGAGACGACGGTCGAGGAACTGGCCGAACTGATGGTCGGCCGCCGCGTTCTGCTGCGCGTCGAAAAGGGCGCCGCAAAGCCCGGCAAGGTGCTGCTGTCGGTGAAGAACCTCACCGTCAAGGACGCCCGTGGCGTCACCATGGTCGATAACGTCTCCTTCGATGTACGCGAAGGCGAGATCGTCGGCATTGCGGGCGTCGCCGGCAACGGCCAGTCGGAACTGCTGGAGGCGATTGCCGGCATCCGCAAGCCGGCCTCGGGCGAGATCCTGCTCGATGGCCAGCCGATCGCCAATGCCGATCCGGCGCGGCTTCGGGCGCTTGGTCTTGCCCATATCCCGGAAGACCGGCACCACATGGGCCTCGTCTTGAAGTTCGAGGAATACGAGAATTCGGTGCTCGGCTATCACCGCGATCCCCGCTATGGCCGCGGTGCGCTGCTTGATCTGAAGGCAATCCAGGCGGATGCCGTAGAAAAGATCGAAAAGTACGACATCCGCCCGCCGAATCCGCGCCTGAAGACGGCGAACTTCTCCGGTGGCAACCAGCAGAAGATCGTCGTGGCGCGCGAGATCGAGCGCGACCCCAAGGCGCTGATCATCGGCCAGCCCACCCGCGGCGTCGATATCGGCGCGATCGAATTCATTCACCGCCGCATCGTGGAAATGCGCGATGCCGGCAAGGCGCTCCTGCTCGTTTCTGTCGAACTGGACGAGATCCGATCCCTGTCCGACCGCATCCTCGTGATGTTTGCCGGCAAGGTGGTTGGCGAAAAGACCCCGGATGCCGGCGAGCAGACACTGGGTCTGATGATGGCAGGCATTGCCGCATGAGGACGAACCTTTCATGAGTACCGCTTCCGTACCCTTGCCCAACTGGATCACCTACGGGTTGATGCCGCTCCTCAACCTGCTGGTCGCCTTCTTCATCTCCGGGCTCGTGGTCTGGTGGATCGGCGAGGATCCCTTGGCTGCGCTGAAGCTTCTGATCGAAGGCTCGCTCGGACGCGGCGATGCGATCGGCTTCACGCTGTTCTATGCCACCAGCTTCATCTTCACCGGCCTGTCGGTGGCGGTCGCCTTCCATGCCGGCCTGTTCAACATCGGCTCGGAAGGTCAGGCCTATCTCGGCGGTCTCGGCGCGGCGCTGGTCGCGCTTGCGCTCGATCGCTACGTGCCCTGGTATGTGACGATGCCGTTTGCCGTGATCGGCGCAGCCCTGTTCGGTGCCGCCTGGGCCTTCATTCCGGCCTGGCTGCAGGCCAAACGCGGCAGCCATGTCGTCATCACCACCATCATGTTCAACTTCATCGGCGCAGCGCTGATGGTCTACCTGCTGGTCAACGTGCTGATCGTGCCGGGCAAGATGGCGCCGGAAACGCGCACCTTCTTGCCTGGCGGACAGTTGCCGAAGCTCGACTGGCTGATGGCCTGGTTCGGCCTGAAGCTCGGGCCGGCGCCCTTCAACGTCTCCTTCCTGATCGCGCTGGTCATGGCCTTTCTTGTCTGGGTGCTGATCTGGCGCACCAAGCTCGGCTATGAGATGCGCACGCTCGGCATCAGCCCCTCTGCTGCGATCTATGCCGGTATTCCCTATGGGCGTACCGTCATCATCGCCATGCTGATCTCCGGGGGGCTGGCCGGCATGATGGCGCTGAACCCGGTGATGGGCGCCTCTGCCCGCCTGCAGGTGGAGTTCGTCGGCGGCGCGGGCTTCGTCGGCATCGCCGTTTCGCTGATGGGGCGCAGCCATCCGCTCGGCATCGTGCTGGCCGCCCTTCTGTTCGGCATTCTCTACCAGGGCGGTGCCGATCTCTCCTTTGAAATGCCCAACATCACCCGCGAGATGATCGTGGTGATCCAGGGTCTGGTGATCCTGTTTGCCGGCGCGCTGGAATACATGTTCCGGCCGGCCATGGTGCACCTGTACCAGCGTCTGAAACGGGCCTGAGGAGCAAGAGATGGAATTCTACGATATCGTCGTCAGCATTCTCGGCTCGACCATTCGCCTGTCGATCCCGCTGCTGTTCACCGCGCTGGCCGGCCTCTTCACCGAGCGTGCCGGGGTCTTCGACATCGGGCTGGAGGGCAAGATGCTGGCGGCTGCCTTTGCATCCGCCTGCGTCGCCTATGTCACCGGCAATGCCTGGCTTGGCCTTCTCGGCGGCATCGGGGTGTCGATCCTGTTCTCGCTGATCCACGGTTTTGCCTCGATCACCAATCGCGGCAACCAGATCGTCTCCGGTGTGGCGCTGAACTTCGTGGCGGCCGGTCTCACCGTCGTTCTCGGCCAGGCCTGGTTCGGGCAGGGAGGACGTACTCCCCAGATCTCCGGCGAGGCGCGCTTCTCGCCGATCACGCTGCCCTTTGTCGATGCCATGCGCGACGTGCCCTTCATCGGGCCGCTCTATGTGCATGTCATCTCCGGCAACAACATCCTGACCTATCTCGCCTTCCTCGCCGTACCGATCACCTGGTGGGTGCTGTTTCGCACCCGCTTCGGCCTTCGGCTGCGTGCGGTCGGCGAAAATCCGGGCGCGGTGGATACGGCCGGCATTTCCGTCACCTGGCTGCGCTACCGCGCCGTCATCGTGGCGGGCTTCCTCTGCGGCTTCTCCGGTGCCTATCTGTCGATTGCCCAGTCGGCCGCCTTCATCAAGGACATGTCGGCCGGCAAGGGCTATATCGCGCTCGCCGCCCTGATCTTTGCCAAGTGGAAGCCGGTGCCGGTGATGTTTGCCTGCCTGCTGTTCGGCTTCCTCGATGCCTTCGCCAATTTCATGCAGGGCAAGGCGGTGCCGGGAATCGGCGAAGTGCCGGTTCAGATCTTCCAGGCGCTGCCCTATATCCTCACCTGCATCCTGCTGGCCGGGTTCATCGGCGTCGCCCACCCGCCCAAGGCCGGCGGCGTGCCCTATACGAAGGAACGTTGATCATGGCGCAAGACCTGTTCGAGGCGGCCCGCGCGGCAATGGGAAGGGCCTATGCGCCCTATTCCAAGTTCCCGGTCGGTGCAGCCATCCGCGCCGATGACGGCAAGATCTATCTCGGCGCCAATGTCGAGAACCTGTCCTTCCCGCAGGGCTGGTGCGCCGAACCGACCGCCATCGGCAACATGGTGATGGGCGGTGGCCGCAAGATCGTCGAGATCGCGGTGATTGCCGAGAAACTGGCCTGCTGCCCGCCCTGCGGCGGCTGCCGCCAGAAGATCGCCGAATTCGCGGGCCCCGACACCCGCGTCTACCTCTGCGACGAGGTCGGCGTGCAGAAGACGCTGACCATGGACGAACTTCTGCCCTTCTCCTTCCAGACGGATGTAATCGGATGAAGTCCGTCATCGATCTGCTGGTGGACCGGCTAGGCGGCCTGATGCCGCGTCATGCCATCGTGCTGGGCTCGGGCCTTGGTTCGCTGGTGGCGGAGGTCGAGAAGCCTGTGCGGATTTCCTACGGCGAACTGCCCGGCTTTCCGGCAAGCGGCGTCACCGGCCATGCGGGCGAGCTCGTGGCCGGTTTTCTCAGCCGCCATCCTGTCATCATGCTGTCCGGCCGTGCGCACTACTACGAACACGGCGATGCCTCGGCCATGCGCTTTCCCATCGAGGTGCTGCAGGGGATTGGTGTTCAGGCGCTGATCCTTACCAATTCCGCAGGGTCACTGAAGGACGACATGCCGCCCGGTTCGGTGATGCAGATCGCCGATCACATCAACTATTCCGGCATGAACCCGCTGATCGGCGAAAGCGGCGACCGGCGTTTTGTCGGCATGACCAGCGCCTATGATGCGGGCCTCGCACTTGCCATCCGCAATGCCTCGATCCGCACCGCCACGCCCCTTTATTCCGGCGTCTACATGTGGTTCTCCGGCCCGAGCTTCGAAACGCCGGCAGAAATCCGCATGGCGCGCATTCTGGGCGCCGATGCGGTCGGCATGTCCACCGTGCCGGAGGTGATCCTCGCCCGCTATGTCGGACTGAAGGTCGCCGCCTGCTCGGTCATTACCAATTTCGGCGCCGGCATGACCGGGGCGGAATTGTCGCACGAGGAGACGAAGGAAATGGCGCCGCTGGGCGGTCGCCGCCTCGCCACCATTCTCAAGGACCTGTTCGCGCAGGACACCATTGCCTGACAGGCCGTTCGATCGAACCCGTGCCGCCCGGTCAAGCTTGCCGGGCGGCCGGTCCTTCCTGTCTTGCGTCTAATCGATTGAAGGATAATGATGCACACTCCGAAAAAGCCGGGAGGTAAGCCCATGGAACTGTTGAGCCCGCGCGAGGCGGCTGCGTTCGCACTGTCGCTGCTGGACCTGACGAACCTGCGTGACGATTGCGATGCCGCCGCAATCGCGGCCTTGTGCGCCCGTGCGCAGACGCCGAACGGCCATTCGGCCGCCATCTGCATCTGGCCGCGCTTCGTGGCGCAGGCACGCGGCATTCTCGGGTCGGATCATCCGGTGCGGATTGCCACTGTCGTCAACTTTCCGTCCGGCGATCTGCCGGTCGAGACCGTCGTCGCGGAAACCCGCCAGGCGATTGCCGATGGCGCCGACGAGATCGATCTCGTCATTCCCTACAAGGCCTTCCTCGCCGGCGATGAGGCGGCCGTCACAGCGATGGTCACTGCCGTGCGCGCCGCCTGCCCGGAGGCCTGCCTGAAGGTGATCCTCGAAACCGGCGAGATCCGCGACAGTGGCAAGATCCGCCGGGCATCCGAACTGGCGATCGAGGCCGGCGCCGATTTCATCAAGACCTCGACGGGCAAGGTCTCCGTCAACGCCACGCTCGAAGCGGCCGACATCATGCTGCAGGCGATCCGCGACAGCCGCAGGAAGGTGGGCTTCAAGCCGGCCGGCGGCATTTCCACGGTGGCGGATGCCGATCTCTACCTGCGGCTTGCCGAGACGATCATGGGCGCCAACTGGCTGATGCCCTCCACCTTCCGCTTCGGCGCGTCCAGCCTGCTGGACGATATCCTGAACGTGATTGCCGGCGCGCCCTCCAGCCGCGTGTCGAGCGGTTACTGAGCATGATCCCGCAGGAGGTCATCCGCCGCAAGCGCGACGGGGTGGAACTGTCGCCCGCGGAAATTGCCGGCTTCATCGAAGGACTGACGGCGAATCGCATTTCCGAGGGGCAGGTGGCGGCCTTTGCCATGGCCACCTTCTTTCGCGGCATGACGCGCGCCGAAACCGTGGCGCTGACGCTTGCCATGCGCGACAGCGGCGACGTTCTCTCCTGGGCGGAGATCGGCCGTCCGGTCGGCGACAAGCATTCGACCGGCGGCATCGGCGACAATGTCTCGTTGATGCTGGCGCCGATCGTCGCTGCCTGCGGGTTGGCGGTGCCGATGATTTCCGGCCGCGGCCTCGGCCATACGGGCGGTACGCTGGACAAGCTGGAAGCGATTCCCGGCTATGATGTGGCGCCTTCGGAAGCGCAGTTTCGCCGGGTGGTCCGCGAGGCGGGGGCTGCGATCATTGGCCAGACGGGCGATCTCGCGCCGGCCGACCGGCGCCTGTATGCGATCCGCGACGTCACGGCGACGGTCGAATCCATTCCGCTGATCACCGCCTCGATCCTCTCGAAGAAACTCGCCGCCGGGCTTGAAACGCTGGTTCTCGACGTGAAGTTCGGCAATGGCGCCTTCATGCAGGGCGTCGAGGAGGCCGAGGCGCTGGCCCGCTCGCTGGTCGAGGTGGCGAACGGGGCAGGGGTGAAGACCTCGGCCCTGCTGACCGACATGAACGAGCCGCTGGCGGATGCCGCCGGCAATGCGGTCGAGATCGCCCACGCCGTCGATTTCCTCGCGGGCCGCAAGGGCGGAACCCGCATCGAGGCGGTCACATTGGCCTTTGCCGCGGAAATGCTGCTGCAGGCCGGCCTCGTTTCCACCCTCACCGAGGGGCAGGAGAAGGCAACAGCGGCGCTTGCCTCCGGCCGTGCGCTGGAGCATTTCGGCCGCATGGTGCATCTGCTGGGCGGCCCGGCCGATTTCGTCGAACGCTTTGCCACCTATCTTCCGGCAGCACCCGTCATCCGTCCGGTGCCTGCGCCGGACAGCGGCATCCTGGCGGCCACCGATGCGCGCGGCATCGGCCTTGCCGTGGTGGAACTCGGCGGGGGACGGCGGCTTGCCAGCGATGGCATCGATCACCGCGTCGGCTTCGATCGTATCCTGCCGCTCGGCACCCGTGTCGAAAGGGGCGATCCGATCGCCTTTGTGCATGCCGCGGATGCGGCTCAGGCGGAAAAGGCCGTGGCCAGCATGGCTGCGCTTTACCGCATCACGGATCAGGCACCTGTGGCGCGGCCGGTCATCCTCAAGCGCATCGGCTGAGGGCTGCGTGCTCTGTTTCGGCCATGAAAAATGCCCGCGACCATCCGGTCTGCGGGCATTGTTCAATCCATAGGGCGCCGAGGCTTACTTGGTGCCGTACATGCGGTCGCCGGCATCGCCGAGGCCGGGCATGATATAGCCCTTCTCGTTGAGATGGCTGTCGATGGAGGCCGTGAAGATCGGCACGTCCGGATGGGCGGCCTGGAAATTCTTGATGCCTTCCGGAGCGGCGAGCAGGCAGAGGAAGCGGATGTTCTTTGCGCCGCGTTCCTTCAGCTTTTCGATCGCGGCAATCGAGGAATTGCCGGTGGCCAGCATCGGGTCGACGACGATCACGAGGCGCTCCGAGAGCGCATCCGGCGCCTTGAAGTAATATTCGACCGCCTGCAGCGTCTCATGGTCGCGGTAGACGCCGACATGGGCGACGCGCGCGGCCGGAACCAGTTCCAGCATGCCTTCCAGCAGGCCGTTGCCGGCGCGCAGGATCGACGCGAAGACCAGCTTCTTGCCTTCCAGGATCGGCGACTGCATCTCGGTCAGCGGCGTCTCGATCGTCTCCATGGTCAGTTCGAGATCGCGGGTGACCTCGTAGCAGAGCAGGGTGGAAATTTCGCGCAGCAGCCGGCGGAAGCTCGATGTCGAGGTTTCCTTGCGGCGCATGATGGTGAGCTTGTGCTGCACAAGCGGGTGATTGATGACTGTTACGCCGTCCATGGGAAGCTGCCTTCGTCCTTCTTCTTGTGTGTTCTCTTGTGATCTTTCTTTCATGGAAAGGCGGACAACCGCAAGCGTTCACCGCAGGTTTGGTGCATCTTCCCCAGCCGGCTGTACCGATTCATCGAAGCGAGCAAGCAGCCGGCCCCGCGTTTCCTCGTCCACGAAGGCACATTCCAGCGCCGTGCGCGTCATCGCGTTGATCTCAGCCGTGCCGAAACCCATCACGCCGGCAGCGATCTCGTATTCGCGGGAAAGGGAGGTGCGGAAGAAGGGCGGATCGTCGGAATTGAGGCAGACGCGCACGCCGGCCTCCCGCAGGCGGCGCAAGGGATGGCTCTCGAAATCGGGATAGACGGCAAGCGCAATGTTGGAGCCGGGGCAGACTTCCAGCACCACGCCGGTTTCGGCAAGCCTTGCGACCAGTGCTGCGTCCTCGATGGCGCGCACGCCATGGCCGATGCGCGAGGGCCGCACGAGATCGAGCGCGTCGGTGACACTGAAGGCGCCGCAAACCTCACCCGCATGGATCGTCAGGCCAAGGCCCGCATCGCGGGCGATGTCGAAGGCCCGCGCATAATCGGCCACCCGGCCCATGCGTTCCTCGCCGGCCATGTTGAAGCCGGTGACCAGCGGATTATGGCTGCGCGCCGCGTATTCTGCGGCGGCGACTACCCGCTCCGGCCCGAAATGCCGCTCGCCCGTCACGATGATGCGGGCCTCGATGCCGGTCTTCTCGCGGGCCGACAGGATGCCGTCGGTGATGCCGGCGAGATAGGCGTCGGCACCAAGACCGATGCGGTCGCCATGGTCGGGCGAAACGATGATCTCGCTGTAGATCGTGTTGATCGCGGCCAGGTCCAGCAGGTAGCTTTCCGTCAGCAGCGCATAGTCGTCCTCGGTGCGAAACAGCGCGGCGACCCGGTCATAGGCCTGAATGAATTCGGCAAAGTCGTGCCAGGCATAGCCGTCGCCGGCCATGAAGCCGGAGGGATCGACACCGTATTTCTCGGCCTGCCGCAGCGCCAGCGCCGGCGGCGCTGCACCTTCGATATGGCAGTGGATCTCGGCCTTCAGCAGATGCGTCGTCACAGGAAGCTCCGTCCATGGCGGCCGGGCGCAATGCCGAGATGGGCCGCAACTGTTTCGCCGATATCGGCATAGGTATTGCGAATACCGACCATGCGGGCCGCGATGCCCGGACCATAGGCCATGATCGGCACGCGCTCGCGGGTGTGGTCGGTGCCGCGCCAGGTCGGGTCGCAGCCGTGGTCGGCGGTCAGGATCATCAGGTCGCCCGGCTTCATGCGTCGGTGCACGTCGAGAAGCCGCTTGTCGAGTGCTTCGAGTGCCGCCGCATAGCCCGGCACGTCGCGGCGATGGCCGTAGAGCATGTCGAAATCGACGAAATTGGTGAAGACCAGATCGCCATCCTGAGCCGTCTCGATGGCGGCGAGCGTCGCATCCATCAGCGCCTCGTTGCCGTTCGCCTTGATGACCCGGGAGACGCCCTGATGGGCGAAGATGTCGCCGATCTTGCCGACCGCATGCACGGTGCGGCCCGCCTCCACCAGACGGTCGAGCAGCGTCGGCTCCGGCGGCAGCACGGAAAAGTCGCGGCGGTTGCCGGTGCGCTCGAAGGTGTCGGCGGTTTCGCCGAGGAAGGGGCGGGCAATCACGCGGCCGATGTTCAAGGGATCGATCAGCCGGCGCACGCTTTCGCAAAGCGCGATCAACCGGTCGAGCCCGAAATGGGTCTCATGCGCGGCGATCTGGAAGACGGAATCGGTCGAGGTGTAGCAGATCGGCTTGCCGGAGCGGATATGCTCCTCGCCGAGGCGGGCAATGATCTCCGTGCCGGAGGCATGGCAGTTGCCGAGGATGCCCGGCAGGTCGTTCTCGCGGCAGATCGCCTCCACCAGTTCGGGCGGAAAGGCCTCGCCTTCCGCGGAAAAATACCCCCAGTCGAACATCACGGGGGTACCCGCGATTTCCCAGTGGCCCGACGGCGTATCCTTGCCGCGCGACACTTCGCTTGCCGCACCATGCAGGCCGAAAACGCGCTCCGGCATCGGCATGCCGGCCGGCAGATCGCCGCTGGCGAGCCTTGCCACATGCACGAGGCCAAGCGCCGACATGTTGGGCAGCTTCAGCGGCCCCTTGCGCAGACCGGCACGATCGGCGGCCCCGGCGGCACAGAATTCGGCGATATGGCCGAGCGTGTTGGCGCCGAGGTCGTTATAGCGTTCGGCATCCGGGGCGCCGCCAATGCCGAAGGAATCGAGTACGAAAAGGAAGGCGCGTGCCATCGTTCACCTGATCTGAAGGGCAGCCAAGCCCGACGCAAGGCGGCTGTCAAAGCCTCCCTCTTACAGTTCCAAGGGCGGATTGGCAAAGCCTGCTCAGCAGTCGCTGCAGGCGATGCTGTCGCCGACCCGCTGGCGATAGAAGAAGGTGCGGCTGATGGTGATGGTGCGCGTCTCGGTGGAGATGCCGGGCAGGAACATCAGCAGTTGATGTGGCACGGACAACTCGGCGCGCACCAGAAAGCTGTTGGCGGTCTTCAACTCGTCCGGCACGTCGCTGACGCTGGTGCCCACGCCGTAGGGCCGGGTGCCATCCTGCTGCCATGACCACAGAACCCTGGGCGTGGCATTGGCATCCATGGCAATGCCGGTGATCTTGAGGCTCACCGCATCGGCTTCCGTCCTGTAGGGAACGAAGATCGCCTCGGTCACATCCGGCATGGTCGCGAGAAAGGCCTTGTTGACGGAGGTCTGCTGCGTGACCAGATCGGCGATGGTGGAGGCCGAGCGGGTGGCGCGCTTGGCGACGCTGAGGCCCATCGTCAGCTCGAAGCAGGTGATGTAGAGCGAGATCAGGATCGGCGCCAGAATGGCGAATTCCACCCCGCCGACGCCCTGCCGGTCGCGGAAAAACCGGCGAAGCGTCAGCATCAGGCCGCGCGGGCGGTGCTGTCTGTCGCGCGGTCTCTGCGGCCTCATGGATAATCCTCGTTCTGGAAGGCGGAGGTGGCCACGATCAGGAAATCGGTCGGCAGCGACCCGTCGGCCGGCCGGATATTGGTGATATAGGGGCGCACCAGATCGGTGATCACCTGCCAGCGATAATAGGCGCGCACCATGTTGATGGTCTTCGCCCCGCCCGGCGCATAGCGGAAGGCGGTGGCGTCAATATCCGCGTAAGGATCGCTCGATTGGCGGGGAATGGTCGTCGGAATGTCGGCGAAGCTGTTGAAGCTGCGCACATCGAGATAAAGCAGGCCGGAACTCGCGTCGTCGCCCGAGCAGTGGATCAGGATGGAGACCTCGTCGCAGAACGCCTGTCGGAACTGCGTGGCGTTCTTGTCTGTGGTCCGGTTCAGACCATAGGTGATGCGGCCCGTGCGCAGGTCGCGGGACAGCTTCTCCACCGCGTTGGCCACCAGTTGCTCGGCGGTATAGGCCACGAAGGTCTCGATGATGGCAAAGACGATCAGGAAATAGGGTATGGCGAGGATGGCGAATTCGATCGCTGCCGCACCATCGCGTGCACGCCAGATTCGCCGCCAGGGGCGGGGCGGTGGCGCGGTGTCTGCGCTTGGCTTCTGATGATCGTCCACCTGTTGCATTGTCTTCGTCTGGGCCTGTCGTCAGGCTTCGACGCTAGGGTGATTGTCTTGACATTCCGTTGCGCCAGTCGGTCGATTTGCGCCAATCCGGAACAGCAGCCGGCGATGGCGGAAGAACTGGCTGCCATTTCGGGCGGCCGACTAGTTGCCGGGCGGCTCGCAGGAGGGCGTGCAGGACAGAACGGTGCGCTCCGTCTGTCGGTAAACCCGCACCGTGTTGCCCTCGTCCGTCGAGACAAGGATGCGTTCGTCGGCAATCGCTTCGCCGCGGGCATCCAGAAGGACGAGATTGGTGGTGCCGAAGGCGCGACCCGTCAGAACGATGGTGGTGGGATCTGCGACCGTGGCGTCCGCGACATCCGCATTCCCGACAATCACCTTGGCCACGGGCCGATCGAGCTTCAGCACCCGCGCCTGGTTCATGTAGACACGCACAAAGGCGCCCGGCTCGGCGCCGTATGCTGCGGCCGAAGCGGCGAAGATGATCGGGAAAATCATGGCGCAGCGCAGCATGATGGGCAGCCTGTTGCGGTCTCTGTTCAGCAATGAAGCATGGACGTTAATGCTGAATGAAGAGTGAACGTCCCGAAATTGCTCGATTTTCCATCTCGACCCGGTTCACGCTCCGAAAAGCATGGGACGCAAGCCGGGGTCAACTGTCGCGGATGTAGCAGAAAAAGCCTTGCAATGCAGGGTATCAGCCGCTTCCGGCGCCGGCGAGACAGATGGTTCAAATGCCACAGGTTCTGCTCGTCATCCGTTTACCGTGCAAGGCGACATTGGCCATTAACCAAATCCTAACCAGACATCTTAAGCCGATCGCAAGGCCCTGTCCGTAGTTTGCCCATCAAGCGCACCGACGGATGCCGTCGTCGGCGTGGCTGAGAATGACCCGAACAAGGAGAGATGAATGTCCAGGCTTTTCGCACGTTTCCTGAAGAGTGAATCGGGTGCCACGGCCATCGAATACGGCCTGATCGCCGCGCTGATTTCAGTTGCCCTGATTGCCGGTGCAAGCACGCTGGGGGACAATCTGAGCGCCACCTTCACGCGCGTTTCGACCGAAATGTCCACCGCCAACCAGGCGCACAAGTAAGATCAGGTTCCGCCTGCCTCCGGGGAGCCGCCATCCGGCGGCTTTTGACCTGCGTTGACGACAGGGCCCGATGCAGAACTTTTATCGCGCAGGGGAACGGTTTGCTCATGCTTGCCACGCTTCTGCTCTGCGCCCTTCCGCTGGCCTTCGGCCTTGCGGCCGTCAGCGATCTCCTGACGATGAAAATCCCCGACGCCATTGCGATCGCTCTGATCCTGCTGTTTTTCCCGGCTGCCGTGGTGGCTGGCCTGGCGGGTCCGCAGGTCGGCCTTGCCCTTGTCGCGGCCCTTGCCGTTTTCCTGCTTGGCTTCGGTCTCTTTGCGCTGAACGTGATGGGCGGCGGTGATGCAAAGCTGCTGGCCGCCTCTGCGCTCTGGTATGGTTTCACCATATCGCTTTTCGAATATCTTGTGACGGTGTGTCTGGCCGGCGGCGTGCTGACGCTCGCAATCCTGCTGTTGCGGTTCGCGGCCCGTCGCGTGGCGTGGTTGGAAAGGGTCCTGCCCGCCTCGCTCGCAAGTGCGCAGAAGGTTCCCTATGCGGTGGCCATCGCCATCGGTGGTCTGTGGAGCATGGGCCATGCGCCGCTTGTCGTTGCACTGCGGGCGGCGATTTCCTAACAAAAGGTTAATTTCAAAGGGAAATGGTTAGCGGGAATTAACCATTTCCCTAAGGCAGTCATTAACCTTAATTACACCAATCAGCGACATCCTTCGGGAACATATTCGAAGTTCCCCAAGGTCTCGTCATGAAACCCGCGCGTCTGATCATCCTCGCCGTTGCCGTCGTGGCGGCCGGCCTTGCCGGCGTGCTTGCCATGCGTCTGGCCGGCCAGAAAACGGTGGTCGAGCAGGCGCGGGAGGTGATCCGCCGCGAACCGACTGTCAATGTGCTGGTCTCCGCCGACAACCTTCCGGTTGGTGCCCGCATCGGTCGCAATTCGATTCGCTGGATGGCCTGGCCGGCGGGTGGCGTGGCGGATGGCTTCATCACCGACACCGCGCAGCCCGATGCCCTGGCGAAGCTGGAAGGGCTCGTGGTGCGCCTGCCGATCTTTGCCGGCGAACCGATCCGCGGAGAAAAGGTCGCCGATTCCTCCAACCGGATCATGTCTTCCCTCCTGCCGGCCGGCAAGCGGGCGGTTGCTACGGAAATCTCGGTCGCCACGGGTGCCGGTGGCTTCGTGCTGCCGAACGACCGGGTGGACGTCATCATGGTGCGCAAGAATGCCGAGGGACGCTATCTCTCCGAGGCGGTGCTCACCAACATCCGCGTCCTCGCCATCGACCAACAGGTCGAGGAAAAGCAGGATGGCAGCAAGTCCGTGCTTGGCACCACGGCAACGCTGGAATTGTCTCCGGATCAGGCTCGGGTTCTTGCGGCGGCCCAGCAGATGGCCGACCGGCTGACGCTGGCGCTGCGCTCCGTCGCCGATGCGCAGGAGGCCGATGACAGCGCGGCCGCCTATCTGCTCTCGGGCAGTGACGACAAGTCGGCCGTCCAGGTCATCAAGTCCGGGACCATCGTGACCGGCAGCATTGCACGCACGGAGCAGCGATGAGCGCCATGTCCTTCACCACCGGCACGCCCTTCGCCACAGGCGGTCCGCGCAGACGCGGCCGCATCAGTCTTGTTGTCACCCTTGCCCTCATTCTTGCCGGGTTCGTGCCGGCTTCGCCCGGCCCGGGTTTCGGTGCCGGTGCCGCTCGTGCCGAGGAACAGAGCCTCATCCGCATCACGGAAGCCGGGCGGGGCGTGCGCAAGCGCCTGCATCTCGGCCTCAACAAGGCGCTGGTGGTGGACCTGCCGACGGATGCGCACGACATTCTGGTCGCCGATCCCTCGATTGCCGATGCCGTGACCCGCACCTCGCGGCGCATCTATCTGTTCGGCAAGGCGGTCGGCCAGACCAACATCTTCATCTTCGGCGCCGGCGGCGAGGAAATCGTCAGTCTCGACCTGGAGATCGAGCGCGACATCGCCGGCCTGCAGCAGAACTTGCGCCGCTTCCTGCCCGAATCCGACATCAAGGTGGAGATCATCTCCGACAACATCGTGCTGACCGGCTCGGTGCGCACGCCGCAGGATGCGCTGCAGGCGGAAAAGCTCGCCAGCGCCTTCCTGAAGGGCGGTGAGGCGACCACCCGCAACCAGACGGCCGCCAGCACGGCGCAGAACGGCGACGTGGCGATCTTTGCCGAAGACCGGCAGGTCTCGCAGATCGTCAACCTGCTGAAGATCGAGGGCGAGGATCAGGTCACGCTGAAGGTCACCGTCGCCGAGGTCAGCCGGCAGGTGCTGAAACAGCTCGGCTTCAACGGTTCGGTCAGCACCACCGGCAGCAAGGCCAATGGCGGCATTTCCTTCGCCAATCCGGCCAATCTCGGCAATGCCATCGATGTCGGCGGCGTCGGCGGCGTGGTGGGCAAGATCGGCACAACCAGTATCGCCACCTATGTCAATGCCATGGAGCAGGCGGGCGTGATGCGCACGCTGGCCGAACCCAGCCTCACCGCGATCTCCGGCGAGCAGGCGAAGTTCTACGTGGGCGGCGAATACCGGCTTGCCGGCCAGCAGGATGTCGATATCGACGACAACAACAA
The DNA here is from genome assembly GCF_007004135.1 of Affinirhizobium straminoryzae. Lineage (GTDB taxonomy): Bacteria > Pseudomonadota > Alphaproteobacteria > Rhizobiales > Rhizobiaceae > Neorhizobium > Neorhizobium straminoryzae. The sequence continues at coordinate 58,752 of NZ_VJMG01000055.1, forward strand.
GACCACCGTCAGCCGCACGGTGGAGACGGTGGATTACGGCGTCGAGCTGAATTTTCGCCCGGTGGTGCTGTCGGCCGGCCGCATCAGCCTGAAGATCGAGACCAATGTGTCGGAGCCGACCTATGAAGGCTCGATCGCCACCGGCAACGGCACCTCCAATGCCGTGCCCGGCTCCACCTATCTGTCGCTGCGCAAGCGCGAGGCCTCCACCACGGTGGAACTTCCCTCCGGCGGCTCGATCGTGATTGCCGGTCTCGTGCAGGACAATGTGCGCCAGGCCATGTCGGGGCTTCCCGGTATCTCCAAGGTGCCCGTGTTCGGCACGCTGTTCCGCAGCAAGGATTTCATCCGCAACGAGACGGAACTCGTCATCATCGCCACCCCCTATCTCGTGCGGCCGGTGGCTCGCAACCAGCTGGCCCGTCCGGACGACAACTTCAATCCGGAGGCCGATGGCCCGACCTTCTTCATGAACCGCGTCAACCAGCTTTACGGGCGCAAGGAACAGGCGGCGAGCGGCCGCTATCACGGCGCCGTGGGCTTCATCTACAAATGAGAGGCGCAAGGACAATGATCCGCACATCCTCCGCTGCCGCCCTGCTGATCGCCATGACGCTGATTGCCGGCTGCGCCGACCGCAGCCTGACCACCGGCTCCATTCCGATGGATTATCGCCAGCGCCATCCGGTGGTGCTGACCGAGGCACAGAACGCACTCGACATTCCGGTCGGCCCCAATGACATGCGGCTTACCACCGGCATGCGCGAGACGCTGCGGGGGTTCGTGCAGAGCTACCTCGCCTCGTCGGCCGGGCATGTTCTGGTGCAGCTGCCGCATGGTTCGCCCAATGCGCCGGCCGCCGCGCGGCTTTCGAACGAGATCCGTGCCACCCTGACCACTGCAGGCGTTCCTGCGCGGGCAATCGTCTTCACCGGTTATGCGGCAGGTGCGGTGGGAGATGCAGCCCCGGTGCGACTGTCCTTCACGGCAACACGGGCCGTCACCGCCGCCTGCGGCGAATGGCCGGAGGATCTTGCCAACGATACGGGCGGAAACCGCAACTGGTACAATTTCGGCTGCGCCACACAGAACAACCTGGCCGCCCAGCTCGACAATCCCGGCGATCTGCTGGGGCCGCGCGGCGCCACCCCGATCGATGCGGCGCGCCGCTCCACCGTCATCGGCAATTACCGGTCCGGCAAGGATACGAGTTCGGATTGATGTGGCGAAGGACAGACACCCCATGAGCGCCGTGGACTACGACATTCGCCTGAGCGACCAGCCCGAGGAGCCGGACACCCTTCGCGCCGGCGATCTCGACCAGCTGCGTCCGCTGCCGCGCATTTCGGTGCATGCCTTTTGCGAAAGCGAGGCATTGCAGCGGGTGATGGAACGGCTGGGACAAGATCGTCGCATGGCCAAGGTCAACATGCGCGTGACGAGCGGCAGCACGCAGGCCGCCGCCAACATGTTTGCCGCGGCCCCCACGCCGAACCTTATCATTCTGGAGACGCAGGCCAGACCCGCCGACCTTCTGGCGGAGCTTGCGCCGCTGGCCGAGGTTTGTGATTCCTCCACCCGCGTCATCATCATCGGTTGCCACAACGACATCACGCTCTATCGCGAACTGGTGCGCAACGGCATCTCCGACTATCTCGTTACGCCGGTGCAGATGCCGGACCTGCTGGCGGCGATTGCCACGATCTTCGTCGATCCGGATGCCGAGCCGCTCGGTCGCTCCATCGCCTTCATCGGGGCGAAGGGCGGCGTCGGCTCCTCCACCATCGCCCACAACTGCGCCTTCGGCATATCCTCGCTGTTTGCCACCGAAACGATCCTGGCCGATTTCGACCTTGCCTATGGCACCGCCAATATCGACTTCGACCAGGATCCTGCGCAGGGCATTGCCGAGGCGGTTTACGCGCCGGAGCGGCTGGACGAGGTGTTCCTCGACCGTCTGCTGACCAAGTGTTCCGAGCACCTGTCGCTGCTGGCCGCCCCCTCGATGCTGGATCGCGCCTATGATTTTGACGCCACGGCCTTCCAGCCGCTGATCGATGTGCTGCAGCGCAGCGCCCCCATCTCCGTCATCGACCTGCCGCATGCCTGGTCGGAATGGACGCGCAGCGTGCTCGCGGATGTCGACGAGGTGGTCATCACCGCCGTGCCGGACCTGCCCAACCTGCGCAATGCCAAGAACCAGATCGACGCGCTGAAGAAGCTGCGGCCCAACGACCGGCCGCCGCATCTCATCCTCAATCAGGTCGGCATGCCGAAGCGGCCGGAAATCGCGCCCGCCGAATTCGTCGAGCCGCTGGAGCTGGAGCCGCTGGCGATCATTCCCTTCGACGTGCAGCTGTTCGGCAATGCCTCCAACAGCGGACGGATGATCTCCGAGATCGATGCGAAATGCCCGACGGCGGAAATCTTCTCGCAGCTGTCGCATGCGCTGACCGGTCGCGCCTCGGTGAAGAAGAGCCGCAAGGGCGGGCTTGCGCGCATGCTGGATCTTTTGCGCGGCACGTAAGCGCCGGCAGGCACTGGACAGGAAACGGAACGACGGCATGTTTGGCAGACGCGGACAGGATGGGGTCGCAAAGACGGGCAGGGGCGCACCCTCGGCAGCACCTGTGAGCCCGGCCGCGCCTGTGACGCCGCAGCCGCTTCTGCCGGAGATCCTGATCGAGGTCGGTTCCGGCGCGGTCCGCCCGCAGATCCCGTCGCCGCCCGTCGCGCCCTCTGCCGCCCCGCGCCGCCGCCAGACCCGCACAGAAGCCTATTACGACACCAAGGGCGAGGTATTCTCCGCGCTCATCGATACGATCGACCTGTCGCAGCTCGCGAGGCTCGATGCCGAAAGCGCGCGCGAGGAAATCCGCGACATCGTCAACGACATCATCACCATCAAGAATTTCGCCATGTCGATTTCCGAGCAGGAGGAACTGCTCGAGGATATCTGCAACGACGTTCTGGGTTATGGCCCGCTGGAGCCGCTGCTGGCGCGTGACGATATCGCCGACATCATGGTCAACGGCGCGGGGCAGACCTTCATCGAAGTGGGCGGCAAGACCATCGAGTCGGATGTGCGCTTCCGCGACAATGCGCAGCTTCTGTCGGTGTGCCAGCGCATCGTCAGCCAGGTGGGCCGCCGCGTCGACGAATCGAGTCCGATCTGCGATGCGCGCCTGCCGGATGGCTCCCGCGTCAACGTCATTGCCCCGCCGCTCGCGCTCGATGGCCCGGCGCTGACGATCCGCAAGTTCAAGCGCGACAAGCTGACGCTCGAACAGCTGGTGCGCTTCGGCGCGATCAGCCCCGAAGGTGCCACACTTCTGCAGATCATCGGCCGCGTGCGGTGCAATGTGGTCATTTCCGGCGGCACCGGCTCCGGCAAGACGACGCTGCTCAATTGCCTGACGCGCTATATCGATCTCGACGAGCGTGTCATCACCTGCGAGGACACCGCCGAACTGCAGTTGCAGCAGCCGCATGTGGTGCGCCTCGAAACCCGCCCGCCCAATATCGAGGGCGAAGGGGAGGTGACCATGCGCGATCTCGTGAAAAACTGTCTGCGCATGCGCCCCGAGCGGATCATCGTCGGCGAAGTGCGCGGCCCCGAAGTGTTCGACCTGCTGCAGGCGATGAACACCGGCCATGACGGTTCGATGGGGACGATCCACGCCAATACGCCGCGCGAATGCCTCAGCCGCATGGAATCGATGATCGCCATGGGCGGCTTCTCGCTGCCGGCCCGCACCGTGCGCGAGATGATCGCCGGTTCGATCGACGTCATCATCCAGGCTGCTCGCCTGCGCGACGGTTCGCGCCGCATCACCCATGTGACGGAGGTTGTCGGCATGGAAGGCGACGTGATCATCACCCAGGATCTCATGCGTTACGAGATCGAGGGCGAGGATGCCGCCGGCCGGCTGATCGGCCGCCATCTCTCCACCGGCATCGTCAAGCCGCATTTCTGGGAGCGGGCCCGCTACTACAACGAGGACCGGCGCCTCGCCACCGCCCTCGACCAGATGGAAAAGCTGAGCAATTGAGGGAGGGGATGACATGTTCGGTCTCGATCTGACGGTCCTTGCGCTCGTGGCCCTCATTGCGATTTCCGCCGGGGGGCTTGCCTATGTCTTCCTGTTTTCCCGGCTGGAGGCGGAGCGCAAGACGGAAAGCCGCGTCATCCGCGTCAAGGCCGCCGAGACCGACCGCGGCAAGGTGAAGGCCGCGCGCGACCGCGTGCAGGAAATTTCCAAGCGCCGAAAATCCCTGCAGGATTCGCTGAAGGCGCTGGAGAAGAAGCAGCAGGAGCAGTCGAAGAAGATCGGCGACCAGAGCCTGAAGGCAAAGCTGTCCCGGTCCGGCCTGTCGCTGTCGCCCGCGCGCTTCCATCTCCTGAGTGCCGGCCTCGGTCTCCTTGTCTCGCTGCTCGCTCTGATGGCCGGCCTGCCGCTTTATGCCATTGCCGGTGCCGGTTTCGTCGCCGCCGCCGGCCTGCCGCGCTGGGGGCTTGGCGCTCTCATCCGGCGCCGGCAGGAGAAATTTCTCGAGGAGTTTCCGAACGCGCTCGACCTCATCACCCGCTCGATCCGCTCCGGCCTGCCGCTCAACGATGCCATGCGGCTGATCGCCAGCGACGGGCAGGAGCCGGTCCGCAGCGAATTTCGCCGGGTGGTCGAAGGCCAGCAGGTGGGGCTCAGCCTGCCGGATGCCTGTGGGCGCATGATCCTCACCATGCCGCTGCCGGAGGTGAACTTCTTTTCCATTGTCATCGCGATCCAGGCGCAGGCGGGCGGCAATCTGTCGGAAGCGATCGGCAATCTCGCCAAGGTGCTGCGCGAGCGGCGGCGGATGAAGGCCAAGGTGCAGGCGCTGTCCATGGAAGCCAAGGCCTCGGCCGCCATCATCGGTGCGCTGCCCTTCATCGTGGCGCTGCTCGTCTATCTCACCTCGCCGCATTATCTCGCGGTGCTGTTCACCGATCCGCGCGGCCACATGATCCTGCTGTTTTCCGGCGTGTGGATGTCGATCGGCATTTTCGTGATGCGCAACATGATCAATTTCGAGATCTGAGGGCGGCGGCATGATCGAGACACTGGTCGCGAAACTGAACGATCCCGGCCTGCTGGTGGCGATCCTCGTCGCGGTCGCCGTGTTTGCCACGCTTTCAACGCTTGTCCTGCCGCTTCTGGAGGGCGATGCGCTGAAGAAGCGGATGAAGGCGGTTTCCTCCGAGCGCGAACAGATGCGGGCCCGCGAGCGCGCACGCCTCAATGCCGAGCACAGCCGCGCCTCGCTTCGGGCGCAGAACAACCAGTCGGTCCGCCAGATCGTCGAACGCTTCAATCTCTATTCAGCGCTGGTGGACGACAAGACGGTCAACCGGCTGAAGGCGGCGGGCCTGCGCTCCCAGAATGCGCTGAACATCTTCCTCGTCTGCCGCTTCGTGCTGCCCTTCGTCTGCCTCACGCTGGCGGCCGTGTGGATCTTCGGGTTCGGCAATCTTGCCACCCGGCCGCTGCCCATGCGGCTCTTCGCCACCATCCTTGCCGCCTATGCCGGCTTCTATGCGCCGAACATCTATGTCAGCAACCGCGTCACCAAGCGGCAGGCCTCGATCAAGCGGGCCTGGCCGGATGCGCTGGACCTGATGCTGATCTGCGTCGAATCGGGTATTTCGCTGGAAGCGGCCATGCGCCGGGTGGCGGAGGAGCTTGCCCCGCAATCGCCTGAACTGGCGGAAGAAATGGTGCTGACCACGGCGGAACTGTCCTTCCTGCCCGACCGGCGGCAGGCACTCGACAACCTTGCCATCCGCACCCAGCTGGATATCGTCAAGTCCGTCACCACGGCGCTGATCCAGGCTGACCGTTACGGCACGCCGATTGCCCAGGCACTGAGGGTTCTGGCGCAGGAGGGGCGCGACGAGCGGATGAATGCGGCCGAGAAGAAGGCCGCTGCTTTGCCGCCAAAACTCACCGTGCCGATGATCCTGTTCTTCCTGCCGGTGCTCATCGCGGTGATTCTCGGGCCCGCCGGCATTCAGGTCGCCTCCCGCTTCTGATCAGGCGCAGGCCCTCCCGGTGGAGACGAAGCGGCTCGCTCAGTCGATCTGGCGTTTTGCCGCCTTGCCGTCCTTGCCGGCAAGCCTGGCCCAGGCATTCTGCTGGGACAGCATGCCGCGCAGATAGGTCACGTTCGCCTCCGCCTGGCTCGGCGTCAGCTCCTTGCGGGCAATCTCTTCCGCCTCGGCGAAGCGGCCCTGCAGGCCGACGACAAGCGCAAGGTTCTGGCGAACGCGGCTGTCGGCCGCCGGCTGCTGGATCGCGGTGCGCAGATAGGTTTCGGCGGCGCGCAGATCGCCCGACAGCACATAGGACATGCCGAG